>CAYWPL010000016.1:4471-23769 GCA_964460365.1 uncultured Candidatus Peribacteria bacterium | reverse complement strand
CCTTGAGACCGATCACCGCGCCGATGTCTCCGGCCTCGATCTTGTCGATCTCCTGGCGGGAGTTGGCGTGCAGACGGACGATGCGTCCGATGCGCTCTTTGTTGCCTGTGCGCGTGTTCAACACGAACGTGCCCGTGGCGAGCACGCCGGAATAAACGCGGATGAAGGTGAGCTTGCCGACGAACGGGTCGGTGGCGATCTTGAAGGCGAGCGCGCTGACCGGCTCGTCGTTGGAGGCCTTGCGGGTCTCCTCGGCCTCCGTCTTAGGGCTGTGGCCCTTGAGCGGCGGAATATCGAGCGGGGACGGCAGGTAGGCGACGACGGCGTCGAGAACGAGCTGCACGCCCATGTTCTGCAGCGAGGAGCCGCAGAGCACCGGGTAGATCTTGTTTTTGCAGGTGGCGATACGGATGCCTTCGCGCAGCTCCAGATCCGTCAGGGCGCCATTCTGCAGGAACTTGTCCATCAGATCGTCGCTGCTGTTCTCGGCGACCTTCTCCATCAGAGAGAGGCGGTACTCGAGGATCTGGTTCTTCATGTCCTCGGGGATGGGGATCTCCTCGCGGACCTCGCCCATCTTGCCCGTGAACGTGTAGGCCTTGTTGGCGATGATATCGATAATACCGGAGAATTCGCTCTCGGCGCCGATCGGCAGCTGGATGGCGACGGCATTCTTGGAGAGACGGTCGAAGATGGAATCCAGCGACATATAGAAATCTCCGCCGGTCTTGTCCATTTTGTTCACGAACGCGAGGCGCGGGACCTGGTATTTATCGGCCTGGCGCCAGACGGTCTCGGACTGCGGCTCGACGCCTTGGGACCCGTCGAAGACAACGACTCCTCCGTCGAGAACACGCAGCGAGCGCTCCACCTCGGCCGTGAAGTCCACGTGTCCCGGGGTGTCGATGAGGTTGATGGTGCAGTCGATCTCGGCGCCGGAGATGTCCGGGGCCTTCCAGTGACACTGCGTGGCGGCGGACGTGATCGTGATGCCGCGCTCGCGCTCCTGTTCCATCCAGTCCATGGTGGCTTCGCCTTCGTGCACTTCGCCGATCTTGTGCGTGCGACCCGTGTAAAACAGGATGCGCTCGGACGTCGTCGTTTTGCCGGCGTCGATGTGGGCGATGATACCGATATTGCGTACGTTCTTAAGGTCCATAAAGTCCGGAGGAAAAAAGTGGCGGGCTTGCCCGCCGGAGTCCCGAAGGGCGAAGGCGGGCGAGAGGAAATGAGCACCCGCGCTCTGGATGCTGAAGCATCGCAAACGTGCAGAGACTATACGGAAAACGCAGAATTGACGCAAACCCAATTCCTGCCCATTTTATGAGCAAAGGGCCTCAGGGGGACAGGAATTTTCGCAATGTTCCGGGCAGCCAGCGGCACGCCACCAGCAGCAGGCTGAATGGTCCGTGGCTCCGGGACACCTGATGGCTGACGCACGTATCGAGCTCGCGGCAGAGCAGCGTACTGATGTGCTGCTGAAGCAGCGTCCGGTGCTCGGGAGAGAAGAGCCCGCGGGTCTGCTCCTCCGCGGTCCACGCGAGGTGTTCGGCGACAAACAGGAACGCCTCGGGAACGACGCGGTCGTGCAAACGGCGTTCCTCGGGCACGTCAAACATGATATTGCGCTCGGCCAACTGGCGCATCAGTTCGATATCGAACTCATCTTCCACCATGCGACGGACCGGTCCGCGTTCCCAAAAAAAGATGGTGCGGTCGAGGTCTGGATCGGTGTGTGGAGTGGGGTTTTGCATGTGAATGAGTGCCGAAGCCTGCAAAAAACTGTGAAAACATTATACTGATTTTTACAAAAGTTGCAAGGGTCTACGGGTGCGGATTTCTGCGTCTCCCGCCGCACGGGACCACGCGCATCCTCTTTGTTGGCGACCTCGCAGGCGTATGGGACGTGCACATCCCCGCCAAAATCGGGTCGTCTTCCTGCGCAAAGAGGAAGACCGCATCCTTCTGCTGCGGACAGGAACCCACGCCTCTGTGGGGATCGGCGGGTAAAGAACTTATGCTTACTTCGCCAAGTGCGCAAACGCCTTATTCGCCTGGGCCATCTTCAGCACATCCTGCTTCTTCTTCACGGCGTTGCCCTGATCGGCGGACGCATCGAGGAGTTCGAGAGCGAGCTTGTGGGCCATGGGGATACCCTTGCGATCGCGGGCGGCCGTCAGGATCCAGCGGATGGAAAGGGCCTGCTGGCGCTTGGGGGTGACTTCCACGGGAACCTGGTACACCGAACCGGCGACGCGCTTCGGGCGGACCTCCACGAGCGGCGTGACGTTGAGGAGAGCCTTGCTGAACACCTCGTTCGGGGCGTCCTTGGTGCGCGTCTTGATGATCTCCAGGGCGTCCGCGAAGATGCGGCGCGCAATCGACTTCTTGCCCTGCTTCATGAGGCAGTTGATAAACTTCTCCTGGAGGAGATCGGAACCGACGGGGATGTACTGCTTGGGGATGCGGGCCATGGCGAGGTGGTAGATTGTAGGGGGGAGGTTGTAGGAATGTGAATGTGTGAGAGTGATGGCTGTCTACAACCTACAACCTATCACCTACGAACTATTTCTTCGGTTTTTTTGCACCATAGCGGCTGCGACCCTGCTTGCGGTCGCGCACGCCCTCGGTGTCGAGGATGCCGCGGATGATGTGGTAGCGGACACCCGGAAGGTCTTTCACGCGTCCGCCGCGGACGAGGACGACGCTGTGTTCTTGCAGGTTGTGGCCCTCACCCATGATGTAGGCCTTCACCTCGTGACCGTTGGTGAGGCGCACGCGGGCGATTTTGCGGAGAGCGGAGTTCGGCTTCTTCGGGGTCATGGTCGTCACTTTGATGCAGACGCCGCGCTTGAAGGGCGCGCCATGCGGAAGTTTGACGTCGCGCATGTTGAGGGCGTTCCAGGTGCTCTGGAGCGCGGGAGCCTTGGACTTACGCCTTTTGGCTCTGCGGGGCCTGCGGATGAGCTGGTTGACTGTCGGCATGGGCTGGGGATGGTAACGGGAAGGGCGTGGGAAGTAAAGAGTACACGGGGATCAGGATTCCTCGGATTCAGAGGGATCGATCTTGTTCCCGGACAGGTAGCGCTTGCGGTACACCTCGCCCGTGGGGATGAGGCGACCGATAATGACGTTTTCCTTGAGACCCTGGAGCATATCGATGCGGCGGGTGGTCGCTGCCTCCACGAGCACGCGGATGGTCTCCTGGAAGGAGGCGCCGGCCAGCCAGGAATCGGTGGCGAGGGCAACGCGGGTGATGCCGAGAAGGAGCTGCTCGTAGGTGGCTTCTTTGCCGTTCTTCACATCCCTGCGGACGCGGTCGTTCTCGAACTGCATTTCGCCCATGTCGGCCGTTTCGCCTGGGAGGAACTTCGTGTCGCCGGCGTCGATGATGCGGACCTTGGAGAACATCTTTTTGACGATGATCTCCAGGTGCTTGTCGTTGATGGTCTGACCCTGCGAGGCGTAGATGTGCTGCACCTCCTGGACAATGTAGTTCTGAACGGCGTAGGCCCCCTTCTTTTCCAGGAGTTCCTGGAGGTTGAAGTGACCGACGTTGAAGGCCTGACCGGCCTCCATGACGGCTGCGGTCTTCACGAGCAGCGACTCGCGCGGACCGAACTCGTAGCTGCGCTCCTGGATCTCGGCGTGACGGACTTTGACGATGCCGCGCTCGATCAGGCTGACTTTGCCCGAGATCGTGACCTTGATGGTGGACTTATCGGAGAGGGACTTGGCGAGCACCGCGCGCTCAGCGACTTCCTCGCCTTTCTTCACCGTCACCTGGTAACCGGACGGGACGTAGTATGTGTCCTCTCCCGGCTCCTCCGCCACGATGTGGACGACCGTCTTCCCGCCGCCGTGCGAGACTTTGACGCGGCCGGCGATATCCGAGAGCGTGGCGGGCGTGCGGGGCGAGCGTGCCTCGAACAGCTCTTCCACGCGGGTGAGACCCTGCGTGATATCGGCTCCTTCGGCGACACCTCCCATGTGGAAGGTTCTCATGGTCAGCTGCGTTCCCGGCTCACCGATGGACTGGGCGGCGATGATGCCGACCGGCGTGCCGATCTGGACGGTCTTGTTGTTGGAGAGATCGCGGCCGTAGCATTTGACGCAGATGCCTCCGCGCGTCTTGCAGGTCATGATGGAGCGCACGCGGATGTCGTCGAGCTTGTTCTTGTCGATGACGGCCAGCAGCTCGGTGTCGATCTCGTCGTCGCGCTTGGCGATCGTCTTGTTGCCCACCTGGAGATCCATGGCGAGCGAGCGGCCGAAGAGGCGGCTCTCGAACTTCTCGCCGATCTTGTCGGAGTCGGCGCGGGTGATGAGATGACCCTGTTCGGCGCCGCAGTCCTCCTCGCGGATGATGACGTCCTGCACGGCGTCGACGAGACGGCGCGTGAGGTAACCGGCTTCGGCGGTCTTGAGAGCGGTGTCGGACTTTCCTTTGCGTCCACCGTGCGTGGCGGTGAAGTACTCGAGCACGGAGAAGCCTTCCTTGAGGTTGCTCTGGATCGGGAGCTCGATCGTGTGACCCGACGGATCGGCGACGAGACCCTTCATACCGGCGAGCTGCGTCACCTGTCCCCAGTTACCACGGGCGCCGGAGTCGATCACGTAGGTGATGTCGTTTTCCTCGTACCGCTGGAATTCCTGGATCATGGCGTTGGTGACCTCGTTCTTCGTCTGGCTCCAGATGCGGATGGCGTGGCTGTAGCGCTCGTCGGCGGTGACAAGACCCTTCCAGTAGAAGTTGTTGATCTTGCGGATCTTCTCGTTGGCCTCGTCGAGGAGTTTCTGACGCTCGGGCGGGACGCGGATATCCGAGGCGGAGATGGAGATGCCGGAGACGGTCACGAAATCGAAGCCGATGTTCTTGATGCGATCGGCGAGCGCGACGGTCTCCTCGCGGCCAAGCAGTTCGAGCGAGCGGGAGATGAGATCGGAGAGGTTCTTCTTCTTCATCGTGGCGTTGATGAAGCCGAGCCGCGGCGGGACGACCTCCTGGAACTTCAGGCGACCGACGGACGTCTCGACGATCTTGGGTTCCTCGCCATTGAACGACACGCGGACTTTGATCTTGGCCTGCAGGCTCACGATGCCGTGGTCATAGGCCATGATGGCTTCTTCCGGATTGGCGAAGGTCATCCCGTGGCCCTTCTTGCCGTCGTGCGTGCGGGTCAGGAAATAACAGCCAAGCACCATGTCCTGGATCGGATTGATGATGGGCTCTCCGGCGGAGGGCTTGAGGACGTTCTGGGTGGCGGACATGAGTGACGCGGCTTCCAGCTGGGCTTTCTCGGAAAGCGGCACGTGCACGGCCATCTGGTCTCCGTCGAAGTCAGCGTTGAAGGCGGCACACACCAACGGATGCAACTGGATGGCGAGACCTTCGACGAGCAGCGGCTGGAAGGCCTGGATGCCGAGACGGTGGAGGGTCGGGGCGCGGTTGAGGAGCACGTACTTGTTCTGGATGACTTCCTCGAGGATGTCCCACACCTCTTTGGCGGAATCCTGCACGAGGCGCTCGGCGGCCTTCACGTTGTGCGCGAGCTCGTCGCGGATGATGCGGCCGATGACGAACGGCTTGAAGAGCTTCATCGCCATTTCTTTCGGCAGACCGCACTGGTTGAGCTTCAAGTGCGGACCGACGACGATGACGGAGCGGCCGGAGTAATCGACGCGCTTACCGAGGAGGTTCTGACGGAAGCGGCCCTGCTTGCCTTTCAACATGTCGGAGAGCGAACGCAGCTTGCGGCGGTCACCAGCGGTGAAGAGCGTCTTGCCGGCGCGCGCGCTGTTGTTGAGCAGCGTGTCGACGGACTCCTGGAGCATGCGCTTCTCGTTGCGGCAGATGACTTCCGGAGCACCGATGCTCATCAGTTTCTTGAGACGGTTGTTGCGGTTGATGACGCGGCGGTACAGGTCGTTGAGGTCGGACGCGGCGAAGCGGCCGCCGTCGAGCTGGACCATCGGGCGCAGGTCGGGCGGGATGATCGGGAGGCGCGTGAGGATCACCCACTCCGGCTTGATGGACGCCTGCATGAACGAACTGATCAGCTTGAGGCGCTTCATGATCTTCTTCAGCTTCTGGCCGCTGCTCTGCTCACGCTCCTTGTTGATCTGATCGAGAAGGGCGGTGAGCTCCACGGAACCGATGATCTCGCGCAGCGACTCCGCCCCGGTGCCGGCACGGAAAACGTGGCCGAATTTCATGTTCATCTCGCGGAATTTGAGCTCGCTGAGCACGCCGCCGATGCGGAGGTTCTTGAGGTCATCGAGGGCGTCTTTGTGGTTTTGCTTCAGGGAATCGTATTTCTCGGCAACTTCAGCCTCGAGGGCTTCCATCTGCGCCTTGGACGCCTTGCTCTCCTGCATCTTCTTCTTGGCATCCTCGAACTCGCGCTTGATCTGGTTGCGGCGCGCTTCCATGGCGGCGGCCATTTCCTTCTCGGCTTCCTTCTTGGATTCGTCGTCGACGGTGATCACGATGTAAGCAGCGAAGTAGACGATCTGCTCGAGCGTCTTGATCGGCAGGTCGAGAAGAAGGCCGATACGGGACGGCGAGCTGCGGAGGAACCAGATGTGCGTGACGGGGACGGCCAGGTTGATGTGGCCCATGCGCTCGCGGCGCACGATGCTGCGGGTGACTTCCACGCCGCATTTCTCGCAGACGACGCCGCTGTAGCGGACACCCTTGTACTTGCCGCAGAAGCACTGGAAGTTCTTCGTCGGTCCGAAGATGCGCTCGCAGAAGAGCCCATCCGGCTCCGCGCGCTGCGTGCGGTAGTTGACGGTTTCAGCCTTGGTTACTTCACCACGCGACCAGGCGAGCATGTCTTCGGGACTCGCGATGGAGAGGGCGACGGCGTCGAACGAATCGGTGGCTGCGGACTTGTGTGCGGGCGGCGGCATACCGGGTAGAAGAAGGGAGATAGAAACGTGATTTCAGACACAAAACTCCGCCGCTTCTCCGCGCTGATCGTCTGAATCAGAGGAGAAACGTCGGTGAGTGTGCCTCCAGTATAAGGATAAGAGCCTTTGAGGCAAGGAAAAACGCAGGAGTATCGGCACGAAGAACCGCGGGCGGCAGGCGCACGCGGCCCCCGCAGAATATCGGGTCAGGGCTGGATGTCCGGGGCCTCGTTGTTCGGCGTGGTGTTCACCTCGTACGCCGCGGCCCTGATGCCGTAGTCGAGATGGTTGGCCACGTTCGGATAGCGCGGATGCGTGACGACGAGTCTGTTGCCTTCATGAGTGAGACGTATGTTGACAGCAGCTGAGAAGACTGTCCTGACGCGCTGGTACACCGCGTCGCGGACGCCCACGGGGATCGACTGCATCACATCGTTGTAGCCCTCAACTTGCTGGAGAACGACGCTGACGGCATCCCGATATTGCAGAAGGGTGCGGTTGCCGGCGCCGAGATCGATGAATCCTCTCACGAGATCGGTCGCCACCTCGCGGATCCGCTCAATGGGAGCGACGAGTACCTCCTTGCGCTGCCCGCCCGGAGTCGTGATCACGTACGTGCCCGCGGCGCTGAAGCGGCTGCCTGCGTCCACTCGCATGGTCCCACCCGCAAAGGCGGTCACGCCGCCGCCGAGATCGTTGGAGCCCTCCTCGGCGATCGGCGTGGAGACGCCTCCCGGACGCTGAACGGAGAAGCGCTGGCCTCTCGGGATGCCGAGATTGAGCGAACCGCTCGTGGAATCGAGGAAGTCGGGCGTCGTGAGGGGCTGCTCGGCCACCTCCCGTTCGCGGGAGCGGGGCGGCACCGGCGATTCATCTTCCGACCTGCGAACCGGTGCGTCGCCAATACGGAACTCGAAGGGCGTGGCGGACTGGATGACAAGCAGGTTCGGATTCACCGTATCGCGGGAGATACGGAAACCATTCGTGCTCATCGCGCCGTAGGCCGTGTAGCTCTTCTCAAACGTCGTGAAATCCGAATATCCCTGGAATTTGAACTGCGGCTCGGCGTCGGCGGCAAGGCGCAGTGCCCAGCGCGTCGGACCGAGACGCTGGAATTCGCGGCCGTTGGCACGGGCCTCGGGGAGTGTAGGCGTGGATGCGGCACGGATGGTGCGCTCGAAGTTCGCCATCAGGCGATCGACACGGCGCGTGAGATCGTTGCGGTCGGCGTATGCCTGGTCGTACCGCGCACAGAGCTCACCATACGATGTGCTGAAATCCTCCCATTGCTTGTCCCACCGAGCCGGATTGGAGGCGCGGCTGGTCTGATACACGCGCCTCAGGGCATCCAAGCGATCGTTATTTGCCCGAATGCGCTGGTCGACGCCCACGGCGTGGCTGTGGTCGTCCTCGTGGTCATGCGGATCGGGGCCTTCGACAGGCGTAACCATGTGCAAGAGGCGCGATTCGCCGGCGCGGAAGCGGAAGCGGGTCATATCTAGGAGAGGAAGAAAGCATCAAGCGAGAAGATCGTCAGCACGCTGCATATCGGTAGCGTGGGTTTGAGATTCGTCTTGTTTGCGCATACCCCGCGCGGACTTCTGCATCCCCGCAGTCAGGGCGTCCATCCCATCGAGAGCGCCGTTCATCCGCGTTTCGGCGTTCTGCAACTCCAGCGACATCGCCTCCATCTGACCGAAGAACGCGGCGCGGTCCTCGGGTTTCAATTGTTCCGCGAGAGCCAGAGCGCGGGTGCGCTGCTCAGGAGAGAGCCCGGAGAGGTTCGCGGAGACGGGAGTGGGAGACATGGGTGTAGGTGTGAAGAAATCTCCCCATTGTATCAAAAAATAGGTCAAAAGACCATACAGATCCAAACAGGATCACTTCAGCATCACTCCGCTCGCGGCCGCCTTGGCTTCCTCGGTGATCTTCTTAATCCCCTGCCCCACCGTTTCTATTCTCTTTTTGGCTTCTTCAAGCGTTTTATTTGCCTGATCGACAGTCTTCGTAGTGAGTTCGACCGTGTCGCGGACGGTGCGCTCTGCATCCCTGATCAGCCCACTTCCGGTCTTCAGCGCATCATCCAAAGACCCCTGCAGATCAGCGGGAGCAGAGCAGCCAGCCAGCAGCATCGCCAAAAAAAGAAGCGGTACGGCCCGGCGGGCGGACGTCGCGGCCATGCGGATCAGACGAGTGCGGTACCGTCGACGGGGCTGATGCCGGTCGTGGCCTTTCTGCCAAAGCGCTGGAAGAGCTTCTCGAAGGACCCGTCGCACTGGCCAAGGGCCTCGCGGAGCGTGGCGACCTCTTCATCCTTGAGGTGCAGGGCGGACGAAGCATTGACCATCTGGTTGGCGGAGGTCTTGGGCTGGAGGTGCTCGGCACCCTGGAGGGACGCATGAAGAACGATGTACGCGTCGCATGTCTCGCACTTCAGCTGGAGCAGCATGAATTCCTCGGATGCCATGCGGACGGACGTAAAATCGACCGGCACGCGCTTTCCGCACTGAGGACAACGCATCTGCT
Source organism: uncultured Candidatus Peribacteria bacterium (assembly GCA_964460365.1). Taxonomy (GTDB): domain Bacteria; phylum Patescibacteriota; class Gracilibacteria; order Peribacterales; family Peribacteraceae; genus DAISLF01. The sequence goes on along the minus strand of CAYWPL010000016.1, from coordinate 14,328 downwards.
GGTAGATGCGCTGGATAATCTGCTGCAACGTGTGGGGATCCAGATCCATGTGTGACCGCATTATACCACGAACGGCCCCGGCTGAGAAAAAAAACTGCATTTTCCGCGCGGACGACTATAGTATCACCACACATGAGCGTACTTGTCCCGCGATCGCCCTCATCCATCCATGGCCTGACGGCCCTGGCAACGGTGAGTGTGGTGGCGTCCATCGTGCTGTTCGGACCTACCCGGCTGGAATCATCTGTGGAAAGGCCTGAACCCGTCTCCATCGGCGCCGAGCTCTCCTCCCGCGCCACCCTCTATTGGTCCGAGAGCATCGGGCGGACACCCGGGCTGGTGGAAGTGCGACAGGAAGGCGCGTCAGGCTTTTACCTCAGCATCCCAGCCGGCTGGACGCTGCGCGAGATCCGCAACGGCCAGATCAGCGCGGCCACGTCGGACCCCCCCGCACTGGGACTGCGACGCTGGAAGCTGCCGGAGAGCGCTACGCTGTCGTTTTCCGTGGAGCAGCCCGGGGACTATCTGCTTCAGCGGTCTGGCACGGCTCCCCTGCTGGTGAATTCCAAGCGCATCCATCTCCAAAGCGGCATCACGGAAGAGAACTCCGTCCTCACGACAGGGCGTCCGGTGAAACTGCCCTGATCAGGACTTCTTGGCCTTGCCGGCGGCCATCCGCTGGCGGCGCATCCAGGCCCAGCCCGTCGCGGCTCCGGCTGCCATGACGGCCACGGCGGCGGGTCCCGTCTGACCGGCAGGCGGGTGCGAGGTGGCGATAGGCGTCACCGGACCAATCGGCGTGGTGGGCGTTCCAGGCGTGAACGGCGGCAGGGAGATGGGAAGATCGATGATCTGGGAGCCGACGGTGGCAACCGCCTCGCGCTGGCAGGCCGCGCTGCATCCGTCACCAGAGAACGTGTTGCCGTCGTCACACTGCTCGTTGCCGTCCGGCACGCCGTCTCCGCAACGCGGATTGCGGCAACTGGTCCTGCAGCGATCGGGCAGGCCGTCACTGTTCTGGATGCCCGTGTCGCACTGTTCGCCGGCGTCGAGGAGGCCGTTGCCGCAGGCCACGACGCATTTGCCCTGATCGCACTGGTTGCTGCCGCACTGCTCGCTGGAGATGCACGGAATGCACTCGCCCTGGACGCAGAGCGCGTTGGCACAGTGGTTGTTTTCGGTGCAGGACTGCGTGTTGCTCAGCCTGCAGTTGTTGTCGCAGCCGTCGCCGTCCACGCGGTTGCCGTCGTCGCAGACTTCGCCGGGGTCCAGGACACTGTCTCCGCAGAAACCAACGCACTTGCCGGTAACGCACCTGCTGCCGCCGCACTGGCTGTCATTAGTGCAGGTCACGCAGGCACCGCTGACACAGAGCACAGTGGAGCATTCTTTCTGACCGGCGCACGGATGGGAAACGGTGTAGCGGCAGTTGTTGTCGCAGCCGTCGCCGTCCACGCGGTTGCCGTCGTCGCAGATCTCGCCCGAATCGATCTGGCCGTTGCCGCAGTAGGGCGAGCCGATGCGGGACGTGGACGAAGAGGAAGAACCCGACAGGCAGCGCGACGGGAAGAGGCGGCAAAAATCGTCAGCGGAACTCGTGCTGGCGAAGGAGGCATTACTGAAGCGGGAGCTGGCAAAGGACGCCGTGGAGCTCCGGTTACTGGCGTTCGAACCGACAGAACTGCGGTTGCTGCCCGTGGAGCCCGCGCTGGAACGGGAGGAACTGCGGTTGCTGCCCGTGGAGCCCGCGCTGGAACGAGCGGAGCTGCCGCCTCCTCTGGAGCTGTTGGAACTCGAGCTGGACCTGACGCTGCTGCGCGACGAGGAAGAGGAGGTCGAGGAGGAGCGGCTGGAACCCGTGCTACCGATGCTGCTTGTACTGCCGGCAGTACTAGACGTCCTACTGCTGCTGCGCGACGAACTGGAAGATGTGCTGGAACTGGTTCGGGACACCGAACTGCCGCTACGCGAGCTGATGGAAGTGACAGAACCAGCAGAACTGGATCCCGGGCGCACCGAGGAACTGCTCCGTGCGCTGGACGAGGCGGGACGGGAACTGGCGAACGAGGATGAACCACGGGAACTCGGACCCGCCGAGCTCGATCCGCGTGTAGGAACAGACGAGCGGCTGGAGGCGCGCGAGGAGGTCGTGCCCCTGGAACTGTTGTTGCCGACGCAGGTGAAACACGGGAACGTGGTTAACGGCACGCAGAGGGATGTCAGACAGTGACCGACACAGGCGTTTGCGGGACAGACGCTGGATGCGGCCGAGCGGCCGGGCTGGCTGCCGCCGGTCTGCCGTGTCGTTTGCTGCCCACCGGTCTGCCGTGTCGTTTGCTGTCCGGTGGTCTGCCGCCCGGTGGTTTGACGATTGGTCTGCTGGCCGAGCTGTGCGAAACCGGGCTGACGGCCGGTCTGCAACGTTGTCTGCTGACCGGTCTGCTGCCCTGTCTGGATACGGGTGGTCGTCGCGGTGGTCGTGGGCGGCTTGCAGAACGTCTCGCACTGCGCCATGTTGGCGAACCCGCCGAAGGTATCGGCTGGAACAGGGGCAAGCATGGCTTTGCGTCCCCACCTCTTCACGCCAAGACGGGTGGTGCCCGGGGCAAAAGAGCGGAGTTGACAATAGGGAGCGGACAGGGTGATGACTCCGCCGACCGCTGTAAAACGCGGGGGCGGGGGGGCGGGATCGGCGATATTCACGCACAGTTCCGGATCATCCGGATGGATGACGGGCAGCATGGCGCATTTGGTGACGACGCCGACATCGAAGCCGGACAGGTACGTGGCCATTTCATTGAACTTCTTGATGATGGTGAACAGGTCGCCGGGATACAGCGTGTTATCTTCCGTGTAGTAGTTGTCGTCCACGTTGCTCCAGACATCGAGCTCATCGTACGCGGGAGAGTACCACTCCCAATGCCCCGTCGCATCGATGAAGCGGAACTCGACGGTCTCGTTGGCAGCATTGATCGTCTGCTTGACGGTAATCTTGATCCCGCCCGCGATATTGACCGACGTCACGGTGTAGCGGGGGGCGGCGAAAGCCGAGAGATACGTGACACCCCGGCTTCTGGCGGTCGCTCCGCCGAGCGTGTCATAGATACAGTAGGCATGTCCGCAGACCTGCTGGCATCCGGCCATGTCCGTGCCAGAGTCGTACATCGCGGGTCCGGGCGCGGTGCAGGGATTGCGGTTGGGGAAGGCCGGATCCCAATTGCGCTGAACGCACTGGGCAGCGTTGGGATCGCAGCAAACGACGGGAGCCGGGGGCTCCGCGCAGTTAAATCCTGCGACTCGATTGCAGGAGGCGGCATCGTTCTCGTACCACAGTCCGTTGCCAGCCAAACAATCCCACCGGTTGTCCATCTGGCATGTTCCTTGCCCCGCCGCGGGGGAATCCTCATAGCAGCAATGTCCGGCAACGTCGCACACATCATAATCGCAGCGGGCGCCGGCATCGGGGGCGTTCGCCACCCACTCGTTACCGACGGTCAGAAGACATGCGTACTGGCTCTTCGGGACACAGGCGTTCCCGTAGGTTTCGCAGCAGAAACCGTCACCCAAGCCCACCACGTAAAACGAAATGACTTGGCCATCGATCACGATCGTCCGTCGTGTTTTTGGGGCGTTCACGTCCGCCCAGATTTCCAGAACGTCGATGCTGTCGCTCCTGGCCCGATCATGCACGCGCTTGACCGTCACGCCGTCGCTGACAATACTGGCAAGGAAAGGACCCAGAGCCGCGCCGCCTTCCGGGAAAATGACACGGGCCGGGTCGTTGGGGGACCCAGTCGGATTGGTGAGCTCCACAGTGACCCTTTCGTGCCGGCCGCCGGCGACAATGGCGTTGGGCATATTTGTTCCATTGCGGCCGACAACCAGAAATGTGTACCTCACACCCTCCAAGATAAGGTCATGCTCCAGTTCTGGAAGAATGCTGACCGCCGCAGTCGGAGAAACACGTATTTCGAGTTCTTCTTCTTGTTCCCCGAATCCGACGACCTCCTTTCTCACGATCGACACTCCAAAATCCTCGATCTTGTCATTCACATTCCAGCCGAGGGTGCGCGGGGGGTCTGCCCCCCGGGCCGGGAATGTGACGTCCGCCTCCACTCCGGGGGATCTCAGCCCGACCCGGAATCTCCGCGTGGCACCGGGTTGCAGCGCCAACGGAAGATTGGTCCGGGTCCCCACGTCATACTTCGGAGGGACCAGCTCATCCGGTGCAGCCGCGGTGAACGGGGATTGGTTCTGACGCGCGACGGAATACTGCGACGACCGCTGCGCCAGGTTCACAAGCGTGACCACAAGGACTGATGCCACTACGGCTCCAGCCAGCACCAGCCGAGTAAGGACGCGCCGAGGCACCTGCATCACTTCAGCGTAGTAAGGAGATCGCAGGCCTTATTGCACTTGGCCTGGTCCCTGGCAAAGAGGTGGCCTCCCGCCTGCAGACAAACGCGCGTCTCCACCGATTCCGCGCACTCGTCACCGGCCTTGATGCAGCACCAGCCATTCACCGGGGTGCCGGGCGGGAGCGTGACACCGGGTGCCTCGGGCGGTGCTTTCACCGAGATGGCGAAGAACGAACTCACGAAAAACCCGAGGACGAACCCCAGGACGAGGAGGAGGAACAGAGAGAAGATGAGCGATTTCCGACCCATGTGCTCGACTCTAGCACCTCCGCTCATCCTTTGTCAGCACAATTTGGAGCACGCGCGACACGCTCCTGCTCTTCCGTCAAAGCATTACGGAAAACGCTCAAGACAAAAAAGCGGCGGCACTGCCTGATGAGCCCGGGAACTCAGATGAGCGGAGCCATACTCGTACAGATGTTACTGCCGTCGACATTGAACTGGTAGGCCACGCCGTTGCGCGCGTAACACTCTTTGTCGCTGATCTCCAGACAGACCTGCTCCTCGGTATCGAGACAGCGCACGATGGTCTGGGAGAGCTGACACGCGTAATGACAGATGTAGCGGCTATCGGGCTGGAACCGGCGATCACCCTGAAGCCTCCACCAGCCACCCATATAGACCGTGAATCCACCCAGGCCAGTGTTCCCTCCCGGGACGAGATTGGCATTCACGGCATAAAGGGGACTGCAGGACTCCGGATTGCCGTCGACATCGATGTAGGTCTCCGGGGCGATGCCGCGCGGACACTTGAGGTCGTCGATACCCAGGGAAGAAGGCGAGTAGCTCCGCGACGACGCCGAGTACGGGGGAATGTACCCCAAACCACGCGACGAAGAGCTGCCGTCCGGCGGGGGTATATACCCGCCGATACCGTAGTCATGACACTTGCTCATCACGTAATTAAGCTCGGACGCCATCCGCGCGGGATTGCCGGTATCACCGATGTTGACGGTGATCTGGGAGACCGGAGAGGCAAGACACGACTGAATGCCCGACCAGTCCGTGTACACCAAGGACACGCCGCCGGGAACGGTGATGTTCGGGGGTTTGATCGCATCGGGCTGCAGCGGACTGCCGTCCGCTCCGACATAGGTGACGTAGTTCCCGCCGTAATCGCTGGCCGGAACCAACTGACAGCACGCATAGTAGGGGCCAGTCACGCTGGAACTGGACGACGACGAACTGCAGACGAGGTTGTCGAAATCGGGATCTCCGGGATCGGGCTCGCAGCCCCACTCGCCATTACCCTCATAAAAAGCGACGCAGCTGGGATTCATCTCGCATTGCGTTTCGTCGCACATCTTGCCCATCGCATCGGCATCGTTGCACGTGTAACAGTCGCAGGGTCCATTGAGATTGCAGGCCTGCAGACAGTTGAATTCCTCAAGATAGCCCTTCTCGGGCAGGGGCACGCCGCCGCCCAAGCCGTTGTCGGGCACGGGATCCGACGTGCAGACGGGAGCAGCGGGAGGACCGATGCCCAGAGCGGCGTCGAGGACATCTCTGCGGTTCTGACAGTAGCTGAAAGTGTAATTCAAGCCGCAGGGCGAATCGCACAGGCCGCGAGCGGTGGTGGCTTCGAAGTTGGATCCGCCGTAGATAGTGGCACCGATGGCGACGCCGGCGTTCCTGCACTCGTCGAGCGACTGGAGGCCCGGCTGGCACTCTGGCCCGTAGAGCTCCGGGATGCAGCACCAGCCGGTAGTCGGAGGCTGGGGGGCATTATTCTGGGCAAAACCACTCTCCACGCCGAACGGCGCGCTGACCGTGAAACCGGCTGTCTGTCCGAGAATCAGCAACAGGACGGAGACGAGCGCGACGCCCGCGACTGCCGCCGGTGGTGCCCGGAGAGGGGCGCGCATCACGACTTCGACGGAGCGAGCGACTTGCAGATGTTATTGCACGTACGGAGCATGATATCGAAGATAAGCCCGCCGTCCGCGCCGCACTGAGCGCTGTCACGCTTCAGAGCGCACTCGGCGCCGGGGCCCATGCAGCACCAGCCCCCGGTAACGGCGTTGCTTTCGATCCACCACTTGCCAACAACGAAGCCTCCTCCCGCCATCAGCAGGAAGACGACGACGAAGACGATCCAGAGAAGAGCATACCGATTCATGTACCCGACTCTAGCACCTCCACTCATCCTTTGTCAGCACAATTTGGAGCACGCGCGACACGCTCCTGCGCTTACGTCAAAGCATTACGGAAAACGCAAAAAATGCCAATCGCACCGTCTCATCACGATCAGGAACTCAGATGAGCGGAGCCATGCTCGTACAGATGTTACTGCCGTCGACATTGAACTGGTAGGCCACGCCGTTGCGCGCGTAACACTCTTTGTCGCTGATCTCCAGACAGACCTGCTCCTCGGTATCGAGACAGCGCACGATGGTCTGGGAGAGCTGACACGCGTAATGACAGATGTAGCGGCTATCGGTCACACCAAACCGGTCATCGGTCTGGAGCTTCCACCAGCGCTCAGTATCAATGTATATCACATACTGATTCAACGAATCTACCGCTTCGCTGTAGATACTGCAGGACTCCCGATTGCCGTCGACATCGATGTAGGTCTCCGGGGCGATGCCGCGCGGACACTTGAGGTCGTAGGTTAATGAGGAGGACGAGGAGCTCCGCGACGACGTGCTGTAGGACCCCCTCGATAAGTAGGGGCTGGAATAGGACGAGGAGTGCGATGCGTAGGAACTGGAGTGGGAAGAGGAATACGAAGAGGAGGGGTAGGACAACGACGAAGAGGAGGAGTAGGACAATGACGAGGATGAAGAGTGAGACGATAACGAGGGGGAGTAAGAGGAGAACGAAGAAGAGTGGCGACACGCAGCGAGGTCATAGTCCCATTCGGTCATCCCGAATCCGTCCTCGTCATAGAGATACGACAGGATATCGTCGATCTCGCTGGTGTCGTTGCCTACGACGCCCTTGCATTCTTCGTAATCCTGCATGGATTGCGGGTCTTCGCTCGAGGCGAGCAGAAGCTTGCCCGCGAGACGGTCGCAGCAGGCATACCATGACTCGGATGATGACGAGGAGGAAGAGTTTGAAGAGGAAGAGACGGACGTGGACGGCGTCGAGTAGGATGATGACGAATAGGAATAGGACGATGACGAGTTGGAGTACGAGGAAGCGGAACCCGGGGAGGAGTAGGAGCCGCCGAAGAGGCAAATGGTGTCGCATTTGGCCTGCTCGACCGCGTAGGCGACGCCGCCGGACGCCCTGCACATCTCGGGGCTCATCGTCCCACCGCAATAATTGCCGAACGACGGGCAGCACCACGAATACTCCGGAGGCGGCGTACTCTGTCCAACCAGGTTGGAACCGGACGGCGGACGCTGCACCGACATCACGGCCGCCACCGCGATGAGCGCGATGGTCAGCGACAGAGTGATCTTAGCGCGCATCTGCTGAGCCATTGGCCGTTGGGGAAGCGCAGGCGGCGGTGCAGCCCGTGGGATCATCGCTGAACGCCAGTCCGCCGGCGGCGCGGCAGCTCAACGTGGTGTAGCCGCCATCGCACGCCGTTCCGCTCTGCACGCAGCACCAACCTTCCCCGACGACGCGCGCGGCGGGCCGGGACGAGCTGAGCGCAAAAAATGCGGCGGCGATAAGCGCGGCGGCAATAAGCGCGGTGACCAGTATCCGAAGCGGCATCATGGATCTCACTCTAGCAGCATGCGCGCGCGATGTCAGGAACATCCGCGGCGCGGAATCAGAACGGACAATACGGTCGCGGGAGGTTGGGCTCGCCACAGGCCACGGGACAGGTCGGGTTCTGCGGGCAGGCGTAGACCTCGTTGGAACCGATGATCGGCTGATACGTCACCGGACGCGGGATGTACATGGTGTACGCGCCGCAGGCCATGCCGATCTTGCGGTCGATCGGGTAGTAGCAACCGCGGAACGTGTCGCAGCAGTAGGCGAGGGCCGGACAACGGAGGTTCTGGTTCAGCCAACCGTTCTGCTCGTAGTAGAGGATGCGTCCTCCGGAGTCGCACTGCGAGTAGGCAACCGGGAAGGTGAACCAGGTGCCGGTCTGGCCGTCGCAGCAAGAACCGACGGGCTCGCTGGACGAGACGGAGCTGCTCGGCACGGACGCCGTGCTGACGGATGTGCTGCTCCTGGAGGAGACGCTGCTCCTGGACAACAGGAAAATCCTCCTGGAACTGCCGCCGCCGGAACTGCCGCCCGGACCGCCGCCGGGGGGAGTCATGCAACCTGACAGACAGGGGCTGTTTGGCGCGCCGTTCAGGCTGCCCGCGTCGCATTCCTCATACGGGGGCTCAGGGATGCCGTTGCCGCAGACGTGGGTCACGGACGCAGCGGAACTCTCGGCGCTGGACGTGGAGGAAGGGATCAGCGACGAGGAAGAAGATGACGACTCCTCGGACGAGGCGGCAGAAGACGCGGTCGAGGAATCTGCGGAGGACGCTTCGGACGATGCCTGGGATGACACGACGGACGAAGCTACAGACGATGCCTGGGATGACACGACGGACGAAGCTACAGACGATACTTCAGAGGATGCTTCGGACGATGCCACGGACGATGTGACCGAAGATTGTTCAGAGGACGCAATGGAAGAAGAGGATTCGCAGGAAGCGAGGTCGACGTTGGCCCCACCCATGACCCAGCTGTTCCACAGGTTGCTGAAGAGCTGAAGGTTATCGCAAGCGGTGAACCCGCCACACTCGTCATCGAAGACGTTGAGGTCGGAAGCCGCGATATAGCGGCTGTTGATCCGCAGGATGTCGGCCGGGGATTTGGTGGCGAGCAGCGTGCCGCCGTTCACATCCGACGTGCAGGCCAGCTGCAGCGCGGACATGTGCTGCGTGACCGAGGTGCTCTCGGGGACCGTCGTGGTGCCGCATCCACAGTTCTCGACGCCCGGAGCGTACATGGAACCGAAACCGAGAGTTGCCGTGAGCGTGTTGAGGTTGGAGATGGCGTTCTCCTGGAAATCCGTGTGCTCGGAGATGCCGACGATATGACCGCCGGCGTTGTAGTACGCCACGAGCGCGGCAAAATCGGCACCGCTCATCGCGTTGCGGGGAACGGCAACGAAGACAACGTTGTACCGATCGAGGTCCGCAAGCGAATCGTGCTGGTCGACGACATCCGCGCCCGCCGCAAGCAACGCCGCGGTGAGCTGTGTGAATCCGCCGGTGCAGGCGCCGTTATTGCCGCAGTAGATAAGCGCGCAGTCGTCGAGAGCGGTGCACGATCCGGAGATGGAGGAAGCGGCAGAAGAGGCTTGTGATGAGATTGCAGAGGACGCTTCAGACGATGCCTGGGATGACACGACGGACGAAGCTACAGACGATACTTCAGAAGACGCTGCGGACGATGCCACAGACGACACGGAGGACGCTGCGGACGATGCCACAGACGACACGGAGGACGCTGCGGACGAAGCTACAG
>CAYWPL010000016.1:0-4371 GCA_964460365.1 uncultured Candidatus Peribacteria bacterium | reverse complement strand
GACGCTGCGGACGATGCCACAGACGACACGGAGGACGCTGCGGACGAAGCTACAGACGATACTTCAGAAGACGCTGCGGACGATGCCACAGACGACACGGAGGACGCTGCGGACGAAGAAGATGAAACGCAGTATCCCGGGAAAACAGTGTTACAGAGGGTCTCGCACTCACCAGCACCGCACGATCCGGTGCAGATGGCTCCACTCATCGGACAGCTGGGTGTTGCGCACAAACAGGGGATGACGGGAGAAGATGAAGACGATGACATCGAGCCGAGCAGCTGCCACTTGAAATTATGTGAAGCGAGCGAGAACACAGCGGAAACCGTCACGACGGAAACCATGAACGTGACTGTTGCAGCCCGGAGAAGGGTGGTACTCGACCACATGTCTGGTGCTGGACACTACCAGCATCTTCGGACGGATGCACGCGTATTCCGCTGGCCTGATCGATTCGAGGATGATGGACTGCTCGGCTATGCTCTTCTCATGCACGTGCTTCCCATCACAACATCGCTGATCACCGCCGGAGATGACATCGCAGATATCCTTCTCTCCGCATGGACTCCGGAGAACGGCGATGTACTGGTTGTCTCATCGAAAGCCGTCGCAACGGGCGAAGGCGCCGCCGTTCCCGCCGTTGGCGACACGGGATTCCGCCATGCTATAGAAGAGGAGACGCGACGCCTCGACGGGCGGATCCTGGAAGACGGTCCGACGGCGATGCTCACCTGCGTCCGGCCGCCAGGCTTTCCGCGCGGCGCGCTGTTTGTGCCGAACGCGGGCATGGACCGATCCAATATACAGGAGGGGTCCGCAATCGGCTGGCCCCGCGATCCCGTGGCGTCCGCGACGCGCATCCGGCGAGTAATAGAGAGAAAAAGCGGCAAGACGACCGCCGTGATCGTTTCGGATTCCTGCTGCCGCCCGGGACGGCTGGGCGTGACGGCACTCGCACTCACCTGCAGCGGCATCGATCCCCTGCTCTCGCAGGTCGGGCGGGCAGACCTGTTCGGCAGGCCGCTCACCGTCACGCAGGAAGCCGTCGCCGATCAGCTCGCCACCGCCGCAAACATCGTAATGGGCAACGCGGACCAGCGGTGCCCGGCGGCGGTGATCCGCGAGCACGGTTTCGCGCTCGGCCCGTTCGAGGGATGGGTACCGGGCATCGAGCCGCGCGATGACCTCTTCCGTGCGCTGTTCGGACCAGAGATGGTAGACGAGACGGCAGAAGGCAGATGAGAGATGGCAGTGTATGCTATAGAAAGTGTGAACATAGGACATCACCATAATCTCCTCGTTGCCATCTGCCCTCTGATGTCTGCCATCTGTATACTCTCCCCCTGTCATCTCATCCTCTACCCTGTACACCTCCCATGCGCTTCGTTGTCCTTTCGTCCTCGCGCGGTACCACGTTTGAAGCCGTTCTCCAGGCAATCAAAGATCGGAAGCTCTTTGCGCCCTGCCTGGGACTGGTGACCGACAAAGCCGACCGTGGCTGTATCGAGAAGGCCAGGGCGCACGGGATTCCCGTCACCGTGATAGAGAGAAAAAAAGACGAGGACCGGCAGGACTACGACATGCGCCTCGATCTGGCGATCCGCGAATTCACCGGGGATAAGTCCGATGACGTGGTGCTCGCGGCGCTGGGCTGGATGTACATCTTCAGCGGGTGGTTCGTGGCGGGCTGGAAGAACCGCATCATCAACGTGCATCCGTCGCTCCTGCCGAAGTATCCAGGCGGCCACGCATTGGAGGACGCGTTGGCGGCAGGCGAGAAGGAGACCGGCATGACGATCCATGTGATCGACGACGGCGTCGACACCGGCCCCGTACTGCTGCAGAAGACCTGCCCCGTCAAACCGGGCGACACGCTGGAAACGCTCAAGCCGCGCGTCCAGGAATTGGAAAAGCAGTGGTATCCCTATGTGTTGGCGATGATCGACGCGGGCAGGATGCAGCTGCCGAGGTGACGAGATGGCAGAAGGCAGATGAGAGATGGCAGTGTGCTTTGAAGGGTGAACGCAGGACATCTCCATGATTTGCCCTCTGCCATCTGATTTCTGCCCTCTAGATGTAGCCCTCAACGTGGATGTTCTTTTTATCGATCCCCCACTCCGTCAGGGCACGCTGCTTGATCTCTTTGGTCATCTCGGGATTGCCGCACGCATAGAGAAGGAGCGACCCATTGCGCGTCACAAGTTGCGGAACCAGTGTCTGGACACGCCCGCGATGTCCGGTCCACGAGGGTCCGGGTGCGCTGAGGATGACATGCACCGACAGGTTGGGGTGCGCGGCGGCGAGACGATTGAACTCCTCGGCCCAGAAGAGATCTTCTTCGGCACGCACGCCGTAGATCAGATCCATTTTGCGGGTGTCGCCGGATTTCAGCGCGTGGACGATCTGCGATCGGAACGGCGCGTTACCCGTGCTGGTGCAGAGAAAGAGGATGTCACGCGCGGGCTCGGGATCGAGCAGGAAATTGCCGAACGGCCCCTTGATGGTCGCCACCGTCCCTTTCTTCACGACATCGCGGAACCAGATGCTGGCGCGGCCACCCTCCACAAGCTTCACCACGAACAGCAATTCTGTCTCGAACGGCGCGGACGCGATGGAGAACGCCCGCGTCTGGATATCGGCGGGATTTTCCGGATGCGGCACATCGAAGAGGACGAACTGTCCGGGCTTAAACGTGAACCCAGCCGGTTTCTCAAACGTGAACTCGTAGACCTCGCGGGCGATGAGGTCCTTGCGTGTGCAGATGACGGAAAATGTGGGAACGGGCATGGGCGGTGCGTTGGCAGGATCACTTCGACTCGCGGTCTTTCTTCAGGAGCGCGACGAAGTCATCGAAGAGGTAGTTGGCGTCCTCGGGGCCGGGCGTGGATTCGGGGTGGTACTGAACGGAGAAGAAGCGGCCACTCTCGTGGCGGATACCCTCGACCGTGCCGTCGTTGGCGTTCGTCCACCAGACGTGCCAACTCTTGGGGAGCTTGTCGCTCACCGCGAAACCGTGGTTCTGGGAGGTGATGATGCAGTGCTTGGTGGGGCCCGTCGGCAGGTGTTCCAGACAGGGCTGGTTCGCACCGCGGTGACCGTACTTGAGCTTGTAGGTGTCGCCGCCGATGGCGAGCGCCATGAGCTGGTTGCCCAAGCAGATGCCGAAGGTAGGGATGTTACGCTCGATGCCGCGACGCAGACTCTTGATGGTGGGGATGCAGGTCTTGGGATCGCCCGGGCCGTTGCTGAAGAACACGCCGTCGAACGGCTTGTCGTATGTGTCGAGGTCGTAATCCCACGGGACACGCACCACGCGCACGCCGCGCTTGAGGAAGCTGCGGATGATGTTGCGCTTCATGCCGCAGTCGTAGGCGACGACGGTGAGCGGCTCGCCGAGCGCGTTGGATCCGGCGACCGGCTCGTAGACCGAGACTTCTTTGCAGCTCACGTCGGCGACGAGGTTGCGAAGATTAGGATCTTCGATAGATGGCAGATCGCTGGGGTTCTGTTCTCTGCCATCTGCCATCTGATTTCTGTCATCTTCGTCGCGGCGGATGCGACCGAGCATCACGCCCGTCTCGCGGAGTTTCTTGGTGAGCGCGCGCGTGTCGACGCCGGTGATGCCGGGGATGCCGTTCTCCTTGAGCCAGTCGCCGAAGGACTTGGCAGCCAGGTGGTGGCTGTGCTCCTCGCTGAGCTGCGCCATCACGACGCCGCGCACGTGGATCTCCTCGCTTTCCAGCTTGTCCGAGAATCCCCACTCGTTGAGGTTGTCTTTGGGGACGCCGTAGTTGCCGATCAGCGGATAGGTGAACGTGAGGATCTGTCCGCGGTAGCTGGGATCGGTGAGACTTTCGGGATAGCCGACCATGCCGGTGTTGAAAACGACTTCGCCGTCGGCGTCGGTATCCGCGCCGAAATGCTGGCCCCGGAACACGGTGCCGTCGGAGAGGATGAGGGTTGCCATCGCGCGAGAGCGTACCAGAAATCAGCAGGCAGCGAACAGCGGTCAGTGGGCAGTTCCTCCACCCCCGATGCTGCGGCATCTGCCCCTCCTCCGACGGAGGAGGGGGCGGTGAGCGAAGCGAGCGGGGGGTGGAGGAAAGAGAACAACGAGTACAATGTGCATGAGCACGAGGGCAGAACTCGTTATTGACAAATTGGTAAAATATGTAATAGAATTCACAGTCTCCTGCTCTTTGAGAACACCGCACACCCTGCACCCTCCTGGGCATAACGGAAGAAGTCAGATGAGAGACGTCAGATGGCAGATTCAAACTCGTGCCTCTGCCCTCTGATTTCTGCCTTCGGCCATCTATAGCTAAACCAACATAGTTTGTCATACCTTCTTCTGAGAGTATCCTTGTCGCC
>CAYWPL010000015.1:0-25409 GCA_964460365.1 uncultured Candidatus Peribacteria bacterium | reverse complement strand
TCCATGAACGCGTCTTCCAGGTACATGCCGACAGGATCGTTGTCGTGGGCGCCGACGGTGAAGGCCGGGGTGGGGGACACGGGCGAGAGAATAATATCGACCTCCTTGAAGGCCTCCTCGAAGTCTCCGCAGATGAGCGTGCGGACCTTCTGCGCCTGGCGGTAGTACGCGTCGAAGTATCCGGCCGAGAGGGCGTATGTGCCGATCATGATGCGACGCTTCACCTCCGCACCGAGACCCGTGCTGCGCGTTTGCTCGTAGTAGTCGATGAGCGACTCGGCGCCCTTCACGGTGTGGCCGAAACGCAGTCCGTCGTAGCGCGCCATGTTCGAGCTTACCTCACAGGGGCAGAGCACGTAGTAGGCGGCGAGCGCGTACTTGGTGTGCGGGAGCGAGATGTTTTTCACCGTCGCGCCGAGCGCCTCGAACTGCTTCGCCGCGGCGCGGACGGCGCCCTCCACTTCCGTGCTGAGGCCTTCAATGAAGTACTCCCTGGGGATACCCACGCGGAGGCCCTTGATGTCCTTGCCGAGGGTCGCGCGGTAGTCGGGGACGGGACGGTCCGAGGTCGTCGCGTCGAGGGTGTCTTTGCCCGCGATCGCCTGCAGCACGATCGCCATGTCTTCCACCGTGCGGGCGATGGGTCCGATGGTGTCGAGCGAGCTGGCCATGCTCATCACGCCGAAGCGGCTGGTACGCCCGTAGGTGGGGCGGATGCCGCACACGCCGCAAAAGCCGGCGGGCTGGCGGATGGATCCGCCGGTGTCCGTCGCGAGGCCGAAGAATCCCTCACCCGCGCTCACGCCCGCAGCCGAGCCGCCTGACGACCCCCCGGCGACCCGGGTCGTATCCCAGGGACACTTCGTGGGGCCATAGCAGGAGGTCTCCGTGGAGGCTCCCATCGTGAATTCGTCCGTATTCGTTTTGGCTATACTCAGGGCTCCCGCTGCCTTCAGACGCTTGGTCGTGGTGGAGTCAAACGGAGGGGTGTAGACCTTGTCACGGAGGACATTGGAGCACGCCGTGGTGGGTACCCCCTCTTCGCAATAGACGTCTTTAGCCAGGTAGGGGATGCCCGTCAGGGGGTGTTCAAACACGCCCTTCTGGTCGACCGCGGAGGCCTCCGCGAGGGCTTTCTCGAAGTTGCGATAGACGACGGCGTTCAGCGTCTTATCGACGGCCTCAATGCGCTCCATGCACGCCTTCGCCAGCTCGACCGCGCTGATCTCTTTCGCGCGGAGTTTCTCGTTGGCCTCGGCGATGGTCAGTGTGTGCAGCATGTCAGGCGGAAGGAGCCTGCGGTGAGCCTGTCGAACTATGAGCGGAGGGCGTGACGATCTGATGATCGGTGATCCGGAGGGGGCTGCAGCCGAGCAGCGCGTCGGGCGACGCGCCGTCCGTGCGGATGTCGTCCTCGCGCATGGAGTTCACCTGTCCCGTGACCTGCGCGGTGGGTTCCACGCTGGAGGTGTCCACCTCCTGGAGCATGTCGACGTAGCTCAGAATCGAGCTAAGTTCCTTGGCGTACTTCTCCGCCTCGGCATCCGTCAGACGGAGCCGCGCGAGCTTGGCAATGTGCCGGACCTGATCGTGGGTGAGGGAAGACATGAGGTGGATGGCAGCATAGATATATCCTTACGAGAATCAAGAATCAGGAAGTATGAATTATGGCCCATCAATGGGTAGTTTTGGCATTCATAATTCAGAATTCTTGCTTCATACTTCCCGGGTATGAAGCTCCTCCGTCTCCGCGGACGCAAGACGTGCGACCGCCTGCTCCGCCTGGGGCGGGTGTGGAAGGGAAAGAACCTTCAGGTCCGGTGGATGGAGGGCGCGCCACGCCACCCCTCCACGCCTGTCGGGGTCGCCGCCGTGTACGCCGGCACGCTGGCCTCCACCAAGCTCGACAAGTCCGCGGTGAACCGCAATCGCATGCGCCGCCGGTGCCGCGAGGCGCTCCGTCTCGCCCTCCAGGACACCCCGGATTTCGCGTCCGTACAGTTGTTGATCGTCCCGCGTTCCTCTAGTCTACGAGTCCCCTTCGAACAGATTCTAGGGGATATCCGCGCGTTCCTTTCGACCCAATCTCATGCCCGCCCCCGCACAGAAAAAAGGTAGCATCATGCAGTTCCTGCTGATTTTTGCGACCGTCTACATCGGATCGCAACTTCTGCTGCGCATGTTTTTCCCCGCCCAGGTCGGCGGCGAGACCGCGCTTACGGGCGTGACGCTCCGCGCCGGCAACGTGACGATGGGCAACGAGATCGCCGTCACCATCCGCAACGGCACCGCCACCGAGCTCGCCATCCCCTCCCGCTGTCCCGATGTCCCCCTCGACGTGTTCTACGTCACGGGCACCGGAGCCCTCCAGTCCCTCCGCGCGTCGGAGCTGATCGGTCGTTGCGAGACACTGTCGCCCATCGCTCCGGGTACTGAATTACAAGTCAAGCTCTCGCAGTGGAAGTACTCCGTCTTCGACCGTCCGGGCACGTATGAAGTCCGCTTCCCGGGCTCGGGTTCCGGCGCCGTCGCCGATCCCGCGCAGGGCACCGGAGCCTCGCTTCAGGCGGTCGCCCCCGTCCGCTTTGTCATCAGCGAACCGGGCGTGTTCACCAAGCTCTTCCGCACGTTCATCAGCGCTCCGTTCCTTAACTTCCTGATCTTCGTCGCGTCGCTGCTGCCGGATCACAACCTTGGTATCGCGATCATTGTGCTGACGGTCGTGGTGAAGCTGCTGCTCTTCATCCCCACCAAGCATGCGCTGGAGGGACAGAAGAAAATGCAGATCCTCCAGCCCAAACTGGAGGCCCTCAAAGAGAAGTACCGCGACGATCCCAAGAGGATCCAGGAGGAGACCATGAAGCTGTGGTCCGAGCACAAGATCAACCCGTTCCAGAGCTGCCTCCCCACGCTCATCCAGTTTCCGATTCTCATCGGGCTGTTCTACGTCATCCGCGACGGCTCGCACCTGGAGGTGTCGCGCCACCTGATCTACCCGATGTACCAGAACCTCACGTGGACCTTCGGCACGTCGTTCTTCGGGCTCGATCTGCTCAAGCCGGACCTGTGGGTGATGCCCGTGCTGCTTGTCACTTTGCAATTCCTCCAGATGAAGCTGTCGTTCGCCATCCAGAAGCGCAAGACCGCCAAGACCGACGTCATCGACGTAGGCGCGAAGGACAAGAAAGAAAAGAAGTCCATGTCCTCTCAGGCCACGCAACAGAACATGATGCTCTACGGCCTGCCGCTGATGATCGGGTTCTTCGCCATCCAGTTCCCTGCCGCGGTGTCCGTGTACTGGGGCATCTCCACGCTGTTCAGCATCGGCCAGCAGATTCTGGTCAATCGCGAGCATATCCGCGCGTAAAAGGCCGTTTCCGGGTCAAAAAAAGAGGTCGGGCGCGGTGTCCGGCCTCTTCTGATATATACGGGAATCAGGCCACCGTGACCTCCTCGCAGAGGTACACGTCCTGGATCGCGTGGAGGATCTCCACGCCCTCGTCGCGCGACTTCTGGAACGCTTTGCGGCCGGAGATCAGTCCCGCGCCACCCGCGCGCTTGTTGATCACCGCGGTCATCACGGCCTGTGCGAGATCGTTCTCGCCGGACGCGCCGCCGGAATTGATCAGTCCGATGCGGCCCATGTAACAGTTGGCCACCTGGTAGCGTGTGAGATCGATCGGATGGTCGCTGGTGAGCTCGCTGTAGATGCGCTTGTCGGTTTTGCCGTAGCTGCTGCCGGCCATGTTCAGCACGTTGTAGCCGCCGTTTGTCTCCGGCAACTTCTGCTTGATGATGTCGGCCTGGATGGTGACGCCGAGGTGGTTCGCCTGGCCCGTCAGGTCGGCCGCCAGGTGGTAATCGACGCCGTCCTTCTTGAACGCCGGATTGCGCAGATAGCACCACAGTACGGTGAACATGCCGAGGCGATGCGCCTCCGCGAACGCCTGGCTCACCTCCACGATCTGGCGCGCTGATTCGGGCGAGCCAAAATAGATCGTGGCGCCCACGCCAAGCGCGCCCATTGTCGCCGCCTGCTCCACGGATCCGAACATCACCTGGTCGAATTTGTTGGGATACGTCATCAGTTCGTTGTGGTTGAGTTTCACGATGAAGGGGATCTTGTCGGCATACTTTTTGGCGACGATCCCGAGCGCGCCGACGGTCGAGGCAACCGCGTTGCAACCGCCTTCTATGGCCAATTCCACGATGTGCTCCGGGTCGAAATAGTCTGGGTTTTTGGCGAAGCTCGCGCCCGCGGAATGCTCGATGCCCTGGTCCACCGGGAGGATCGAGAGGTACCCCGTGCCCTTCAGGCGGCCATGTCCGTACAGCTCCTTTAGGCTCGTCAGCACGCGCGCCGGACGGTCGGATGCGGCGAAGACGTTCTGCACGGTCTTCATGCTCGGGAGATGCAGGCGGCCTTTGCTTATCTTGCAGGTATGGTTCAACAGCGTGTCGGCCTGGTCGCCGAGGACGCGCTTGATGTCGGCATGCTTCATCATGGAGGGGGCTGGGGAAAGCGGGCTCACACTATCACGTGTCGCCCGTGTGCTTCCAGACGCCCTGTATGGGGCAAAACCACATATTCTATTAAAAAACATTACTTGATTTAGTCAATACCTCCTGTATACTCCGTTTGGTTCCTTTCACGTCTTTCATGGATTGAGAGATGGGAACCGACGCTCTATGACAAGGAGTCCTGCGTCATGAAGAGAGAACGAGTCTCTCCCCCCGCCACCACGGAAGCCTTCCAGCGCCTGGCCCGCAAGGTCCAGCTGCTCAAGGAGGCGGGAGCTCCGGAGAGCGCGATCGACGCGCTGATCCGGAGGACCATCATGACCGACTTGGCCATCGTGAAGGCCAAGCGGTTGCTCCCGAGCTCCAACTGATGGGGTTCGGGAACCCGGCAGACGATCGCGCCCGCGATCCCTGCCGGGAACCTTTGCGATGCCAAGGAGCCCTGCCTGAAGCCGCTTTTTTGCCCTGTTTTGGATAATTTCTTGTACAAGCTGTCATCATCGCTAGACTCTCGCCGCTTCCGTTCTTCACCACAAGAACGGGAGTCATCTCTTCGCCGGTTTTGGGGACCGGCAACACCACAGGGAGGAAGCGTGCTTCCTCCTCCTGCCCCATGAGGGGTCCGATGCGAGCCACACTGCATCGGACCCCCACCTCTTTTCGCGTTCCCTCAGCGGGCGTGTTTGCTATCCTCTTTCGCGATGGCCCTCGCGCTCTACAACACCTATTCCAAGAAGGAAGAACCCTTCGAGCCGCGTGAGCCCGGCAGGGTCTCGATGTACACGTGCGGTCCCACGGTCTATGGACGCCCGCACGTCGGGAATTATTCGTCGTTCCTCATGGCAGATCTTCTCCGCCGGTGGATGGAGGCCGGACACGGGTACGTCGTGACGCACGTGAAAAACATCACGGACGTCGGGCACCTCGTCGCCGACGCCGATACCGGCGAAGATAAAATCGAAAAGCAGGCGCGCGCCGAGCACGGCTCCGTCACGCACGAGAGCGTCATCGCGATCGCGCGCAAATACGAAGAGCAGTATCTGGAAGACGAAAAATTGCTCAACATGCTCGAGCCCGCGAAACGCCCGCGCGCGTCCGAGACGATTCCCGAGATGATCGCGATCATCGAGACGCTCGTAAAAAACGGAAACGCATACGAGACATCCGACGGCGTCTACTTTGATGTCGTCAGCTTCCCGCGCTACGGAAGACTCTCGGGCAACGCACTCGAAAACCTGGACGCCGGTTCGCGCGTCGCCGTCGACGAAGAGAAGCGCCACCCCGCGGACTTCGCGCTCTGGAAAAAAACCGTCGGCGCGAACGCGAAGCACGTCCTGCGCTGGCCGTCTCCGTGGGGCGACGGATTTCCCGGCTGGCACATCGAGTGCTCGGCGATGGCGCGCAAGGAACTCGGCGACACGCTCGACGTGCACACCGGCGGCGAGGACAACATCTTCCCGCATCACGAATGCGAGATCGCGCAGAGCGAGTGCAGCGGCCCGCAACCCTTCTCCCGTTTCTGGCTCCACAAGCGCAGAATCGACCTCGCGGGCGGAAAAATGTCCAAGAGTATTGGCAATGTGATCGTTCTTCCTGACATTATCACCCAGGAATACTCGCCGCTCGATCTCCGGTACTACCTGCTCTCGGTGCACTACCGCACCAATTTAAAATTCGCGTGGAAGGGGATGGAAGACGCGCGCAAGGCGCGGCGCAAAATCGTCGAGTGGATGGAGCGGATGAAAACCGCGCACGCGGACGGCGCTGCAACGGCGACCGTCGAGCAGGTGGCGGAATGGGAGGCGCGGTTCCGCTCCGCGATGGACGCGGATCTCAATACGTCTGGCGCGCTCGCGGCGCTCTTCGAGATGATGGCATGGTCGCGCGGTTGTGCGTGGCCGACGGAGGCGCGCTTGCGCCTCCTCGCATTCCTGCAGATGGCGCGTCATACCTTCGGATGCTTCGAGCCCGAATCTCACGTGATTGCCTCGGAGATTCGGCAATTACTGGATGAGCGTGCGGCAGCGCGCGCGAAAAAAGATTTCGCCGGCGCCGATCGCATCCGCGATCTCCTCATGGAAAAAGGATACGAAGTGAAGGATACCGCGGGCGGACAGGAGATCCGGAGGTTCTGAGCGCGCACGATCGCGCGAGTGGCGACGCCGATGAGAGAATCGGGCGCGCCGTCATCGCGAACGATTATCGGACGAGACAATCGCAAAAATTTTGTCGCGCGTTCGGCGTGATCGCAATCGAGTGTCGTTTGTGGTGTGATCACCTCATCACGGTGAAAAGCGAGGTCGTCCAATGCCCCCGGGAGCGACGTTCGTCTTTCGGTCCGAGTTCGGAGTCGTTTGGGACACTCGCGCGTGTCACGGAGGCGCGTGAGGGCAACAAAGAGGGGATGTACGGTTTTCTTGTCCTACCGTCAGCTCCTGCACCGTTGAGATGTGCCGATCACGCAAAGCAAACGTGGCACGAGTCAGTTATTCGTCACAGAGGCGTTTTGAGGCACTTTAGGCATTCGGGAACATCCGTCGTGGCAATTCAGCTGTACCAGGTGACAAAAAATTTGTACAAGGCTGCGACTTCACTCATTAATGCGGAATTATGCAACAGCATTTGCGTATTCTGGGATTCACGCGAAAAACGCCTTTTCAGCCGAAATTTCTTCAGAGAATCGCCAAATTAAAGCAATTAAATGAAGAGAAACACGTGTTTTACGAAAACGTGACCGTAACGCGATCCGGGGTTTTGCGTTATCTGGATTGCCACTCCTCCCCTTTGGGAGCTTGCCTCAGCGGGAACCCCTTGATTAGAATCCCCGCTGACCCGCTTCTCAAAAAGGAGGGCGTGGTCTCCGTATACGTTCATTGTCATTTCGGCACTTGCCTCCCCCGGGAGACAATCTTCACATCCGCGCCCTTCATGGGCGATTGGGTCGTGCTTTTCACGGTGTATGGTCCGTTTTTTTCGTAGTTCCTTCTTGTTGAGTGTCTCTTGCTCCCCTCAAGGGAGTATCGCCACTCAGCCCATATATAAGGTGTCTGCCCTTGTGTGACCTCTTTATATTTAAGGAGACGAGCGCCTGTTTTCGCTCTGCGAAGGACCGCGTTCAATCTCACGACGCAAGACCGCAGATATCTCCGGATCTCTGCACCGCCCAACTTCATCAATCCATCCTTCTTTTATTTCCTCTCTTTACTTCCTTATATGGACATTTCTCGTTTGAAGAAAGTCCTCGCCGGTCTGTCTGCGACCGCGATCACCCTGTCCACCATGGGCACGGCTCTCGCGTACAACGACGTTCCGTCGGGTGTCTGGTACGGGGAAGCCGTTGACGCTCTCACGAGCGACGGCATCCTCGACACGACGCAGCCGAGCTTCCGCGCCGCCGATCTGGCGAACCGCGCCGAGTTCGTGAAGCTGCTCGTCATGATGAACGGTGGACTCCTTTCCACCCCCCCGGCTGTCGCCAGCTTTGACGACGTCAAGGCTTCGGCCTGGTACTACCCCTACATGGAGGAAGCCGCCAAGGAGCAGTGGGTCAAGGGTGACGGCAACTGCTACGGCAGCCATCCGTGTTACGCACGCCCCGGCGCCAACATCAATCGCGCTGAGGCTGCCGCGCTCATCGTCCGCGCCTTCGCTCTCGAGGGTACCGGCGATGCGCCCCAGTTCGTGGATAACCCCTCGGGTCAGTGGTACACGGAGGGCATCCAGACGGCCGCAGATCACTGCGTCCTCCAGGGTGACGACTCCACGGGCCGCGTCCGCCCGAACGACAACATGAACCGTGCCGAAATGGTCGTCATGCTTCATCGCGTCGATCAGGGCCTGAGTTTCGGCGTCGATTGTGGTTCCCAGCCTGTCGAGGCTGGCATCAGCGACGCTGTCGCCACGGCTTCGAACAAGGTTGAGGTCACCTTCACGGTGGACGTCGACCAGACGAGCGCCGAGACGGCCGCCAACTACACCATCTCCGGAGCCAACCCGGCCGTGACGGTCACGTCCGCCAAGCTCGTTGCCGATGACACGGTCGAACTGACCCTGTCCGGCGACCTCCCGGCTGGTGACGAGTACACGGTCACCGCCAGCGACATCGAGTCGCTCGACGGCGAGACCTTCTCGGATTCCATGTCCTTCAACGGTTACAGCACGCTGCCGACCAGCAATGGAACGCTCGACGTGACTGTCTCCTCCAAGAACCCGGTCGGGGACACGGTCCCCCAGGGTGCTGTCGGCGTGACGATGCTCTCGCTTGACCTCACCGCTTCCTGCGACGATGCCGTCTCGATTGAGGACCTCACGGTTCTCCACGAAGGCTTCGGCTCGGAGACGGACATTGACGGCGTCTACGCCGCGGTGAACGGCGCTCGCGTTTCCCGCAAGCGCACGATCGATTCCAAGGACCAGACCTCCAACCTCCACCTCTCCTCGCCTCTGACGGTTTCGGCCTGCAAGACGGTGACGGTGGATATCGTCGGTGACTTCCTGTCCACGGCCACGACGTCGGCCGAGCACAACTTCGCTGTTGAGCTCCCCTCCGACTTCGGTTCCAACGCCAAGCAGGTCACGGGCAACTTCCCGATGCGCGGAAGCACGTTCAAGGTCGCCGCTGTCCGCAGCGGTAAAGTGACCATCGAGTACCGCACGGTGTCTCCGGACGAAGTGAACGTCGGCGACGATGGTGTTGTGCTCGGCAAGTTCCAGGTCTCCACGGACTCCGTCGAGGACCAGACCCTCTACTCCATGACCATGGAGCAGAACGGTTCGGCCGGCGATGGTGACGTCTCGAACCTCAAGATCCGCCGCAGCGACGGCACGGTCGTGACGAACACGATCGCGACGACGACCGGTGACTTCGTCACCTTCGTCTTCGATCCCCCCTTCACGATCCTCGAGGGTGACAAGATCACGCTCGAAATCGTCGGCGATGTCGCCGGCGGTGCTGGCGACACGGTCGTCATGCACTTCGAAGAGGACTCGGACGTCTTCGCCGTCGGTTCCCTGTACGGCTACGGCGTCAACGGTCAGCTCTACGGTTCCCGCGTCTCGATCCCGACGGACAACGCGGACGAGGTCACGATCGACGCCGGTGAATTCACCGTCGAGATTGATGGCCCCCCTCAACAGACCTACACGCGCGATCAGAACGATGCGGTCCTCGCCAACGTGATCTTCACGACGGGCGGCGACAAGATCGACATCCGCAAGCTCTTCGTGGCTGTCCAGGGTAACACCACCACTGGTGGTCTCATCGCCCTGCCGATCAGCTCCGTGCTCGAGAACGTGACCCTCCGCAACAAGACGACGGGTCGCAGCATCGAGGGCGTCCGCATGTCCACCAACGCCACCGATTCCGGCCGCACGGGCGGCGTCGGTGTCTACCAGGTGTACCGCTTCGACGACTTCGAGGTCTCCGGCAAGGAAACGTTCGAGCTCCGCGTCGACTTCATCGACAACGGCACGGGCGTCAGCCCGAAGAACGGTGACCAGTTCAAGGTCCACATCTGTGGTGAGCCGACGACCCTCTCGTCCGGCACGAACACCACCGGCTGCACCTTCAGCTCCCTCGTCTCCCCGGCCTCCACCTCTTACCAGATGGATGTCGAAGGCGTCTCGACGGGTGACAAGGTCAACGACGTTCGCCCCCGCGGTACGATCACGGGTAACGCTCAGCGCATCGCTGACGCGACTCTGACCGTCGCCGTGAAGTCCATTGGTGTCTCCGACACGGCCGTCAAGAACAGCAAGAACATCAACTTGCTGCGCTTCGAGGCTCGCGCCGGTGAGGCCAAGGACGTTCTCTTCACGAAGGCCATCTTCGCCTCGCAGTCCGGTTCTCTGAACAATGGTCAGAACTACACCCTCTGGGTGGACACTGATCAGGACGGCAAGGTCGACACGATCCTCGAGAAGGGTGCGACCAGCCAGAACAGCAAGATCACGTTCAACCAGCTCACGAATGGCGGCTTCGTCATCCCGAAGGAGAAGCCGGTGGTCTTCGAGGTGCACGGAGACATCTCCGCGTCCCTCACGAACGATGACCTCCAGCTCCAGTTCAGCACGTCCGACTCCAGCTACATCAGCGCTGAGCAGGTCGACCGCGGAACGGATCTGAGCGGCATCAAGACGAACGGTACCTGCTCGGTGAGCAGCTGCGACATTGTGGTGACCACGGTCAGTTCGATGCTCTACAGCCTCGTCAGCCAGGGTAACCTGTACGTCTCGAAGGACAACACGCCGCTGCGCAATCGCCAGCTCCTCGGTGGTGCCACGGCCGATTCGGTCCTCCGCCTCAACATCCGTGCTGAGAACGAAGACATTGCTATCACGGATCTCCAGGTGAACTCGTCCGGTTCCACGGCCACGTCCGTCGACCGTCTCGAGCTCTACAAGGACGGTGCTACGACTCCGTTCGCTTCCGCCACGGTTGGTGGTTGCGGCTCGGATGACACGCTCGGCGTCACGCCGGGTGGTGGTACGTCCCAGGCCTTCTGCGCCAAGATGCAGAGCCGCCAGCTCGTCATCCCGAAGGGGACCGACGTGAAGGTGCTCGTCAAGCCGACGCTGAAGTCCGACGTTGATGGTGCCCTCGCTGGAGAGACTCTCCAGTTCTGGATCACCAAGCAGGCTGTCTCGAACAACGCCACGGGTTCCGGCGCGGTGCGCGCCCGCGGTGACCAGTCGAGCAACAACCTGACCGCCAACGGTGGCAACTCCACCGGCGATGGCGAAGTGTTCATTGGTCTGACGTCTCCGTCGGCCAACAACACGGACGTCGTTGGAAACAAGAACTTCTCGGTCCTCTCCAAGATCGTGACGATCGCGAACGCCAACCCGGATGCCAACGGCACCAACGTGCCGACCGGCGTCTCGGACATCGGTCAGTTCAAGGTCGCCGTCGCGGCCCACGGTAACTCGAAGAACGGTCTGAACAAGGTCGTCCTCTCGGGTGTGGTCTTCAACGTCAACGCCACGAACGTGGCGCTCGACACGACGGGCTTCAAGTTCTTCAACAAGGCCAACTCCACGATCACCAAGTCCTGCACGTCGATGACGACGGCCGGCGTGGCGATCGTCGGTAGCGCCTCCGGTTCCTTCGTCGTCTACTGCACGGGCCTCGCCGACACGGCGCAGTCCAGTGTGAACACGACGATCGACCAGGCTACGGACCAGACGTTCGTGCTCCAGTCCAACGTCACCAACTCCAAGGTCTCGTCCACGTCGACTTCCACCCTCCAGGTGTCGCTCCAGAACTTCGATAACGTGTCCAACACCCTCTTCGGTGCTGGATCGAGCAACAGTCACCTCGAGTGGGTTGATAAGGACTCCGCCGCGATTGGTGCCGGTACCACGACGTCCGCGGTCTTCCGCTGGGTCGAGTACCCGGACACGACGGTCAAGTCCACCAGCTACCAGAGCTAATCGCCTAGCCGGAGTAGACAGTGTGTCTATGGCTGAAAAGCCACGAGAAACCCCCGCCGCAAGGTGGGGGTTTTTTCGTGTATGGGGAAAAAGCTCCGTCACCCTGAACTTGTTGAAGGACACAAAAAATATGTCATCCCGAGTAGAAAGCCGTGGAACGGATTTCGTAACGAGGGACGCATTATTGTCATACTGAACAGCCCCTCGAAGCATGACAAAGCTATGTCACCCTGAGCGTAGTCGAAGGGTGTTATCCCAACATCTTTCTCTTCACCTTCAGCGCCGCATGCGTCAGGGGCCGGAAGACCAGCTGCTGCTCCGGGGGGTAGGCGATCATCGTGCCGCCGAACTTGGCTTTAAAGTCGCTCACGCCCGCCCAGGGGTGGTGAACCCCCGCTCCCTCTGGCGCGACGCCGAAGAGATCGTAGCTGCGGCACCCCGCGGTCCTGCAGCGCCGCATAGCCTCCCATTGCAGGGCATAGGGCGCCATGAGGGCTCGGGCTTTGTGCGACGAGGCGCCGTAGTAATAGATCCCCTGCATGCCCCAGATTGCTCCGATAAGGCCAGCGATAGATTCCTGTTCTCCGTGCGCCGATAGCTCATTTTTGGGCGTTTTTGGGGCATAGGCGAGCAGCAAGAAGCTCCCCGGAAGGTTCTTGAGGAACGTCTGGTAGTGCCGGGCGCTCTGGGGGGTGAAGCCGTCTCGCTTGCCGGTGTCCGCCATCAGGCGGGCGAAGGCGTCGGCGTCTCCGGATTCCCGGACGATGACGCCGTGCTTTTCGGCCAGCCGAATATTGTAGCGGCCCTTGGGTTTCATCTGTTCCAGTAGAGCGTCATCATCCAGCGTTAGATCGAGCACGCGCGTGGCGTTGGGTTGCACGTGGCGTCCCGAGATGCGACCGCCATCCAACAGTGCCTCCCGGACCGGCGACCAGGTGAGCGAGAGCGCCTTGGCGTCCTGTGCGTCGGCCGCGACAGTCTTCAGGATCTCTCCGCACTCGCCGACGGGTCCGCGGGGGATATCCCACGTCGTGAGGCCGCCTCGAGTGCTGTCCAGAACGACCAACGCGGCTCCGCGAATCGTGTGCCCGTCCGACAGGGCATAGACGCGCGTCTGGTGCCCCAGCGCCTCCTGGAAGGTCTTCCAGGCAGGAGATTGCCACAGCGGAGCGTCGGAGAGGGTCTGGAACCAGGCTTCCCACGCCGTCAGCCCGTGATCATCGAGGACCGTGACCTGCATGGCGCCAGTATGCACCCGCAACGTCCATCCGTTGATCCCTTTTCCGCGGTCACGTTTGCGCCGCCCGCCCGTCACAAGAGTAGACTCATCTCATCCTTTACCCCGCATCTCATGGCCTACAGCCTCCCCGCCCTGCCTTACGCCTACGACGCCCTCGAGCCGCACTTCGACGCCAAGACGATGGAGATCCACCACACCAAGCACCATCAGGCGTACATCGATAAGCTCAACAAGGCCGTGGAAGGCACCGAATGGGCGGACAGTGATGTCGAGACGCTGCTGAAGAATCTCGACAAGCTCCCCGCGGACAAAAAGACCGCGGTGCGGAATCACGGCGGGGGACACTTTAATCACAGTCTTTTTTGGACGATTCTGTCTCCGTCCGGCGGCAAGCCTGGTGCGGAGCTGAGGGCGGCCATCGAGAAGTCTTTCACAACCTGGGATGCGTTCGTGGAGCTCTTCAACACGACTGCCCAGAACCAATTCGGTTCTGGCTGGGCGTGGCTCGTCGTGGATACAGGCGCGTTTGCCGTCGTCGGCATGCCCAATCAGGACTCTCCGGTTTCCTATGGCAAGACGCCAATCCTTGGTCTCGATGTGTGGGAGCACGCCTACTACCTCAAGTACCAGAACAAGCGCCCGGACTACATCAAGGCATTTTGGAACATTATCAACTGGGCTGAGGTCGAGAGGCGCTGGAAGGCCGCGAAGTAATCGCCTCTCAGCGCTTGCCAGCGGTTGCCGCTCGTTTGATGCGGGCCTTGGCGGCGGACTTCCGCTCCAAGTTGCCGCGTGCGACCTCCTCGAACATGTGCTGAATGAGCTGTTCCTGTTTGAGCTGTTTCTTCTCACTTTTCTTGTGCTGCTTGCTGGCCTTGGAGCCCTTCCAAATCTTGTCGATATTCACGCGATAGAGGTTGTTGTACTTCTCCAGTTCGTTGGGTCCGGCCATCTTCAGCACGTCCAGCTCCGGCGCGAACATCTCGCTGTAGCGGTCGCGGCGGCGGATGAGCTTCATGGTGCCGTCGGCGTGGATCATGACGGCTGCGGCGCGTTTGAGCGTGTTGAAATTGCTCGCCATCACCTGCGCGTATCCGCCGACGTCCATCACGGCCAGCAGGTCGCCTGCACGGAGCTTGGGCATGTCGATGCCCTTGGCAATCAGGTCCCAGCAATCGCAGGTGCTTCCGGCCACCGTGACGGTGTGAATGCGCGGCGCGTTCATCTTGGACGCGGGCAGGATGTCGTACTTGATATCATCGGCCTGCACGAGCGCGTCGGGGACGAAGTTATAACTGGAACCGTCGGCCAGTACCATGCGACTCGTCTTGCCGAGGCGCTTCTTGGCGATGACCTTCATCAGACCGATGCCGGCGTTGAGCACGATGCTCTTGCCCGGTTCGAAGATGAGTTGCAACGGCTGGAGTCCGTGGCGGAGGCAGAGATCGTCAAAGTACTTGGGGAAGTCCTTCATGTCTTCGATGGGGAAGGCCTCCTGTTCGCCAATGGCGGCCGGGAAACCGCCGCCGAGAGACAGGCGCTTCACGCGCACGCCGCGGTCCTGACAACGCTTGATGAGTTTCACGAATGTCCTAGCCGCGGCCTTGAAGACCCGTGGGTTGTAAACGTAGCCGCCCATGAAGTGGAAGCCCTGGAAGTCGACGAACGGGCTCTTGCGGGCGAGGTCGATGGCGCGGTCGATGTAGCCGATGGGAATGCCGTACTTGTTTCCTTTCGTCGAGTAGTTGCCCGCCTGCAGCATCGGGTTCACGCGGATCACGGTGTCGATGTGCTTCTTGAGCTTCTTGGCGGTGCGCGCGATGTGCTCGATCTCCTCGATGCTGTCGGCGGTGATGGCCTGGATGCCCATCTTCACGGCGAAGTAGAGATCTTGCTCGCTCTTGTACAGGTTGGTGAGCGTGAGCTGCTTGGGCTTGAAGTCGGCCAGCAGTCCGAGGATCAACTCGCCGACGCTAGAGCAGTCCAGCTCGAAACCCTCCTCGCGGACGATGCGCAAAATTTCCAGGTTACTGTTGCACTTCACGGCGTACTGCAACGAGATCTGGTTGCCGAAGACTTTTTTGAAACGCCGAAGACGCGTGCGGATCTCGCTTTCTACCATCACGTAAAGCGGCGAGCCGTACTTGCTTGCGATCTGGTCCACCGGGACGCCTTCCACCATGAGCATGCCTCGCTTGTCTTGGCTTAAGAAGTTCTCCCAGCGGTCCCGCATGTAGCGGCTGGAGATGTGACGGTTGCTGCGGGACTTTTTCTCCTGATCCGGAGGAGGTTTCATTGCTGGCGGAAGTGAAGCAGAGGCCAAGTATATGGCCGACAACTCTGTTGTCAAGGCAAAATGGCTCCGGATGTTTTCTGGCATGCTTCGGAGGGACCGCGATGCCGGAAATCAGGCTTTCGGTGTCCGGAAAAACGGCTCGCACTTGGAGCGCAGCAGACGCGACTCCTCGGGCGATTTCCAGGCCATCATTTTACAGCGCGCCTTCACCTTGAGCACTTCCGAGAGGAGCTGAAGTCCGAACTCCTGCGTGGAGTTCACCGTGCGGAAGCAGAAAGCACGCGACTGCGCCTCCGCCAAATCCATCTGCTGCTGCACCCACCATCCGCTTCGCTCCATCTTCTTTCCAATCTCCGCGTAGGTCTGTTTTCCATGCGCGTACGTCTTCAGAATGCTCTGCGTATGTGAACATCTCTTCTTTGGGAGGCGTTACAGGTCCAGCAGCACCGCCGCGATCCACGGGAACGCCACGGTCACGTCGCTCTGGATGATCGCGTAGTAGCTCTCCACCGACAGTTTGTCCCAGGTGATCTTCTCCTTGCCGCCCGCGCCGGAGTACGAGCCGTAGGACATCGGCGACGAGCCGATCTCCACGAAGCCCGCCCAGTCACGCACTTTGTGGTGCTGCAGGTCGTGCTTGATGGACGGCACGATGCAGATGGGAAAGTCCGCCGCGATGCCGCCGCCGAGCTGGAGGAAGGCGATGGGGGATTTCTCGGAGGCCTTCATGTACCAGTCGTACATCCAGGTGAAGTACTCGAGGCCGGTTTTCATGATGCGTGGATCGACGACTGGGCCCTTGGCGTCGCGCCACTTTCCGCCGTAGGTGTAGCTGGCGAAGATGTTGCCCATGGTGGAATCCTCGAAGCCGGGAATGACGATCGGCACGCTCTTCTCGTAGGCGGCGTATGCCCAGCAGTCGTCCGGGTTGGCCAGCGGGTCGGGCTTGATGAGGCCCTCGGAGAACAGCCGGCGAAAGTACTCGTGCGGGAAGTAGCGCTGACCTTTCTTCTCGGCATCCTTCCACATCCGCAGCAGGTGCGGCTCCATGATGCGCACGCTCTCGTCCTCCGGGAGGAACGTGTCGGTGATGCGGCGGAGTCCCGTATCGCGCAGCTCGGCCTCCTGTTCGGGGGTCAGCTCGGTGTAGCGGGGGATGTAGGCGTAGTGGGAGTGGGCGACGTAGCGGTAGTACGACTCCTCGTGGTTCGCGGCCGTGGCCGAGACGAGGTGCACTTTGTTCTTGCGGATGAGCTCGGCCAGCATCACGCCGACCTGGAAGGAGCTGAGCGCGCCGGAGATGGTCACGACGATCTTGCCTCCTTTCTTGAGGTGGTCCTTCAGCCAGAGCGCGGCCTGCATCGTGGTACCTCCGTTGCAGTGTTTAAGCGTGCGCTCGGCGAAGGCGCTGACGGGGCGCTTGCTTTTTTTGACATAGTCGCTGACGGCGCCTTTCATGCGGCCTGCCGTCTCGGGGACGACGAGCTTCTTGAGGCCGGGGGACAGCTTGGTGAATTTCTTCATGGACGGAGTGCGGGGTAGGAGCGCAAAAATCCTACAGACGCGAACCGCTTAATCCAAAGAGAATCCATCGTCATTCTTGGAAAATGAGGACGCAATCCGAATTGCAACTTCGCCCGTGACGCTTCAGAATTCCGCGCATGGAAAAACGCATCGTCAACGTCGGCCTGGTCCAGATGTCCATGACGGACGACGCGGCACTGAATCTGCGGCGAGCCGAAGAGCTGGTGGAGCAGGCCGTGAAGAAAGGCGCAAATATCGTCTGTCTGCCGGAGCTTTTCACTGCGATGTACTTCTGTCAGAAGCCCGATGACCGCGCGGCATTCGATACTGCCGAGGCCATGCCCGGTCCGACGACTCAGGCCTTGTCCGCCATCGCAAAGAAGCATGGAATCGTGCTGATCGGAGGATCCATCTTTGAGAAATCCGCGGACGGAAAATTCTACAACACCGCGTCGGTTTTTGATGCGGACGGCACGATGCTCGGCATCTACCGCAAGACGCACATCCCCGAGGACATTCTGTACCACGAACAGCGCTATTTTGCCCCCGGCGACACGGGCATCCGGGTGTTCACAACCCGTTTCGGCACTATCTGTCCCATGATCTGTTACGATCAGTGGTATCCGGAAGCTGCCCGCATCGCCGCTCTTCAGGGCGCTGAGATCATCTTCTACCCCACCGCCATCGGCACGATCGATGACAGCGTGGAGGAGAACATCACCGGAGATTGGGAACTGATGTGGCGCAACGCGATGCTCGGGCACGCGGCGACGAACAATGTCTATGTCTGCGCCGTGAATCGTGTCGGCAAGGAGGGCGCGATCACCTTCTGGGGAGGATCGTTCATCGGCAGTCCCAGCAGCGCTCTGCTGGCGAAGGGCGGGAAGGAAGAGGAGGTGATAATCGCCGCCTGCGACCTGAACCGCGTGAAGCCGCTGCAGAACGCGTGGATGTTCCTCAAGAACCGCAGGCCAGACGCCTACGGTTTGCTCACGGAAACAAAGAAATGAGCGACACGCTTGCTTCACGCGGCTACCGCATGCCGGCCGAATGGGAGCGCCACGAAGCGACGATGCTCACGTGGCCGCATATCCCGGCCGGCGAACGGCAGCATCCGCACTGGCCGGGTCTGTTCGGGCAGATCCCCGCGATCTGGGCGCGCATGGTCAAAGAACTGGAGATCGGCGAGGACGTGCATATCCTCATTCACGACGATGCCACCGAGACGTCGGCCCGCGCGGAAATGAAGAGTGCCGGAGTGCGCGGCGAGCGTGTCCATCTGCACCGCATTCCCAATGATTTCGCGTGGGCGCGCGATCATGGTCCCATCGTCGTCAAAAATGCGGCGGGCGAGCGCCTGTTGCTCGATTGGAAATACAACGCGTGGGGAAATCAGTGGGACTGGGAGCGCGATGACCGCATCCCGTTGCTGCTCGCGGCGGATCTCGGCCAACAGTCCGTCAAAATCCCCATGGTGCTGGAGGGCGGATCCATCGATGTGAACGGACAGGGGACGCTGCTGACGACCGAAGGCTGTCTGCTCAATCCCAACCGCAATCCGGACCTGACCAAAGAGCAGATCGAACAGCGGCTGAAGGACTATCTTGGTCTCACCAAAATCCTGTGGCTGGGCGACGGGATCGCGGGCGACGACACCAGCGGCCATGTGGACGATCTCGCGCGCTTCGTGGGACCGCGCACGATCGTCACCATCATCAACGAAGATCCGCAGGACCCCGACTACTCGCCGCTGCAGGAGAATCTCCGCCGTCTGCGCGCGATGACGGATCAGGACGGCCAGTCGCTTGAGATTCTCACGATCACGCAGCCCAAGCCAGTGCTGATCGACCGGGCGCCCACCAAGGGCGGGCACACCCCGGGGAAGGGTTTCCGGATTCCGGCGAGCTACGCCAACTTCTACATCGCCAACGAGTGCGTGCTTCTGCCCGTGTGGGATGACCCGCGCGACGCGGAGGCTGTCGCCGTTCTGCAACAATGTTTCCCCGGCAGACGCATTGTGCCCATCGACAGCCGCGTGCTCACCTGGGGCTGGGGATCGTTCCACTGCGTGACGCAGCAGATCCCCGCCTGATCACTTCGTCGTCGGTTTGCACGTCGTCGGGATGAGAATAAGCTGTCGACAACAGAAGCGGTTTCCCCGGACCGCTCGCCATCGTCTGTCTTGTTGATACAGCTGACCCAAGATATTCTGGCATAAAAAGAGAGGCAATATTTTGGCTTTTCCAAGCCATTTTGCATAGCATTATTTATGTATGCCAATTTACAGTGTTTAGCTATATCGTCAGGTATACGTATTGTTTAACATATATTATACAATATTATTCATATTTAGCTACTACGAATGCAATTCGATGTTCAATGTGATTGACGCTTGGCCACAGGAACGTAAAATTTGTCCATTCTGCGGTGGCTTCGATTGAGTTGTGAGTGCCGCGGTCCACCAACCTCCGCGGGAGGTTGTCCGCCGTAGCCTTTGCGAAGGCGGGCGAGCGATGCGCGTTCTTCCGTGGCTCCTGCTCGGCTGGCGTGCCTTCGCACCTCTTTTCCTCCTTTATTCTTATGGCCACGAAGAAAGCCAAGAAGCCCGCCGCGAAGAAAGCGGCTCCCAAGAAGAAGCCGGTCGCCAAGAAGTCGGCGCCCAAGAAAGTCATCGCCAAGAAATCCGCCCGCAAGAAAGCCCCCGCCAAGAAGCCGGCGCCCAAAAAGGTCGTGGCCGAAAAAAAGGTGGAGATGAAAAAGCCGATGCCCAAGCCCGCCCCCAAGAGCGTGCTCAAGGCCGGCGCCAAAGCGCAGCAGCAGACGGACATCCTCAAGGCCCCGCTGAAGCCGGTGAAGATGCCGCCCAAGCGTGCCTACCAGTTGCAGGTGGACACCGATGTCCTCCCCAGCCTCAACCCGCACATCACGCCGCCCGCCGGCCGCATCCCCGCCGTCTTCCAGGCGCTCCCGGCCCATCTTCAGGCCAAGAGCAACCAGAACGGCCGCATCTTCCTCGTAGACGACGAAGGCAACCCGCACGTGCCGTCGCTCATCGAAATGCAGATCCTCAGCTACAAGTGGTTCCTCACGGACGGTCTCAAGGAACTTCTTGAGGAAATCACCCCGATCACCGACTTCTCCGGAAAGAAAATGGAGCTGCGCATCCTCGGCCACACCTTCGATCCTCCCAAGTACGACCCCGACACCTGCCGTCGCCGCAACCTGAGCTACGAGGCCGCCATGAAGGGCTATGTGCAGCTCATCAACAAGGAAACCGGTGAAATCAAAGAGCAGGACGTCTTCCTCGGCAGCATCCCGCTGATGACCGACTCCGGCACGTTCATCGTCGACGGCATCGAGCGCGTCGTGGTGCACCAGCTCGTCCGCTCGCCGGGCGTGTTCTTCTCCAAGATGGCCGACCATCCGAAGTTCCACGCCGCCAAGATCATCCCCAAGCGCGGTGTGTGGCTGGAAATCGAGACGGATCGCCGCGGCATCATCTCCTGCAAGATCGACCGCAAGCGCAAGATTCCCATCACGCAGCTCCTCCGCGTCTTCGGCTATGAGACGGACGCGAAGATTCTCGATCTCTTCAAGGACGTCACGAACCCCGAGCACGACTTCATCCTCGCCACGCTCGAGAAGGATTCCGTTCGCAACGTCGACGAGGCCTACCAGAGCGTCTACCGCAAGATCCGACCCGGCGATCTGGCCACGCCCGAGAATGCCAAGCAGCTCATCGATTCGCTCTTCTTCGACTTCAAGAAGTACGACATGGGCAACATCGCCCGTTACAAGCTGAACCGCCGCTTCAACGTCGAGACGCCGTCCGACGAGGCGCACCGCGTGTTCCAGGTGAAGGATTTCGTGGAGATCCTCCGCGAACTTGTTCGCCTCAATAACGGCGTCGGCATCGCCGATGACATCGACCACCTGAGCAACCGTCGCGTCCGCTCCGTCGGAGAGCTTGTCCAGAACAAGTACCGCGTCGGTCTCGTGCGCACCGAGCGCATCGTCAAAGACCGCATGACGGTCATGGACCTGGAGACCGTCACCCCCACCCAGCTCATCAACTGCCGCCCGATCACGGCCGCTATGCGCGAGTTCTTCGCGTCCAGCCAGCTCTCGCAGTTTATGGATCAGACCAACCCGCTCGCCGAACTCGCGCACAAGCGCCGTCTCTCCGCGACGGGTCCGGGAGGTCTCTCCCGCGAGCGCGCGTCCTTCGACGTCCGCGACGTGCACACCAGCCACTACGGCCGCATCTGTCCGATCGCCACGCCGGAAGGTCCGAACATCGGTCTTGTCGTTCACCTGGCCGGTTTCGCCCGCGTGAACATGTACGGCTTCCTCGAGACGCCGTATGAGGAGGTCAAGCACACCGTTCCTCTTGATGCCGACAAGCTGCAGGGCCGCATTCTCGACGTCACCGTGAAGGAGAGCCGCAAGGTCATCGCCAAAGAAGGAGAAGTCGTCGACACCAAGGCTCTCGCCCAGAAAATCGTCTCCGTCCTCAAGAAGGAAGGCAGCAAGGCCGTTCCGGTCCGCGCCTATCCCTCCGGCAAAGTCATCTATGTCGACGCCGAGCAGGAGCGCCACCTCACGATCGCCCAGGCCCAGACGGAGTTTGCCGGAGAGCACAAAGAATTCCCGACGACCCGCGTCTCCTCCCGCAAGGCCGGAGAGCCGCTGCTGGCCCACGTCCGCGACATCACGCACGTCGACGTGTCACCCCGCCAGATTCTGAGTATCAGCACCTCGCTCATCCCGTTCCTGGAGCACGACGACAACACCCGCGCGTCCATGGGTACGAACATGCAACGTCAGGCCGTGCCGCTCATTCGCCCGCACTCCCCGTATGTCGGCACCGGTATGGAAGGCCTCGCCGCCCGCGCGTCGGGCCATGCCCTGCTGGCCGAGGAAGACGGCGAAGTAACGGCTGCGGACGCCTCGGACATCTCGGTGGTCTACCGCTCCGGCCGCAAGCAGAACTACAAGCTCCACACCTTCGTCCGCTCCAACCAGGGCACATGTTTCCACATGCGCCCGCTCGTCGCCCGCGGCGACACCGTCCGCAAGGGCGACTGTCTCGCCGACGGTGCCTCCACGGAGAACGGCGAACTCGCGCTTGGACAGAACCTGCTCGTCGCGTATCTCTCCTGGGAAGGGTACAACTTCGAGGACGCGGTCATCATCAGCGACCGCGTGGTGCAGGATGGGTACTTCGACTCCATCCACATCGAGAGCTACATCACGGACGTCCGCGACACCAAGCTCGGACCCGAGATCGTCACCCGCGATATCCCGAACGTCGGTGAGGCCAAGCTCAAGGACCTCGGCATCGATGGCATCGTCCGCATCGGCGCGACGGTCCACGAAGGCGACATCCTCGTCGGCAAGATCACGCCCAAGGGCGAGACCGAACTGACGCCTGAGGAACGGCTTCTGCAAGCCATCTTCGGTGACAAGGCCAAGGACGTGAAGGACTCGTCGCTGCGCCTCCCCGGCGGTGCCGGCGGCAAGGTGGTCGACGTCCACATCTTCGACCGTTCGGAGGGCGATGAACTCCCGACCGGCGTGCTCAAGCAGATCAAAGTGTTCGTGGCCCAGACCCGCAAGATCCAGGTGGGTGACAAGATGGCCGGCCGCCACGGCAACAAAGGCGTCGTCTCGCGCATCGTCCCGAAAGAGGACATGCCGTTTCTCGCGGACGGCACGCACGTCGACATCATCCTCAACCCGCTCGGTGTGACCTCCCGTATGAACATCGGACAGATCCTGGAGACCCATCTCGGTTGGGCCTGTCAGGTGCTTGGCATCAAGATCGCCACGCCGGCACTCAATGGTATCTCGCCGGACCAGATCAGCGGATTCCTGACTGCCGCCGGCCTGCCGGAGAGCGGCAAGATCCAGCTCTTCGACGGACGCACGGGCGACAAGTTCGCCCACGAGACGACCGTCGGCCAGGTGTACATGCTCAAGCTGCTCCACCTTGTGGAAGACAAGATCCACGCTCGCTCGGTCGGACCGTACTCGCTCGTCACGCAGCAGCCTCTCGGAGGCAAGGCGCAGCACGGTGGCCAACGCTTCGGGGAAATGGAAGTGTGGGCGCTGGAAGCCTACGGGGCGGCCTACACCCTGCAGGAAATGCTCACGATCAAGTCCGATGATGTCATCGGGCGCTCTAAGGCCTACGAGTCGATCGTGAAGGGCGAGCCGATCCGTCGCCCGAGCATCCCCGAATCGTTCAACGTTCTCGTCAAAGAACTTCAGGCCCTCGGTCTGAAGGTCGAGCTCCTCAAGTTCAAGGAGGAGGTCGCACCCGAAGAGCGTGTGATGATCCAGGAGGGCGAGGTCGAGACGGTCGAGATGACCTCGCGCGTCGAGGCCGAAGACGAAGCGCAGGAGATCGTCCAGGGTGTCGAGAAGATCGCCGAATTGGAAGAAATGAGCACCGAATCCGCCGAGGAGGTGAAGGCCGGCATCGAGGAGGGGGCGGAGGTCGAGGCTTCCGGCGAGACGGCTAAGGACGAGATGAAGGACGCCGCGAGCGAGGAGGCGATGGAGGATGCGTGATCTGTGATCAAACGAAAAAGACCCGGCAGTGCCGGGTCTTTTTCGCAGTTTCCATCCGGAATCTCAGCCGTTCCGTCCGCTGTAAGAACATAAATTTTGCTTTATGTAAGCCAAAAATATAGATCCGGCATAGAACAGGCCCTCCCGGCATATCGCGCCGGTCGGCTGCCCCGTCGTACGGTGTGCCTCCTGTATTTCTTTCTCCCTTTTTATTTATGAAGTCCGTGAACACCGTCACGCTCCTCGGGAACGTTACCCGCGATCCCGAATTGCGTACCACCCAGGCCGGGCAGGTCGTCTGTACCTTCGGTCTTGCGACCAACCGGGTCTGGAAGGACCAGACCGGTGAGAAGCAGAGTCTCGCCGAGTATCACAACATCGTCTGCTGGGGCGGCCTCGCCGACCTCTGCGGCAAGCATGTCCGGAAGGGCAAGCCTCTCTACGTCGAGGGATACCTCAAGACCCGCAGTTGGGAGACGACCTCGCAGGACGGCGTGCCCGCACACACGCAGCATCGCACCGAGATTGTTGCGCAAAATATCGTCCTGCTCGGCGCGCCGCCGGCGAAATCCGCTGATGACAATGAGGTTACGGATGCTGTGCCGACGATGGAAAAGGACGAGGAGTTCGTTGCTGCTTGATTCTTTTCCTCCATCCCCCAACCCCCTTCCTCCGGCGGAGGAAGGGGAGCAGTGCTCCGCGAAAATAGCGAGGTTCCCCCTCTCTTCCGGAGAGGGGGCAAGGGGGAGAGGACGGCTTTATCGAGTCACACTGATCGTCTCGAGCTGTTCGGCACCCGGAGCGGTGACCATCAGCCGGTGATTGGCGTCACGCACGATGTAGTACTCGGTGCCCGTGCCGGTCGGTGCGGCCTGCGGGTCGGACGGGATCCGTACCAGGTATTTGCCGCTCGCGCTCAGGATGTTGAGATCGACACCGTTCACGCATGACACGGCCGTGTCCTTGCAGATCGGGCGCGCGGTGCCGATCGGAATGCCCGGCGGCAGGATGTTCGTATCGATCTGGTACTGGTAGACCGCGTCCAGAATGGAAGTGATGTCGTTGTGGCGCTGGCGGTTCCGGGCAAGGCCCAGCTGGCGGGTGGGATTGAGCGCGACGAAGATGATGCCGCCGAGCACGGCCATGATGGCCATAACCAGCAATAGCTCGATGAGCGTGAAGCCGGAGCCGTGACGGATGCGGCGGCGTGACATAGAGATCTCATGAATTCTAAGGTAATCCCGTCCTAAACGTCGAAAAACGGCTGGACGATGCCTAAAAAGCAGGAGAGGATTGGCTTTGCCGTCTCTCCCGGACTTACCCGATCCGACCCCCGGGACTCCGCAGACGCATGGTGAAAAAAAGTGTTCTTGGTGCTTGACCCTTGCGCAAACTTCCCTACACTCTCCAGCACGCTATGGTAGATCGCGATCACCCGTAGGATTAGTGTCGTTTGAGTACTAATTCTGCGGGTGTGCGTGAGCCACCCGCTTTTATTTTCTGCCACGGCAGAAAATGCCCCTAGCGCGAGCACTTTGGTGCGGACCAACAGGCGAGCGAGGTTCCTTCACAGCACAGGCACGTAACTTACAGCGTTAAATTCTCATCGCTGTAAGTAATTGAAGATTAGAAATTGATTATGGAAATTTACCGTTCTTATCCGGGCTTGAACGCTCCGGGTAAGGACACGGACATTTTTCTTGTGTTGCAGGTTGGAATACCCAGCTTGTAGCACATGAACAGTACGGAGGAAGGAGCAATCCGACCTCCATGAAAAATGTTACTCATCGCATCACATGGATGCCTCGACTCTGCATTCCG
>CAYWPL010000014.1:0-34635 GCA_964460365.1 uncultured Candidatus Peribacteria bacterium | reverse complement strand
TCTTGGGATCGTACGTCTCGTGGTTCACGCCGATGCAGAACGTGCCATCGACTTTGTCCTTTCCCGGAGCCGAAATAATAACCTTCTTCGCGCCGGCCTTCAGGTGGAGCGCCGCATCGTCGCGCTTGGTGAATCGCCCGGTGCACTCCAGCACCACATCAACCTTCAGTTCCTTGTGGGGCAGTGTCGTCGGATCCTTGGAGGCAGTGATGCGGATGGGGCCCTGCTTCGTGGAGAGCAATCCGTCCTTGAAGCACGCCTCGCCGCAATCGTAGTGACCGTAGGTGGAATCGAATTCGAAGAGGTGTGCGAGCGTCGCGCCGTCCGTGAGATCGTTGATCAGGACCACGTGCACCTCCGGATGGCTCTCCTGGATGATGCGCAGTGCCTGGCGCCCGATGCGTCCGAATCCGTTGATCGCGATGTTCATGGAAGAAGGGGAAGAGAAACCGCTTTTGCTCACTATACCACGAACCTCCGGACGCAAAATACCGCGGATCGTGGTTGCGTCCATAGTTATTGAGCGTGTTCGTCTCTGGCTTGCCGGTGCGGCCGAACTCGCCGCGTGCGCTGATAATGAGGCGGTCGCCATACTCCTCGATGAGCGCGGCCAGCGCCTGATCCATGAACGGCGCACGGAGGGCCACCGACAAAAAAGCATCCTGAAATGACACGATGGCTCGTTCAGGCCGCAAGATAGGTCTTCTGCAAGAGCAGGGTATCTTTCTCCATGGCGGGGGATTCGCAGACGAGCGTGCCGCAGACCTTGCGCTCCTTCAACACCCCGACAAAATCTTTCCAACGTGCGTCACTGCCGCGCAGCGGCAGGTGATGTTTCTCGCCCTTCTCGCCATACGCGATGCCCGAGTAGTGCAGGTGCATGTATCCGAGGGACGGCTTGCCCAGGTACTTCGCGTAGAGATCAAGCATCTCGTGCCACTCCTTGGCGGTGTTCACAAGGCCGTTGGTACGCGCGTGCATGTGCGCGGAATCGACGCACGGATAGAGGTCGAATTCCTTGCTGATGCGCAGCACCTCCTCCAGCGTGCCAAACTGCGTGGCACGGCCCATCGTTTCCAGCGCGAGATTCACGTGCGGAAAGAGTTTGGACTTCTTCTTGAGGATCGTATCCACCGCCCGGCGCACATTATCGTAGACCTTGTCCGGCGGCTGACCCAGGTTGAACGCCGCGTGCACGCATACGGACCGCACGCCCGCGAGTTCGGACATCGCGAGCGCGCTGGTAATGCGCACGATGCTGGCGGCGAGCTTCTCTTTTTCGGGCGAATTGAGATTGATGTAATACGGTGCGTGGACGGTGAGCGTCATGTCGAGTTCCCCGGCGGTCTTGCGGATGAGCGCCATGCGCTCCGGATGTGTCGGGACGCTCTGCACCCATTCGATCTCCATGGCGTGGATGCCGAGTTTTTTGGCCTGTTTGAGGCCTTCCACGGTCCCTCCCGGAGCGGGGGTGGAGAGCGGGGAGCCAGCAACGGCAAAACGTAAGGAGGACGTGAACTTGGCCACGCGCATACGGTACCCCGGAGAAGCCCGCCCCGCATCTTGATTCGTCGTCCGCTCTTCGCGATGCTTGCCCTGTGCCGCTGACCCGAGACATCATCGATGAGACCTTGTCGACGCCTCGCGGAAAGCGGGCCTACGCCATCGTCGAGCGGCTGACGGACGCGGGGCATGAGGCATGGTGGGTGGGTGGCTGCGTGCGCGAGATGCTGCAGGGCGTCGTTCCCGTCGACATCGACATCACGACGAGCGCGAAGCCCGATGAGGTCCGCGCCCTCTTCAAGCGCTCGACCGGAGAAGGCTCGGCATTCGGCAGCGCGCGGGTGCTGCAGGGCGACGACACGTTCGAGGTAACGACATTCCGCATGGACGACGACGCCTCCGACGGACGCCATCCGGAATCCATCGTCTTCGGCACGCGCGACCAGGACGCGCTGCGGCGCGACTTCACCGTAAACGCGATCTACTGGCAGCCTGTCACGCATCAGTTGTTTGATCCAACCAAGGGGGAAGACGATCTGCAGGAGCGTCTCGTGCGCTTCATCGGCGAGCCCGCGATTCGCCTGAAGCACGACGCGCTCCGCCTGCTGCGCGCCGTCCGCCTGCGGGCAGCGATCGACGGGCAGTATCACCCGGACACCTACGCCGCACTGCGGGAACACGCCAACCTCGTGGAGATCCTCTCTGGCGCGCGCCAGGGAGACGAACTGGAGAAGCTGCTGAAGGCCCCGCGACCCCAGCGCGCGATGGAAGACCTGTGGGAGCTGGGCATCCT
The DNA here is from genome assembly GCA_964460365.1 of uncultured Candidatus Peribacteria bacterium. Taxonomy (GTDB): domain Bacteria; phylum Patescibacteriota; class Gracilibacteria; order Peribacterales; family Peribacteraceae; genus DAISLF01. The sequence goes on along the minus strand of CAYWPL010000014.1, from coordinate 32,339 downwards.
CGCGCGGTTTCTGCCGGAACTGCATGAATGCAAAGGCGTCCCGCAACCCGCAGACTACCACCGCGAGGGCGACGTGTGGGATCACACCCTGCGCTGCCTCTCCGCTATCCGTCCCGAGGATACGCAGGATGTACGTCTCGCAATTCTCTTCCACGACAGCGGCAAGGTGAAAACCTTTTCGCTCAAGGAGCGCATCCGTTTCGATCACCACGCGACCGTCTCCGCCGAGATCGCCGAACGCGCGCTGGAGCGGCTGCAGATTTCCGGCGACCGCCGTCGCAAGATCTGCTGGCTCATCAGCCATCACATGTCCATGTCCTTCACGGATCTCTCGGAGGAGCGCAAAGCGCACTGGTATTTTCATCCATGGTTCGCCGAGCTTCTTCAGATGTTCCGGCTGGACATCGACGGAACCGACCCGCCCGAGTACGACCTGTATGATTCGATCGTCACCGACTATCAGCGCTTCCTCGACGCTCATCCGCGTCCGCAGAAACCGCTGCTCAGCGGGGACGACGTGATGACCATCCTCGGCGTGCCGCCGGGGGAACGGGTCGGACGCATTCTGCACGAACTGCACACCCGGCAGCGCAACGGGTCCATCACGACAAAAAAAGAGGCCCGCGCCTACCTGGAGAGTCTCAAAAAATCCTGATTCGTCTTATCGGATTCGTTCTTGAACTCGGGATACGCGAGAAGTCGCGTCAGGGTCACTTTCCGCAGCTGTAGTCCAGACGGAACGGATTGCACGAGCAGCGGTACACTTTGCCGAAATCCGGACCTTCGCCGACGCAGTTGCCAGTGTTGCACTGGCCGCCATGCTGACAGAGCTCTCCGGCCTTCTTCTTTGCCGTGGTTGCGGCACTGCTCTTCGAACTCGTACAGAAGCTGAGGGGCGCCGCCTGCTTGCCGCGGGGGCGGTCGTTATCAAAGGCGCACTGCTTGAGGGGCACCTGATACTCCGGCGGATTGCACGGATTGGTGCAGATGATGATGCCGTGATCCTCGCACTTCACGGACTTGGCGAAACGCGACTGCATGGCCTGAACGCAGAAGTTATCCGCTGCCTTGTACGCGCCGCACGTGACGAGCTTCTTGTTGGACACGACGAGATCGCCCTTGTTGGTCGTCTGATAGAACTCACACGCGACGTTGCCGGGGTACGTGCCGATGCGCGCGTCGAGCTTGGCGTTCGGAAGGGGCAGGGGACCATACGTGCCCGCCTTCTTGCTGGAGCTGGATTTGCGCGCGGTCGATCTGACCGAGCTCTTCGCGGAGCGGCGTGCGGAGCTCTTCAGCGAGCTTTTCGCTGACGACCTGCGCGACGAGCGGATGGAGGACTTGCTGGAGGAGCTCTTCAGCGGCCCGCCGCATTCCACGTACATCTCGCGGAACTGCGTACCGATCGCCGTCTTGCAGTCCATGTTCACGTTGCAGGCCGGACAGACCTCGCAGGTATTGAGGGTTTTTTCGCAGGCGAGACCTTTCTGGGGTGCGCCGTCGCAGTAGAATCCGGCCTTGCTGCCGTTCACGCTGACCAGCGTCTTGGCATTGGGATGAAAGATCTTGCAGATGTTGTTGGTAAAGCCCGTGTACCCGATACACGTTTTTCCGATGCTCGCGCAGACCTTCTCGCCGGTGTTGGCGGTGGTGCTGTTGCCGTTCACCACGTAGTACGTCTTGCCGCCGAAGACGGCGGAGGACGGCGCGGCCACGGCAAAGGCCACGAAGAGAAGGGAACCGCCGATCATGGCGGCAACGGCACCCAGGAGGGGGGTGGAGTGGAATTTCATGGGAGAAACGCTACGTCAGCCCTTAATCGCCCGCAAGAGAAAGTTGACTCCCGCTCCGGTCGTCAGAGCAAGCCTTTGCGTCGCAGCAGCGATCGGACATCCGGTTCCCGGCCCACGTATACCGCAAAGAGCTCTTTTCCCGGACGCGACGCGCCCGCGGCCAGCACGGCCTTGCGAAAGCGTTCTCCAGTGGACCGCCTGAGCATCCCTTCGCGTTTCATTGTGGCGAAGACATCGGCCTCAAGGATCTCAGACCAGAGGTAACTGTAGTACCCGGCCGCGTACCCTCCGGCGAAAATGTGAGCAAACGAGGCGTGTTTGCGCGCGAAGGCCGGAACCGGGAGCACGCCGGTGGCCGCATTATGGCGGCGACACATCGCGTCGAGCGCGGCGGGCGTTTTCGGGGGAGGGGAGGTGTGCAGCAGGAGATCGAGCAGGGAATATTCGCACTGGCCCGTGTCCGCGAGTCCGCCAAAGAAGTTGCGGCTCTTTTTCATCCGCGCAAGCAGGCGGTCTGGAATGCGTTCGCCGGTTGTGTGATGGCGCGCAAAGAGCGACAGCGCCTCAGCCTCGGTGCACCAGTTTTCCATCAGCTGTGACGGCAGCTCGACGAAGTCCCACTCCGTGTGAAAGCCGTTGAGGTTCTCGTACCGGCCCTCACTGAGGAGCACATGCAGCGCGTGGCCGAACTCGTGGAACAGCGTTTCGACTTCCAGGTGCTTGAGCAGTACCGGACCTTTTTTTTCGCCACCCCCGAAGCTGCACACGTTGACCACAATTGGCAGGGAACTCTCCGCTGCGGCAAGCGCCGGTTCGCGCAGGCATTCGGCCCAGGCGCCGACGCGCTTGGTCGGCCGCGCGAAAAGATCCAGCACGTAATAGCCGATGCGCTTGCCCGCGCGCCGCACCTCGAAGCTCCAGGCCTGATCGGCATAAGATTCGCGCGGAAGGCGCTTCATATCGATGTCGTAGAGCTTCTTCGCCATCAGGAAGAGACCTGCCTGCACCGACTCCAGCGGGAAGTACGACTGCAGCTCGGCGTCGCTGAGCTTCAGCGTCTCGCGTTTCATTTTTTCCTTGTAGAACGCGATGTCCCACGGATGCACCGATGCAAGACCGGAGTATTTTGTGAGTTGCCGCAGATCCGTGCGTGCCTTCGCGCGACAACGGCGCCAGTAGGGGATCAGCAGCGAACGGATCTCGCGCACACTGCGGGCCATGCGGCTGCGCAGTGCGTAGGCAGCGAAGTCGCGGCATCCGAGGATCTGTGCCTTCTCGCGGCGCAGGCGGAGGATGCGCAGGATAATCGGGCGGTTGTCATGCGCGCCGCGCGTGGCGACCGAGACTTCCTCACGGTAGAAAAGCTTTCGCGTCGCGCGGTCCGTGCAGTAGCGCACGATCGCGATGTACGAGGGCGGACTGAGCGTGAACACGTAGCCGGAGAGTTTGCGCTTTTTGGCTTCGGCAAAAGCCGCCTGCTTTTCCTCATCCGGCATCTCCCCCAGAAGTTTTTCTTTCTCGATGCGATAGAAGAACGACTTCCGGGCATCGACGCAGTTGCGCATGAATTTCTCCGCAAGCACGCTGAGTTCGGTGTTAATCTTCTTCAACTTCTTCTTGTTGGCCGCATCCAGATGCACGCCCTCACGCTCCATGCTCTCGGTGATCAGTTGCAATGACCGCTTCTGCGGCGCGGTGAGCGACCGGTCTTTTTTCACGGCCATGAGCAGCGCGTACAGACGCGAATCGAGTGTGATCTCGTTCCCGAGACGCGTCATCGCAGGCTGATAGCGTTCAATGACGGAACGCACGTCGTCGCGCGTGTCGGCGCCGTTGAGATTGCTGAGAAACGACCAGAACACCATCAGATCGCGGTCGAGCCGCAGCAGCGGGACGACGACAGTATCGAAGGACGCCGTAACCGGCCGGAGCGCGCGCAGACGCGCATGTTCCGCCCGGGCAATTTCCAGAAGTTCCTCCAGCAGTTTTGGGGTCAGTTTCAGGGCTTCTTTGGAGGCCAGAAGGCGGTAATCCGGCAGATCCGGAGAGCGGATTTGTCGCAACAGAGAGAGGCGATTAACAATTGGCATGGTGAGGTGGGGACACACGGATACTACAGCCGCCACGCGCTCCGTTCGTCCTATACATTTTTGCCAAATTCACGTATAATATTGAGATAAGTCCGAACATGACGACAAACACACATCCTCTCCGGCATCAGGTCCTTCTGGTCGGCGTCGCAACGCTCACGCTGGCGATGATAGCGGGCGCGTGGCTGCAGGGGAGGGGATTGCGCGCCGAGCTCTTCCCGGACGTGCCGGCGAACCATCCGTATGCCTCCTCGATCCAGTTCATGCGCGACCGCAGCATCATCCAAGGATACCCCGACGGCACGTTCCGCCCCGATGCGCTGGTATCGCGCGCGGAGATGATCAAAATCGTCATCGGACCCCGCGCCGACTCCGCCGAACGCAATCGTTGTGCCACCGAACCGTTCTTTACGCCGCTGTTCGCCGATGTCCTTGATCCTCAGGTCGTCTGGTACGGACCGTATCTGTGCGTCGCCTTCCGTGACACGATCATCAGCGGCTATCCGGACAACACGTTCCGCCCGGCGAAGAGCATTTCGATTGAGGAAACGGCAAAAATCGTCAGCAGGGCATATGCCATCATCCCCGCTGTCGATGCGCCGACAGAGCCATGGTACGCCGGGTACATGGAAGCGCTCCGGTCCCGCAATGTGATCCCGGACACTCTGTACCTCACGGGCCAGCTCGTGACGCGTGGGGAACTCGCCGAAATGCTCGCGCGCGTCATTCGTCTGCAGGGATCTGCGGCGGGCACGCCGGTGAACGGCATCCGTCTCGGCGCGGGTGATGATATCAATCCGATCACGGTTGGCGATCTGCACCCCTCCGCGGGAGACGGGCCGATCACCACCGGCATCACGGGTAATCCCGGCAGTATCACGCTGACGCCGATCGACGGAGCGGTGAAGCCGGCCATCAAGAAGAAAGTGCCAGCATGGTATCCGGTCTCGTACAAAGAGCTGAAGTTCGAGGAAGTCTACGACCGCAAGCAGGACTTCCTGCGCGAGAACGGCACGAACTTCTTCCCGTATTTCGACATCTACGGCTTCGTGGCAGGCATCACCACGGATGAGGGCGGCTTCCAGCCCGACATCACGGGAAACGGCGTGCGCTACAACGAGGATGTCATCAACACGTGGGACGACTTCATCCGCCGCAACAAGGATTTCTTCGGCGTCGACAACCCGGAGGCGTTCCATCTGGAAGAGACACAAGGGACCAACAGGGCTTCGTTCTCCTTCCAGGGACCGGCCGTCCCCGGCTTCATCAATTCCGTCAATCTCAACGGCTTCTTCGTCAATAGCGAGGAGCGGGGTGCCAAGGCGTCCCTAAGCGGACACCTCTGGCCAAGCGCCAAAGTCCCGACCGAGGCGATCATCACCGAAGAAGATCTGAGAAAAAAACTGATCGACAAGAAGGTGAAAGCCACGCACACGTTCAATTACACCAGCACCGAACTGGAAGGTCGGCAGGAACGCATCGTCGCCGAGCAATTCCCCACGTGGGGTCTCGGCTGGAAGCCATGCCAGCCGCCCGCCGAGTGCCCGCTGCCGGACAAGCAGGAATTCGAATATCGGATCGTGGAAGAAGACCTGGGCGGCTTTACGGTCTTTCCTCTCGCCATCACGCGCGAGGGGCAGACCAAGCTGGAATTCCGCCTCGTCTACCGCGTGAATGTTCTGCGCAGGGAGGACGACAACGTGCGCTTCGCCTTCTCTCTGCTGTACGACGCGCTCACGGGCGAAGACCTCAAGCCGCGCGTCATCTGCAAGCCGGAGAAGAAGGAGAAGCCGCTGATGACCGGTGTCGATCCGGCCAAGACCAACAGCTCGGAAGCCGATCCCGATCAGGAATTGCCGGAGAACTATCCGCCGGTGTTTGCGAAGCGGTTCGAGCAGTTTGAAATCGAGGATTTCATTGCGGAGCGCAATGAGAACCTGTTCCTCTCGGGACTCTCGGTGGACACGACCGCGGGCCTCCTGAGCTTCCTGGGTATCCCGGATGACCGCCTGGTGGGACAGCCCGACCCGATCAATTCCATCTACCCACTGGACGCCATCAACTGGCTCTCCTTCAACGACGGCGAGATCAGGCAGTGGAAGGATTTCCTCCAACATCACGCGGAGGTCTTCGGCATCGAGGGCACCGTCAAACTCACGCGCCAGAAAGTCTGCGGTGCACCGGATATACTCGTGGCGGAACAGGAATTCCCGGACCGATACAACTTCTTGCGCACCCATCTGGAGGCCAGGAAGGACAGGGAATTCTGGCCGACGGTCGGACCGCTCATGACGCTCTCCAAGAACGATCTGGGCAGAGGCCAGCTGCAGGTCGTCATCTCCGGACATCACTTTCCGGACGCGGAGCTCCCGAAGGCGCCCATCCTCACGCGCGAGGAGATCGAGAGTCTGTTCGTGGACCAATTTGAGTTCAACGGCGAGCCGCTGCGGCGCGAGAACCTGATGATCCTGCTCGGCCCGGCCTTCCTGGATAAACTGCGTCTCGTCTACTGGGTGGGCCTCTACAACCCCAACGCCGACTTCAACGGACAGCGCTACACCGATTCGCGCTGGATTCGCGCCATCGACGCGATGACGGGGGAGGAAGTGCAAAAGCGAGATTAATCGGCGATCCGTCACGAACGGACGTGTTCTTCGTGATGTATAGTATGAACGGTTCCATCTCTCTTCTTCTCTCCGGCCATGGCAGACGCGAAACTCAGCAAGCATGATCAGCACATGGAATACTGGAAAGACGCGTCCTCGCATTCGTGGGCTTCGCCGATCGGACTCAGTCTCTTCTTTGTGATCGGCCACTGCGTGCCGCTGCTGTGCGTCGGCGTGTTCCTCGTGCAGCTACACGAAGCCGGATTGATCTGACCTCGCAAGAGCATTTTGAGCCGTACAGTATTCCGCGATCTTCTGGTGGTGGTTTCTCAAAACTCCCACGGGAGGGGTTGGGAGGTCCTCCTCCCAATAGGAAAGAAATCCACCATTCGGCTCTCAGAAGAATAAGAGCGATCAAACGCGGTAGAGAATCAATTACAGCTGTGAAGCCGAATGGTGGAGCTTATACGAAATTCTTGGAACCAGATGCACCAGATGATTTTGGAGTGGTACGAACAACTCAAGCCATACCATAACCGTCTCTGATTTTTCCCTCACTCCGCGAACCATTCATCATCACTCCTTTTTGTCTTCTCTCAGAATCTGATCAAGCAAATGCGACAGGAGAGAAGGTGGAATTGAACGGGGCATTTGTAGCTCATGTGTAAGTCTCTGATGAACCATTTCCTCAAAAACAGGATTATTTCTTGGGTCAGCAGAGCCTCCGCCATCCCTTATTTTTGCTAGAAATGCATCGTAAATTCTACGAATTTCATCCTGCAAATTTGCCATAGCTATCCTGTAATGCATCGCCTTGATGCTTACCCTAAATGCGTCGTCTGGGGTCCAATTATTGCGTTCCATATGTTTATGGTAAATTAAATTATTAGTTTGTCAATGAATTGACTAAATACAATTATAACCTAAAATGGAATACATGACCGCTCGGCAAGCCTCAACAGTTAAGGAAGTCTGCTCTGCCTTAGAGGGTATTGAAAAAGTTCGAGTCTATCCTCGCGACATAGATTTTACGTCTCTAATTCACCACGTCCGCAACATCGTACGTGTGGTTGTCGTATCGGAAGGGGAATACATCTGGCTATTGCTCCACGGTTCTGTCACTGCAGATGGAAGTGATTTCCCATTTCAGAAATCACAATTAGTCGCTGACCAAGGGATTGAAATCGTTCCCCCTATGGGCGGCAATCCTGCCCATGAATCAGGCGTATATGTGAAAGAAGGCAAGTTATGCATTCAGGGAAAAATTGGAATGATGACCATCGAAAAAAAGAGTGGAGCAATAGGCGAGGAGTATACCGATGAGGCGGTACTGAATAACCCCACTATCACTGCAGTCCGTGATGCGGTGAAAGCACTCGTCAATATTAGGTAGTAGATATTTTTCTTTTTCGGACAGCCTCAATCGTTACCCACGGCACGATCAAGGTGGAGGCGAAGCACGACCTTGATGCCGTGGTAGGCTCCTCGTGTCCGAAAAAGAAAATCCGAAAATGCTTGCTTCCAAGCCTCCATTAGGAGCAAATTCACCGTAGTTCGTTCAAACCTTCATCACGCTTGTGGCCGCCGGACCCCGAAAGGGAAGTATTCGACTGATTCTGAGAGTCTATGCTCTCGAAAAGAGGTCGCTTTGTCGATGCGAAATGTTTGAGGAATAGATGAATTTACGCTATAATACTTGTATTATGTCCAGTGTTCCTGACCAACCAGAACAGCACGATTCAGGCGAAAGAAAGAAGGACAATCCAAGACAAGATCAATCGCTTGGGGAGGAGCTTTTCACTTCAAGATTAAAAGAGGTACTGAGTGGCCAGAGAAATGATGTAGATGCCTTTCCACCTTCACTACCTCCAAAGGTTGCTGAAGTGGCAATACGTGAATTACAAGAGGGAAAAGAGTTGAACGATGCACAGCTTGATCTTCAAGAGGTAGGAAAGTTTGTGAAAACGATAAACAGTCAGAGATATGGATTTGGTAAATACGAAGGGAAAAACTTTCATCCAAACTACGAGGACTTAGCCTGCGTGTATTGGATACTGGAGCATTTCTCTGATGAACAATTCCAAATGAGTGAGGAACAGAGACAGGAACTGCGACAGCGTACATATTCTGTCGAAAGGCCACAGAGTTCCATTGGTTACTTTTTGAGATCGTCGGAGGAACCTACCCAACCTCTCGAATACTGCTATTACCTCCTCGTTCGTCTCCTTGCAATCAAGCAAAAATTGCAACAGAGACAACGCGCTACACCTGAGACAAAAGAGCACATCGCCATGTTGCATGACCACTGTTTCCTCGTGCTCGAACATGTCAATCAACTTCATAAATCAGGCATCAAAGTGGAAGACCCAAAACGCTTCATGGAAGATAAACTGCTTCAGCTTGGGAAGTCCCACCCAGAGTTGAAACCACAAATCATCTACCTACTGCAACACTGGGATGAATGGAAAGATGAATGCGAGAGAGTTCACAGAGAACACTACGATTACTTTTTCGGGAAACATAAGTTGCAGTCGATAACTCCTGACCAAGGGTCAGCGCAGTTTCTCCAAGAAAGAGAAGAAGACATTAAATTGATGAATCTGCTGCGGACAATAGAAGGCGCTATGACTCCTGAAAATGACGATGACCCTGCATGGGATCAACCCCTTGAATACGTTGAAAATCTCGCCAAAGATCGTCAGGCAGTCTTCATCAATGCATACAATCCAAAATGCGATGAAGGCAGTGTTTCAAACGGACAGCAATTTCAGCTTGCTGTCTACAAAGCGCTTGCGAGAAAGGGGTTCCGAAAATGGCTCTTCATTGATGAACTGAGACCAGCGCTTGTCCCCATTCAAGAATGGCTGAAAACACATGACGACAATCGTTCAATCCCCGAATTGACCAACCTCTTGAGTGAATACATGCAGCAACGTCGGGGGAGGGGCAACCACTCGTTACGGTCATTCATGCTACTTCCAACTGAAGAAGAACCAGAACAAGTCACAGATGCGATTCGCTATTTCGAGGCATTGTGGGATGCAAAAGAAGAAGCGGGTGCAGCTCTTCACATTCCTGCATTTTCGGAGCACGAGGAAAGGCACAGCACAGCACTGGAATGGCTCAAGTCAGATACAGGTCAATTCATATGCATCGGATATGTGGATCAAAAACAATGCGGTGAAATTCTCGACCATTCTTCTCATGGAAAAGAACCTGTTTTCCTCACTCATGATCGTGCGAGGCCTCACGACCATCTTTTCCGTTACTCTTCAGGAGTCATTATCGAGTATGTCATGAACCACGTTGCGGATGTAATCGGCAAGAAAAGAGGACATGGCATATATCAAACATCCGCTGTTACCATACAAGGTAATGGAAAGCTTCTGAAACTTTTCGCTGGAGACATCCAAAAACCAGACGGCTCTCCACTGAATGCTGGAACACTTCAGTTTTATTCGCAAGATGGAAAGAGATTCATTGATGCTCGTATTTTCTCAGCGGAGCGTGAGGAAGACGACTCTGAAGAAGAAAAACAGCCTCTTGGTGTGGAGACAGGAAACCCAGTAATGAGTGCTCGATAGAGTGAATAACCCTGCGTTCAAGCCCGGAGCCGCAGCGCAGGGCGAGACGCAGGATTATTCACTGCCAAGTCGAAAGTCGCTTCTGTAAAGCTCAATCCTCTATTCGAAGATTTCATAAAACACCCTATTGTCTTGAATGGTGGGCCAGGGGGGATTTGAACCACCGACCGCGGGTTTATAAGTCCCGTGCTCTAACCAACTGAGCTACTGGCCCACGAACAAGTCTAGCGGAAAAAAGCCGGAGGGTCCGAGCCCTGTTTTTTCTCTTTGCGCCGCTCTACACGGCGCAGCCAACTGAGCTACTGGCCCACGAACAAGTCTAGCGGAAAAAAGCCGGAGGGTCCGAGCCCTGTTTTTTCTCTTTGCGCCGCTCTACACGGCGCAGCCAACTGAGCTACTGGCCCACGATTAGCCTACACCAAACCCCTTCCGGCCCGCGACGCGTCATTTTCTTGTATGCCCCAAGCTCATCGTGAAGAATTGCCCCATGCTCACACCCGAACAAACGCAGGACTATCATGCGAATGCCGTAAACATCGTGGCCAGAACCACTCCCGTAGAAGCCGCCAAGCTGATTGAACAACTGGCGCTGCACCCGGAGTTTCTCGTGCAGTACATGCTGCGCTATTTCCATGAATACCGGGCTGCCGTATTCGTGCTGCTGGCCGACGCCGGGGGACTGGAAGACGAACGACTGCGCCAGGTTCTCACGGTGCTCAACATCGAACCCGGCCAGGAAGACGAGTTAGACAAAAAATACAGGACGGAAGCAGGCATTTTCATGCCCGGACAGGATCCCATGGAAGTCCTGCTGCAACTGATGAAGTACGGGCACGCGGCTTCCGCCCTGCTGCGCGATACCCTCGCGGAAAAGCTTCCGCCAGCAGACGGGAATCAGGCGGCAGAGTGAGTAATCACTTTGCCTCGGCCACGGCCTCATCGGCCTTCTCTTCCTTCTTGGCCTTCGGAGCAGCGGCCTTCTCCTCGGCGACGATGACGCCGATCGGGAAGTTGCTCTCGCCCACTTTGACCTGCACCTGGAAGGTGCCGACGGCCTTGATGTGGTCGTCGATGGAGATGTCGTCCGCGGCGATGGTCAGCGCATGCTGACTGAGGAGAGCCTTGCTGATGTCCTCGGCGGTGATGGCCGCGTAGAGCTTGCCGCCCTTGGCACCCTTCTTGGTGAACTGGACGGTCTTGCCCGAGAGGGCAGCAGCTGCCTGCTGCTGGAGCTGGCGCTCGTTGTCTTTCTCGAGGGCACGCTTCTTGATCTGCTCCGCGTAGCGCTTGCGCACCGTCGGAGTCGCTACCAAAGCCTTGCGCTGGGGCAGCAGACAGTTGAGGGCAAAGCCGTCACCCACGATCAGGAGGTCGTTCTTTTTGCCAATGCCGGCGACGTCTTGCAGGAGGAGGATTTCCATGATGTCCGTGCGGTAGGAAGCGGTTTTCTGTAACTGGCGACGGAGCCAAAGCAGTTTACGCGCGCGCACTTAGCGCGTCAATGGACAGAAACCGGCCAGTGAGGAGCGGCAGGGTGCCGCATGAACCTGATGACGGAAAACAGCCCCGGCTCTGTCTTCCGATGCGGTATTTTGCTTTGACAGAAGCCCAAAGAGGCAGCCGCCCGCATTAAGAAAAGGTTAAGACCCGCGGAACAGGCTCCCCACCCATCCAAAGAACGAAAACCAGCCCGTTCCCGGCTTGAAAATACGATCCTCATTGATATACCACTTGTAGAGCGTCAGGAACCGATCGGAGTGCAGGGAGAGCGATCCCAGCTCAATGCCCTGGATATTCTGGTGATGGGCATACGTATACAGCGGGGAGTACAGGAAGATGGCCGGCACGTCGGCTTTGAGGATGTTGCGCAGCTCGCCCAGCGCCTTTTTGCGGTCGGCTTCGTCGCTGGTGCGACGCACGCGCTCAAGGAGCTGATCGGCGGAGAACGAGACGTACTGCGAGAGGTTGTAGGCGTCGCGGCGCAGGTCTTTTTCACCTCCTGCGACTTTCTGCACGCCGCCGCTGTGCCAGTAGGGGTAGCTGTCGAGGTTATCCAGCAGAGACTGGCCAAAGAGCAGGACGTCATAGTCGCGCTTGAGCAGTCGCGTCTCGAATTCGTCGCGCGTCGCGGGTACCTGCACCTCCACCTTCACGCCGAGCGCCGACCATTGGCGTGCCACCTCCTCGGCGACGAGCTTGTATGCGGGCGGCGCGCTGCTGGTGAGCAATCGCAGCATGAGCGGCTCGCCCCTCTCGCTCACGCGCACGGTGGGCGGGTCTTCGGGGCGGCGCAGGCGCAGCATGCCGTTATCCAGAAAGATATTGCCGATAGCGACCTGCGCTCCGCTCTGCGCCACGCCGGTCCGCGTATCGACGAACTGACGCGAGACGCGCCGTTCCTCCAGGGCGCGCGCGGCTTCGGCGGGATCCTTCGGAATGAAAAGATAGAACGAATCGATGACCTTGTCCGTCTCGTCCGTCACGCGCACAAGGTTCTCGCCACTCTGCAGCGCGCCGGTGCCGGTGCCGAGCGGGAGCGTGAGCATCCAGGAACCGCTGCCCATAGGACCCTCGCTAAGCGCGATGCCGTTGATGCGGGCGCCGCGCGGCATCTCGGTGTACGAGCCCGAGAGCGTGAAACCCACTGCCGGATTCACGACCGCCACCGTCGGGGCAGGCACGATGCCGGTGCGGTTAGCCTCCTCCTGCTCCAGAATTTTCTGAAGACGCAGACGCTCGGGAACGTTCCAGCGCGAGGCAAGGAGCGCGCCCTGCGCGGCTTCGGGATCAAATTGATAGCGCCAGTCGGAGACGTCGATTTCGAGGAGTGGTGTATCGACGATGACCGATTCGTGGATCGCATCCGTGATCGCCTTCTTGTTCGTGCCGAGTTGCAGGCCGATACGCAGCTTCTGGTCCTTCAGCTTCTGCTGGTCGAGGTTGAGAAACAGCGCGACGTACTGCGGCAGATAATACGTGCGGGCCTGGAAGCGGCGGGGGATGATCGGCTCGCCCTTGTCGTTTTTCGGCACAAGACGCACGCCCTGTAGATTGCGAAGATCCGAGAGCAGACTGGAGTAATCCGGGAAGATGCGGAACACAATGCGGTCGAGCCGGTAGACAGGCGGCAGATCGCGGCGGAAGCGCTCCAGCGTCACCTCGGACGAGAGATCCGTCTGGACGATGTTGCGGATCTTGTACGGCCCGGCGCCGATGGGCGCGAACGCGAAATCCAGCTGCTGGTCCATCTTGCCCGGCGGGATGCCCGCGAAGGATTTCTGCGGCAGCAGGCCGAGTGTCAGGTTGCTCGGGAAGAATCCGTAGGGTTCCTCCAGAGTGAAGCGTACGACCCGCTCGTCGATCTTCTCCACCTTCACGCCGCGGAAGTTCTGCTGCAGCAGGAGGTTGGGAAACTGCGGGTCCTGGATCGTCTTGAAGGTGAAGACCACATCATCCGTCGTGACGGGATGCGGCACTTTCACCGTAGTGTCCTGCCAGAAGATGTTTTCCTTGAGCGTGAGCGTGTAAGTCTTGTTGTCCGCCGAGACCAGCATCGTGGCGAGGTCGTCCTCAATCTTGCGGGACTGCGGGTTGTACCGCAGAAGTCCGGCGAACACGAGCGAGATGATGTCGCGGTTCACATCGTTCTGGACCGTGAACCACGGGTTGAGCGGTTGCATCTCGCCCACGGAACCCTCGATGTACGTGCCGCCGCTGGAGGGCACGATCACTGTGGAATCCAGGTAGAACTGGCGTAATGCTCCGCCTCCGCTGAGGAGGACGAGGGCGGCAAAAATGCCCAGTGCCCAGTGTTCCCACCGGGTCATCGCGGCCAGGAGTTGGATTGCGCGCGGCATCCCGCAGATCATACCCGCTTCGCACGCGAAAAACACCGCCCAGAATGCGTCAGGAGAGCGCTGATCCCGTCAGATCTGGACGTACCACTGGGCGATCGCGACGACGAAGAACGCCACCGATAGCCAGATAGTCACCTTGAAGATCACTTTCTCCGCGCCGCGGCGCTGGACGAACGTCGCTCCGGATCCTCCGAACGTGCTGGTGAGACCAGACGCACGGTGCTGGATGAGAATGCAGAGAATGAGGAGAATGCTGATGATGACTTCGACGATGACGAGCACGGGATGGCGAGGGAGGGGATAGGCTGTTGCCCGAAGGACGATTCGTGGCCGGATAGTACCAGTTCTTGGCAGCTTCGGCAAACGGCTTCTGGTAGGCTTCCCCCAGGAGATTGGGCGCCTAGCTCAGTTGGTTAGAGCGACGAGCTTACACCTCGTAGGTCAGGGGTTCGAATCCCTTGGCGCCCACCAACCTTCGCACAGCGAAGGCTGCCCTCCAAGGCTGCGCTACGGTTGGCGAGCCATCGAAGGATCGTTCCCCTCTATCTGCGCGCCGACCGCACGGTCAGCTGGCGGATGAAGTTCGTGCCGAGGAAATCGAGCGTGTCCTTGTCGACGCCCGTCGCAATGACGTGCGCGGCTTTGCGCGGGTCCTGTTCCTGGCACCAGTGGTACTCTTTCACGGCGCCGACGGGCTGGATCCAGCTGTATCCGCGGTAGTTGCTCCGTCCGAGGATCACGCTCTGGAGCTGTACCTTGGACTGATCGAGACGCTCGCCGCCCCACGCCTTGAGCGCGGCGATGCGGATCGCCTGGAAGCCACACTCGGCCTTGGGAACGAGTTTGAGCGCGACTCTGGCCGTGCCTTTGGTGAAGACGGCGGTGCCGGATCCCGTTTCGACTTTCCACACACCGGGGAGGTACGGGCGGGCGAACGCAAAGTCGGCGGAGGTGATCACGCCGATCTTCGACGTGCTGGACGATGAGGATGAGATGATACGGATCGTGCGGGCCTCTGCGGCGCTGGACGACGCAAACGTGAGCGCGACCCCGAGGGTCAGCGTCAGAAAAATGGCGGAGAGCGAGCGGTGGATCATAGGCTTCACACGCTACCGCCTGCGCCCGTGAAGGCGCAAGCAGGTCAGCGAGTTATCGGCTACGAATGAGCTTTAGCGGCTCAGTGCTCCGAAGATCTCCTGCATCAGAGCGATGATCGTCGAGAAGTTGATCTCGAAGGGGATCTCCAGCAGTTTACTGATCCATGAGACCGCGAAGAAGGCGATGAAGGTCACGAAGAGACCGATAATCGCAAAGCGGATCGTGTGGACGGCTTTCTTGATCTTCTCCTCGTTACCGGCCGAGAGAATGAAGCTGATGCCTCCCACGATGATGAAGAGGAGACACAGGAACGACGCCGCGATGAGCGCGAGCGCGATGAAAGTCGCGACGATGTCGACGACGCTGCCATTTTCCAGAAGTTCGCGGATCATACGGACGGGGGAGAAAAAGAGAGAATAGGGAAACGATCAAGCCTTCTGCGGCTCGAGGACCTTGAGATTGACGCGCTGCGAGGCGTTGCCGCCGATCACGCGCAAAAGAGTGCGGAGAGCTTTGACGGTCTGGCCGCTCTTGCCGATGAGCTTGCCCATGTCGCGCTCGCTCACGCTGACCGTGAGGAGCACGCCCAACTGGTCGATGCTGGGATCGATCTTCAGCTCATCTTTGTCCTCCACCAGGGACTCGAGGACGTAGAGCAGGAATGCGTAACCGGGGACCGTCGTATCTGTCGGAGTCATACGGCAAACAGCCTACCGTCTCGTCGCGATGCTGTCACCTGATTTACGAAACCCTCACGCGGCGGGAGCGGCTTCCGGAGCTGCAGCGGCCTCGGGGGCCGGAACTGCAGCGGGGGCTGCCTCGGGTGCGGGCTCCTTCTTGGAGCGCTTCTTGGTGTAGGTCTGCATGAACTTGTCCATGTTCTTCATGCCGGCCTTCTTGAGAAGACGGGCGGCGGTGTTGCTGGGGATGGCGCCCTTGGAGACCCAATGGGCGATGCGCTCGTCGTTGTGCTCAAAGACCTTGGGCGTGCGCGTCGGCAGATAGTGACCCACGATCTCGAGGAACTTGCCCTTCACCGGGCGCGCCTTTTCGGCCACCACCAGACGGTAGGTCGGCATGTTTTCTCGGCCGGTGCGCTGAAGACGGATGACGAGCATTGGCACCGAAGTGTAGGGAAGCCAACAGGGCCGTGCAAGAGGTTTTTGGGCACTCCGGTCAGGTCGTTTTCGCCCTCAGGAGCTGTATTTCTGCCACCGTGGAAGGACCGCATTCCCGACGCAGGTACTCCTTGAGCGCAGGCAGGACCGGAACACACTCCTGGGCGGCTACTCCGTGGCGGCAGGTGATGACCAGCGTCGCATGCCGAAGCCGTTCCACCGATAGCGTCCCGACCAGATCCGGCAGCGTCTTATCCAGCCATTCCTGGGCTAAATGTGTCACGTGGGACGCCTGCACCTGGATATGCAGCCCGCGCTTGCGCAGGACTTTCGGAAGGATGGAGCGCAGGGAATCCATGGACATGGGCAGGACGGGGAACCGGCATCATAGCCCCCGCAGCGCCTCGTGGAAAACGGCGGCGGTGCGGGCGGCGGCTTCGTCCCAGGACGGGACAACGATCGCGGACGGACGCGGGGGAGGGGAGGCGAGGGCGGCGCGGAACGCGCCGCGCTCCGGGGGAAGCACGACAGTGCCGGACGGCGCGATCTCGGGAAACGAGCCGCAATCGGTGACGATGCCGGGACAGCCGCACGCATGCGCCTCCAGCAGCGGCAGACCGAATCCCTCATAGAGCGACGCACTGACAAAGCACCTGGCCGACGAATAGAGCGCGGGCAGTTCGGCATCGCTCACGGACGGCAGCAACCGCACGCCGGCTTCCAGGCGCAGCGACGACGCCTCGCGCCCGCCGGTGACGAGCACGAGCTGCGACTCCGGGTCATGCAGATCGGCGAACGCGTCGATGAGCATCTGGACGTTCTTGTGCTGCTTGGCGTTGCCGACATAGAGGAAGAACGGAGACCGGATGCCATGCGCTGCGAGGACGGGCGCGCACACCTCGGGCGGCCGGGGGGCGAATTCTTCCCCGACACCCTCGTGGATGACAACGAGCTTCTTCTCGACGCGCGGCCCGTAGGCGGCAAGCGCCTCGCGCGCGGTGAAGCCGCTCACCGCGATGATGCGCTGCGCGCGGGAGAGCGAACGCCCGAGCAGCAGGCGATACGCCGCCTGACGCGCGACCGACGCGGAATTGGGATAGCGATGCAGGATGAGATCGTGAAGCGTGACAACCGTCGGCACGCGCAGCAGCACAGGCACGTTGAAGTGCGGCGAGAAGAGGAGATCGATCCCGGCGCTTTTGATGACGCGCGGCAGGCGCACATGCTCGGCGACGGAATAGTGGGGGATGTCCGCCTCACGCACGGAGAACGCACCTGACGCGGCACCGGGAATCCACGCCTCGCGCGCTGCCCACACAAAGAGGACGTAGCGCAGTCCGTCGGCGCGCCGTAGAAGCCGGGTCGTCAGCTCCCGCGTGTAGCGCCCGATGCCTGAATTCGTCGCCGCAAAGCGGCAATCAATCCCAACGACGTGCATGCGTGCAGCCTACGACGGGCAGCCCCCTGCGGGAAGCAGATTGACTGGAACGCAGCGCGGGCGAGGCGCATCATAAGGGCTATGCGTTTGGACGAAGCGCTGCAGACCGCCAGGATCGACCGCGCCGACGGCGAGGTGCTGCTTGCGGCGTTGCTCGGCCAGGACCGCGCGTGGCTGATGGCGCACGGCGGAGATGCGCTACCCGCGAACAGAGAAGAGCAATGGAAGGCTTACGCCGACCGTCGGCGCCGCCATGAGCCCGTCGCGCTCATTCTCGGTCAGAAGGAATTTTACGGGAGGATGTTCACGGTCACGCCAGCCACCCTCGTACCGCGCCCGGCGACCGAAGAGCTGGTATCGCTCGCGCTCGAAGTGCTGAAGGGTGGCAAGCCCGGCAGGACCATGAAGATGATTGATACCGGCATCGTGGCGCTGGCGTTCGTGCGCGAGGATCCGCGAGGCGCGGAGGACGTGGTGGACATCGGCACGGGCAGCGGCTGCATCGCGGTGACGCTCGCGTGCGAGCGGCCGGACCTGCGCGTGATCGCAACCGACGTGAGCGCCACCGCGATCGCGGTGGCAAAGAAGAACGCATACCGCCACGGCGCGGACGACCGCATCGAGTTCCGCGAGGGCTCGCTGCTGGAACCCGTCACGGGACTGCGCGAGCCGTTCCTCATCGTCTCCAACCCGCCGTATATCCCGGAGGATCGCGAGCTCCCGCCCGATGTCTCGCTCTACGAGCCCGAGCAAGCGCTCTATGCGGGGAAAGACGGACTCGCGGTGCTGCGGCCGCTGGTCGCCGCGGCGCATAAACATCCGGCGTGCCTAGGCATCGTCGTCGAATGCGAGCAGGCACAGGTGGAACGGCTGTCCGCGCTCTGATCGGGTTTTGCCATCGCACGATCCTCTGGTAGCTTTCTTCCATGGACGAGCTCCTCGCACTGCTGGGACAGACCTGCGCCGTCATCGGCGCTCAGTGGGGAGATGAAGGAAAGGGGAAGGCCATCGACCTGCTGGCCGACAAGTTCGACGTGATCGCCCGCGCATGCGGGGGCGCCAACGCCGGCCACACGATCGTGGTGGGCGGCAAGAAGCACGTCTTCCGTCTGATGCCGTCCGCGAGCCTGCACGCGGGCAAGACGATCGTGCTCGGCTCGGGCATGGTCATTCACGTGCCGACACTGATGGAAGAGGTCGCGCTGCTGGAACAGGCCGGCGTGGAAATCGCCTCGCGCCTGTGGATTTCTGCCGAGGCGCACGTGCTGTTTGATTTCCATAAAGAGATCGACGGCGCGCTGGAGACGCGCAGGGGCAAGGATGCCATCGGCACCACCAAACGCGGGATCGGCCCTGCGTACATGGACAAAGCCGCCCGCACCGGCATCCGCTTCGGCGATCTGGTCAAAGGCGTCGCCGCGGCAAAGCCCCGGCTGGAGAACCGCATCGAAGACGTGCGCAGCGCCTACGGCGTGACGGTCGATCCGGCCAAAGAAATCACCAACCTGGGCACAGCCGAGGGATTCCTGATTCCGCGCATCATCTCGAACCTCACCGAGTTCCTGTTCGAGCGCCTGTCGGCTGGCGGTCGTTTGCTGATCGAGGGCGCGCAGGCGACACTGCTCGATATCGATCACGGCACCTACCCACATGTCACCTCCAGTTCCACCACCGCTGCGGGAGCACTGCAGGGCCTCGGCCTGCCGCCGAGCGCGCTGGCGTCGTGCATCGGCGTCGCCAAGGCGTACTGCACGCGCGTCGGTGAAGGCGAGTTCCTGACGGAAGCCGACGAGGAACGTGCGAACCGCCTGCGCGAGCGGGGAGGGGAGTACGGCTCTGTCACCGGCCGGCCGCGACGGTGCGGCTGGCTGCACATTCCGAATCTGCGCTACGCCGCACTGGTGAACGGCTTCAACTGCTGGAACATCACCAAGCTCGACGTGCTCGACGAAGAGCCGATGATCCCGGTCGGCACCGGCGTCGATGCCGCGGGCAAACCTGTCTATACGATGCTGCCGGGCTGGAAGACCTCGACTGTAGGCATCACGGAGTTTCGTGAGCTGCCGCCGCAGGCCCGCGAGTTCATCAAGTTCATCGAAGACAAAACCGGCATTCCGGCCGCACTCGTAGGGACGGGGAGAGGACGCGAAGAAATGATCGTGCGGGTGCCGGGAAATTGACGCTGGGCCCGTTATCCGCTGAAGTGAGGGCATGAAGCAGCGTCCACTGGATATCGTCGCGCGCACGCTGCCATCGGGCGAGGGCAATCCCGCCTTTCGTCGTATGCGCAACAAAACACTGGTAAACGACACTGCCGTGTGGCTCGGTGCACTGGATCAGGTGGCGCACGAAGCAGGGATACGTTGTCGCTCGCGCATTGCAAGCCTCCAGGACAAGCCCCAACCCACGGATCTGCTGGTGCACGCGCATTACCGCCTAGATCCGAGCGTGGGAGCGCACATCCTCGAGGCGGCCGAGACGGAGCGGTTTCGTCTGCTGCTGATACTTTCGTACATGGACCTCCCCATCGCAGACTGGGCAACGGGCGGGTTGCATCTCGGACTACTCAGACCCGACCACCGCGACAGCATTATCCTGCCGGACAAAGTAGAGACGCGCATAGCGGAACAATCGCTGACCTGCCGGAGCATGACCTCGTTCAACCGGCGCGAGATGCTGCGCCTGCTGCAGTCGCTGCACGGCGCCGAATCGATCAATTGACACTCAATCCTCCGGCCGGTCGCCCCACTTGAGCTTCATCCGCAGCGTGTCGTAGAACGTCTCTCTGGCGCGACGCAGGAATTTGACGGTGTGGGTGTTGATGCATGCGGAGATCACATCGTGGCGCTGGAGCGTCACGTAGGTCTGGCCGTCGAGCGTCAGGCTCACTTCCACGTCGCCGAAGCGGTTTTCCTTCGCGAGCACTTCGACTTCGACCTTGTGCGTTCCGGGAATGACGATGGGCTTCTGACTGAAACTGTGCGGATTGATGGGCGTGAGGATCGTGGTGGAGAGCTCGGGATAGACAATCGGCCCGCCCGCGGCGAGCGTATAGGCTGTGGAGCCGGTCGGCGTGGAGATGATGAGTCCGTCCGCGCGGAACGTCGTGAGCTCCTCGCCGTTAATGGTCGTGCGCAGATCGACGAGGCGCGCGATGCTGCCCTGTGAGATGACTGCCTCGTTGAGCACGAATCCGTCGTAGAGCATTTTCTTGCCGCGGCTCGCGCGGATGTGCAGCACGCTGCGCTCTTCGATGATGCCGTCGCCGCGCAGCAAACGGGGGAGCAGCTCGTCCGCTTCCTCGACGGTCGATTCGGCAAGAAAGCCAACCGCACCGCGGTTCACGCAGAGCACGGGGATCGAAAAGTTTTTCAGTTCGCGGACGGCCCGCAGGATCGTCCCGTCGCCGCCGATGACGACGAGCAGGTCGATGTCATCGATGCAGGAGAATGTTTTCTGACCCTTCGAGGCCGGGAAACTCTTCAGGCGTTTTTCATCGAGGCAGACGACGGCCTTCTCGCGGCGGAGAATGGCGAGTACTTCGGCCACGACCGCGTCTTTGTGATCGAGGTCGGATTTGACCGTCACGCCGATGCGTTTATAGCGAAGCATGTGCGGACATTATAGGACAGAGGCGATCCCCGCGCCCTGCAATCCATTAAGGAACACGTCGACGCTGCGGGCCCACGTGTACTGCTCCGCGCGGCGCGATCCCTGGACGATGAGCGAGGACCGGTATCCAGCGTCCGTGAGCAGGCGCAGCAAGCCGTCGCGGATAGACTCGACGCTCTCGGGGTCCACGACGCACGCGGCGTCGCGGGCGATCTCGCCCAGGCTGCCGCGGTCGCTGACCAGTACCGGTACGCCGCGCTGCATGCCATCGAGGACCTGCAAGCCGAATCCCTCGTAGAGCGACGGCAGCGCGAGAACCGTGCAGGTGCTCATGAGTTTTTCGTACTGCGCGTCGTCGATGTAATCCTTCCATTCGACTCCGGGCGTCAATGCGGCGAGCGCGACGATGCCGTCATCATCCCAGCCCCGCGCACCGGCGAGCACCAGCTGATGCTTCGAGCGCACGGCTTCGGGCAGCGAACTGAAGGCGCGTATGAGGCGTTCCTGGTTCTTGCGCGGACAGAGCGTGGCAACACAGAGAACAGTGAAGCCGTCCGGACGGGGAGGCGGGGGATCGCTGCGCAACGGACCGGCGTAGACGGCGGTAACACGGGATGGCGGCAGTTTCGGATAGCGCTTCAGTAAATCGGTCTTGGTCGCGTCACTCACGGTGAGCACCAGCGGGGCACGACGGACGGCCCGGCCGAGCGTGAGGCGCTCGATACTGCTCGCGCGGCGGTCGTGCGGTTCGTCACGGAAGGCGATAAGGTCGTGGACGACAGGTATGCGCGGCAAACGCCCCGGCATCGCGGGGACGATGTAGCTTGTGGGGCTCAGGTATGCGGCAAGGTTCGGCACGCTTCCCAATGCTCGCGCGGCGGCCAGATGCCAGGCGAACCCGCGGCGCCGGAGGATCTGCACGTCCATGTCGGGGCGGGTCCACTCCGAAGGAGCAGCAAGGTCGGTCAGGAGAGTCAGCCGGACCTCCGGGCGACGCAGGAGCTCGGAGACGAATCCGTGGGTCCAGCGGCCCTTTCCGGTCATGCGGGGGCGACAGGCTTCGCGGACATCGACGGCAAGGGACAGGGGAGTCGGCATGTCGTCCAAAGACTAGAGAGAATCGGCGCCGGATGCTATGCTCCGGACGTGCAACAGTCACGTTTCCTCCGCGGATTGCAGGCCCTGGAGCTGGAGGAGCGCATCCTCAACGCCGGCGCGCTCGTCGCGCTCGTCGGAGTCTTTCTTCCCTGGATCGGGGGAGACTGGCTGGGAGGCGACAGTGTCTCCTACAACGGACTGGGGTTCTACACGTCGTTCATGGGCTTCGCCATCCTCGCCCTGAACCTGTTCATTCTCCTGATCGCGATCGTGCCGTTGGCCGGCGGACCCATTATCATCCGCAAGCGCCACCGCGAGTTCGTCCGCCTCTGCGCCTCCGCGCAGTCGGTCATCCTGGTGCTCTGTTCGCTCACGGTACTGATGCGCGTGACGTTCGAGTTCACTCGCATGGAGATGTACTTCGGCATCTACGTGTGTCTCATCGGCAGCATTGTCGCGCTCTTCGAGGCCGTACTCCGCTATCTGGAGCAGCGCAAAGCGCAGGTGCAGGAGATGTTCCATCACCCCGAAGATCAGCAGAAGCCCGAACGCGCAGAGACCTACGCCCCGCCCCCTCCGCCACCGCCACCCCCGCCCCCCGCTCCCGCCCCCGAGGAACACCGCCTCTACCCCTGATCACCATGGACGATACGACACTCACGCCTCCGGCCCCCGTTCCGCCTGATCCCGCCGCCGCGCCGCTCCCGGCCTCCGGCTACCGCGACGATGAACTGGTCTATGTCGATCCCGACGAGCGCACAGTCGTCGGACGCGTGGAATGGAGCCGCGCCGGCAACCCGAAGTCCATGGCCGCAGTGCACAAGGATCTTCCCGCCGAAGCCCCGGTCATCGAGAAGAAAGACGTCAAGCCGGCCGCCAAGGGCGGCAAACCCGAGAAACCCGAGCGTCGCCGCGGGTCCGGCCGCAAAAACTATCCGTGGGGCACCTACAAGTCGATGAAGAGCGTGTTCCGCCTGGAGGGAAAGCAGAAAAAGTCCGACCCGAACAAGACGCTCGATGACGTCTTGCAGAAAGCGCTGGAGCAGCCGTTTTGGGATTGATGTAAGGACGTCCCTCGTTACGAAACTGCTTCGCAGTTTCTACTCGGGATGACATATTTTTTCTTACAGTGATGCATTCAAGGTAACACTGTTTTTTCTATGTCATGCCGAGTAGGCCGTCGCAAAGCGCGGCCGTAACGAGGCACGTCAAAGCGAAGAGCGCACCACCGACCTTCTGTAGCCCCGGAAACCCGTTCCTGCTACCGTTTAGCCATGAAAGCCTCCACCACCCGCTCCGCCGAACGCGTCTCGCTCAACGCCCACCTGTATGCGAACGCCAAGGCGCCCGACAAGCTTCGTCATGTCATCCTGGAAATCTCCCGCGCCGCGAAGTACATCCAGTACGCCATCCGCACGACGGAGGCCGGACTCGCGGGCACGCGCAATCAGTTCGGTGAGGAGCAGGTGAAGCTCGATGTTCTGAGCGACCAGACGATCAAGGCGCATCTGATCGAAAGCAATCTCGTCGCGACGTTTATTTCCGAGGAGCAGAAAGATGTGGTCGAGCTGGAGCCCGGAGCACCGTACTCGGTCGTCTTCGATCCGCTCGACGGCTCGTCTCTGGTGGATGTGAACTTTGCCGTCGGTTCGATCTTCGGCATCTACGAAGGCAGCGAGATCATCGGCAGGACCTCCCGCGAACTCGTCGCCGCACTCTACGTGGTCTACGGACCGCGCACGCTGCTCGTGTACTCGGCGGGCAACGGCGTTCACGAGTTCATCCTGAACGATGTCGGCGAATTCATTCTGCTCCGCGAATTCCTGGGAGTGGGGGACACGGCCAAGAACTTCAGTCCGGGCAATCTCTCCGCGGTCGCGGACACGCCCGCCTACGGACGCCTGCTGCAGCACTGGATGGATGAGAAACTGACGCTGCGCTACTCGGGCTGCATGGCGTCGGACGTGCATCATATCCTCAGCAAGGGACAGGGGGTGTTCACGAACATCGGCGGCAGCAAGTACCCGCAGGGCAAACTCCGGCTCGTCTTCGAATGCGGCCCGTTCGCGTACCTCATGGAACAGGCGGGCGGCTCGGCCTCCAACGGCGTCGACGCGATCCTGGACGTGAACATCACCGACATCGACCAGCGCACGCCGCTGATCATCGGTTCGAAAAACGAGGTGACGCGCGCCTGTAAGGTTTTAAATGCCTAAGCTTCCTAGTTTATGGGAAAAGAAAATTCCATAATCAACATAGGCGATTGGTCTAAGCCAGTCACAGTTTTGATCGAGAAGATTTCAAAAGGTTTTGGCATAGCTTTTGAGCCTCGCCGAATAGTGCGCGCTGCAAAAGCGAACGCAACAGCTGCAGTAATTGAAGCTGCAACAAAAATTGAAATCTCTGATTTGCAACAACGTGCGCTAGAGAGATTTGTTACAGTTGAGGGCAAAAAACAGGAAAATATGGAAGCAATTGTAATAAAAGCCCTTCCCCAAGTTGAACCGACAGCCAAACCAGAAGAGGTAAGCGACGATTGGTTTGCATATTTTTTTGATAAGTGTCAGATAACGTCAGATAGGCAAATACGGGAAATCTGGGCTAGAATTCTTGCCGGCGAAGCCAATATTCCGGGCAGCTTCTCGAAGAGAACGATTAACTTTTTAGCTTCCTTGGATAAGGAAAATGCTGAACTTTTTACAACGCTGTGTGGTTCTGTTTGTAGTTATAACGGACCGATGCCTTTGATTTACGATACAAAAACTGCAGATCTTAAATGGCAAGGGATTGGATTTCATGACCTACTGCACCTTAATGCAATGGGTCTGATTTGTTTTCAGCCACTGGGACATTACACAGTAAGTGTCGACGATAAAAATATGCGAATTGAATATTTTGATAGTTGGGTCAATTTTGAATTTAAGGTTAAAGGAAGTGTTGTTCATACGGGCCATGTAACTCTTTCAGATATCGGGCGCCAATTATGTTCAATATGTGGCGCTAAACCGATTCCTAATTTTTGGCCCAAAACTCTGCCTAAATTGCGCGCACTTATGTCTCAACAAGCAGCTGTTACTGCTTCTTTTGACATTAAAAAAATCTGATCATCAGATCATCCCGCCGACGCGCAGGGCCATCTCGGTCACGCGCATCGCGTAGCCCCACTCGTTGTCGTACCAGCTGAGGAGCTGCACGGCGTTGCCGTCGACCACTTTCGTGGACGGTGCATCGACGATGGACGAGTGCGGGTCGGTCTGGAAATCGATGGAGACGCACTGCTCGTGCGACACGGAGAGGATGTTCTTGAGCGGGGGAGTCTGCGCGGCGGCCTCGAGCTTTTCGAGAACGTCTTTCTCCGTCGTGTCTTTGTTGAGCGTGAACGCCATGTAGGCGCAGCTGACGGTCGGGACGGGAACGCGGAACGCCATGCCATCGAGTTTGCCTTTCAGATGGGGGAAAATCTTCGCACAGGCCTTCACGGCGCCGGTCTTGGTCGGGATCACGGAGAGCGTGGCGGCGCGGGCGCGGCGCAATTCGCCTTCCTCCTGCGGCTTATTGTCCAACAGGTTTTGCGACGCGGTGAACGCGTGGACGGAGCTGACGAGCAGATGTTTGATACCGTACACCTCATCCATCACCTTGATGACCGGGGCGATACAGTTGGTGGTGCAGGACGCGTTGCTGATGATGAGATGCTCGGCCGTCATCAAGTGATCGTTGACGCCTTTCACAATCGTCAGCGTGTCGTCCTTCATGGGAGCGGTGACAATGACGCGCTTGGCCCCGGCCTTGAGGTGCCCCTCGGCCTCCTGATGCGTCTCGAAGTGCCCCGTGGCTTCCACTACGACGTCGACGCCAAGCTCCTTCCACGGGCACTTCGACGGGTCGCGCTCGCGCACCACGCGGACCTCTTTGCCGTCCACGGCGAAATGATCGCCGCGCACGTGCACGTCGGCCTTCAAGCGGCCATGCAACGAGTCGTACTTAAGCAGATACGCGCGCATGTCGCTCGTCGACGAGGCGTTCACGCCGACGACCTGGACCTGGTCGGCGTAGTGCTCGATAAACTGGCGGTGAACATTGCGGCCGATGCGACCGTATCCGTTGATGGCGACTTTCAGCATGAGCTTATGATACACAAGACGCTGTCTCCATCAACGTGATGGGGACGGGAACCGGCATATCGCTTTTCGGCAGGTAGATGCCGTATAGCCCGACGATGATGCCAAGGATCGCGCAGAACGCGCCGATAATCCACAGACGCATCGTCACCTTGCTCTCGCCCCATTCCAGCGCCTCAAAATGGTGATGGATGGGCGCGGCACGGAAGACCTTCTTGCCGCCGCGGAGCCTCTTGCTGGTGAGTTGGATGATGACGGAGAGCATCTCGATTACGAACACGGCGCCGATGAGCGGCAGCACGAGCACGTGATCGGTCATGAGCGCGATGACGCCGAGCGTGCCGCCGAGGGCGAGCGCGCCGGTATCGCCCATGTAGAAGAGCGCGGGCGGGACGTTGTGCCAGAGGAACGCGGCGATGGCGCCGGCCGTGACCGCGCAGAGGGCGGCAAGAACCGTGAGGCCGCTCACGTAGGCGAGAATGCTGAACGAACCGAAGGCGATCACGAGCAGGCCGCCTGCGAGGCCGTCGAGGCCGTCTGTCACGTTCACGGCATTGGCCGTACCCACGATGATGAAGACCGCCATCGGGAGGTACCACAGACCGATATTCACCGGACCGATGAACGGCACGAAGACGGTGTTGTAATCGAGCTTGAAGTAGAACCACAGCGCGGCTCCAAGGCTGATTGCCAGCAGCGAGAGGATCTTGGGAAGGACACCGAGACCGCGCTTTTTACCCTGGCGGACAAGCACGCGCCCGACCGCATCATCGATCACCGCTCCGCCGAATCCAAGGACAAAGAGCACCAGCAGAAGACCGGCCGCGAGCAGCGGCAGCGTCAGGAAGCCAAAACTGCCCTGTACAGAACTGGAAAGCTGGTCCACGTGTCCGCGCCCGAAGATGACATACAGCAGCACGGGAGTGAGGACGATCACCGCGGCCAGCAGGAATTTGCGGGCCTTCGGCATGAAACTCTTGAGGCGTTCCTCGTTGGTGCCGACGATGTTGATGTAGTCGTCGATGGCGCCGAGAATGCCGAGCGCAACCATCACGAAGAGCGGCACGTAGACCTCGCCGCGCTGCAGGAGCGAACTCTCCACGGCACCGGCGTAAGACAGGAAGCGGGAGAATAGCACCGTCAGCACGATGGAACCCCAGATGAGCAGGCCGCCCATGGTCGGGGTGCCGAACTTTTTCTCGTGGTACTGGCGGAAGATCGTGGCTTCGCTGCCGTCCACGGCCTGCACACGCAGCTGCTTGCCGAGCTTGTTCTTGCGCAAGAACGAGATGAACCATGGCGTGAGCGCGAGGCCCAGACCGAAGGCGAAAAACGAGTAGAGCAAAATCGGCAGGAGCGAGAGCTCAGGCCGAACGTGGAGCATAGTGTCAGACATGCGCAGAGCCTACGTCAAAAGAGACGTTTTGGCGAGGGTTCACTCATCGTCACCGCCGGCGTGCCGCGAATGGGCTTTGTCTACATCGTAGAAGCGCATCTGCTCGCGCTTGAAGTGCAGTTCCACGCGCCCGGTGGGGCCGTTGCGGTGCTTGCGAATGTAGATGTCGGTCATGCCCGGGCGGTCGCTGTCTTCCTCGTAATAGTCTTCGCGGTACATCATCAACACGATGTCGGCGTCCTGCTCGATGGAACCGGAATCGCGCAGGTCGGAGAGGGCGGGGATATTGCCCGGGCGCGTCTCGACGGCGCGGGAGAGCTGCGAGAGCGCGAGCACCGGAACGCGCAGCTCGCGGCCGATCTGCTTGAGCGAACGCGAGATCTCGGAGATTTCCTGCACGCGGTTGCCCGCGTAGTTGTTGTTGCCCGTGCTCATCAGCTGGAGGTAATCGATAATAAGAAGATCCAGTCCGTGCTCCATCTGGAGGCGGCGCGCCTTGGCGCGAAGCTCGGGCATGGAGGACGCGACGGAGTCGTCGATGAACAGGTTGGCCTTGTTGAGCTCGTCCATGATCGGACCCATGTTCTGGAAGTCCGTATCCTCGAGTTTGCCACGCTGGAGCTTCCACGAGTCGACGCCGAGCATGGAGGCGAAGAGGCGGTCCACGAGCTGTTCTTTGCTCATTTCCAGCGAGAAGATGCCGACGGTCTTGTGATGCTTGATGGCCGCGTTTTGCGCGATGTTAAGGGCCAAACTTGTCTTTCCCATGCTGGGACGGGCGGCGAGGATCACGAGGTCGCTCGGCTGCAATCCCGAGAGCTTCTGATCGAGCGCGACGAACCCGGTCGGCACGCCCTTCACGTTATCGCCGTCGGGGGACTCGTGCATCTCGGCGAACTTTTCGTAGCGCGCATCGAGCACCTCGCGGATGTGGACGAACTTCTCTTTGATGAACGTATTGGTGATCTTGAAGATCGCCTTCTCGGCTTCGTCGAGAAGCTCGGCGATGGGGCGGCCCTCCTCGTATCCGAGGCCGGCAATGCGCTGGCCGGATTCGATGAGACGGCGGTGCACGGCCTTGGTTTTGACGATCTGACCATACTGGTAGATGTGCGACGACGTGGGGATGCTCGTGGCGAGCTCGGCGAGGAATGCGCTGCCGCCGATGTCCTGGATCTTCTTGCTGTCGGCGAGCTTGGCCGTGACGGTCACGAAGTCGATCGGCTCGTGCTGCTGGTAGAGCTGGTGGATCGCGTCGTAGACGAGCCTGTACGTGGGATCGTAGAAATCCTCCGGCACCAGCAGGTCGGAGACTTTGACGATCGCTTCGGGATCCAGCAGCAGCGCTCCGAGCACCGTCCTCTCGGCTTCCGTCGAATGGGGCTGCCCCTGAAGAATCGATGCTGTAGTCGGAAGGGTCATGGACTCCAGAGTGTACCCGGTACTCACCCGGTGCAAAGGCATTGGTCAGTGACCTTGAAGTATGGTTTTATGCGTGGGACAAATGTGGATAACGTGTGGAACAAAATTTGCACGACTCTCTTAACCGCATTCCCGCATATAGCGCAACAACCCGAAGGCGCTAACCGTATGCACGGTGCCGTCACAGGAGAGCATGTTATCTAGCGCTTCATTAAACGGCAGTTCGTGGACCTCGATCATCTCGGCTGCATCCTGCGGCAGAGGCGCTTTAGTGAGATCCGTGGCGATATACAGGTGACAAGCGTAATCCACACGCTCCGTATGCCGGCAGACGCAGTATTTCTTGATATTTGCGGCCTGATAGCCGGTTTCTTCGCGCAACTCTCGCTGAGCCGCAGCGTCCACATCGGTTTCCTTATCAACTTTTCCGCTCGGCAGCATCCAGACCCATTTGCCGTAGTGCGGACGGTATTCGCGCAGCACCACAACCGTCTTGGGCCTCGGAAATGCCAGAATGTGCACCGTATCGCAGGACTTCGCGCGCGCGACCGTCTTGCGCCTGCCATCGGGCAGAACAGCTTCTTCGAGGCGGATCGTCCAGCCGTGACCGTCGTAGAGCGGAGCGGAAATCATCGGCGCGATTCTACGCTGGGCGTTATGCACAGACAAACGCAGCGGGAGCCGGAACCCCCGCTGCGGATGCTACACAGTGTCAGTCAATCAGGGCCGCCT
The DNA here is from genome assembly GCA_964460365.1 of uncultured Candidatus Peribacteria bacterium. Lineage (GTDB taxonomy): Bacteria > Patescibacteriota > Gracilibacteria > Peribacterales > Peribacteraceae > DAISLF01. The sequence goes on along the minus strand of CAYWPL010000014.1, from coordinate 2,374 downwards.
TGCGGACTTCTTTCTCGATCGTGTCGGTGATCTTGGGATTCTGAATCAGGAAGAGACGGGCAAGCTCGCGGCCCTGCCCCAGCGTCTCATCGCCGTAGCGGAAGAACGCGCCGGATTTCTCCAGGATGCCGTACTTCACGCCAAGATCGATGATCTCGCCATGCTTGCTGATGCCGTTCGCGTAGAGGATATCGAACTCGGCCTGCCGGAACGGGGGAGCGACTTTGTTCTTCACCACTTTGACGCGGGTACGGTTGCCGACGATCTCCTGGCCTTCGTTGGAGAGGTCTTTGGCCGTCTTCTCCGTGAGCTTGTCGATGCGACGGACGTCCAGACGGAGCGAGGCATAGAACTTGAGCGCGTTGCCTCCCGTGGTCGTCTCGGGGTTCCCGAACATGATGCCGATCTTCATGCGGATCTGGTTGATGAAGATGACGGAACAACCGGTCTTGCTGACGATGGACGTCAGCTTACGGAGCGCCTGGCTCATCAGACGAGCCTGCAGACCCATGTGGGAATCGCCCATGGCGCCGTCGATCTCGGCCTGCGGCGTGAGGGCCGCGACGGAGTCGATAACGATGATGTCGACACCGCCGGAGCGGACCAGCGTCTCGCAGATCTCCAGGGCCTGCTCACCGTTGTCCGGCTGGGCGACGAGGAGGTTATCCACGTTCACGCCGATCTTCTTGGCGTACTGGATATCGAGGGCGTGCTCGGCATCGATGAAGGCGGCCCGGCCGCCGGCGCGCTGCGCCTCGGCGACGCAGTGGAGCGCGAGCGTCGTCTTGCCGGAGGATTCCGGACCGAAGATCTCGATGATGCGGCCCTTGGGGATGCCCCCGCCCAGCGCGATATCCAGCGCGATGGAGCCGGAGGAGACTTTCTCGATATGCACGTTGGAGGTGTCGCCCATCTCCATGATGGCGCCGTCGCCGTACTTCTTTTTGATCTCCAGAAGGGCGTTCTTGATCGCATCGAATTTGGCGTTGCCGGTGCCGTCTTTCTTGGCATCGGACTTCGGATCGGCTTTGACATCGGACGGATCGGTTTTCGCGGACATGACTGCGGCGGGGGAAGCGGACTTGGCCATGATAGAGGAGGGGAAAAATGGAAGTGAAGGATGTACCTGCGCGGACCTGTGGTGTACGTAAGTACACTCGAAGAATAGCGATGACCGAAAAACGGTCAAAAAAAGCACCTTGCCGGAGCGCAGAGAGAATAGTGGTGTATTATCGTACACCCATCACGTTCTCACGTGACAGGGAACGACGGTTGGCGCCTGCGCATCAGATCTTCTTACACTTGCCGATGTTCGAGACGACGTCGGTGATCTGGCAGTAGAGGCCGACCGGACAGAGCACGCCCGCGGGACCGCCGCAGGGCTTGCCCTCGTCCGCGGAGCCGGTTGCGGAGGCGGCGCTGCCCGCCGCAGCAGACGACGACGCGCGGCTGGAGGGACCGAAGCGCAGCGACTGTGCGATACGCTTGAAGTCACGCAGTTCGACTTCCGGGTCCACGCGGGGATCCAACTGGAACTCCAGCGTCAGCAGCAGCTGCGTCACACGCCCGGCGGCCGCCTGCCCGAGATCGATGTGCACGTTCATCGCCTTCTTTTGCGCACTGTAGACGCTGGCGCCCTTATGGCCGTCGACGACAACCGGCTCGACAACGAGTTCGCTGCCAGTGGCGGCCTTGAGCGTGGCCCAGTCGAACGTCAGGTCGGCGCTGCTCTCCTGGAAGACGCGAAGAATCGGCAACGAGGAGCCCGAACGCGTGAAGCGCATCGACTTGGCCTCGGCCGTGCCCTGCCAGCTCTTGGGCGCATCGAGCGACACGCCGAGCGACGTCACAGTCCACGATTTCACACCCTCTTCGGCGCCGCGCAGCACACGGTCAACGACGAGGACGGGGAGTTCTTTCGGATCGGAGTTCAATTCGACAGTGCCCTGCAATTCCACATCGCGGCCTTCCTGCATCCGCAGATTCACCTGGGAGCTCTCCACGAAATACAGTGCCACGCCCTGCTGCCGGAGCAGATGGGTGCCGCGACGGCTGAGGGACAGCTCGGCGCGCTCCAGGGTGCCAGACACGCGCTGCACACCCTCGGGGATGGCCACGGGCGGCGGGGTGCCGCAGGCGGACAGGAGCGCGAGACAGACGAACGGGAGCAGGAGAGAGCGTTTCATGCCGGGCAGAATACCCCCGAAAACCCTGTTTGGCAGCAAAAAAACACCCGGTTGTCCGGGTGTCTTTGAATGCGATAGGAGGGGGTCTCAGGCGCCCTTCTTGCTGGGGTCGAGGGCGTAGACGGCGCGACCGACGCGGGTGAAGTACGGCATCTTCTGGAGGTTGAGCGAGATGGTGCCGACCTTGA
>CAYWPL010000013.1:0-35898 GCA_964460365.1 uncultured Candidatus Peribacteria bacterium | reverse complement strand
CGACAAGGATACTCTCAGAAGAAGGTATGACAAACTATGTTGGTTTAGCTATATGAACTGATGTTTTGCTGTCAATTCAGCCACTCTATCACTTTCAAGTTCAGATGTGATGCCTGCTGGATTGACCTCGAACAGAGCGAAGCTCTTCAGACCACGACTGCACAAATCCCGCCTCTGACGATTGCGGGAATGTTGGCGGGGCTTGTTACGTGAAACAGCCGACGACGAGAACGGGAGGGCTTCATGCAAGACATAATATAGGCTCAGGTGATTTTTACGGAGGCGAACCTGCTCCGATGACGTTCAAAATATGCAAAAGGCTCCAGCGCAGCGTCCTGCGAAAGCACAGCGTACTCTTTGCATACGACACGCATTTCCTCGGCAGCCCATACGACATGGAGACGCTGCGTTCTCACATTCAAAACCACGTGCATCATCCCCACATGATAAACCTATGCAGCGAACTATCCACTCCGCCTCGTCTTCCCGTACTCCCAAATCCGACGTCCGCCTCATCAAGAAAAGGTCGACAGTATCCACTAATCTTGTATTCGTGCTACAGATAGATTTATGATGACCGTATGTTGAAACATATTCGGGATGGGCTTTTCTTATTACGGATTTTGATGCTCATAGGAACAGTGGGGAGTGGTATTGTGTTAGCTTTTCTGTTTGTGTTCGTTTGGCTACCCAATTCTTTGCCTGGAGTGTGGAATCCGAATAATTCATTTTCGTATGCGACAATGCCTCCGAATTTCCCGTACGTGATGAATTTCGGCATTTACTGCCTCGTGGCGTGCATCCTCGCGTTTGTTGCATCCACGAAGGTGAGTTCATGCAATAAGTAGCGCTACCATTGTTTCGTTCTCTTATTCAAAAAAGTACTCAGCACCAGTCCGACCACGATCCAGCCTATGACACTCACGAGAATGAGGAAACTTTTCTGTATGCCACCGTCGCTCATCATGACGAGGGTGTTACCTTTTTCGTTGAACAGCGCCACCCTGAGCAGCCAGAGCCAATTGCCCCACGGCAATACTGCAGCGATCAGGTCGTACTTGCTCGCGTTAAGGTGAGTTAGTTCCAATTCCAACCACACGAATAAAGGTAGTAGGTAAAAGAAAAACAAACCCCAAAGATTGTTCCATCCCTTTCGCATCGGGTATGTGACCACGAGTACAGTGAGTCCCAATGTGTTCCACAAGCAAAAACTATAAAAAATAGGGGCGCGCTCGACTGACTGAAGACCATTCCATGTCCACCACCAATTGGTCACCGGTGTGATCGCGATCAGTATGTCAGCATGACTTATTTTTCTACCAATGAACCAAAAACCAGCTGTTCCCAATACCAAGAGCGGCAGCAGATACACCAAATACGCGAACCGAAATAGTTTCCAATGATGCATATTTTTTTTGAGCGTTGCCATTTCCAGCGCCGTTTGTGCTGCAGCTGACGCCCGCGCAGGTGCCCCGCGTTCCCACTCTGCATCTCTTTCCTTCTCCGCAGCTTTCAATGCGAGGCGCATTCGCTCTTTGTCCGCGTAAATGTTCTGCCAATACTCATCCTTCACATCTGCCTGACACGTCGGACAGCGTGAGGCCCAGTATTTGAGTGTCTTGTAGCAGCAGCTCGGACAGTCATAGTCGCCAGGGTTTTTCCGTTGGTCTGCCAGAAAGAGTGTCGCCTCGACGAGGTCTTCGCGGGCTGCTTCGCGAGAATCGGCAAGTTCGTGCAGTAATTCCTCATGATCCTCATCGGCCTGCTTCAGCATGGCTTCAGCCCGATCGTGTGCTTCTTCCCGCGCTTCCTCCCGCTCCTCCCGCGCTTCTTCCTGTTCCTTTTCCGTACTCCTGCACAAGTCGCAATTCCAATTCAGAAATCCCTCGAACTCTCTGCTACAGCGACCGCATTTACTCATAGGTTGCCCATCTTAACATATGAGGAAACGTTGTTGGTACGGGATTATGGTTCGTTATGCTTCATGTTTTTCGACCTGCGTACCATTTCCCTCCAAGCAACGTACAAGCAAGGCAACGCAGTCACGGTCAGGGTAATCGGATGCCTGCCATGCAGACCAGATGGCCTTCCTGAATATGTTATGGATTTTCTTAGACCATCTGCAAGAATTGCTGAACCTGCTGTATGACTATCTCGGGATATTTGACCAAATCCAACCAGTTTGCGGTTCGGAAGTCGTCCACTATCCCCAGCCAACATGGGCACCCGACGCGGCCAGCGTTCGATTTCGGGTGCCTGAATTTTGAAGAGTTCGGGGAGTTTGAATTTCTTCATGCGTGTTTTTTTTGTAATTCGATCAATTCGGAACGTTCTGCGACCTACCGATATCGGTTACGAGTCCTTACTGCGGCGCCGAACAGGATCATGCCAAGATGGACAGACCCTGCGGATAGAACGTCTGAGCGGGAGCCGGGCCCGTCGCTTCAAAGAGAGACGATCGGAGGCGGCGGGGCTCTTGGAACGGAAAAACATCGGCAGGGACGGGGAGGGGGGTTCATCCCGGAGGGGGGGGTGGGTGAGTCGACCGGCGGGTCGTATTTCCCCTTGCCCGGTCCCCGTCCTTTCCGTAGACTCCTGCGGCAATGTTCGCAATCGTCGATATCGTCGGCACGCAGGAGAAAGTCGAGAAAGGCACCAAGCTGCGCGTTCCTCTGCTGGAATCGGAGGAGGGCAAAAGCATGGTCTTCGACAAGGTCCTGCTCGTCGCCGATGGCGATGCAGTGACGGTAGGCACCCCCTTCGTGGGAGGGGCCAGCGTGGAAGTGAAAATCCTGGGCACCGGCCGCGAGGACAAGATCCGCGTCGTGAAAGCCCATCGCCGCAAGCGCTACCGCCGCGTGAAGGGTCACCGCCAGCACTACACGCAGATCGAAGTCACCAAGATCACCGCCGTGTAAGTCAGGGGGACGGAGTCAGCGATCGAGCTTTTTATCGATGTCCGCGCGCAGCCGCCGGGTGAGATCGAGCGTGACGCCGAGGTTCTGCAGGCAGGCGATTGTTTCCCCAAGGCGCTCACCGCTGTGGATCAGATGGCGCAGATAGCTTTTGTGGTGCGTGCGACTGAGGACAGAAGGGGAATCCGGATCGATAGGCGAGTGATCGTGCGCGAAGGACGCCCCGGGGATGCGGATCTTCGTGCCGTTCTGCAGGTAAATGTTGCCGTGGCGCGCCTCGCGCATCGGCAGCACGCAGTCGAACATGTCGATGCCGAGAGCAACGGCATCGCGGATCTGATTCAACCGACCGACGCCCATCAGATAGCGTGGCTGATCGGCGGGCAATTCGGGGCAGATAACGGACAGCATCTCGAGCATCTGTTCTTCGGTTTCGCCGACAGCGAGGCCTCCTGCGGCGTACCCATCGAACCCGATCGCGACGAGCCCGGCGGCGCAGCGCTTGCGCAGGTCCGGTTCCAGTCCACCCTGCACGATACCGAAAAGCATGGGGCGCTCCCCGGTCTTTTCGCAGAGTTGCATATGTTCTTCTTTGCAGATCGCGGCCCAGGCGAGCGTGCGCCGGACGGCATCCTCCTGATCGGCGCGCGGTGCCGTCGAAGGCGGGCACTGGTCGAAGCACATGATGATGTCCGCGCCGAGGGTGTGCTGGATGCGCATGGACTCGCGCGGCCCGAGGAAGAGGGCTTTGCCGTCCAAATGCGACTGGAAGTGCACGCCATCCTCCGTAATGTCGCTGATGCCTCGCAGGGAAAAGACCTGGAACCCGCCGGAATCGGTGAGGATGGGCTTCTTCCAGCCGATGAATTCGTGCAGGCCGCCGGCTTCGGCGACGATGTCCTCGCCCGGCTGAAGGTGCAGGTGGTAGGTATTGCACAGCAGAATCTGCGCGCCGAGCGAGAGGAGATCCTCATGCGTCAGGCCCTTCATGGCACCCGCGGTGCCGACGGGCATGAAAAAAGGGGTCTCAATCCTGCCATGCGCGGTGGTCAGACGGCCGCGCCGGCCGATCGGCGTCGTCCCCAGAAGCTCGAACATAGAGCGATCATACAGGCGCCGTATCCGGCTTGCATATGCCATTAAACATGAAGCAATCGCTTTTCGCCTGATCCGGCTGCTGCGAGAATGCGGGTGTTCCTTCCCCCTTCTCTCCGTATGATGCAGTTACCCGGGTGCGACATGCCCCCCAAGAAAGTCGCGTCGATGCTCCTGCGCATCACGCTCGGTTTGTGCGTACTCTTCATGGGCATCATCCACCTGAAGACGCCCGTGCAGTTCTCCGGCTACGTCGGGGACGGTCTCGGCTTCCTCACGCCGCTCGGCATGCTCTGGGGCTATATCTACATTGCCCTGATGATCGTCGGCGGAGTCCTGCTCACGCTCGGCATGATGCCGACTCTGGCCGCCTGGACCGCTGGTCTCGCACTCGCGTCTATCCCCGCCGGCATGTTGCTGAAATCCCTGATGACCGGCGCCCCGCTTGACCAGTCGATGGCTGCCGCGATCAACGGATTCGTCTGGCTCATCGTCTTCATGTTCGTCATGAAGAACTGGTGCGGCTGCTGCGGCTCCACCATGGCTTGCGGCTGCCCGACGGGTGCCTGCGCCTGCGGAATGCGCAAAGCGATGCCTGCCGCGACCCCGGCCATGCCCTCGGCCACGAAGAAGACCAAGTTGATGGCTTGATGACGACAACAAAAAAGCCTCTCCGGCCGGAGAGGCTTTTTCAATACGATTCAAACAGCTTACTTGCCGACTTTCGGGCTCGTCACGATGCGGTCGATGAGGCCGTAGGCGAGAGCCTCCTTGGCACTCATAAACTTGTCGCGCTCAGTGTCGCTTTTCACCTGGTCGATCTTGCGGCCCGTGTGCAGAGCGATCATCTCGTTGAGCAGGTTCTTGGTCTTGATGATGTGCTCAGCGTGGATCGCGATGTCGGTCGCCTGGCCCTCCGTGCCGCCAAGCGGCTGGTGGATCATGATTTCGCTGTGCGTCAGCGCGAAGCGCTTCCCCTTGGCGCCACCCATCAGGATGATCGCGCCGCCGGAGGCCGCCATGCCGAGACAGACCGTGGAGATGTCGGGCTGGACGTACTGCATCGTGTCGTACATCGCGAGGGTCGAGGTGACCTGGCCGCCCGGGGAGTTCACGTAGAGCGTGATGTCCTTCTTGGCGTCCTCTTTCTCCAGGAAGAGCAGCTGGGCGATGATCGCGTTGGCGACGTCGTCGTTGATCGCGGTGCCGAGGAAGACGATGCGCTCCTCCAGAAGACGAGAGTAAATGTCATACACGCGCTCGCCGAATTGCGTCTTTTCAATAACGGTCGGGACGATAAAGTTCTGGATGCTCTGACCGCGGGAGATGCGCGAGGCGATGGACTGGATCTGGGGATGCATGTGAGGGAAAGTGGGAAGAAACGACCCCAACGACGGTTGGATATGTCGCTTCTATTATACGGATATTCGGAGCGGCCGGACACTAGGCACGCTCCATGGAATGTGGTGAAATTGGCTCAATTCCGCGCTATTTCTGACCAATCCCGCCACCACCACCGGCGTCCTGCAGTTCCTGCAGACGGCCCGATTGCCGCTCGTGGCGATTGTCGGCCCGACAGCCGGGGGCAAGACCGCATACTCCATCGAGCTCGCGCGCGCCCTGCGGGACGCGGGCAGGACGCCCGAGATTCTCAACGCCGATTCGCGGCAGCTCTATCGCGGGATGGACATCGGCACGGCGAAGATCACGCGGGAGGAAATGCAGGACATTCCACATCATCTGCTCGACCTGCTGAACCCCGATCAGGAGCTGACAGCCTCGTGGTACCGCGATCGTGCGGTGGAGACGATGACGGACATCCATGAGCGCGGCGACGTACCGATGCTGGTGGGAGGATCGATGCTCTACGTCAGCGCCGTCACGGATGGCCTGCAATTCGCGCCTGCCGCGGACCCGGGCGTGCGCGAACGGTTGTCCCAGGAATACGACGCTGATTGCGGCGCAGCGCTCTATGCGAGATTACAGGAAGCCGATCCGGAGACGGCGGCGGCATTCGACCGCGCCAACAAGCCCTATGTGCTCCGCGCGCTGGAGATCATGGAAACGACAGGCGAGAAGCCGTCGGTTGCACGTCGCACCGGCGAGGTACCCTACGACGTGCTGATGCTGGGCATCGAGCGTCCACGCGATGAACTGCAGCGACGTATCACATCACGCGTGCCGGAACTGCTAAGACGTGGCTGGGTCGATGAAGTACGGGCGCTGCGCGATGCAGGCTATTCGGCGGAAGACCCGGGCATGAAGAGCCACGGCTACCGGGAGATTCTGGAGTATCTGGAACACGACGGTGACGAAGACGCGCTGGCCAAAGCAATCGCCGTAAAAAGCCGTCAGTACGCCAAACGTCAGCTGACATGGTGGCGCCCCGATGCGCGCATCCGCTGGATCACACCGGACTGAGGCTCACTTGCCCTGTCCGCCAGCCCCCTCGATCTTGAGGTCGGCCTGCATCTTCTCCAGCTGCTGAGCGGTCGCGTCGACGACTTCGGTGCGCTCCTGCACGAGCGGCGTGTTCGCGGCGATGAACTCTTCGGCTTCCTGCTTCGCGCCCTTCTGCAGCTGTTGAGCGATCTGTCCGAGCTTGTTGGCAGTGTCTTTCTTTTGCACCTCCTGACGCAGCTTGCCGAGAGCCTGCTCACCCGGTGCCGGCGGCACGGCGTCGTTGTTCTCCCCGGGCTTCTTGGGCTGAATCTCAATGCGATCTACCATACAAATAGGGGAAGGGGATCAGAGTTTGAAGACGTCGCCGTACTTAGTCTCGAGACGGCTCTTCATCTGCCACAGGTGCTCGATCATGGTCTGCAACTGGGGCGCGGCGTTGGGGGTGTCCTTGGACCGGTAGAAGTTCTCGATCTGCCGAAGCTGGTCGGCGAGATTGACCAACGCCGCATCCACCATGCCACGGGACAGCTCATCGAGCTTGTCGTAGTTTTCGCGCCGGAGCAGCGTCTGGGGGGATTGCACATCGATCTCCTTGCGGTCCAGCATCCCGATGACGATGGCGAGATAGTTCTTGTGCTCGTCATCCATGTCGGACCCGATGGCCTGGCCGGCCTTCCTTTGCTGATCTTCGGAAAGATTTGCGTGTTGCGCGATGGAGGAGGCGAAATCTGCCATATCTCCCTGCAGTATAGCATTTTCGGGCATTTTTTGCCACTGCGCGCTACATCTCTGCCAGGATGGCCCTTTCCAGTGTCAGAACAGCCATGCGATAGCTTTCAGATTTCACATTGGCGTCTGCAATAAGGACATCCAACGGCTCCGGGAAGGCCAAAGCATAGAGACCCCGGTTAATCAGAACCTGATACAGCACGCCCTCCGAGTAGACCGGCCATACCTGAAGAACACGAGCGACATCGCAAAGATCCCCGCGCAAACCGTGTTCGTCCTGGATTCGGGAGTCCGGGCTTCTGGCTTCCAGCTGGCCTGCCATCGCCTGGCAGCACGCGAGTAACGTGTCAGCGTGCGAACGGACCTGCCGGATGACGTATTGCGCGTCCGGGGGCAGCAGAGACGCATCCGGAACCAGAGGGCACGGACGATCCTCACTGCGGACGATGGCGACAAGAATATGCGCGTTGCGTCTCCGGATGTCCTCCAGAAGCACCGGTGCGCCGAACTCGGGCGCCGCATCGCCGAGCATAGCGGGCATGACCCGGACCTGGTCTCCGTTGAGTACTCTGCCGCGCGCGTTCGATACGGTAATCGGTTCGCCGATGCGTGACGGAACCTCGCTCACATAAGTACAATGCAATACTCCGGTAAATTTGTCCAAAAAGACGGGGCGGCTCTCGTCGTGGGTATACTGCCGGGGTGATCCTCTCGACCCCCCTCAAAGACGTCCTGCGCACCACCGAGAACTTCCTCTCGGCTCTGGAGGCGATGGGCCTGAGGACGGTTGAGAATCTGCTGCTGTACCTGCCGCGATCGCACGAGGATCTGAGCCAGATGCAGACAATCGCTACGGCACCGCCCGAAAGCAAAGTGACGATCCGCGGAATGGTCGATCAGATCCGTCTGATCCGCACGCGCCACGGCAAGCAGATCGTGACGGCGCGCTTCATTGATACAGACGGCGACACCGCCGAGGCAATCTGGTTCAACCAGCCGCACATCAAGCGCATGCTCAAGGACGGCGAGGAGGTGGTACTGACGGGGAAGCTCAACGAGAACGGACGCAAAGTGCAGTTCCAGAGTCCGCAGTTCGAGAAAGGCGGCAAGCCGCTCGTGCATGGCGGACGCCTCGTGCCGATCTATCCACAGAACGACGTCATCAGCACTCGCTGGCTCCGCGAAAAGATGGAACTCGTGCGTCCAGCGATTGCGCAGCTGCCGGAAACGCTGCCCGCTGACGTCCTGAGAGACGAACAACTGCCCTCGCGCGCCGACGCGATTAGCGCGCTGCACTTTCCGGAGAGCGCGAAAGAGGTGGAGAAGGCGGTCGCGCGCTTCGGATTCGAGCAGATGTTCGATCTCCAGCGGCAGGCGCTCGAGCGCAAGCTGGAATGGCAGGGCGGGGCGCAGGAGCGGCTTCGCACGCCGATGGATATCGAGCTGATCCGCGCGCTATTTTCGTCCCTCAAGTTTACTCCTACCGGAAGCCAAAAAGTCGCAATTTACGAAATTCTGCGGGACATGGAGAAACCGCAGCCGATGTCGCGCCTGCTGGAGGGTGACGTAGGTTCGGGGAAGACGCTCGTGGCGGTCGCCGTCATGGCGAATGCGCTGCGTCACGGCGGACAGTGCGCGCTGATGGTGCCGACCGAAGTGCTTGCGCGCCAACACTTGGAAGGCGTCACGCGGTTGCTGCTGACCTTCCATTCGTACCTGCAAAAAAATCCTGGCAAGGCCGGAGAGTTCCGGATGCCGTCCGTCGCGCTGCTCACCGGCTCGACTCCGCGCTCGGAAGCCGACGAGATCAAGCGCCGCCTCGCGGCCGGCACGACCGACATTGTCATCGGTACGCACGCGTTGATCGAGGAGACGGTCCGCTTCCGCGACCTGCGTCTGGTGATCGTCGACGAACAGCACCGCTTCGGCGTTCTGCAGCGCGAACGTCTGCGCGAGAAGGGCAGCCCGCATTTTCTCTCGATGACCGCCACACCCATCCCGCGCACGCTCGCGCTCACGGCCTACGGGGATCATGATTTGTCGGTGCTGCTGGAAAAGCCCGGACGCCGCCAGCCGATCGTCACCAAAGTCGTGCCGCCGACCGGACGTCACACGGTTGAGCGCTTTATCGACCGTGAAATCGACGCCGGACGGCAAGTGTTCGTCATCTGTCCGCTGATTGGCGAAAGTGAGCAATTGGATGAAGTACGCAACGTGCAGGACGAGGTCGTGCGCCTCGCAAAAGCATTTCCACGCCGCCGCATTGCGATGCTCCACGGCAAGCTGAAACCTGCCGAAAAGCAGGAGATTATGCAGTCGTTTCGTGATAAATCGCAGGACATTCTCGTGTCGACCTCGGTCATCGAAGTCGGCATCGACGTGCCCAACGCGACCATCATCTGTATCGAAGGCGCCGAGCGCTTCGGCCTCTCGCAGTTGCATCAGCTTCGGGGCCGCGTCGGGCGCGGTGACGACAAGAGCCATTGTTTCCTCTTCACCACACAACAGAGCCAGGCAAGCTCGCCGCGGCTTAAGGCGATGGAAGAACACGACTCGGGATTCATGCTCGCCGAGATTGACCTGAAGCTGCGCGGACCGGGCGAGATCTACGGACTGCGCCAGAGCGGGCTGCCCGACATGGCACTCGAACGCTTGCTCCAGCCCGAACTCATCGCGCGCGCCCGCAAGGCGGCCGAAAAGACGTTGCATCTCACCGAAAGCGGCAGTTTCGACACGGCGTCTGCACACTGATTCTGGCTTCTGTCAGAGCTTTCTACATGTCGCATTGTGATGATCTTGCTTGCGCGGTTCCCGCGATAGTATTCTTCGCGCGCATGGCCTACCGGCACAGCGCCACCTGCATGATGATGGAGATGATGATGACCCCTCAGCGAGGCGGAGCCCGGTTCTGAACCGTCAGCAACCACGATCCCTCCCACCCTCGCTCGTCCGGGGTTTTTTTTGTATCTATCCGTTGCCCGCCACATGCGCCTCTACATCCTCTATCTCCGCACCGATTGCATGCTCATGCGGCAACTGTCTCCCCCTCTGACAGTTTTTATCCGCATTTTTTCTCCCCATCATGCCTATCAATGCTAGTGCTTCGCATCATCCGGACATCCTCACCGGCCCGTTTGGATCCGAAGCACAACGACTTCACCGCACATCAACCGCCACACTCTTCCACGAAAGACAGAGTGACAACATTCGCCGGATTCTCTGCGCGTTCCGGTCCGCCGGCGCGACTGTCGGCGTGACGCCGACCTACGGCGCGAACCAACGCGGTCTCAGCGCCGAACCGGAATTCAGCGAAACACACACATACTGGAACCAGCAGGCCGCGCGCCTCGCCGCAGAGGAATTTGACGGTCTGCCGCTCTACGGCAGCGTTGCGACGCTGCCCGATTCTTCCGGCAAAGACGATGACGCGTTGGCGGGAATCAGAGGTTTTTCTTCCATCGCTTTGGAGCGCCATGCACCGCAACTATTCGCTCTGCGACGCGCCGGTGTCGAGCGTTTTCTGCTGGAGGCCGGCCGCTACGTGGATGAGGCGACCGGGCTTATTCAGGCGGCCGTCCGCGTGGGCGCGAAAGAAGTGATCTGTTCGTTTGAAGCGCCGGGCGGACGCGTGCCCGATCCGGCCTACCGTCATCTGACGTTCGAACAGGTGCTGGATCTACTGGCGACCGTCGCTCGCGGGAAGCTGTCCGTCGGAGTCGGTGTGAATTGCATCAGTGCCGATGACGCCATACGCGCCGTGGAAGCCGAAAAAGACTCGACATTCGCCGCGGTTTATCCCAACAGCGCGGCGATCGCCGACGACGCAGTATCCAAACGCTTCCTGCAGCTGAGCCAGCAGTCCCGAAGTGGTCCCGAAGACGAAGAGTTCCAGCGGCTACGCCGGGTGCTGGAAACATCCAACAGAGCCTGGAAAACACTTCGGGGGGTGACCCGCGATGCCCGCGTGCGTATTATCGGCATTTGCTGCGGAGGGACACCCGACGAACTTGCCGCTCTGTGCGCCGTATAGGATCAAAAATTGAGGACTGAGAGCCGGATCCCATTGTCAAAGGAAGGGCGACTGCTACACTAGTTGACGCCCTTCTTTCTTTTACGCATGGCTGACCCTCAGCAGACCACCGGCGGCAATCCTCCTCCCCGTCCGGGCGACCCGGTCCCCGCTGGTGGGCTGGATCCGACGCAGGTCTTTGCAGCACCTCCGACGCCGCCGCCCCCGCCTCCGGGCCAGGGAGTAGGTGCAGGTGCTGGTCAGGGAGACGACGCCGCAGCCATCGGTCAGGATGCCGGTCCGCCCCCGCCGCCCGTGGGCGTCGTGGCGACCAAAGAAATGGGCTACGACGATGAAGACATCCGCATCCTCGGAGAAGTGAAAGACTACCGCTTCGGGAGCATTACCAATGCGCTTAACAACGACAAAATCGAGGTGCCTCCTCACCCCGAAACAACCTTCGATCAGGCGCGTTTCCTGACGCTCCTGCGCGGCAGCATCTCGCTCACGCGCGATGAGAAGTGGCGCATCATCCAGGCCGTCCCCAAGCTCAGCCAGTTCCAGATCGACGAGCTTCAGAAGATCCTCGACGATGAGAGACGCAAGTTCAGCGAACTCAGCCCCAAGCACCTCCTCCAGCTGATGAAGCTCGAGCAGAAGCACGCCGAGGACTGGCGCGACCTGCAGTCGTTCATGGTGCAGAAGAGCGCCAAGCAGGACGAACAGGCGCAGGCTGAAGAGATCCGCAAGCAGCTCGGACTGTAAAACTCTGTCATCCCGAGTAGAAACCTGCGAAGCGGGTTTCGTAACGAGGGACGCACTTTTGTCATGCTGAGCCCGTCGAAGGGCGACATTTTCAGGAATTACTCCAAAACAACACGAACAGTGCTGCACCAACGAGCATTAGCGGGATGCCGATGAGTATCCGGCGCCCGAGCATGCGGTGAAAGCCCGAGAGCAGCAGGAACAAGAACGCCGCGCAGGCGAAATTGAGGATGAGCGGGGAGAGGAAGAGCTCGTCGATCAGCGGGATCGTAAACGGCAGCTTTCTGGTGAACTGGTACGAGCCGAGAGCGAAGATGATGAAGTACCAGGCCAGCAGCCATCCAGCGTAAAGGCGCAGTGTGTCCGAGAGCGGCGCGTAATCCTCAGCGGGTGCCGCGACTGTCACAACAGGAGCTTCTTCGGGTGCAGTGATGACGGCTGCGGACACCAGTTCGTTCGGGGCGGGCTCGATGACATTCCACTGCTTTGGCTCGGGGATCTGCGTGCGCGGACCGGATTCGGTCAACTCGACGGGGGAGAGGTCCATCTCGCGCAGGGCGGCATGGGCCGCCTGAACAGAAGACGCGTTCAACGTCCCTCGCACCGTGGCGCCGTCTTCGTTCCTCGCCGTGTAGGCGAACTGGATCATGGAAGACACTCTATCACAGCGACGATGCCGCTGAGGAGCCTCCTTCCGTCACCGGATTGTATGCGGAAAGCGTTTTCGTGATGTAGTCGACTGCCGACTGCAGAGCAGCGGGGGCGGAAATCTCGAAGTGACGCGAGTTCGTCCAGGCGCGATAGCCGATCACGAAGTCGCCCTGCGTCCGCACTGTACCGTCCATGGAGGCATCCGGCAGGTCACCGGCGACCAGGTTGATGATGAGCGGACCGTCACCGAGGTTCTGGATCTCTTCGGAGCTGACCTCGACGTGCCACAGAAAGGAACTGGTGGCTCCGAATGAGTAGTAGTACCAATTCTTGTGCACCGGGATGCAAAAGCCGACATGGCGGGAACAGTACTGCTGGCTGAAGACGGATGCCTCAACCTTGGCCTTGGCCATCGCAGTTGTTTTGGCGTCTGCAGGCGTACCTGCATCGGAACTTGCTGCAACCGCTGGGGCTGCGGAAGACTGTACTGCAGCGATGGACGAACGGCGGGACGAGACGGACGACGCGGCAATCGATGCCGCTGCGGACGAGGAGGAGGCTTCGACGGTTTCCGCCGAGGAAGAAGATTCATCGGGCAAAATGACGGAAGGCTGTGAGGACGGGCTCTCCAGCTCCTCAACGGACAGGACGGTCACAATTGTGCCGCCCGCCTCTACCGTAGGCTCCGCCGTACCGGTTACGCGGACCCGGAAATCGATGTAGTCATCCAATTCCAAAACCGAGCTGTGGAGCAGCACCATGGAGCCGTCATCCATATAGAGACGATGGGTGCCTTCCTGATAGATACTGATTCCCGCACGCTGCACGACGCCCTCATAGGACGTGGTCTGGGCCATCACAGAACTCATCGACGACGCCCCTCCGGATACGTCCGGAGGGGTCGGCACGCATGCCGTAAGAGCGGTGAGGGCGATGGTAAGACCGGCTGCGGTCAGGGACGTATTCAGGGAGGGCATCATGAGTGGGGATCGGAAGAGGTGACGCTGGCCTGGACTGTTACTTGCCGAGCATCGGATCGATAACGGCCTGGAAGTCGGAGAGGGGAACCGCGCCGGACACGCTCTTGGACTCCTTTGTCGCGTTGTTGATCACGAAACTTCCGGGCGTGCCGCGCACGCCGGAGGCGATGCCGGACTCCTGCTGGGCCTTCACCTTGGCGGCGTACTTGCCCGTGTCGAGACAATCCTTGAACTTCGCCTCGTTCAGACCGAGCTCCTTGGCAAGAGGAACGAGGTTATCCAACGGGAAACCGACGCCGTTGGCGGTCGTGCGGGTGAAGATCGCATCGTGATACTTCCAGAAAGCGTTGTTGCCTCCCAGCTCGGCCGCGCACTCGGAGGCCTCAGCCTCTTTCTGCGCGTTCGCGTGGAAACTGAGCGGGAAGTGGCGGAAGACGAGGTTCACCTCATCGGCCTTATAGGTCTTGAGGAGCTGGTTCATCGTGTCGAAGTGACGCTTGCAGAAAGGACACTCGAAGTCGGAGTACTCGATGACCGTGACCTTGGCGTTCGCGTTGCCAAAGATATGGTCTTCTTTCGGATCAACGGGCTCGACGTCCGCGGCGGGAGCCTCCGGCTCGGGAGTCGGAGCGGACGGCGCGTTCGGGACCGCATTATCGGCAACGGGGCGCGTGCCTCCACCCATCGAACCTGCCATGGAGAAGCCGATGACGAGGCCGATCAGGCCCGTGGAGACGGCGAAACCGCCGAGAAGTCCCAGAAGGAACCCGAACCAGGGCGGGAGATCAGGCATCGAGGGCGAAGAGTTCATCGCGACCATGGGAGTATGTGGGTAAGAAAAGAAAACAGGCTGTGTGCCGCAGGCATCATAACAGGAACGCCACTCTGTCCCGTCCAATCTCATTTGACGGATCGAGGGGTTGACGCACCGTAAATTAAGACGAGCAATAAGACCCAGTCCTCAGAAAAACCCCTCCTATTACAGGGAAGCGTAGCGCTGGGGCAGGGAACGCGGAATACCGCTGTAGCGCGAAACAATCGTCTCATCGCGAACGGAACCATCTGAAGCCGTGACGTGACGGACCCAGGCGATCTCGTTGCCCTTGAGAGGACGCCCGTTCACCCGGAGCCATTCCGGAGCGTTGACACTGAAATACGGCCCCTCCATGGCGACCGAGCGACCATCCGGCGTGCCATAGATGTTCACGTAGGCTTCGTCATCCTCGGTGTAGGACTGAATGAGCAGGTAGTGACCGCTGTCGTTGGTGAACCGCAGGTCCTGCGCTTTCGGGAAGATCGTGGCATCGATGCCGACGCCGTACTTCTCGTAGTAGGTGACGAACAGGCTGTGGCTGGCGCGCTCGAGGATTGGGAAGCCGGCCATCAGCGCTCCGCGGTAGACGGTCGTGGCGACCTGGCAGATGCCGCCGCCCGGGACCATCTTGAACTCGTTGCCGTTGAAGATACCGAGTGCGAGATCCCACGGCGCGCCGCGCATGTCGTGGAGAACGGTATTGAACGAGAAGACTTCTCCGGGCGCGACAAGCGTGTTGTTCATCTCATGGTTGAGTCCGCGACGAACGTTGTTCTTGCGGCCGACGCCAGAGCCCGCAAAGTTCGAGCGACCCTGCGCGAGCAGGCGGAGCTGGCCGAAATCCTTGCCGGTGGCATTGATTATCGGGGCATCGACGCGGCCGAGCGGCGCAGTGATGGTGGGCGTCTGTGCGGTAAACGCAACGGCGAGATCGTCGGAGAGCTGAAGAAAATCCAGTGTGTAGCCGGGCTTCGCGATGCCATCCGTGACGGCTTTGGCGACTCCACGGTCTTCAGAAATATCCGTGAGCACGGCAGTGACAGGGCGCGGAAGATCCCCCGGCATCAGATCGCGGAGGTCGGCTCGCATGCGGGACGGATCGACGCTGTAGGAAAAGTTCATGCCAACGTGAGCGCGGATCCAGAGAGGATGCTCCTGCAGGCTGATAATCCACGGCGCAACTTCGATGCCGTCCTCAGCAGCGAAAGAAACCGTCACAGTGTGACGATACAGATCACGCAGCGTCGCGAGCGCGTCCTCCAGGACGGGCAGCGGCACGGACAGGCTGAAGCGGCGCTCGATACGCTTCTGGAAACGCTCGACACGCAGGGCGGCAACGCGGGACCGTGTTCTTCCGGATGACGACAAAGAGGATTGCGTGAGATCAAACACTGCCATATCACGGGCGAACACCGGAACGACCGCGTCGGCGATGCCGACGAGCAGCGTGAGCGCGAGACCAAAAGACAGGAGACGGTGTGTGTTGTGCATTTGATATATTATACAATATTTCATCATATTAACAAATACAATTGCGCTCGTATTCCTCTTTAACCCGCCCCGGGTAGAATGACCGGGCTCTCTATCTCTCTCTTTCCCGACCCGCTCCATGAAAAAAACGCCGAAGCCCCTGTCCGCCCGCCGCCTGGCAATCCTAGCCACCTGTGCCGGTGGCGCAGCGCTGTGTGTAGCTATTCTTGTGGCCGTCGTGCTGATGCAGCCCGGCGTCCCTGGACCGTTTATCGAGCGCGTGTCGGCGGCATCCGAGTTCCGGATCCGGTTCCCGGAAAACATGAACAAAGAGAGCGTCCTCGCGCACCTTCTGGTGCCGCCGGGTCTGAAGGGGGAAACGCATTGGGACGGTGACATTCTCGTCTACAAACCCACAACGCCGCTGGAACCGGACGATCGGCTGAGCTTCACCGTTGATCGCGACGCACTCGGCGCCGACGGCCAGCCAATCGGACGAGATCTCGTCTTCACTTTCGTCGTATCCGGCACGCCGTCGGTCTCTGCCCGCATGCCCGCGCCGGGCGGGGTGAACATCGACCCCGCCGTGCATGTCACCATCGTCTTCGACCGCCCGATCGTCGCGCTGTCGCAGGTCGATCAGCCGGCAACACCCGAGGGATGGAAGGTGACGATGGAACCCGAAACCGCCGGACGCTGGCGCTGGCTGGGCACGCACGCTGCGGAATTCATCCCGGCGAACGGTGCGCTGCTGCCGTCAACGCTCTACACCGTGACTGTCCCCGCAGGCATCAAGACCGCCAATGGTGAGACGACGGACAAGGATTTTACGTGGAAATTTGAGACACGGCGCCCTGTGCTGACAGAAACCGAACCGGCCGACGGCGCGGATGCCGCGGGACCGGGAACCGGCATCGTGCTGCGCTTCAACCAGGATATCGACCTGGAAAGCCTGGCCAAGCACGTCGAGGTGACACGCGTGAACAGGGGATCGGGCACGACCGCAGTCGGCCTCGGTCTCACGGATGACGCCGCCGCCATGAACGCCCCGGCCATGACATCGATGTCCGCTGCTGCATCGTCCGCGCGCATTCTGCCATCGGGAGAGAAAGTCATCATCGCCACCGTCCGGTACGGCACGGTGCCGAAAGACGGCAGGCAGGTCACCGACCGCCGCACCGCGATCGTCGTACCGGCGAAACCGCTGGAACTGCGCTCGATCTACACCGTGCGCGTCACAGCCGGATTGCATGGGCTGCTCGGGAACCTCGGCAGTGCCCATGACGCGGCCGTCCGTTTCGCGACCGCGGGCAAGCCGCGCGTGCTCAGCGCCGTGTATGAATACGGCAGCGTTCGTATCGACTTCAGCAATCCGATGAAGGAGGCGATGCTCAGGGACAGCGTCGAGCTGGCTCCCCCGCCCGCCAACTGGAAAGACACCGACCTGGAACTGAGCGCGTGGTCCGAGGGACGTCAGCTCTATTTCTATCCGTCCCTGGACGCGAGCACGGCCTACACGCTCACCGTGAAAGGCGCGCTACAGGACGAATTCGGCCAGCCGATGGGTGAGCCGTTCGTCTATCACTTCGACACGCCCGAGCTCGACCCGGCCGTCAGCGTGAAATCGCAGGGCGAGTTCGGCATCTTCGAGCGCGGCAAGCCGCCGGTGTACATCCTCAATGCCGTCAACGTCAGCCGTCTGGAACTCGAAGTCGGCAAACTCGATCTGCCGAAATTTCTGGAAACGCGTCGCGATCAATACCGAAGCGGCGTCCCGGCCACCAATCTGCAGAAGGCTCCGCAGCATCACAGTTGGTCCATCCCGCTCACGGGTGCCAAACGCAACGAGTTCTCCGCGGCAACCGTCGATCTCCAAAAGACACTCGCCGGAAAACCGGAGTCCGGCATCTACGCGATCAACATCCGCGCGCCGGAGTACGTGAATCCGAATACGAAGCAGCCGCTCACGCAGACGCAATACTTCGCACTCACCAACATCGCGCTGACCCTCAAGCACTCGGGCAAGAAGGCACTGGTGTGGGCCGTGCACATGCAAACCGGCGAGCCCGTTGCCGGAGCACAGATCCGGTTCCACTCGCTCACGGGCACGTCGCCGATCTCGGGCACGACGGACAACAAAGGCTTCTTCGAAACCGAACTGCCGCTCAAGGATCTCGCGCTCAACCGTGACGACTGGCGTCCTGAATTCTGGGTGACGGCGGAGAAGGACGGCGACTTCGCGTTCGTCAGCAGCCTGTGGAACGAGGGCATGTTCCCGAATGACTTCGGCCTGTGGTCGGACTTCCAGAGCCCGTCGGCTCCGCAGTACCGCCCGTCGATCTACATGTATTCGGACCGTCCGCTGTACCGCCCCGGCGACACGGCGCACTTCAAGGGCATCGTCCGCCTGAAGGACTGGGACGGGCGCCTGCATCTGCCCGCCAAGGGCCGCACCGCGCGCGTCACGTTGCAGGATCCGGAGGGTAAGAACGTGTACGAGAAGACGCTGACGTTCAGCGACTATGGCACGCTCAGCGGCGATTTCCCCGTCGACGCCAACGCCTCGCTCGGTCTGTACTACTTCAACGTGCAGGTGCTGCCGGATGACGACACAAACGGCTACAGCTCGGGCTCCCCGGCATTCTCGGTGCTTGCGTACCGCAAACCCGAATATCGCGTGGATCTGACGCCCAAGGCGGACGATTACTATAACCGCCAAACCGTGGGCATCGACCTTGCGGGCTCGTACTATTTCGGCGCGCCGCTGGCGAACGCTCCTGTTACGTGGAACGTGGAACTGACGGATTACTACTTCAATAAGTACACGGACGGCTGGTACTCGTTCGCACTTGAGGATGCCTGGTGCTGGTACGACTGCGCTCCGGAGACCTCGCAGCTCACACAGGGCACGGGCCGGCTCGACGCCGCAGGACGCATGAGCATCGATTTCCCGGTCTCCATCGACGACAAGTCCGTCAGCCAGATCGCCACGATTTCGGCTGGAGTGACCGATCCAAACAATCAGGCCGTCTCCAATCGCGTCTCGGTACCGGTGCACAAGGCCGCTGCCTACGTCGGCATCCGCACGACCGATTACGTCGTGGCTCCCGGCGAGAGCGTGAACGTCGACCTTGTGACGGTAAAGCCCGACGGCACGCCGCTGGCCAACCAGCAGGTGACGCTCAAGCTCCTCTCGCGCACCTGGAACACGGTGAAGAAAAAAGGTGTCGACGGCGAGTACTACTACGACAACGAGCCGAAGGACACGCTGATCCGTGAGCTCTCGGCCACGACTGGCGGCAACGGCAAAGGCACCGCCGCGCTGAAGGTAGAGAAAGGAGGAGAGCACCGCATCGTCGCCACAGTTACTGACGGGGAGGGGAGGACGGCGCAGGCCGCAACGAGCGCATATGTCTGGTCCAGCACGTATGTGAACTGGCCGCACGCCAACAACAACCGCATCGAAGTCCTGGCGGACAAGCCGGAATACAAGACCGGCGACACGGCCAAGCTGCTGATCAAGACGCCGTTCCAGGGCAAGGGAGTCACGGCGCTTGTGACCGTAGAGCGCGAGAACGTGATGAAGCGGCAGGTGGTGGAGATCAAGAGCAACGCGCAGCCCGTCGAAGTGGAAATCACCGAGGACCTGGTGCCAAACGCCTACGTGTCGGTGGTGATCGTGAAGCCGCGCGACGGCGAAACATTCGACGAGAATGGCCTGGATACGGGCGCTCCGGCGTTCCGCGTCGGCTACGTGCGTCTCCCGGTGGAAACGTCTACGAAGGAACTGACCGTTTCGGTTTCGACCGACAAGCAGAAGTACCTGCCGGGCGAGAAAGTCACCGCAACGATCCGCGTGCGCGATGCCGCGGCGAAAGCCGTGCAGGCTGAGGTATCGCTGGGCGTCGTGGACCTGAGCGTGCTGGCACTCTCGGGCTTCGAGCGGCCGGACCTCATCCGCGAGTTCTACTCCGAGCACGGACTGGGCGTCTACACGTCCCAGTCGCTCACGTACCTGATTGAGCGCTTCAAGCCCGGTTCCAAGGGCGGCGGCGGCGGTCTGGACGTGAAGAAGCGCGGCAACTTCCTGGACACCGCATACTGGAATCCGGCAATCATGACTGACGCGCCCGGCAACGCCACTGTCAGCTTCACACTCCCGGACAACCTGACGACTTGGCAGCTCCTGGCGATCGCCAACACCAAGGACAGCCGCTTCGGCGCAGGCGTGAAGGAGATCACGGAAACCAAGCAGGTGATCCTGCGCCCCGTCCGCCCGCGCTTCGGGGTGCGCGGTGACGAGGTGACGCTGGGCGCGATTGTCCACAACTACCTGGATGGCAGCAAGACGTTTACGGTGTCGCTCTCGGGCACGGGCTTCACTGCCCTGGGGGAGAAAACCCAGAAGGCGACGATCACCAAGGACGGCAGCGTGAAGCTCAACTTCCCGGTGCGCATCGGCAACCCGGGCAAGGCGACGTTCCTCTTCACAGCGGAGACGCCGGGCGCGCGTGATCAGATCGAGGAGACAATCCCCGTGGAGGAGTACGGCACGCCGCAGTCGGTGGCGACATCGGGCATCACGGATTCGCTGGTGACAGAGCACGTGCTTGTGCCCTCGGTGCAGGATGCCAAGCAGGGCACACTCAACGTGACCGTGTCGCCGAGCCTCGCGACGTATCTGCCGGACGGCCTCGGGTACCTGGCGGACTTCCCGTATGGCTGCGCGGAGCAGACGGCCTCGGCGTTCCTGCCGGCTCTCGCGCTCTCGCGCCTGCAGGGATTCGATGCCTTCAACATCGTCAGCAAGAGCACATTGGAGCAGAAGCTGACCGACGGACTCCAGACGCTCTACGCGTTCCAGCGTCCGGATGGCGGCTTCGGCTACTGGGCCGAGAGCGACCGCAGTTACCCGTATCTGACGGCCTACGTCTACTCTGCATTGCAGTTGAGCAAAGAGTCCGACCACGCCGTGGATCAGGGTGTGATGAACCGCGCCGCGCAGTATCTGACGGACACGCTGCGCGCCCAGAACCTGGAGGAGCCGCTGGAACTCGCGACCCGCGCGTACATTCTGCACGTGCTGGCCGAGAGCGGGCGCGGGGACGAGAACCTCGCGTACAACCTCTACGACCGCCGCGAGAACCTGACGGTGGCGGCTAAGGCGGAACTCGCGATGTCTCTCCAGAAGATCAGCACCGGCGGCTCGCGCGACCGCGCGAAGAAGATCATCAAGGAGATCCTCGACGGCACCATCGTGGACCCACGCGGAGCGCACTTCGAGGACAAGAGATCATCCAAGTACTCGATTCTGATGCAGACACCGGACCGCACGAGCGCGACGGTGCTGCGCGCGCTGCTGCGCATCGATCCCGGACACCCGCTGGTCTCGCAGGTGATCCGCACGCTGTTGGCCTCGCGCAAGGACGGTCACTGGGACACGACGCAGTCGACGGCCGCGACGCTCATCGCGTTCACGGATTATCTGAAGCTGAGCAAAGAACTCGACGGCAACTTCACCGCTGGCGCGGAAGTGAATGGCGCGATGAAGATCGTCAAGAAGTTCGATGGCTCCAACATCCGCACGCGCGAGGACGTCAGCCTGGCGCTCGATACGTTGCTGCGCGGAAAAGAGAATAACGTGAAGATCGGCCTCGACGGCACGGGCCGCCTCTACTACGACCTGGAGATGACGTACCTCTCGACCAAAGATGAACTGCCGCCCGAAGAGGAAGGCATGGGCATCCTGCGCGAGATCGCGCCCGTCGTGTCCGAGCCGGCTGGCACGCCGGTGCGCGTCGGCAACACCTACAAGGTGACGCTCACGATGACGGTTCCCGCCGATCGGCACTTCGTGGCCGTGGAAAGCCCGCTTCCGGGTGGCATGGAGGCGATCGACCTGGGCCTCAAGACCTCGCCTGACGGCGAGGCCAGGCGCGTGGTGGAACAGGCAAACGGCACCATGAATCCGTGGATGAACTGGTACGTGGAGAACGGCCTTTGGCACTTCCGCCACATTGAATTCCGCGACGATCGCGTATTCCTGTTCGCGGACGAACTGCCTGCAGGCGTGTATCAGTACACGTATCTCGTGCGTGCCACGACGCCCGGCAAGTTCCGCGAGCGCCCGGCCCGCATCTGGGAGATGTACTTTCCGGAAGTTTTCGGCCAGACCGCCGGACACTGGTTCAGCATCGCTGAATGACAGAACTGAAAAAAGCAGGGATGGCTCGGCGGGGATGGTCTGTGCTCCTCCTCGCCGCCCTTCCCGCGACCATCCTCGCGCTGCTCTTCTGGCCGCTGCCCGACGCACTGATGCGCCCGGAGCACACGCCCCCCTCGCGCCTGCTCGACCGCAACGGGGCGCTGCTCTACGAAGTGCGCGGCGCGGCCGAGGGCAGCCAGACCTTCCTGCCGCTGCGCGAGATCCCTGAAAATGCAATTCGAGCACTGCTCACCACGGAAGACCGGGATTTTGTGAATCATCCAGGGATCAGTCTGCGCGGCATCGCACGGGCAATGCTGCACAACCTGCAGGCGATGAGCGTCGTGGAAGGCGGCAGCACGATCACGCAGCAGTTGGTCCGGGTGCGGCTGCGCCCCCGGAGGAGAGGAGTAGGCTACAAGCTGTTTGAGGCCTACGCGGCGATGCGCCTGGAACGCACGATGACCAAAGAGGAGATTCTCGAGTCGTATCTGAATTCGGCGTACTTCGGGCATCAGGCATATGGTATCGCCGCGGCATCGCGAACATATTTCGGCAAAGAACCGCGCGAGCTGTCGCTCGCCGAGAACGCGCTGCTCGTCGGACTGCTCAAGTCGCCGTCGGGCTACGATCCGTTCACGTCGATGGACAAAGCCGTCGCGCGCCGGAACCTCGTGCTGAAGTCCATGCGCGAGCACGGAGACATCGACACAGAAGAAGAGCAGACGGCGATCGCGGCACCCGTAATTCTGCATCCAGACAAGACCGCCATCCGCGCCCCGCATTTCGTCCAGTGGCTGCTGCAGGGGAGGGGAGAGCCCGAACCGGGGAGTGTTGTGCGAACGACGCTGGATTTGTCCCTCCAGATCGAAACCGAGCGCATCGTCGCGCACCAGCTGGAGCGCCTGAAAGACCGCAATATGACCTCGGCGGCAGTCGTCGTGCTGGATGCCCGCAACGGCGACATCCTCACGATGGTCGGCAGCAGCGACTATTTTGATACAGACAATCACGGAGCCGTGAACGTCGCGGTATCAGCACGCCAGCCGGGATCGGCGCTCAAGCCGTTCACCTACGCGCTCGCGCTGGCACAGGGGGAAACTGCGGCAGCAACGGTCGCCGATGTGGAAACACAGTTTGTGACGGGTGACGGCAATCCCTACGTGCCGCGAAACTACGACTTCGGCTACCACGGACTGGTATCGTACCGCGAGGCGTTGGCAAACTCGTACAACATCGCCGCCGTCAAAGTGCTGGAACGTGTCGGCGTGCGCACCTTGCTGCTGTTCCTGCGTGCCTGCGGCATCACGACGCTCGCGCAGGACCCGGATCACTACGGCCTGGCGCTCACGCTTGGCGACGGGGAAGTGACGCTCCTGGAACTGACGCAGGCCTACGGCATGTTCGCGCGGAGCGGCCGCACGCTCGACGCTCGCGCGACACTGGATGATCCCGTACATGTCGGGCGCGAGGTTCTCGATCCGTCCGTGGCATGGCTCATCTCGGATATTCTCAGCGACGACGACGCGCGTCTGCCCGAATTCGGCCGCGGCGGTCCGCTGAACTTCGACCAGCCCGTGGCCGCGAAGACCGGCACGACGCGCAATTCCCGCGACAACTGGACGATCGGCTATACGCCTGGGCGCATCGTGGGCGTATGGGTGGGAAACGCCGATAACACGCCGATGAAGGACACCTCCGGTGTCACGGGCGCGGGACCGATTTTCCACGACGTGATGGAAGCCGTGCTGCGCGATACGCCGGTCGAACCGTTCGCACGTCCGGCCAACATCGTGGATGCCGATATCTGTCGTCCGTCCGGCAAGGTGCCGACGCTCGCGTGCGCACAAATCCGCAGGGAAAAGTTCATCCGCGGAACGCAGCCGCGCGAACCGGATAACGTGTATCGCGTCCTGCAGATCGATTCCCGCACCAATCTGCTCGCAGGGCCGGGTTGTCCTGCTGATGTCGTCGTAAGCCGCACATTCGCATTCTTCCCGCCCGAGGTACGCTCCTGGGCGCGCGACAATGGCTGGCCCGCACCTCCGGATCGCGTCTCTCCGCTCTGTGGCGGAAACAACACGGCGTCTTCGGCGGCAACGAGCGACCTGCATATCGAGCGGCCTGAGGACGGCGACAGCTTCGAGCTGGATCCGCTAGTGCCGGATGACGCCGAGAAGATCATCTTCCGCGCACGGGCGCCCGAAGGCGTGCAGGAAGGAACGTGGTTCGTGAATGACGTTGATGTCGGAACGGCTCGCGCTCCAGACTTCCGTTTTGAATGGGCCCCGGCGCCGGGTCGATCGGTGATCGGGATCCGGGCGGGGGGGTTGTCCGACCGTCGTACCATTACGGTGCGGCGGAAAGAGTAAGGCTCGGAGCTTGGGCGTGCCGGCCTTTTTGCCGCCGGAATCCGGCAGTTCCGTGATGCCTTTGCGTGTCTCGGGCTTGTCATCTTTCAGTCCAGATACGGCTTGATGCGCATCCACAACTCATCTTCATCGGTGTCGCTTTTGACGATGTAATCAACCGCACCCAGCGCGAGGCATGTATCTTTGTCGATCTCGCCCTCGAGATTCGAGAGGATGACGACGGGAAACCGGTAGCCCTTCTCGCGGATGTGCGCGAGCACCGCGTAGCCGTCTTTCTTGGGCATGAGCAGGTCGAGGAGCAGCAGGTCCGGAACCCGGGTATCGATTTGCCGGATGACCTCCTCGCCGTTCATCGCCGTGTGGACGATCGCGCCGTTGTCTTCCAGAGCCAACTGGAACGCGCTCTGGAGGAACGCCTCGTCTTCGGCCAGGAGAATCGTGCTGAGCATGGCGCGACGCTACCAGCGTGGTTCCCGGCAGACAAACATCGCGGAGAACAATGGCGGGAAGCCAAACTCCCGTATTACCGGATAGAGAAAGGGAACCATCGAGCATCAGAGGTTCCTTCCTCGGCTCGAACCGAAAGAACTTGCCTTACTACAGAGCAAAAGGACGCTTTCGGAGGGTGAAATTTCAATATGGTGGCCCAGGCCAGAGTCGAACTGGCTACGCCTGCCTCTTCAGGGCAGCGCTCTACCGATGAGCTACCGGGCCACGTACTGGGTGCGATGATGCGAAGGAATAGGGATCGAGCGGAGTTGTTTTTTGACGGTCCGCTTGTCAGCGGCCCTGAGCGATGAGCTACCGGGCCACGCATCGCATACGGTAATATCAATGAAGCGCGCAGACTGTACCAAGATCTCCGCGGCTTGAGAAGCGCGTCAATGACGAGAGTTCGACAGAATATGTAGAACAGGTCTTTTGCACAACAAATCACGCCATAACCGTGGTTTTCTGAGACCTGATCATCGCCGCCACAACCAGGCAATCCCAAAGATATAGGCGAGATAGCCGATCACCTCCGACCGGACGGACTGCCAGGATGACGGCAAGGTGCTGATGCGGTCAATGACCGAATTTGACTTCACTCCGAGAGATTCTCCGCCCCCTTACCTTTCATTTGCTGTTGCATCAGGCGACGGCCAAGCTCAATTAGAGCTGCGATTTCCTCTTCGGTGCGTCGGATGTACTCCTTGTACTCTGGGGTGAGTTCCAAGTACCTCAAAACACGGGGGTCGGCTTCCGTTGGTTTCAGAATGGCATCAGCACATTGTTCGGGCGTAGGAAGTCCCCCGTCACCGAGACACCCATCGAGAATGAACCGATCAAGAGCAATTCCCATAGCTGCAAGGATACTCTGCTGCCAAGTTGGATCAACGGATTCATAGGTAGCCACCCTGCCGCAGCATCTCTGACGGCTTCTATTTCTGCCTCCTCCCTTGCTCTGATACAGACGGGAACTGCCTTTGGCTTCCTAGCTTCCTTGGTAATGATTCTGTAACGCCCTCCTCACCGTTCTCTTCCTTGTGGCAGCAATGGCTCCATCTGTAGGATATACGAACAGTAAAAGAGCTTGTACCCACCGCCCCTTCGTTCACCATACGGGAGTTGCTGTATCTCAGGAGCACCCCTCCACTCCACTGTGGCAATGAGGGTGTCCAATAATTGGTGCAACGGTTAAGAAGACTGCAGCGCCAGTAGTGTTCCTTGACTAGTGACAGCAATGAGGCAAGGATGAGACTACTATGAACACTGCTGATACTCACCCAGAAGAAGAGCCAGGATATGAGGTTAGGCCGACGCCCGAGATCTTCCAGCACTATTGTGCATATGTTCGACAACGCAAGTCCGCAGTTGCGGGAGAACCCGAAGGATCTCATTGGAGGCTGAAGGAACCTGAGGAGATCGGTTCCTTCGGCGAATTCGTTGAGTTCTGGCCGAAAGTCGCCCCGCTTATTCACCGAGAACTTGTTATGTATCTTGGGCAGGGATGGGAGGCCTTGCGACAACATGTTGAAGAATCTGCTGCCACGATTCAAGAACGGGTTCGGAGAGCAGGAGTCGGTGCAGCGCCGTCACCGGAGCTCTTTCGGAAGATGAAGGACTTCTGGGATAGCGCGAACAATAATGAAGTTGCGTTAGTGCCACCGCGTCCGCCTAGGCGAATTAAGACATACGAGGAATTCGTTATGTGCTGGGTGGAGAATCCGGAAGGATTTGCTACGGTGGCAAAGGATTGGTTCGAGAAGGGATACGAGGAGTATATGAGAGAGAGTAGAGAAGCGATGCGGAGAATCTGGCAAGCCCTCCGACCGTAGGACACGTTGCTAGCTCAAAACACCCCAGTTTTTGACGAGCAATGGCCTGATCGGATCTAAAGCACGAGGAAAAGGAGGAATACAGTGGTTGACGCAGATCTTCCATCATCCCCCCTCCTTTCCCATGGAAAAGTACATCACCGACGCCATTCACAACAGTCTCGCTACTGGACAGGAGTCATCGTAGACAACTGTATCGAAATCTTTTCTTCATACAAGATCTAACCCACGCTCATCAGCTGTATTATTTCATCCACAACTTGCTTTGCAGTGAGGAGAACGTGAGCTGTGGGGAACGATTTTGAACTTGATAGGGTGTACGAATTGACACCCATCATAACATCGACTACGATCTAACCCTTTTATGAAAACTGTTCAGCTTAGTTTCCTAAGCGGCCTTACAAAAACCACTGAAGACTATTATAATTCTGTCGTGGTTAATTCAATTTTAGAAACAGTGCAGGCTTCACTAAATGAGGTATATGGAAAAAAGAGAAAAGTTATTCGAGGAATAGCAAGTTCAGATGTAATTCAGTCTGCATCTGTTTCGGGAAATGATGCCGTGTTTTTAGATATTCTAAAACTACATGTGCCTGAGGGCTCTTTAGTTGCAGATGTTACTTACGGAAAGGGAGTATTTTGGAAAAAAGTGCCAAAAGGGAAATATCAATTGCTTCCTACGGATATTCAAACAGGCGTCGATTGTCGAAAGCTACCTTATGACGATCACTATTTAGATTGTGTAGTATTAGATCCTCCATACATGGAGGGGCTCTTTAGAAAGAAGACAAATCATATGGCGGGGTCAGGTTCTTATGCGGCGTTTCGCTCTTCCTATTCGAACTCTAAGGCTACACCATACGAAGAAGGAGCACCTAAATGGCATGCCGCAGTAACAGATCTATATTTTAGGGCTGGAGCAGAGGCATATCGAGTACTTAGAAAGAAGGGAATTCTGATCGTAAAATGCCAAGACGAAGTTAGCGCTAACAAGCAAAGGCTAACCCATATTGAAATAATCAATCATTACGAGAAACTAGGATTTTACACAAAAGACTTGTTTGTAGTCGTCAGAAAAAACAGTGCGAGTATGAGTACAGTTGCTAAGCAAGTTCACGCTCGAAAAAATCATTCGTACTTTCTAATCTTTATCAAGATGTAAGACGCCCTTAGTGTCTTCTTTGATCTCCACTGGTGCAGATCGCGCGCGCGATAGGACGGATAAAATTTCTTCTAACGACTTTGTGTAAGGTTCCTGTAAAGGCCAACTAATTTTCATAGAAGATGAAAGCAGATATTTCTGTTGCTTGGGCGTATAGCCCCTAAATTTACTCCTAGGTAGATCTTTGTTTACAGCAAATGCAAAATCCCATTTTCCTGTGAAGCCAAACAAGTTAACAGCCAGAATGTCGAATTCTCCAACTAGCAAGCAGGTTGTCTTAACTTTATCTCCACTGGGGAGTTCGACAATTCGACTGTCACTAGCGTCACATTGAAAAGTAGCAACCGGAAGGCCGTCTTTTTGCCGAATGCTATTTGTCTGCAATGATTTTACTTCAATTGTGAACTCACATTCTTCAAAAACGAAGGATATATCATTTTTCTTCGTCCGGTCATGATCATCATATTTTTTGATGTTACTAATTCCCTTTGTTTTCTTTAATTTTTTCCTCAACTGAAACTCTGCAACGTACCCCGACATGAATCCTCTTAAACTAGGATTTTCATCAATAATTTGAGTTAATTCCTCAGCAGTTAGATCCCAACGAGTAAGTATATTGTCTGTAGGCACTAGAAAAGCTTGGAAACAGAAATATTTAGGGCATCGGCAATGAGATGAATGTTTATCAGTGAGACATTTCTCAGGCCTCTTTCGATTCCACTGATATATGTCCTATCCAATCCACAAAGATCCGCGAGTGCTTCCTGAGAAAGTCCTGCATCTGCACGGTGCTTTCTTAGATTTTTGCCAAAGTTACTTAAAACCTTATCTTTAGACACTTTTCTAGGGTATCTTTTGCATCCTTTAAATCTACGGACTATAAGTCACATACTAAAGACGCACAGTATCACTTTTCATTGAAGCTGCAACTGGCTTGCCCTAAGGCGAGCCTAGAAATTTTAGATTTTGAACTCCAAGAAAATCGCTACGCAAAGCCATTCGTGGAACTCAAGGGTGACAATTGTATAAGGACAGGAATCTTGATTTTGAACTCGCTTAGAAACGCTTATATCCTCAAAATTCCTAAAAAGCCGTTTCCGTCTTTTGAATTCCCTGATGGTGGAGCAGAGGGGAGTTGAACCCCTGACCTCTACAATGCGAATGTAGCGCTCTAGCCAACTGAGCTACTGCCCCACGGTGTTGAAAATATCGGAACGGAACCATCGCGCAGCGCGCCTTGTTTTCTAACGGCCCGCTTGCGAGCGGTCCTAGGCCAACTGTCTGCCCGCCGTAGCTCCGTAAGAGCGAAGGTGGGAGCTACTGCCCCACGGCTTAACAAACAACGCGACAAGCCTACGTATTTGGCCAGCCCCGCGCAAGCCGCAGGCCTCACAGATGCGTATCAATCCGGATCTCGCCGATGTAGACCTTCATGCCGTCATCTTTCCGCAGACGCTTGATGGACTTGAGCAATCCGATGCGATCGATGACGTTCATGAAGCGGCGGACGGCGTTGTCTTTGTCGAAGTCGGTCATCACCGTCATCTGCTCCAGGCGCTTGCCCTTCACCCGGATGGTGCCGTCGGCGTCCTGATCCACACGGAACGCGCCCATGTCCTGCGCATCGAGGTGCGGACGGAGCACGGGAATCTCGTCGGCCTTCAGTTCTTTCTCTTCCTCTTCCATGTGCGTGCGGTGCTTGCGCTCTTCCAGCACGATCTCCAGGAGTTTTTTCATGAACGTCTCCATGTTGTGGCGCGTGCCGGCGGAGACGGCAAGAAACACGGGGATGCCCGCTTTCTTGAGCGCCTTCTCGATCGGAGCCGTCTCGTCGTTGAGCAGGTCGGTCTTGTTGAGGATGACGATCTCGCGCTTGGTCGCCAGAAGAGGGGAGTAGGCCGCGAGCTCTTTGCGGATCATGCGATAGTCCTCCACGAGCAGCTCGGGATCCGGCTCTTCGCCCTCGCGCATCGCGCGGCCCGTATCCAGCACGTGGACCAGTACGCCGCAGCGCTCGATATGACGCAGGAAGCGGTCGCCGAGGCCTTTGCCTTCGCTGGCGCCTTCGATGAGTCCCGGGATATCGCAGACGACGTAGCGGCGCTCGGAAATCTCCACGACGCCGAGGTTCGGGATGAGCGTCGTGAACGGATAGTCCGCGATCTTCGGCCGCGCCGAGCTGATGACCGAGATCAGCGTCGATTTGCCGACGCTCGGGTAGCCGATGAGACCAGCATCCGCGACGAGCTTGAGTTCGAGCTTCACCCGGCGTTGTTCACCCGGTTCGCCGAGTTCGGCGAAGTCCGGTGCCTGACGCGTGGAGGATTTGAAGTGCGCGTTGCCGTAGCCGCCGCGTCCGCCTTTGCCTGCGACCAGGCGGTCACCCGCCTCGCGCAGATCGCCGAGGTGGCGCTCGGTGCCGTCTTCCAGGATCTCGGTGACGACGGTGCCCGGGGGCACGGGCAGAAGCAGATCCTCTCCACCTTTGCCTGCGCAGTTCTTGCCTCCGCCGTGGTCGCCGCGCTGTCCTTCGAATTTTTTACACGATGCGAAGTCGCTCAGGGTGTCGGCGTTGTCATCGGCCACGAAAATCACGCTGCCGCCCCGGCCGCCGTTGCCACCGTCGGGACCACCCTGCGGGATGTATTTTTCGCGTCGGAAACTGGTGCAGCCCCGGCCTCCGCGGCCGCCTCGAACTTCAATGATGGCTTCGTCCAGGAACATGGGATTTATTGGGCGATTTATGATATACTACTCTATTGTTTCCGCCCAGCCGATATGCCCGAAAATGAGCCCCGACCCGCAGACCCCCAGGAAGTGAACGAGATCCCACTCACCGAATGCCGCGGCCGCATGACGATGAGAAAAGTCGCAAATCTCGACCCGGGAGCGAAACACACGGTCGGCATCAGCGACACGACGACTTCGCAGTTCGGACCTGGCGTGACATTCCGCGTGGGAGAGAAGGTTCAATTCGGCAACTTTACCATCCGCCCCACGCGCATCACTCGTCTGCCGGACGGCACGTATCGGATCGAGACGGCGCGCAGCGCATACATCCTGTCGCCGGAAAACCCGAATCCTGCACCCGCCGATTCGACCCAGACAACCAAAGAGGAAGTCGCTAAGCAGAGCAACGTGGTGGTCGCGGCGCTTACGCGCCTCGTACAGCCGTGGAAATGGTTCGGATAAGGCAAATTTCTTGCCTGCGGGGGAGGCGCTGGTACGATCCCGTCCTTTCCCCACGTGACACTGAGCGACAACGAGATGGAAGACAATTGCGCGCTGCTTGCAAGCCGGCTGTCGACGGATGCGAACTTGCAGCTGGAAGCCATCACACAGCCCGACAGAGAGCGCTCCAAGCGTGAAGCCGCAATGCGCACGTACAGCGCGATTGCTCTTGTGCGGTTGTCTCTGCATAGCGTGATGGTGCGGAAGCCTGCGAGCCTGGAGGCGTTGCATGCGTGGCTGCATGAGACGCTGCAGGATAGCAGCATGTTCGACGAGCAGATGCTGTTGCTCCGGAGCATCCAGGGAAAGAACCGTGACGTGCGCGTGCCGCCGATCTATCGCGCGAGAGCCGAAGCGCGCGACGTGGTGAATTTCTACCTGCGCGACGACGGAGAAGGCGAGTGTGCCTGCGAAGAACCCGGTAAGGACAAGGACAGCAAAGACGAAGGCGGGGATGACGAAGAAGTGCCCGACGATGTCGCTCAGATGACAATTTTCATCAGTACGTGCGTGACGTTGATCATGGCGCCGCTGCTGGCCGCCACCAAGGACAAGGAGCGTCTGCACACGCTGCTTCGTCAGCCGGCCACGCTTGATCGTGGCATAGCGATTTGGAAGGAGCACGCCTGCGGTGTCGCTTTCGCGATCAAGCCGCCATCCGTCCTGGCTTTGCTGAAGCTGGCGCATCAATACGTCGATCAGATGAGCGATGAAGGAGAAGGGGAGGAGGGGGGCGGGGGAGAGGAAACACAGGGCGAAGTGGCTTGACGGTACCGTCTTGGCACTCTAAACTTTTGAGTGCTAATTCGACTGGCGCAGCTGAATGCGCTCCCGCACATGTCTTCCTTTCATCCCTATGTCCAAAATTATCGGAATCGATCTCGGCACGACCAACTCCTGCGTGGCGGTCATCGAAGGCGGTGAACCCACCGTCATCCCGAATGCCGAAGGCGCCCGTACCACGCCGTCCGTTGTTGCCTTCAAGGACAACGAAGTGCTCGTCGGTGTCGCTGCGAAGCGTCAGGCGGTCACCAACCCCAAACGCACGGTCTTCTCGGCCAAGCGCTTCATCGGTCATCGGTACGGCGAGGTGAAGAAAGAAGCGTCGTCGATGCCCTTTGAAGTACAAGAAGGAAAGGAAGGCCGTGCCATCATCGTCATTGACGGGCAGGAGATGCTTCCGCAGGAGGTGAGCGCCAAAGTCCTGCAGAAACTGAAGAAGGACGCCGAGGCGTTCCTCGGCCAGACGGTCACCAAGGCCGTCATCACCGTGCCCGCGTACTTCGACGATTCGCAGCGCTCGGCGACCAAAGAGGCCGGCCAGATCGCGGGCCTCGAGGTGGTGCGCATTATCAACGAACCCACGGCCGCGGCGCTCGCATATGGCTTGGATAAAGGCCATAGCCAGAAGATCGTCGTCTACGACCTCGGTGGCGGCACGTTCGACGTGTCGGTTCTGGAACTCGGCGACGGCGTGTTCGAAGTGATCTCCACGAACGGCGACACGCATCTCGGCGGTGACGACTTCGACAGCGAGATCATCCTGTGGCTGCTGGAAGAATTCAAAAAAGACCAGGGGATCGATCTCAGCAAGGATAAAATCGCCATCCAGCGCCTCAAAGAGGCTGCGGAAAAGGCGAAAATCGAGCTGAGCTCGGCCACGGACACCGAGATCAACTTGCCGTTCATCACGGCGGACACCTCGGGCCCCAAGCACCTCAACCTGCGCCTCAGCCGCGCCAAGCTGGAAGCTCTCGTCGCGAACCTGATCGCGAAGACCGTCGGCCCCTGCGAGGCGGCGCTGAAGGACGCCAAGCTCTCGAAGAATGAGATCAACGAAGTCGTCCTCGTCGGAGGCATGACGCGCATGCCTGCAGTCGTTGCCAAGGTGAAAGAGCTCTTCGGCAAAGATCCGCACCAGGGCGTGAACCCCGACGAAGTCGTCGCGATCGGCGCCGCCATCCAGGCGGGCGTCATGGGCGGCGATATCGACAAAGACATCGTGCTTGTCGACGTCACGCCGCTGTCCATGGGCATCGAGACGCTTGGCGGAGTCGCGACCAAGCTGATCGAGCGCAACAGCAAGATCCCCACGAGCAAGAGCCAGGTGTTCTCCACCGCCGCCGACAACCAGACCTCCGTAGAAATCCATGTCGTGCAGGGTGAACGTGAGCTGGCCAAAGACAACAAGTCGCTGGGGCGCTTCATCCTCGACGGCATTCTCGCCGCGCCCCGCGGCCTGCCGCAGATCGAAGTCAGCTTCGACCTGGATACCAACGGCATCCTGAGCGTCCGCGCCAAGGACAAAGGCACGGGCAAGGAGCAGCACATCACCATCCAGGGCTCGACGGGTCTGAGTAAGGACGAAGTTGAGAAGATGCGCAAGGATGCCGAGATCAACGCCGAAGACGACCGCAAGAAGCGCGAGGCCATCGACGCACGCAACCAGGCCGATGCGCTCGTATTCACGCTGGAGAAACAGATGCGCGAGTACGACAAACAGATCCCCGACGCCACCAAGAAGAAGGTGAACGACAAGATCAACGAACTCAAAGATCTCCTGAAGAAGGAAGACGCCTCCGCCGACGAACTCAAGAAGGCGACCGACGCCCTCGGCACCGAGGCGCAGGAAATCGGCAAGGTCGTCTACGAGGAAGCACAGAAAAAGAATCAGGCCCAGACCGACGTTTCCAAGGGCGGCGCCAAGGACAAAAAAGAGGATGTAAAGGAGGCCGAAGTCGTCGACGAACAAGAAGATAAGGAGAAAAAGGACAAGTGACTTGCATCGATGCGAGGATACGCACCTGAAGAGTAGACGGGTTGAGACGCACGAAAGGAGTGAACAGAGTGTGTAACTGAGGGTCAGGCAGAGCCAGCCGGAAGACCTGTCCGCATTACTGTCGGCTGTATGGGCTTCTCCGGCTGCGGCTGGAGCTGCACGACCTGCAACTGAAGCGCGAACTGAGCAGGAATTTAGTTGCAAACATGAAGAGAGGCGTTACTCTACGCGCCTCTTTTTTTCTTCCTATGCCCCCAAAGCTCCCGCCCTTCCTGACGCCCGGCCATCCGTTCGTCGACGATGACGTCCATGAGGACGTGCAGGCGGCGACGGGCGGCGATCTGTCGCGCTTCCGCCAGACCTCGGTGATCGTGCATGGGCAGACCCCGCGCGAGATCGACGACTGCCTCGCGCAGACGGCCTTCGGCGTGAAGCGCCTGAAGATCCATTCGCAGAGCGCCACGGCGCGCCCGGATCTGGGCGATGTCGTCATCGCCGCCGGGTCTCATGGTGTGGATACGTACATCGGCGGGGGCGTCATGGAGGATGCGATCCGCGGCAACCGCGTCGGGGCGACGGTGAAGGAAATGCAGCGTCTGGGCATCCGCACAGTCGAGCTGTCGGACAGTGATGGCGATCTGCGCGGACACGATTTGCGCGATGCGATCCGCAGACTGCGCGCGGAATTCGATACGCTGCTGCTGGAGATCGGCTCCAAGTCTTCCGAAGCGGTCGTCACACAGCAGTGGATCGACGATATGAAGCGCGCTCTGGATGCCGGGGCGGACGCCGTGGTGCTGGAAGGCGGGGGCGGGGGCAACGTCGGCATCTATGACGAGAACGGCAGCGCCCGATCACTGCTTGTCGCCCGCCTGATCCAGGAAGCCGGACCGGACGCGCATAAGCTGCTGATCGAGGCCGCGCGTCCGGCGCAGCAGATGCTCTGGACGCACGGGCTGGGTTGGGACACCCCCATGGGGAATGTCATCATGGATCCAGGCCTGCTGGAGAGCCTCTCGCGCCTGCGCCTCGCAGCCCTCAAGCGCGACCGGAGGGACGAAGTCACCGCTGCAAGAACCTCGCTGCTGTCCCTGCTTCATGCGGTAAGCGCGGCGGCTGCCGCCCGTGGCATTCCTTTTGATTCCCTCGTAAACGATATAAATCCCTCAGCGATCCACATCGGCGATGCCAGCGCGATTGATCGCGTATCGCATGAGCTCATCACGCACATTGCTTCGGGCCGCTGGAGAATGAGCGCTCAGGCGCAGCTCAGCAGCACAATCGGTGCCATTATGGACCTTATGAGCGGACGCTCACCGTTCGGATTCGGAGCTGACGGCTACGATGACGATGAACGCTGAACGTGCTCAGAGCTTCGACCCGACGTATGCGGCGAGTTCGACGATGCGGTTGCTGTAGCCCCACTCGTTGTCATACCAGCCGAACGCTTTCACAAGCGTGCCGCCAATCACATCGGTCAGCTGCGTATCGATGATGCAGCTGTGCGGATTGCCGACGAAATCCTTGAGGACCAGGGGCCGATCCTCGCAAGCCAGGATATTTTTCATCGGACCCTTCGCAGCGGCCTTAAACGCGGCATTAATCTCTTCCTTGGTTGTCTCTTTCTCGGTGACGACGGTGAGATCGGTGATGCTGCCCGTCGGGGTCGGGACACGGATGGAGACACCATTGAGCTTGCCCGCGAGTTCCGGGACGACGAGACCGATGGCCTTGGCGGCACCCGTGCTGGTCGGGACGATGTTCACCGCGGCGGCGCGCGCGCGGCGCAGGTCGCCGTGCGGGAGGTCGAGGAGATTCTGATCGTTGGTGTAGCTGTGGATCGTCGTCATC
This sequence comes from uncultured Candidatus Peribacteria bacterium, assembly GCA_964460365.1. GTDB lineage: Bacteria > Patescibacteriota > Gracilibacteria > Peribacterales > Peribacteraceae > DAISLF01. The sequence continues at coordinate 149 of CAYWPL010000013.1, read as the reverse complement.
AAGCCCGAAACGATGCCGAAGGAATCATGGAGCACCTTCGCCATCGGTGCGAGACAGTTCGTGGTGCAGGACGCGTTACTGATGATGTCCATCCTCTTGGGATCGTACGTCTCGTGGTTCACGCCGATGCAGAACGTGCCATCGACTTT
>CAYWPL010000012.1:0-41639 GCA_964460365.1 uncultured Candidatus Peribacteria bacterium | reverse complement strand
TTAAATAGGTTGTCTTTCATTCCATGTTCTGTTTCCTCCGTCCTGTGGGTGTTTGGGTTTTTTTTTTTTTTAATTGTTTTCCTTCACCCCCCCCCCCCCCCCCCCCGCACAAAGGGTGTTTTTGTGTGGCAGCCCAGATCATAGATATTGATGAGATAGTCGCGGTCTTTATCCAGTCCGTCACTGCACTGGGGCGGCGTCTGCGTCGGATCTATCAAACCGCTATCAGTCAATATCTACTCTTCTACAACAACGAACGCCCGCATCTTGCTCTCTATTGCCTTTCCCCCCCTCGGAGTGTTTCCAAACTATTGATTAGTGAATGTTATCACCAGCTCAAAAAGGCGCTTAGGTACCTAATTCTTTCAGCAAACGACGGTTAAGCTCAACGTGCTCTCGCAGCGAGCCGACGGAGATCCATTCATTGGCCCCGTGCAGGTCTCCGCCGATGGGACCGTACAGGAATGCTGGAATCCCCTGGGATGCGAAGGTCCGTGCGTCCGAGGAACCGTGTTCCCGGCTCAGGCGGACCGGTCCGCCGGTGACCTCCTCCGCGAGACGATGGATGAGTTTCACCATCGGGTGCTCGGGATCGGTCCACAGCGCCTCGGCTGTCTCGACCGGAAGCAGACGACAACCTGCGGGCAGCAGTGCCGTGAGTCCCGCGAGCGCGTCGGCAGGCGTGGCGTGGACAGAGCGCGGAAAGCGGATGTCGAGCAAGCATGAGGCTTCTCCCGGAATACGGTTGAACGCATCGCTCCCATCGAGCATCGTCGGCGAGATCGTCATGCGCCAGTCCTTCTCGGTTCCCGGCGGGAATTTCTCCAGGAGCAGGAGCACGGTTTTCATCAGAAGCGGGATGGGATTGTCTGCGGACCACGGCATCGCGCCATGACCGCTCGCGCCCTCCGCGACGAGGCGCGCCCACATCGCGCCCTTCAGTTCGGTGACAAGGTGCGGATGAGCGCCCGTGTCCGGCGTGAACGCGACCGGCACGGTGCCGAGCGCCTTGCGCGACACGAGCGCACGGGGGGTGCGTCCGCCGGTTTCTTCGTCGCTCGTCAGCAGCACGCTGGCGCGCGGCGGTTTTCCCGCGGCGCACGCCTCGGCGTATGCGATGAGGAACGTCAGCGCCGCGCCCTTCATGTCCTTCGCGCCACGACCGTAGACGCTATCACCCTCCTGACGCAGCACGAACTGATCGTCACGCCCCGGGACGACGTCGACATGCGCGAACCAGAGGAGCTGCGGATCGGGATGCTCCACGAACAGATACGGCGCGTCATTGATGTCTCCCTCGACGATCGGCAGATGCACATCTTTGAGGAACGTCGAACGGACCCACTCGAGACAGGCGACCCTCTCGCCTGGATTCTCGGGCGTGGTGCGGAACGCGATAAAAGTGGTGAGGTGGCGGAGGAGATCGTCATGCATGAACGCAGTGTAAGCGCGCCACCGCGATGCACGCAAAAAAAACGCCGTCCCGCGGGACGGCGTTTTCGATTTCACCTTTTTTTCTTCTTGGAAGACGACTTCCTCTTCTTGGTCGTCGTCTTCTTCTTTTTCGTGGTCTTCTTTTTCTTGACCATAGGAACTGGGGGAAACAAATAACTGTGCACGATTGTAAGAAGCGTTCATGAATTTGAAAAGAATTTTGCGAAGCGCAGCACGATGAATTGTGATGTGCTTGCAAACGCGTTCTTCGCGGAAAATTTATTTTTTCACCGCGCTCACGCGTCGCGGAGCAGGTGACCCATCTTTTCTTTCTTCGTGCGCAGATATTTTTTCTGCCGCTCGGATACGTCGGACATCTCGATCGGCGTCTGCTCGATGACCGACAATCCGTATCCCTGAAGACCCACGATCTTCTTCGGATTATTCGTCAGCAGGCGCAATTGCGAAATGCCTAAATCTCTCAAAATCTGAGCTCCAATGCCATATTCACGAAGATCGACCGGCAGACCCAGACGCTCGTTTGCCTCGACGGTATCGAGATTCTCGCGCGACTGCAGATCGTATGCGCGGATCTTGTTCACGAGTCCGATGCCGCGTCCTTCCTGACGCATGTAGAGAAGAACTCCCGCGCCTTCATTCGCAATGCGCTTCATCGCGAGACGCAATTGATGACCGCAGTCGCAGTGCGTCGAACCGAGCGCGTCGCCCGTCAGACATTCCGAGTGGACACGCACGAGAGTCGGACGATCCGCATTCAACTCGCCCTTGATCATCGCGACGTGTTCGGAGCCGTGCAGCGTATCGCGATACACACGCAGCGTCCACGGTCCGGTGTCTGTATCGAGCGCGCTCTCGGCCTCGAGCGTGACGAGCGTCTCGGTGCGGCGACGCCACGCGATGAGATCGTCGATGCGGATGAGCGGCATCTTGTGCGTCGTGGCGAACTCGCGGAGCGCGGGCAGGCGCATCATCGATCCGTCGTCGTGCATCAGCTCGCTCAGCACGCCGACCGGGCGCAATCCCGCAAGGCCGCAGAGATCGACGGATGCCTCTGTGTGTCCCGAGCGGACGAGCACGCCTCCGTCGCGCGCGCGCAGAGGGAAGATATGTCCGGGCTGACGCAGGTCGTGCGCCGTCGTTCCGGGTCGGGCGACCGCGAGCACGGTCGCGCTCCGGTCCGCGGCGGAGATGCCGGTGGTGACGCCGTCGGCGGCGTCGATGCTGACGGTGAACGGCGTCCCGAGCCGCGACGTGTTGCGCTGGACCATCGGCGGCAACGCCAGACGGTCGGCGGTCGCCTCGTCGAGCGGCAGGCAGACAACGCCGCCGGTGTGGCGGATCAGAAACGCCATCTTCTCCGGAGTCATGTGCTCGGCGGCGATGATGAGATCGCCTTCGTTCTCGCGCCGCTCGTCATCCACGACGATCACGAACTCCCCGGCGCGCAACGCGTCGAGAGCCCGGGGGATGGTATCGAAGTCGGTCATGCGGAGTCCGAGTATAGGACGCGCGCGTCCGCCGGGCCAGCATGCGGGCCTCTATTCTTCACGGGTGCAGCGTGACTTATTTGGCCTGCAGCTCAAGCGAATACGTCTGCCGTTCGGCTCTGGGCTGGGCATGGCGGATGGTCACCCAGTACGTGCCGGGAGTGAGCTGCTGGCTGATGCCGCATTCGGGACCCTTGAAGCTGAACAGGTCCACATCGGCACCGGGATAGATGACGCACCCGAGGATCGCGCTACTGACGACCTTCACGGTGTACGGCGTGCCGGGTATCGGCGTCGGAGACGTGCTCGCGCCGACCGTGAAGACGTACCAGTCTTCGAGATCGTTGGCTTCGAGCGTGCCGATCTTCACCTGACCCGCCTTGAGCGGAATGGCCTGCGAGAATCCGTCGTTCGCATCTCCGGTCACCGTGCGCGTCCCGACCATCACGCTCGCGTTGTCTTTGGTCGGCTCGAGCTGGAGCTGGTAGTCACCCGGCGTCAACGCGACGCGCAGCCGGCACGAGCCCTGCTCCTGCATGCCAAGGTAGTACTCGGTGGAGAGCCCGTCGCTCTGCAGACGATACAGGCGGCACGAGACGTTGCCACCGCCGGCGGTGATCTCGGCCGTCACGTCCGTGGTCGCGGCCTTGTCCACACGGAAGCGCCAGGCCATGGAGTGCGTGCCCGAGAAGACGGCGGAATCGGCGAAAGGGAACGATACCTGCCGCGTGTTGCGCTTGTCTTCGTCTTCACCGCTCTTTTCATCGACGCGCTGGCGTGCGCGCTGCGCCTCAAGGGATTCTGTGGAGCTCGTCGATGAGACGGACGATGTGGTCACCGGATGCGGGAACGGGAGCAGCGTGCCGTTTTTCACGCGAATGCCGTTCCAGATATAGGCTGCGGCCTCGCCGCGCTCAAGCGGCGTGGCGGGCTTCAGCAGCGCGCCCTCCTGACCGGGGATCGGCAACATACCGGTGGCGAGCGACGTGTGAACGTAGCCCGCGAACCACTCGGAAGCGGAGACATCGGTGTACATCGTGACCGGAGCCGAGAGGACGGCGGTCGGGATGCCGAGAATGACGATCGTGAGCTTGAGCGCTTCGACGCGCGTCACAGGCTGCGCCGGACGGAACACGTTGCCCTCGTATCCCTGCACGAATCCGCGCGCGACCGCGTCGCAGACATACGACTCGTACCAGGAACCGGGCTGCACGTCGCGGAAGCAGTTTTTCTTGTCCGCGCCTGGAGTGAATCCCGCTGCGACGTAGAGCATCTTCAGCATCGACACGCGATCCACCACTTTGCGCGGCTGGAATGTGCCATCGGGATTACCGCCGATCACGCCGCGCTCGGCGAGCGCAATGATCGCCTCACGGTGCGGATAATCGGCGATGTCCGGAAAGCTGACCGCCTGCGCGAGCAGCGGCATCAGCAAAAGAGACGAGACCAGGAGAGAGTGGGCGACACGCATGAGCTTGGGGGGGCAACGGCACCCGGATGGTAAATTGAACACCAAGATTGTTCAATGCTTGCGGCCAAGGATACGCTTGAACTCGCCAAGCGAATGTAGCACAGCATACGCGGCTTCCCGTCCTTTTTGCAGACGGGCACGGGCCTGATCCAGCGACGCGACGTGGAGGATTTCAAACGCGAACGGCATGCCGCAGCGCAGTTGCACGTCCATGATCCCGCGCGCCGATTCGGCGGCGAGGAGGTCGGCGTGATACGTTTCGCCCTGCACGATGATGCCGATGCCGATGAGCGCGTCGACGTGCCCGGCATCCGCCAGCGCGCGGCCGATCAGCGGGATCTCGAACGATCCGGCCGCGTCGTGGACGAGGATGTTCTCCTCGGGAACGCCTGCGGACTCCAGCGCCTCGCGTGCGCCGGCGACGAGCGCGGCGGTCTCCTCCTTATAGAAGCAGGACGCGACGATGCCGATGCGCCATGAGGGATCGGCGGGGGGCGGTGCGGGGGAATCGGTCTGCATCCTTACGGCTTGGAAAGAAGCGCGGCGATGTAGCGCCCGAGGATATCGGTTTCCACGTTCACCCGCATCCCCTCTTTAAGCGCTCCCAGCGTGGTTTCGCGCAGCGTCGTCGGAATCAGCGCAACCGTCACGGTATCGCCCTGCGCGTCGGCGACGGTGAGCGAGACGCCGTCCAGCGTGACGGAACCTTTGGGAATACAAAGACGACAGAGTGCTGCTGGCATACGCACAGTAAGAGTGGCACTTGTACGATCCTCCACCCCTAACCCCTCCTCCAGAAGAGGAGGGGAAAGGATTGCTGAACGAATGCATCGAAGAACAGAAATGATATCTTCTTGAATTGCTGCATTAGATATTCTAATAGTACGCACCTGATGTTCTCGCCAAAGATGCTCATCTCGCATTTGATCATCGGCGCCCGTCTTCGGATCACCATGTATCTCACCATCCACTTCAATATTCAACTTCTGAGATGGACAATAAAAATCCAAAATGCGGCCCCCTAGAGGGTATTGACGACGAAAACGTACGCCCAATTGATCATAACGAAGAGTATCCCAGAGTATCTTTTCTGCATTCGTTGGATTACTCCGCATATCCCGGGCAAATCGTAAAATATTTTTTCCCGTAGGCGTTTTACGGCGATGCCCCCCTTCCTCCCCCGGAGGAAGGGGCTGGGGGATGGAGGAAAGACGCGACAATGAAAGAACCTCGGCGGTTCCCTCGATGTGTCCCTGCACGATATGACCGTCGAACCGGCCATTGGATTTGAGCGAGCGTTCGAGATTCACGTTGTCGCCCGGCTTGAGTGATCCGAGCGCGGTTTTCTCGAACGTCTCCGGAACAACCTCGAAACTCATGGAGGATTCGTCGAACGCCGTGACCGTGAGACACGCGCCCGCGACGCAGATGCTGCCTCCCAGGTGAACATCACTAAAGGAGGAGGGACGCGCGAGCGTCAGGACGCCATCAGCGTTCTTGAGGATTTTTGCCGTCGTTTCGATGATTCCTGTGAACACGCCGCCAGCATACAACACCCCGGAGCACGAACCGCGCGCTTTGCCGTCAAATCGGCATTTCCACCGCTAAACCCTAGACAAAGCTCTTTTTTTTCTGTAGGCTAGGAGGCCTTCGCCGCCACAGCGCGCGAGGCTTTTTTGCGTAACCCGTATTTTTTCTCTCCTCCCCGTATGGACAGGATCACCGTCAAAGGCGCCAAGATGCATAACCTGAAGAACATCGACGTCTCGCTCCCCCGCAACCGGCTCACCGTCATCACCGGTCTCTCGGGCTCGGGCAAGTCGTCGCTCGCCTTCGACACGATCTTCGCGGAGGGCCAGCGCCGCTACGTGGAAAGCCTCTCGGCCTACGCGCGCCAGTTCATCGCGCAGATGGAGAAGCCGGAAGTGGAGAGCATCGAGGGCTTAAGCCCCGCCATTTCGATCGACCAGAAGACCGCGCCGCGCAATCCGCGCTCGACCGTCGGCACCGTCACCGAAATTTATGACTACATGCGTCTCCTCTGGGCCAAGGTCGGCAAGGTGCACTGCAGCATCTGCGGCCGCATGCTCGGCAAGCAGTCGGTGTCGCAGATCGTAGAAACCATCGCCCGCATGCCGGACGGCAAGAAGGCCTACCTGCTCGCGCCGATCGTCCAGGGACGCAAAGGCGAGCACATCAAGGTGATCGAGGCGATCCGCCGCGAAGGGTTCGTGCGCATGCGCATCGACGGCCAGATCGTGACGGTCGATGAGGATCTCCAGCTCGACCCCAAGAAATCGCACTTCATCGAAATCGTCGTGGACCGCTTCATCATCCGTGACATGGAGCTGAAGGACGGCGCCGTGAACCCGAACCGCAGCCGCCTCGCCGACTCCGTCGAGCTGTGTCTGCGCAAGGGCGAGGGCTCGCTCGTCGTGCTGGACGCGGATACGAACGAGGAGACGCGCTTCGCGGAATCGTTCGTGTGTCCCGAGCATCCGGAGCAGGACATCCCCGAAATCGAGCCGCGCAGCTTCTCGTTCAACTCGCCGCACGGCGCGTGCGAGGAGTGTCACGGTCTCGGATCGATCCTCCAGGTGGATGAGAGCGCCGTCGTGCCGAACCCGCGTCTCGCGCTCGGCGAGGGTGCCATCCATCCGTGGGCCACATCCGCGAGCCGCACGGGTTTCATGATCCAGATGCTTGAGGCGCTCGCCGAGAAAGTCGGCTTCAGCATGGCCACGGCATGGGAGAAGCTCACGGAAGAACAGCGCAAGATCATCCTGTGGGGCTATCCGCACACGCTGATGGTCAGCATCAATTCCATGAAATTCGGCGGCACCTACCAGACGACCTACGAAGGCGTCATTCCCAACCTCCAGCGCCGCCACAACGAGACGGACTCCAGCTACATCCGCCAGCAGATCGAGGAGTACATGATGGAATTGCCCTGCGGCAGCTGCGGCGGACGCAGGCTCCGGAAAGAAATCCTCGGCGTGACGGTCGGCTCCAAGAACATCGTCGACGGCACGGACATGAGCATCGACGAAGCCAAGACGTTCTTCGCGGGATTGGTTCCGGCACCCATTGCACCGGAAAAGGGCAGCAAGGCAGAAAGGCAGAAAGCGACGGCATCGACCTCCAAACCTTCTGCCCTCCCGCCCTCTTCGCCTTCTGCCCTCTCCACCTACGAATACACCATCGTGAAAAAAGTCCTGCAGGAGATCATCGCGCGCCTGCAGTTCCTGGAGAACGTCGGCCTCAAGTATCTCACCCTCTCGCGTTCCGCCGCCACGCTCTCGGGCGGAGAGGCGCAGCGCATCCGTCTCGCCACGCAGATCGGTTCGGCGCTCCAGGGAGTGCTCTACGTACTGGACGAGCCGAGCATCGGTCTGCATCAGCGCGACAACGCCAAGCTCATCACGACGCTCCTGCAGCTGCGCGATCTCGGCAACACCGTGATCGTCGTGGAACATGACGAGGAGACGATTGAGGCAGCCGACTACCTGCTGGAGATCGGTCCTGGCGCCGGAAAGTACGGCGGACAGGTGATCGCCCAGGGCACGCCCGCTGAACTCATCAAGCATCCTACGTCCGTGACGGGCCAGTACCTGAGCGGCCGCAAATTCATCGCGGTGCCCGGCGAGCGTCGCAAGGGCAACGGCGAGTATATCAGCGTGAAAGATGCACACCACCACAACCTGCAGCACGTCGACGTGCGTTTCCCGCTCGGGACGTTCATCGGCGTCTCCGGCGTGTCGGGCTCGGGCAAATCCAGCCTGATCCACGGCATCCTCGGCCCCGAGCTCCAGCGCGTGCTCAACAAGGCGCACACCAAGCCGCAGAACGTCGGCTCCATCGACGGCCTGCAGCATGTGGACAAGGCGATCGTCATCGACCAGTCCCCCATCGGCCGCACGCCGCGCAGTAACCCCGCGACCTACACCGGCGTCTTCACCGACGTCCGCGACATGTTCTCGGCGACGCCGGAGGCCAAGCTCCGCGGCTACAAGCCGGGCCGTTTCAGCTTCAACGTGAAGGGCGGACGCTGCGAGGAATGCGAGGGTGACGGCCTGAAGCGCATCGAAATGCACTTCCTCCCCGACGTGTTCGTGACGTGTGAGTCCTGCCACGGCAAGCGCTACAACCGCGAGACGCTCGAAATCACCTACAAGTGCAAGAACATCGCCGAGGCGCTGGACATGACGATCACCGAAGCGCTCGGATTCTTCGGCGCCGTGCCGTCCATCAAGAACAAGCTCCAGACCCTCGAGGATGTCGGCCTCGGGTACATCCACCTGGGCCAAAGCGCCACGACGCTCTCCGGAGGCGAGGCGCAGCGCGTGAAACTCGCGACCGAGCTGACCAAGCGCGCCACGGGCAAGACCTTCTACATTCTCGATGAACCGACGACCGGTCTGCACTTCGACGACATCCAGAAACTGCTGGAAGTGCTCCAGCGCCTGGTGGAAAGGGGCAACAGCGTGCTCGTCATCGAGCATAACCTCGACGTGCTCAAGTCCGTGGACCACGTGATCGACATGGGCCCCGACGGCGGCAGCGGCGGCGGGCTGGTGATCGCCACCGGCACGCCCGAGGAGGTGTCCAAGGTCGAGAAGAGCTACACCGGGCAGTATCTGGCGAAGATGCTCGCCAAGGACAAGGCGCGCGCGAAGAAGTAAGACATGCTGTAGACTGCGCGGCAGTATGCGCATTCCCGCGCAGCTCTCCCGTCTCTCCGGCTCCGTCCGCGCGTGCGTCGGCCATCTCACGTCGGACAAGCGCGTGCGCATCGCGGCATGGACGCTGCTCGGGCTTGTCGTTCTCAAGTGCATCTGGGAAATCGGCGGGATAGTGGCTTTTGAGCTGCGGAAGCCCATGAATCTCGACGCGTACATCTATCTCACGCTCGGGCGCGGGCTGCTCAACGGTCTGCGACCCTACGTGGACCTGTTCGAATCCAAGCCGCCCGGCATCTTCGTTCTGGCCGCGGCATCCCTCTGGATGACCGGGGGCACGTTCCTGCTGCGTCTCGTGGAGACGGCGTCACTCCTCTTCCTCCCCCTGTCCTTCACGCTCATCGCGCGTCGCCCGGAACCCTGGAACGTCCGGCCCACCCTGCGGCAGGCAGCGGCAATGGCGACGGCCTTCGCCTTCGGGACGCTCATGGCGCTGCGCACCCTGGAGGTGACGGGAGGCCTCCAGACGGAGATCTTCGGCCTGCCATTTGCGATCCTCTACGTCTTCCTGCTGCTCCGGAAAACCTTCGGCTGGCGAGAGGTTCTGCTCGCAGCGCTCTGTCTGCTGTTGTCTCTGGGCATGAAAGAGCCGTTCCTGCTCAGCGTGGTCGCGGCGGCGCTGCTCTGCCTCCGGACGCCGTCAGAATTCTGGAAGAGGCTGCTGCTGCCGTTGCTCATTGCATTCGGCGCGGGACTGGTGTTCCTGTGGGCAACGGGTTGGCTGATGCCCTACGTGGAACTGTATCTGCCCGCCATGACGATCGGGCGCGTGGCCGACGGAAGCAAAGACCCCTTGATCCTGCGCGTACTCTGGGTGCTACGGCTGCTGTTCAGCTTCACCATCTTCTCCTCGATGCCATTGTTCGGCTGGGCGCTCGGCATGTTTTGGGGCTGGTCTCTGCTACTCAAAGAAAAACTGACGGTGCGGGGGCGCATCCTGACGGTGCTCACGGGCTCCTGGTGCGTCGCGGGACTGCACCTCGCCTTCGTCGGAACGATCATGATCCTGTCGGGTTTTCATGACGGCCTGACGATCCAGCAGATGGCGCGCTTCCCCGCCTTCGCCACACTTCTGTTCTTTGTGTGGCTGTACGCCAGCATTCTGACTGTGCTCTGCATTCTGCTCGCACGGCAATCCTGGCGGGCGTTCCTGCCCGTGGCGCGCGGCGTGGCGGCGATCGTGCTGCTGACACTGGCCATCGGGGTGGGCGGATACGCCACCAACTACATGGCATTCACGTTCCCCGCGTGCGCGGCTCTGGGACTGCTCTGCATCCGCCACGGCGCGACGCTGCGCAACCGTTTTCCGCTGTTCGTCGCCTTCCTCCTCCTCGGAGGCGCGGCGATCGCGTACCGGCCGCCGGGCGAGAACGTGCGCGTACAGGTACTCGGCTTTGACTCGCCGGCCTACTATTCGGCTGCTGCAACGCTCGACGGAATCATGGACGCATGCGACGTGGAAGACTTCGTGTTCGCAGGCGGATACCCGGTGCTCGGCTACACCCACCACTCACCCATCGGGCCGGTCTTCACGCCATACTTCCACAATTATCTCAGCTTCACGCATCCTCTCTATCAGCAAACGTACCAGAACATCTACGAGCACGGCGCCATCCTCGTCCAACCCGAAACGCCTTTGACTGACAAGGATCCACTGCCGCCGAACATCCGCTCTCTGTTCGGGACAGCTGTGCCGCCCTGCGCGCAGGGAGCCCCGGCGATCCCGGGATTCAACGTGCTCTACCGCAAACCGAAGTAGGGACTGGAATACCGAGGATGAGGGGAAGAACCTAGTATTCCAGTGCTCCTCGTCCTACTTCTTCCATTTGATGCTGCATCCGATGGCGTTGGCTTCGCCGATCTCGGGCTCCTCACCCTTCACGACGGACGCAATGGCATCGCGCAGGTCATGGCGGATGACGGCGTCGGGGTTCTTCCAGTTGTCATCAATGCGCCCCTTGTACCGCAGCAGGCGCGTCTGGTCGAAGACGAAGCAGTGCGGCGTGCAGAGGGCACCGTAGGCCCGGGCCACGGACTGGGATTCGTCGTGGCAGTACGGGAACGGGAAGCCTTTCTCCTCATACCGGATCTTCATGTTCTCGAAAGAATCTTCCGGATAGTCGGACGAATCGTTGCTGTTGATGAGGACAAACTGGACACCTTCTTCGTCGAAACGCTCGGCCAGCGCGATGAGTCGGTCCTCATAGGCCTGGGCATACGGACAGTGGTTGCAGGTGAATACCACCACGACCACGGGGTCTTTGATCATCTGCGTGCTGATCATCAGGCCGTCCGTTGCGGGCAGTGAGAAAGCCGGCATGGGATCGGCGAGCTGGAGGACCGTCGAGTTGTCGTTGATGAGGACCATGGCAGGAGATAGGTGGTAGGTGATAGGTTGTAGTGGTTCGGGGGAGAAAACCGCTAAAACCCTACCACTTCCTTTCTATAACCTACAACCTACTCTCTACAAACTGAAACGCCACTTCACCGCCACCGCCTTCGTCGTCGATTCGCGCAAGCGCGTCCTGCTGCTCTGGCACCACCGCCTGAAGCGCTGGATGCCCCCGGGGGGCCACGTGGAACCCGATGAGACGCCTGAAGAAACCGCGCGCCGGGAATGCCTGGAGGAGACGGGGCTTAGCGTGGAGATCGCGGGCGATCCGTCGCCGGACCTGTTCGGACGCAATCCATCCGAGGGGCGCATGCTGAAAAAGCCCATCGCCCTGCTGATGGAGAATATTCCCGCCTGCCCGGAACGGGGCGAGGACCCGCACCAGCATATGGATTTCCTGTACCGAGCGCGTCCACTCGATGAGACGCAGAAAACCGTTCTGGCGGAGCTGGAGGGCCGCGAATTGCGCTGGTTTACCCGGGCGGAACTGGCCGCGCTGGACGAGCAGACCGAGATCTTTGCCAACGTGAAGGAATACGCTCTGCTGCTAACCAAATAAAGACCGCGGCGTGCCAGCCGGAAGGGGCTGTTCGGCGTTCACAAAAGCCCAAAAGGAGCGTATACTTCACCTTCTGAATGCAGTGGAACGAATTTCGATCCCACATCCGGCATCTCACGGCACGCCAGCAGACACGCGTGCACGACGCTTTTGAGCTGGGAAAAAAGATGCACCACGGCCAGACCCGCAGGTCGGGAGAGCCGTATTTCAACCATCCGATCCTCGTCGCCCACATGCTCGCGGACATGGGCGCGGACACCGACACGATCGTCGCGGCCCTGCTCCACGACACCGTGGAGGACACGCCTCTGACGCTCCAGGAGATCGACGGGGTCTTCGGCGGGACGGTGAGGAACCTCATCGAAGGCGTGACCAAGCTCTCCAAGGCCGATGTCGCCGACCAGCCGAACCTGGACGAGCAGATCGAGACGCTGCGCAAGATTTTCACGCTGATGGAGAACGACGTGCGCATCATGGTCATCAAACTCGTCGACCGCCTCCACAACATGCAAACGGTGGAATTCCTCGCGCCCGAGAAGCAGCGGAACCTGGCGACGGAAACGATGGAGGTCTACGTGAAAATCGCCGACCGACTCTGCATGCAGGATCTGCGCGACGAGCTGGAAGGCCTCTGCCTTGCCGTGCTGGAGCCCGACGTGCATGCGTCACTCTCCGCCCTGCGCGCGCACAACGAGACCGTAGGCTTCGAGATGCTCAACGCCATGCGCGAGCGCCTGACGGAAGCCGGCATGCCGCAGGGCAGCCTGATCCAATACGAGCAGAAATCCTGGGAGAATATGCGCGGGCAGCTCCAAGCCGAGGGCACGGTGGTGACGGGCGTCTCGGCGCACACCGCCGTCTTCATCTGCCCCGATACCGACGCCTGCTACCGCATGCTCGGCACCTTGCATCAGTTATGGAAGCAGGAGACGCTTTCGTTCCAGGACTATATCAACGTCGCGACGGTCAACGGCTATCAGGGTCTGCACACCACGATCATCCAGGAAGACGGCACACGCGTGCGCTGCAAAATCCGCACGCCGGCCATGCAGGAATACGCGCGCAAGGGCATCGCGACGCGTTGCTTCGGCGCCCGCACGTCGAGCGTCCTGAAGCTGCTGCCGTGGGCCGAGCGCATCTCGCCGCTCTCCGCGTACACCGCCGACCGGAGCCAGGAATTCTGGCAGAGCCTGCAGAGCGACATCCTCGGCGAATCCATCATTGTGCACGGCCTGGACGACCGCACCGTGCAGTTGCCCAACGGATCGACGGCGCTCGACGGCGCATTCTTCCTGTATCAGGAGGACGCCCTGCGCGTGCAGACGATCCGCGTAAACGGCAAGGAAGTGCCCTTCTCCACGCCGCTTGCCCATGCCGTATCGCTTGATGCGACCATCACGGAGAAATCGACAGTAGAGCGTTCGTGGCTGCGCTGGGTGCACAGCGGCTTCGCGACGGCCAAGATCCGTGCCGCGCTCGCCGTGGGCATGACCGCCGACGAGAAGCTGGCTATCGGCAAAGAGATGCTCCAGCACGCCATGCACGAACAACGCAAAGGCTTCATCGAGGAATTCAGCGAGAACGCCATGCAGACAGGTCTCCGTCAGCTGGGATACGGCTCGCTGGAGGACACCTATATCGCCATCGCGGACGGCCGCGTGGAGGCTGGCGCCGTCTGCCGCGCGCTCTTCGACAAGCCGCGCAAAGACCCCACGCGCATCCGCCAGTGCCGCGTGACCTACGTGACGGACATGAGCAACGTCGAGATGATGGACAGGCTCAGCGAGACGCACAAGCGCTTCCGCAGCGGCCTGATGGAGGCGCGCTACACCCGCGATTCCGCCAGCAACCGCACGAGCGTCATGCTCCGGGCCCAGCTCACGCCCCATGAACAGCAGGAGCTGGTGTCCGCCCTGACCAAAGCCGGCGCCGCCGAGATCCGCGTGCGCTACTTCCTGGCGCAGGTCGGCGGTGTCCTCGCGGCCGCCTTGCTGCTCGTGCTGTGGGGACTGGACCCGGTGTTTGCGCGCGGGCTGCTGCTGCACATGAGCCCCCAGGATCTGACGTTCATCCGTTTCGCGGTGTTCTTTGTCTCGGCCATTGTGGCCTACGCGACGCAGACGTACTTCTCGCCGCGGACGTTCCGTCCGCTCTCGCCGCTGGCCCCGTCGCTGTTCTTCTCGGGCGTCGCCCTGTTCCTCACCGCCGTCTTCTCCTACGTCGCGCTGCAGACCATGCCCGCGACGGGATACATCCTGTTCATCATCGCGGGCCTGTCGGTGATCGCCATGCTGCGCAACCTTTTCGGGCGCCGGTCCTGGTGGCAGTCGGCTGCTGCGTCGATGCTCGTGATCACGGCAATCATCGGTATCCTGACACTGGAACAGTGGACGCTCTTTGGCGTCCTCGCCGGCATCGGCAGCGGTCTGTGTTTTGCGCTCTATTCGCTCGTCAGCAAGGGCTTCCAGGACGAGATCGGCATGGTCCGCGAGCGCTATCCGGCCTACCTGTTCTGGGTCTCGTCACTGTGCCTCACCTTCTCCATCGGTCTACTGCCCTTCACGACGCTCTCGCACCTCACTTCCTGGATGCTCATCCAGGCTATCGGGTTCTCACTGGTCTTCGCCGTGCTGCCATACGTGCTCTACTTCGAACTGATGCGCCGCGCGGACAACAGGTTCCTGGACGCGGCCCTGCCCTTCGTCTGCATCGTGACCATCGTCGGCGAAGCACTGCTCGTCGGCTCCATGACCTCGCTCGTCGTGTCGCCCCTTATGCTGATTTTCCTCTGGCAATCGTTCTTGGCAAAGAAGACGAACGGGAGTTGACCAACCTACCGACTTTCACCCATCGACCATCTGCGGTACACCGTCTGGAACCGTCACCTGAACGGGACGCTCCGGCGTGCGCAGTTCCTGTGCGGCGATGTTCCAGTTGATGCGGAGGTAGAAGACCCGGCCGTCCTGCATGTTCACCTGGATCTCGCGGCCCACCTGTTCGCCGAGGATCATCATGCGCATCAGGCTGCCCGAGCGGTAGCGGTAGCGGGTGTGGAGATCCAGACTGCGCTGGTTGAGCCAGGACGGATCCAGGGCAGCGACAACCTGACGGTTCTGGTCGAGGATGTGCGTGACGTTCGCGATGGCTGCGAGAGCCCACTGCAGGGGGACGTCGCGGTCCAGGCTGAGACTTTCGGCCTCGACGAAGGCCGTCTCACTTGCAGTGGAGGCAAAGCCCGTCGCCTGGAACACGGGACCGGGAATGGCGCGCTCGGAACAGACGTCGGAGATCCACGCGGCCGTGGCTGGATGGCGCGCGACGCATTCGGCGACTTCGCGTCCGCGCGGATAGACGATGTCGCCGCGCTTCTCGTCGAAAGCGATCGACGGCTCCAGAGGCACAGTGTCATCATCGGGAGGGACGAACAGATGGATATCGCCGCCTTCCACCTCGCCCGCTAGGGAGAAATCATGGCTGGTTGGATTGCCGCGCGCGGCCGCGATCACCCATCCGCCCTTCTTGGGATCGGCGACCTGTAGAATCCTGCTGCGGACAAAATCAACGGTGTAGTGCTCGAAGAATCCGCCGCCCGTGGCGATCTGGCGCTCCATGCGCCTCTTGGCATCAACACTGCCCGAGGTGCCGACAGTCACGACTTGTTCGGCGATATTCAGACGCTCATGGCGGTCCGCGCCGATCGCGGCCCAGGCAGGATCCCTGATGAGCACGCCGTGCAGATTCACCGGACGGATCGCAACGATGCGGTCACGGACACTCCGGAGACGCAGCAAAAGTTGGCGTTGCGCGGCCTCGGCTTCCTGACGGCCACGGATACGCTCCGCTTGCCCGGGGTCAAACAGGTCGTCAATGTTGATCGGCAGATCCTTTTCGTCCATGAGATCCATGCGTGGGAAAAAGGTGCCAGACTATAAGCTATATCAATCGGAAACACCAAGACAACCCGAATATGCCTTTCCTAGGAGACAATGGGCTTCAGGAGCCCCAGCAGATAGGCCCTCGCCTGAGCGACATATTTGTCCAGATCTGGGTAGTCCATACTCATCTCAGGCCTTTCGCCCAGGAGTCGTGCCAGCACCACCGGGCGAACTGCCTCCTGTGCCTCACGATTAATTTGTTCACGGTTAGACTCGATGACCAGGACCACTGCCTGTGCGATTTCATCGCTGCCGATATTGCGAAGCGCGGGTTCGCGCACCGTTGCGACAAGCAGATCGAAGTGGATCCATCCTTCAAGTCGGCTGGCCTCGCGATGCACCAGCTCATCCACGGTTGGACGAAGCATGTGTTCACGCGGGGGTACGCCACCCTCAGACCTACGATTCTCTGCCGGAGCGTCTGCAAGCTTTGTAGCCATACTTGTCGCGGAATTGTAGGGAAAAATACTTTAAAACAAAGTCAACTTATACATTATTTGTAAAAATTGTAAAGTTTTTTATCGTATAAATTCTTAAAATGGTCATTTGAGCATTTTTACAATGCGAAGTCAGCCTTAAACCCGCGCATGGGCCAGCCGGACGTACCCCCGGGGATCCGTCAGCAATAACCGCATGACATGACGCACCCATGCGATATCGGACCATGACACCCACTCGCTGAGATTATGGGCATTATTTCCGCGGATGGGTATGGAAAGCACACCTTTATTGGTCCCCGCAAATGTTCCGTTTTCGCATCGTTTGAGTAGGTCGGCGGCATACAAGTTTTCGTCCGCAACTGAGCCGCCGCCATCAATCACCGGCGCCAGACCATACACACGCTGAAGCATTTCTTGGGTGATGGCTATTGCCGGATGGTGCCTATGAGAGGGGTCTTCAGGCATAGGCATGCAAAAAGGCTCATATGCGGTTTCTGCGGTGTTCGCGACTATCCGATGGCGGATCCCATGCTTTTCAGTCCATTCACTCAATGTCGCGATGCGTGCTGCGGTTTGCTGCTGCTCGTAGAGAGCGGCAGCAAGCGTATTGGGGGGGACCATTTGTAAGTAATACCTGTAAACGGACTCAAAGGGATGTCCATACCCTGGAGTCAACTGGATACTGTTTCCGGTGCCGAAATCGATTTTCTCTTCGCCGAGCAGCGGATGCTTCATCTGGACCGGCTGCGTAGGATGGCCATCCAGACCTATCCCCCTGTAAAAGAGCTGCTGCATGCGCCAGGCCCACTCCACATGCGCTTCGTGCGAGTTTGGTAAGCCTTCGGCCGCACCATGGCCCTGTTTTTCAGGATCAATAGTGATCGTCGAGAGAAATTTTGCTCGGCCCCTGCGGCCGGCAATGATGCGTGGCGAGAGATCGTCATCGGCCGGTGGATGAACGAGTGGGCCGATCTCCGAAGATACGACCAACTTCACATCCTTCCAATTCTCCCAATCTTTCATGATCGCCTTCGCCCCGAGTGAATTGGCCTCTTCATCCACTGTGAAACCAAACCAGACCTGAAGAATTTTCGGTACTGTGATCTCAGTCAAAAGCGCGATGTTATTCAGCACCGCCGCAGTCATGTCCCATCCGCCGTTCACCATGCGCCTATCACCTTCTTCTCGATACGGTGCATCTACTTTTACGGTATCAATATGGGCGGGAACGAAGATGTGATAGAGCGCTTCCGATCCGCCACCCTTTCCCATCAGAAGATTTGAGCGCCCATCCGGCAGTGTGATTGTGACGGGCGTGCACATTTGTATCTGGCTTGTCGCGGCGTCTTTCGCTGCTCGATCGCCAGAACCCTTCAATCGCAAGACGCTCTCTACCTGCTCTCTTCTCTTTCCTAAACGCAAGGCGATCATCCGTTGGATCATCCTCAATTTTTCTCTTTGCCCTGGAATCGAATTGGACTCCTGGGCTGTAAGCTCCTTGAATTGAGTTTCGTCGATGCCGTCTAGGGGTGGAATATCCATAGGACCGCTCACGCTATCCTGTTAGCAAAGACTGTCAATGTGACTCACGCGGTTCCTCAGCACGCCGTTTTCCCCTACACTCACGGCCATGTTCGACCCCGTCGATCCCAAGCAGGCCTTTCCCGAACTCGAGCGCGGAATCCTCAAGTACTGGCAGGAGGAGGACACGTTCAAGCGCAGCATCCGGGCACGGTCCCTGCCGCGCGGCGACATGCTGGACGGATCGGCGGGCACGGGGGAACAGCGCTTCAGCTTCTACGACGGACCGCCCTTCGCCACGGGCGTCCCCCACTACGGACACCTGCTCGCAGGCACCATCAAAGACGTCATCCCTCGCTACCAGACGATGCGCGGCATGCGTGTCGAACGGCGCTTCGGCTGGGACTGTCACGGCCTACCGATCGAGAATCTCATCGAGAAGGAGCACAACCTTGGATCCAAGCAAGACATCGAAGAGATGGGCGTGAAGGCGTTCAATGATCTCTGCCGCGGCGCTGTGCAACGCTACACCAAGGAATGGCGGACGGTAGTCGACCGCGTCGGCCGCTGGGTCGATATGGATTGGGACTACCGGACGATGGATCCGGATTACATGGAGAGCATCTGGTGGGTGTTCCAGTCGCTGCATGAGAAAGGCCTGATCTACGAAGGCCACAAGCCCATGCACATCTGCCCGCGCTGTCAGACGCCGCTGAGCAACTTCGAGGTGACGCAGGGCTACAAGGACATTGCCGATCAGTCCGCCACCGTCATGTTCGAGCTGGAGGACGGCGTCGGCAGCACCGTCTCCGGCGCCGGGCGTACGTACGTGCTGGCCTGGACGACGACGCCGTGGACGCTGCCGGGAAACCTCTTCCTCGCGGTGAACCCGGGCGAAAAGTACGCGATGGTGAAGTGCGACGGCAACCGCTACATCGTGGCGGCGAAGCGCCTGGAAACGGTCTTCAAGGGCCGCGAGCACGAGAAAGAAGGAAAAGAGTTCGCGGGCAAGTCGCTCGTCGGACGCCGGTTCCGTCCGCTGTTCCCCTACTTCGCCGAGCGCTACGGCGAGACGGCGTTCCGCGTCGTGGCGGGGGATTTCGTCACGATGGAGGACGGCACGGGCGTCGTGCACATCGCTCCCGGATTCGGCGAGGACGACTTCCGCGTAGGCCAGCAGGAGGCGGTACCGTTGCTCCAGCACATCGGGATGGATGGGCGCTTCACGGCCGAGGTGACGGACTTCGTCGGAGCGGAAGCCAAACCGAAGGATGACCACACCAAGGGCGACAAGGCGATCGCCGCGTGGCTGAAGGCCGAGGGCAAACTGTTCTCGTCGGAGTCGTACACGCACAGCTATCCGCACTGCTGGCGCTGCGACTCGCCGCTCCTCAACTACGCGACGTCGTCGTGGTTCGTCGCGGTGGAGAAGATCAAGGAGGACATGCTCGCCAGTAACAGCGAGACACGCTGGATCCCCGAACACCTGCGCGACGGCCGTTTCGGCCGCTGGCTGGAAGGCGCGCGCGACTGGGCCATCTCGCGCAGCCGCTACTGGGGCACGCCGCTTCCGATCTGGCGCAATGCGGCGACGAAGGAGGTGCACGTCATCGGCGGACGCGAGGAACTGATGAAGCACAAACCCGCGCGCTTCACCAAGGTCACCGTGGTGCGCCACGGCGAGAGCGACGGCAACCTGATCCCCAAGTACCAGGGCGTCGTGCCGGGCACGGACCTGACCAAACGCGGCCGCGATCAGGCTGCTGCCACCGGTGACGCGCTCGCCAGTGAGGATGTGACGCAGGTGTACTTCTCGCCCCTCGCCCGCACCGCGCAGACCGCCGCGATCATCGCCAAAAAGACCGGCGCGCCGGTGCAGGAAGACGAACGCCTGCGCGAAGTGGCCTTCGGCGAGTACGAGAACAAGACCGTCGACTTCAGCGATCTCACATTCGTGAAAGCGCGCCGCGCCCACAAACTGGAGACGAACCAGGTGGAGAGCATCTATCACTTCCCGGGCATGGAAACGTGGAGCCAGGTGCAGGGACGCGTCCGCGCATTCCTGGCCGAGACGCTGCCCAAGCACCGCGGCGAGCACATCGTACTCGTCACCCACGCCGACCCGCTGCTCTCGGTGAAGCATTTCTTCAACGGGCAGGAACCCGCGAAGCTCTGTCAGCAACCGTATCCGTCCTTCGCCGAGCCGTTCACGTTCTTCTGGGACCACGACGCGCAAGCGGAACTGGATCTCCATAAGGAGAGTGTCGACGACATCGCGTGGCCCGGTTCGCCGGCCGACGCGACGGTCCATATGACGCTCGTGCGCCACGGCGAAACGGAGTGGAACAAGCTCGGCAAAGTGCAGGGCGACGGCGCCGACATCCCGCTCAATGACGATGGCCGCGAACAGGCCCGTACGCTCGCCAAAAAACTCCGCGGCAAGACCTTCGACTGCATCGTCTGCTCGGACCTCTCCCGCGCGCGCGAGACCGCCGCGATCCTCGGCGAGGAGCTGAACCTGCCGATCACGGGCGAGACGTCGCTCCTGCGCGAACGCAATCTCGGGGACTGGAACGGCCGGACGATCACAGAGCTGCTGAAGGAGCACCCGTACCCGTTCGCGGACGCCGTCACGCTCAGCCTGCACTACGCGACGCCTGCGTCAGGCGAATCACTCAGCGCCTTCTTCCGCCGGCTGGAGCACGCGCATGACTGGCTACTCACGTCGTTTCCGGGCAAAAACGTCCTCGTCGTCGCCCACGCGGGCGTGCTCCGCGGGCTCAAGGTGCTCACGGGCGAAGCCACGTACCGCGAAGCGGTGAAAGAGAAAGTTGCAAACGTCGCAGCCGTCGAGATCCCGCTGCATCCCCTCCTGAAACGCATTCCCGAGGTGTTGGACTGCTGGTTCGAGTCGGGTTCGATGCCCTACGCCCAGAGCCACTTCCCGTTCGAGCGCCGCCCCGGAGTCAGGAAGAAGACCAAGGCTCCCGTTCTGCCGCCCGGCTTTCCCGCGGACTTCATCGCCGAAGGCATCGACCAGACCCGCGGCTGGTTCTACACGCTCACGGTGCTCAGCGCCGCGCTGTTCAAAAAGCCCGCGTTCCTCAATTGCGTCGTGAACGGCACAGTGCTCGCCGAGGACGGCAAGAAGATGAGCAAGCGCCTCAAGAACTACCCGGAGCCGCTGGAGATCGTGGAGAAGTACGGCGCAGACGCCGTGCGCTTCGCGCTGATGAGCTCGCCCGCGGTGCGCGGCGAGGATCTGCGCTTCTCGGCCCGGCTCGTGGAGGAGACGCTGCGCGGCGTGTTGTTGCCCCTGTGGAACACGTACGCGTTCTTCGTCACGTACGCCAATGCGGCCAAGTGGGAGCCTGCGGAAACGCGCCGCACGTCGAGCCATCCGCTCGACCGCTGGATACGAACCGAGGTGCAGGACCTGGTGAACCGCATGACCGCACAACTGGAACAGTATGACCTCTCGGCTACGTGCGCCGAACTCCAAGACACGGTAGACGCACTCACCAATTGGTACGTCCGTCTCTCGCGTCGCCGTTTCGCCGGCAAACCCGGGCTGCACGCCTCGGGTGAAGCCCTGGAAGAGATGCACGAGCAGGATCGCCTGGATGCCATCATCACGCTCTATGACGTGTTGCTCACCCTCAGTCAGGTGCTCGCGCCGTTCTGCCCGTTCCTGACGGAGGCGATGTACCTGAACCTCGTGCCGCAGGACCACGGATCGATCCACCTCACCGACTGGCCGCTGCCCCGGACCCTCACGCCCGCGGAGCGCAATCTGCTCACACGCACGCGCCTGCTGCGCACCATCGTCTCGCTCGGGCTCAAGGTCCGCGCCGACAAAAAGATCAAGACGCGCCAGCCGCTGGCACGCGCGACGGTGGCCGTGCCCGCTTCACTGCTTGAAGGTGATCTATCGCCCGAGGAATTCTCGCTACTACAAGAAGAACTCAACGTAAAAGCCGTGGAACTGGCGGATGACCCCGGCTCGCTCGCGCAGGCCGTCGCAATGGTTGATGCCCGCAAGGTGGGACCGCGCCTCGGCGGCCGCGTGCAGGAAATCATCAAGGCCGGTAAGCAGGGCGACTTCGAGGTACAGGACGATGGGACGATTCTGATTCTTGATGAGCGTCTGTCGCCGGACGAAGCGACGATCGTGTACCGCGGCAAAGAAGGCGAGGACGTCGCCGCGGACCGCGGCGTGGTCGTCTCGCTCGATACCCGCGTCTCGCCGGAACTGAAACTCGAAGGCCGCACGCGCGACCTGATCCGCGCCATCCAGCACATGCGCAAAGAAGCGGGCTTACGCCCGCAGGACCGCATCATGCTGACACTCGCCGGCGCCGACGATATCCTCGCAGGTCATCAGGGCACGCTGCTGGAGGCCACCGGCGCAACCCTCGGAAAAGCCAAAGGCGAGGACAAAACTATCGATCTCGATGGCGGTCCGGTCACGGTCCGCTTCGCAAAGGTGTAGACTGCCAGGCACTTCTCCCCGCTCTCCCATGTCGTCCGACACACCGGCGTCCACCCGCATCATCGCCCGGACCGTCCTCAACGTGCTCATCATCTGGGCATTGTCGACGTATCTCGGCGGCTACGTGCACCTGACCGGCGGCATCTGGGCGGCCGTCGTCATCGGCGCGCTCATCACGCTCCTGAACATGATCGTCCGCCCGATCCTCGAACTGGTAACGCTGCCATTCAAGCTCTTCGCGACGCTGATGGCTACCATCCTCGTCAACGGCGTCTTCATCTGGCTCATCGTCTTCATCGCTTTGAAGATGGACCCGTCCATCGTGACCTTCACGATCGGTGGAGGCGTCGGCGGCTGGATCGTCGTGGCGCTCGTGTTCGGCTTCGCAGAATGGATCGTCAAATCCGTGACGAAGTGATAGCGAGGAGAGGAAATAGCCTCAACCCGTAGCGGAGAGCTCGAGCTCTCCGCTACGACGGACTACAGCATCAGCCATCGATAACCAAAATAGCTGCAGGAAAGAGAAAATGCGTCTAGGCTCGGCTCCCAGATATGAAAGTGATCGCCCTCGTCATCAACCAGGTGCTTGCACTGGTCCGCTCGGAGGTGAGTGGCGTGCTTGAGCGGGGCTGAGACAGGATGTGGGAGCGCAATTTCCGATTGGAGGCCGAGCGCGCCTGGGACCAGAAGGGAAAACGGACCATCGAAGAAGTCTTCCAGGCCGTGAATACGCGCGTGCAGTTCGAAATAGCACGGCGGCGTGGAAGTTAAGCAGAGGTGACATTTTCTGGCCCTGACATGCAGGTGGAGATGTGCCATCATCTCCCGTGATGTTCGCCCCGTTTCGCCAGGCCCGGCAGTCGATCATGCCGCTGCTGCTCACGGTCTTCATCGACCTGCTGGGCATCGGCATCGCGATCCCGGTTCTCGCAGTGATCTTCCTGGATCCGCACGTGAACATGCTGCCGCCGGGTCTGAGCGTCGGCACGCGCACATTCATCTACGGACTCCTGATCGGCAGCTACCCGCTGGCACAGTTCTTCGGCGCGCCCATCCTCGGCGCCCTCTCCGACCACCATGGCCGCAAACCGCTGCTGATCATCTCTCTCATCGGCACAGCCATCGGCTACGTGCTATTCGGCGTCGGCATTCTGATCCAGAGCCCGGTGACCCTCTTTTTCTCGCGTATCCTGGCTGGTTTCATGGGCGGCAACCTGAGTATCGCCCTCTCCGGCATCGTGGATCTCAGCGACGCCAAGAACAAAACACATAACTTCGGCCTCGTGGGCATGGCCTTCGGTCTGGGCTTCATCCTCGGACCGTTCTTCGGCGGTAAATTGGCCGATCCGACCCTGGTGTCCTGGTTCAATCTGGCCACGCCATTCTGGTTCGCTGGCGGCGTCACCGCCCTGAACATCATCCTCTGCGCGCTCTTCTTCCGGGAATCGATCCGCAAGCGCCTCACCACCAAGATCAGCGTGTTCACGGGCTTCCGCAATATTGCGGTCGCCTGCACACTGCCCAAACTACGGCTGATGTTCTCCGTGATCTTCCTGACGACGCTCGGTTTCAACCTCTTCACGCAGTTCTTCCAGATCTTCCTCATCGATAAGTTCGGCTTCACACAGGGTCGTATCGGCGAGTTTCTGGCATACACGGGCCTGTGGATCGCCGCCACGCAGGGGCTCCTGCTGCGCCCCATCACGCGCAACTTCAGCTCCCGCACCATCTTCAGTATCTCCACGCTGCTCCTGAGTCTCTCGATCCCCGCCCTCCTGCTGCCGCGCCAGCCCGGATGGCTCTATGTGGTGGTGCCGCTGCTCGCGGTCTTCTACGGGCTCAGCCAGCCGGTCTCCACGACCATCGTGTCGGATCTCTCGGGCGAAGAGTCGCAGGGCGAAATCCTCGGCATCAACCAGTCGGTGCAGTCCCTCGCCATGGCCATCCCCGCGATCCTCGGCGGCCTCGTTGCGGGCGTGCATATCTACTTCCCGATCCTCGCCGCGTGCTTCATCACCTTCACCGGTTGGGTGCTCTTCGCTCTGTTCTTCCCGCACGCGGAAGGCCGTAAACTGTTTCACGAAATTTGACATAGAAATTTACATAGAATATACTGCCAGCACTATGATCTCCATTCTCCCGACAATTTCCATGTCGGATCTCCAGCGCCGCGCCAAGGAGAAGCTCTTGGCGGTCCAGGACTACGCCGTGATCCAGCGGCATGGCCGGGACATCGCCTTCGTGCTGCATCCGTCCCTCGGCCGCGCGTTGCTGGAAACCGGAATGCTGGATATGCTCAAAAGCAAATTAGCCCTGATTGAAGGGAAAAAGTCGGTTTCCCAGACGGCGGCTTCCGGCGCGTCCTCGGCTGCCCTTCCAGAGCTGGACCGCCTCATCGGCCAGGTTCTCCGCGAGCTCAGCAGCCGATGATCTACTATCCGAACATCGCAGACACACGGGATATTCTCTTTCCGTACATCCGCTCCCGCCTAATCGAAGAGGAGCCGGCTCCACTGTATGACGAAGAGAAGCGCGGACTCAATGGCCTGCAGGGCATCTTCGGGCTGATGGAGAGGGACGAATACCAGGGAGCCCTAGCTAAAGCCAGTTATCTGTTCTGCTCGGTCATCGACGGGCATCACTTTTCCAATGGCAACAAACGGCTGGGAGTGACTCTGCTGCTCTATTTTCTCCTCCGGAATGGCTACCTGGTGAGCATGCCCGACATGGAAGTCATCCGCAGTGAGTTGATGCGCCTGTTTCCAAAGGTCCGCTGGGAGGAGGTCCGGGCCTTCCGGTACCCGCACGAGTATTTCTTCTACCATCTGGCCCTGATCGTCGCCGACCGCAAGCAGAAGGGGCAGATGTCGTTCCGGCAGGAACAGGAGGCTGTTGCTCAGTTGCTACAGGCCGTGATGGTGCCCCCGCGCCGGGCCTGACGGGGGTAGTCTGGTTCTGTTTACAACGGGCGGAGCGATTGGTACGCTTGCCCCCTTTTTGCAGTCTCCTTCCCGCATCACGGCCATGCGTAAACTTCTCCTCGCTTCGGTCTTCCTCGGTTCGCTTCTATCCGTTCAGCCGGTGTTCGCCGCCGAGACGGATCGCGCAGACGCCATCCGTTACGTCCGCGAGAACAAGATCATGGCCGACTACCAGGACGGAGGATTCCATCCTGACGCATATGTTTCGCGCATCGACTTCACCGTGACGGTGGTAGATGCCCTCTACGCCGGAGAGGACTTCGCCGGATGCTTCCGCAACATCGCCTCACGGCTCCCGCCGGACTTCACGAAGCTCTACGCCGACGCTCCCAAGGACTCGTGGTTCGCCAAGCACCTCTGTGTCGCGATGCACGCAGGACTCGTGAACGGCAACAAGGACGGTTCGTTCATGCCGTACCGCGCCATCACGGTCGGCGAAGCGTCCAAGATCATGGCCAAGAGCTACGGCCTGCTCTATCCGTCGAAGCTCCCGACGGGACGCCCGTGGTATGAGTCGTCGATGCTCGCGCTCTCGCTGCATGGCGCGATTGATTTCCAGACCGACGCCTTCCGCGCCATCACCCGCGGCGAGATGGCCGAGATGTTCTACCGCCTCCGTTCGCAGGAACGCTTCCCGGAGAGCCGCATCATCGGACAGATCCAGGCCCCGTCCGCGGCCAGCCTGCCGGTTGTGGCTGTGATCGCCGATGCTCCGACCGTCGTCTCCGTCGATGCCGCCCCCGAGAAAACCGTCTCGCACCGCACGACCGCCGTCCGCCTCACGCGCCGCACCCTCACGGCACTCGCCCGGGGGGAGACGCCATGAGGAGACCACTCACCGCATTCCAGACGGGCCGACAACGGCCCGTTTTGTTGTCCGACTTGCGCCTTTAGCCGCAAATAGACGCTCGAGATGAATATATGGCGTGAAGATGAATGTCGGTTATGATGGACCCGATCTCCTTCCCCTCTCTCCCCATGCGTCATCTCACCGCCGCTCTCGGTCTGGTTTCCGCGCTCGCGCTTCCGCTCCAAGCTTTCGCCAAACTGCCAGTCGATTTCCGCTGGAACCCGGAACAGGATTTCTCGGCGCAGGAGGAGCCGGCCGGCCCGACCGTGACGCCGACCATTGCCTTCTCGGAATTCGACTTCAGCGCGACGAGCGTGACACGCGGCGAGTTCATCCACGCTCTCATCTCGCATCTCTACGAGCAGGCCGCCATCGAGACGTGCTTCAGCATGATCGTCGCCGTCCCGCCCGCCACGTTCGAGCTGCTCTTCACGGATGTCGGCACGGATGATTCGCTCTCGCCCTTCCTGTGCACCGCGATGAAGAACGGCCTGGTCCGCGGCTACGCCGACGGCACCTTCCGCCCGAACGCGCGCATCACCGTCGGTGAGGCCGCCAAGATCCTCGCCGTCACCGGCGGCCTGCACAAGCCGGATGCCGACCTGCGCGGCGCCTGGTTCACGCCCTACTTCCACGAACTGAAAGCAGTCGGTGTGGACTTCGGCACGAACCCCAACGCGACGCTCACGGGCCCGATGCTGAAGGACGCCTTCTGCAAGATCTGGGGGGCGGAATCCAGCCTGACGACGGGCCAGAACTGCACCCAGGACTGAATGCCGCTCTGCTCGGTCCGTTCGGACCTGCCCGTGGAACAAGACGCCGTGTGGCGGGTCGCCGATGCGGTGCGCTGCCCGGACACGATGATATCGGCCGTCTCTCCCACGGACGGCCGGTTCAGCGTGTGGCTCCCCGACGACGACCGCGAACGAATCGAACGGGTACGCACACAGCTGCGGGCGCTCGGCTTCACGCTCACGGAGTGACACCTCACAGTCCCCGTGCCACGCGCCTGCGCTGCAGACGGCGCTCCATCGCGGGCGTCCGGCGCATACCCTGCGGCGTCGAGGTGACGATAGGATTCTCGCTGTCAGACTGGGGCGGGAGCGGCAGCACGCCGTAGGTCGGCTGATGACGGCGCACCGATGCCAGCGACAGCAGGTCCTGCGCGACGAAGTAGAGCGCGAACGCGAGCATCGCAGCCAGACAGGACACAAACAGCCATTCGGCGCGGAGACTGCTGAGGACGAGGACCGCCGCCAGCAACTCGGCCAGATCCTGTTTCCGGCCCGACAGCAGGCTCCTGGCCAGGAGGATCTCTCCGGAGAGGCAGTCGCGGATGACCCAGAGCACTTCGTGACCTACGTCGGGTTGCAAACCGTCGATGGCCAGGATGACCCGCCCCTGGCTGGCCAGGAGCTTCTTCAGCCGCCGGTCGAGGAACAGGCGGTTGTCCCTGGCGGTAACGCCGGGGTCGCCGGCCTTGCCCGGCAGCAGATCCTTGATGCGGTCGAAGTCCTCGTCGCTGATAGCGTGGCGCGGCAGCATGGCTCCTCCAGGACTTTTCCTGCCATGACCACGCTCTTCGTCTACGATTATCCACACGCCGCCCTAACCTCGTGTCCACTTTCCCTGGGGAATTCCATTGCATACACTGAATTGCCACACGTCCAGCTGAATCAGAACTCACGAGGGACCACCTCTCGTGTTCTCAGGGTGAACGCCAGACTCCCAACCATCTTCTGCCAGGACATCCCAGTTGCAGGGGAGGTCGTGCTCATGAGAAACACAATCCGGAACGACCGTTGGGCACCGAGCGCCTCCCTCCATGCCTCGAGTTCAATCGGACACTCCCGGAGCCCGTTGCTGGATCCTGCCAATCCAGCAGAGGATCTTATCTCGGCAGAGGACTGGGTGTGCGTCGGGACGTCGCTGCACCTGACTGCCTTGGAACTGGAGGTCGCCGTGCTGATCTTTCAGGGGATGCGTCGGGGAGCGATGGCCCGCCGTCTGCGGGTCAGTCCCAGCACCGTTCGCCTCCGCATGGACCAGCTTTTTCGGAAGCTGCATGTGCGCGATCGCCTCGCCCTGGTGTTGCGGATCGTCCGGGTCTGGCTTGTTCTGCGTGCGGAGCCGGCCGCTCGTCCCGGAACAACATCCAGCTCTCAAGAGGGAGAGCCTGCGGTGCGACCCTGCACGATCGCGCAGGATGGCGAGGGAGCGCAGCACCGGTAAAATGAAAGTGGATTGCACCCAAGCCACAGAATAGCGGATGTGAATCTGTGCGGAGGTGTCGGGAACAGGATGTCTGGGAGCCAGCGTCCTCATGCGCCCCACGGACTGGCCCCTTCGAGTCGAGTTTGACAAAGGGCTCCTTGCGACCCAGAGTTGAGACAGGCAGGCTGCGTCGGGGGGATACCCAACCCACCCAACTGCCCGTTCTCGGTCCTCTCCCCTCCCTGAGCGCCGTGGCGCAGGTGATCCTACCTCCGGCTCACGCCGTCGAACAGGAAATGGACCGGTCGCCTTGAGCCATTCAGGGGAGAATACCCATGTCCTGCGCTCTGTCTATTGCGCCGAGATCAGCCATCTTCATCTCGAATGGAACGGCCCTTGATTTGGAAGGACAACATCCGGTATGGTCGATCACAAGTAGGAATGCTGGCCGTTCCGTGGACAAGGAGGTCCCATGACGATCCCCTCACCATTAACTCCTGAACAAGCCGCTCCTCCCCTGGAGGCAGGGGAGTTGTTCGACCTGTACCGGTCCTACGTGAGCGCGGTGGAGAAGCAAACCGGGGTCCGCTCCTCTGCCCTGATAACCGGGGAGCGGTTCCGTATCCTCTGGGAGAAACTGGCCGCCTCCGAACGGGCAAACCTGGAGCGGATTCTCCTGGATGGCTTTGGAAAGCGTGCCCGGGCATCGTGGCCAGCAACGGAATCGGTCCTGGCGCAGTTCTCCGCCGGGATTCGCGACCCAGAGATTGAGGACCAGGTCCAGCGAATCCTCGGCGGCTGAATCCCGCCCCATCAGGTTCTCGGTCGTCCCCAGCGAGAGGCAATCAGTTCCCTCAGCCCTTGAATGCTATCGGGGTCGCTGGACAGATTCTGGCTGAAGGCCACGAACAGGTGATAGAAAGCCGGAGTCGAGAGCCTGGGCGGGATGAATGGGTTTGTAGGTGAGTACGGATTGTGGATGGGGTTATATTTGTCGCTGGCGAGTAGGAGCTGGATGGTGGAGATGCCGGGAATTGAACCCGGGTCCAACGTGTGACACGACTGCCTGTACTGTCATGTTCCCTTCAATACCCGCATCCTCTAGAAAGAGAACGAAGAAAAGGTGCGGGTTTCGACGTCTGGATACGGATTCGTCACAACGTCCGATGACTGTCCGTCCTGCTAGTGACGCCTGATCTCCTCAGCAGAAGTCGGGAGGAGGCGTGTTTCCGTGTAGGAAACTTAAGCGGCCAAAGCGTACGCCGGGGTCAAACGCGCAAAGGCGTTGGAAACCGTGTCCTCGAGGGCCGCGAAAATATCACCAGTTTTGGCAGATATTTGGTGCAACAAGTGGGTATCGGGAACCGTTGCCATCCCGAACAGAAGCAATGCCGTGCCAGAATCACGCTGTCGAAGCCTGTCATCCCCAGAGGTGTGAGGTGAACTATTCGGAAGAAATACGACGCGCACTTCCCGCCCGCCGAAGCGCCAAAGCGCGCAGGAGGGTCATCCCCACGAGGGTGTCTGATTGCTGGACGGAGCCGGCGGACCCAAAGAACGCTCAAGAAATTATAGTGCGGAAAAAGCCCTGCTGCCAGCGAAAACTCCGGTAATTTCGCCTCAGGAAAGCGCGGCGCGGAGACAGACCCTGAACGGATGCGTTTCGGCCAGATCAGACGGAGAAAAATCATAGGGACCAAAGTTATATCCCGCGTCTGCCACGAGCCCGGCGATACCTCGCCACTGATCGTCTGTCTGCATGGATACGTTCGCGGCCATTTCGGGAGTCACCACCAATAGCGCATGTTCGTAGCCGCTTTTGTCTGGAGTGGTCGCGATTGGGATACGCAGGAAAGCACTGATATTATTCCATAGAAAATATATCTCGCATTGAGCCGGACAGGCAATCCGGCCCGCTGGATACGGCTAACAAAACCATTACTCTCGCAATTATTAAAGTATCGAAGTATTTGGAAATACGGCCGACGCCGGATCCCGCTAATATTTTGCCTGTGCGGGCGATAGCTGCGTTGTCTGCGGCAACTATGTTGCCCTTCGTTACGAAGCTGCTTCGCAGTTTCTACTCAGGGTGACAATATTTTTCTATGTCATGCCGGGCAGGCCGTCGCAAAGCGCGGCCGTAACGAGGAACCCCTACCCCCCCCCTCACTCCAGCGGCAGCGTGAAGGTCATCGTCGTGCCTTTGCCCTCGACGCTCGTGAGGCGGATATCGCCACCGGCGCGCTCGATGATGCCTTTGGCAATGAAGAGCCCCAGACCGTTGCCGTCGGGTCGGCAGATCGGCGCATTGGAACCGCGGACGAATTTGGCGAAGATACGCTTCCTGTCCTCAATGGGGACGCCGCAGCCATGGTCTTCCACGCTCACGACAGCCATGGCTTTGTGCCGCTCGCAGCGGACGCGGATGACGGAGCCGTTCGGGGAGTACTGCATGGAATTCTCCAGGAGCTCACGCAGCGCCGCCGTGATGAGCGTGCGATCCAGCGGGAGACGCAATTCATCGGGGAGGTCCAGCTGGAGCGATTGTTTGCACTCGTCCAGACGGGGCTTGAGATCGCCCGCGATCTTGCGGATCAAATCGGTCAGCGACGAGATATCGCGCGCCACGCGGAGCGATCCGGTGTCGATGCGAGTGGCTTCGCGGAGTTCGTTGAGCACGTCGCGCAGGCGGTTCACGCCCTCCTGCATCGTATTCATGAAACGGTCGATTTCCTTCATGAACGTGCCTTTTTCGATGTTGTCTTTCAGCGATTCCAGTGACCACTGGAAGATCGTCAGCGGCGTGCCGAGCTGATGGCTGGCAAGCAGCATGAGCGCCGAACGCTCCTCGTCGATCTTCTTGAGCGTCTCCAGCCGGCGCAACCAGAGAAAGTACCAAATGTAGCCGACGAAGAAGAGCGTCACGACGCCGAGCAGCAGGAACGCGACGGGCGAGAAGATGCTGCCGGTGAGGACGAAGAAATCGGCGGCGTCCATGTCGATGCCCAGCACCGCGACGACGGCGCCAGTGGCGCTGCGAATGGGCGCGTAGCCGGAGATCGCGGCGCCCCACTGATCGATGGTCACCTCGGCATCGGCGGTAGCCTCGACGAATGCGTGGCTCTGCAGAGCGGGAATGGCGGTGATGTCGTACCGATCGCCGGGATAGGAGCCTTCTTCATCTTCGGCAATTACGCCGTCGCCGTTCTCATCCAGTTCCGCATCGGTATCGAGCGAGTCGGCGTCGGCGACGAACTCGAGCATCAGCGGATCGTTCGTGCGCCGCATGACGTAGGCGAAACGGATATCGGGGACGTTGTCGCGGATGGCTTTGAGCCGCCAGACGACGTTGTGGAAGGATGCGCTCTCCATCGAGGCTTTGCCCCGGATGCGCGCGAGCGCGGCGGGATCGAACTGCAATGCGGCGACCGCGGCGGACGTGCGAAGCTGATCGCGGAGCTGACTCTGCATCAGCGCTTCCCCGCGGGAAAAGAATGCGCTCCCGAGGCCTGTGATGAACGCCAGCGTCAGGGCGGCGAACATCAGCAGCTGCCAGTTGCGCCGCAGGGCCGAGAGGAGAAGGCGTGGGGAAACCAAAACTTCTGTGTATTTTGCATTATTTTAGCAGAAAAACTGCCTTTTGTCACGTTCTCGCGACCGCGAGGACAGCTTCCTCCTTCTCCAACTCCGGAGGGACGTACTTGCTTATCAGAAGCCGCATCTGGTCGCGGAGATGCGTGTGCACCGTCGCCACCCGCCCGCCATCGGTCAGCTCGACCGGGCTCATGAACTGGTCGGCCAGGAGCAGGCCGCGGCCATGCATGCTCTCCAGCATCACCAGCGGATCCGGCAGTTCTTCCCGGACGAAGCCGTTGCCCTGATCGGCCACCTGCAGATCCATACGTTTGCTGTCCGCCTCGACACGACGGCGGACGATGACGGTCTTGCGCATGTCGCCGGTGTTTCCATGTTTCAACCCGTTGACCACGAGCTCTTCTGCGCCGGTCTGCACATGCAGTTTGATGCTCTTGACCATCTTTTCATAGATCTCAATCAGCGCCTCTTCATTCTCGCTGATATCATACCGTTGCATGCCGCGGAGCCGCTGCCGGAGCAGATGCAGCATGTCGGGATGCAGACCAAGCAACACGCCGCGGGCCTCATCGGCAATCTGTGTGGAAATGAAAGCGACTTGCCTGGCAACGCCCAGAGGAAAACGCAGGCCGTTCTCTCGCGCGCCTGCCTGGTCAATCTCGTCCATCGGGATCGTTTGGCCTGCGAGGCGGCGATTTGCGCGGTCGGCAGACGCTGATGTTAGTAATTCTGCCTCGGTCCGATAAGCTTCGGAAAGACTGGCATACTGCTCCTCGGTATATGCCCCGATGGGATACTCGATCCACGGAGTGGAGTCCGGCTGTTCGGAAGACATAGTCAGGTGACGGGTGACGGAGGGCGCCAGGCTAGCGCACGGCCACCCATTTGTACAGGACGCACCGCCACAGAGTCATCGAAGTCCGTCTGCAAGCCATAGAGACGCCCGACGAACCTCTTTCGCAACAGGACGCGGAACTTGTATACTCTCCCTGTCATGCAGCCCCTCTCTACCGACCAGATCCGCCAGAAATATTTGGATTTCTACAAATCCAAGAGCCACGCGATCATCCCGGGGGCGCCGCTGGTGCCCGAGAACGATCCGACCGTGCTCTTCACGACCGCCGGCATGCATCCGTTGGTGCCCTATCTGATGGGCGAGAGGCACGCCGCCGGCAAGCGCCTCGCAGACGTGCAGTGCTGCGTGCGCACCGGCGACATCGACGAAGTCGGCGACGCGTCGCACCTCACGATGTTCGAGATGCTCGGACGCTGGAGTCTGGGAGATTATTTCAAAGAGGGAGCAATCACGATGAGCTTTGAATTTCTGACGAAGGAACTTGGCATTCCTGTGAACATGCTCGCCGTCACGTGCTTCGAAGGCGATAAAGACGCGCCGAAGGACACCGAGTCCGCGGACATCTGGAAGAAGATCGGCATTCCCGAGGAACGCATTGGATACCTTCCCAAAGCCAAAAACTGGTGGGGTCCCGCCGGACAGAGCGGCCCCTGCGGTCCGGATACCGAGATGTTTTACTGGGTGGGACAAGGCGAACCCCGGGGCAACCCCGCGACGCACGATCCGGAGTGGCTGGAGATCGGCAATGACGTCTTGCTCCAGTACAACAAAACCATCGACGGAAAATTCGAGCCGCTCGCCGCGCCATGCCTGGACGAAGGCCTGGGCCTGGAGCGTCTCGCCGCGGTGCTGCAGTCGCCAGAAGGCGGACCAGTGATCAGCGTCTATGACACGGACCGCATGAAGCCGATCATGGCAGCGGTACTGCCAGAACTGGACCGCCTCGACGACACGGAGTTGGGTCGCATCCTCACGCGCCACGTTCGCATCGTTACGGACCATCTTAAGGCCGCGACGTTCATGGTGATGGACGGCGTGCAGCCCTCCAACGTCGACCAGGGCTACGTGCTCCGCCGCATCATCCGCCGCGCGTACCGCTCGCTCCGCACGCTGCGCGTGGAGAACGGCGCGTGGGAAGGCCGGATGCACTGCTCGCCCGTGGCTCATGAGGTGATCGCGCAGTACGGAGGCGCGTACCCGGCACTCGCCAAGAAGGCCGATGAGATCGCCGCCGCGCTCGACAAGGAAGAACGGCAATTCTCGCGGACACTCCAGGAAGGACTTAAGCGTCTGCAGAAGGCGCTGGAGCATGCTGAACGGCATACGACGTTCCGCGATCCACAGTTTGGCGATGAAGATGTCTCTGTCCCAAAGCTCATCGACGCAAAGACCGCCTTCCACCTCTACGACACATACGGATTCCCGATCGAGCTCACCAAGGAGCTGGCCTTGGAGCACGACATGGTCGTCGATGAAGAGGGATTTAAGAAAGCCTTCGAGGAGCACCAAGCCAAATCTCGCGCCGGTGCCGAGCGGAAATTCAAAGGCGGCCTCGCCGATCATTCGGCCGAGACGACTAAGCTCCACACGGCGACGCATCTACTCAACGCCGCGCTCCAGACGGTCCTCGGAACGCACGTGTCGCAGAAAGGAAGCAACATTACGGCCGAGCGTCTGCGCTTCGACTTCAACCATCCGGACAAGATGACGCCGGAACAGATCAAGAAGACCGAGGATATGGTGAACGAGGCGATCAAAGCCGACCTGCCGATCGCCTTCCATCTGACGACCGTCGACGGCGCCAAGAAAGAAGGAGCCGTCGGTGTATTCGATGAGCGCTACGGCTCCGAGGTGAAGGTCTACGTGATGGGAACAGAGGGAACGAATGTCTTCTCCAAGGAAATCTGCGGCGGCCCGCACGTCGCCCGCACCGGTATGCTCGGTCAATTCAAGATCCAGAAAGAAGAGAGCTCCAGCGCCGGCGTGCGTCGCATCAAAGCCGTTGTCACGGGCGGGCCCGCGGAAATCGAGATGGCGGGGGAAGCGAAATAGCCCTCTCTTTGTCACACTGAGTAGAAACCCGTGGAGCGGGTTGTGAGACTGCAAGTACTCGGGATGACATATTTTTTGCGTGCCTCGACCCTTCGGCTTTGCTCAGGGCAAGCAAGCTCAGGGTGACAATAGAAGGGCTCTGCGCCTACACTCTGTCCAATGCGCCGCTTCCCTCTCGTCGCACTTGCCGTGTTGCTGTTGGTGCCCGCCATCGCACGGGCCGAGCAGACCACGACGTGGGATTTCCGCATGTTGCAGGTACCAGGTGAGTGGGATGTGAGCGGATGGGCGACGGTAAAGCCGGATGTTCCCGGCCTGCACATCCAGAGCCCCGTGGAAGGCCGGATGTTCCGGGAATACACGTTTCCGCAGTCGATGGAAACGGTGCGGTTCGTCTTCCTGCAGGCACAGACAACAGATGCGATGTTCCTGTGGAGGCCCCGCAGCGCGACCGAGCCGAACGTTTACGTGCAGCTCCCCTTCACCCTAGAGCCCGACCAGAACGGCCGCGCGATCGCCGAGTTCGACATGAACGCGTTCCCCGAGTGGGACGGAAGGATCGGACGCATCGGCTTCGCTCTGGATGCGAACTCGGATACCTATCTGCAGGAGATCTCGTTCGGCTACTGGGGTCTGGGCGAGAAGCTCGCTGAGGCCTGGAAGTCCTTCTGGGTGTTCGATGAAATCCACGCGTATTCCATCAACTTCCTCTGGGGCCCGCTCATCACGCTGAACCCCGTCGGATACTCGCATCTCTTCACGACGCTTCCGCCCAACGGCTGGTCCATCAACCGCTTCCTCTATGTGCTCCTCGGCCTCATCGCCGCGGCCACGCTCCTGCACTGGCTGATCGCCGGGCGCCGCTCACGGAGCGTGACACTCAAACCATTCGGGACTTTTCCTCTTCATACCGGGCTCTTCCTGCTCTGCATCGGTATCGCCTGGGTGGGCTATGACCTGCGTATGACCGCCGAACAGCTGTCGTATGTCCAGAAAGATTGGAAGACATGGATCACCGCGACTCCCGGCGAACGCACGCTTCGCGATATCGGGAATCTGCTGGATATCACGCTCGTCAGCCTGCCGGCACTCAAAGAACAGCCGCGCTACGGACTGCTGCTGCCACCGGGTGCCAACGTGGGACCGATGGTGCGGTATCACACGTACCCCAGTCTTCCCGCCGGGCCGCACGATGACCTGAGTGCAGTGAAAACCTGGTTCGTGTTCGAGCGTGGCGACATTGTGGAGAATACGAAAGGCGAACTGGTGATTGACGGGAAACCGCTGACGCCTCCGGGCACGGTCCTCCGGCGCTTCAACGAACGCTCATTCATCTTCCACACTGCACCGTGATCGCGACGATTCTCTGGCTTATCATCGGCCTGCTCCCCTCTGCGCTCACGGGCTGGCTCACCGTACGCCTGCTGGAACGCGAGACGCTGGTGCTGTGGCGCGCGGAGCGCTGGGCAATGGCCGCGGCTCTTGGTCCGACCATGGTCATGTATGTCGCGTTCCTGCTGCACGTGACGATCGGTCTGCCGCTCTCACTCACGGGTTACGTGACGGCACATGCACTCTGCCTGCTGCCGCTCGCGCTCTTCTGGGTATTGCGCAGGGATTCGCCAGTCCGCCGCATGGTGCAGCCTGCAGCGCCCTCATCGCGCATGCCGCTCGGTCTCGCGATCCTGCTCGGGCTCCTCCTTGTCGTGTCTTCGGTGAAGATTGTCGGCCTCTCGCTCCCGCTCTTCCTGACGCCGACCTACTACGACGACAGCATCGACAACTGGAACTACCGCGGCCGCGTCTTCTTTGAGGCCAAACGCATCGAACTGACGCTCCCGCCCGATGCGGCTCCCGGCGGCATCAGTTCGTATCCGCCTTCACTCCCGATGATCAAGGCCTGGCTGGCAACACTCCACGGCGGCTGGGACGACGGGCTGATCAACGGCCTGCACGTCGTGTGGTTCGCATCGATCCTCGTCCTCCTGTTCTGCGCGTTGCGCCGCAGAGTTTCGCTCGGCTGGAGCCTGCTCGGCGTGTACCTCCTCTGTTCGCTGCCGCTGTTCATGACCCAGGCATTCGCGGCATACGCGGATGTGTTCCTCGCGGCTCACCTGTTCTGCGCCATCCTCGCACTGGTTGCCGCGGGACAGAGCACCGAGAAAGCCACGGCGCTCGCGTTCTTCCGTATCGCAGCGCTGCCGCTGGCCTTCCTCGGCTTCGCCAAGAACGAAGGACTGATCCTCTATCTGCCGCTCCTGCTGGCGCTCGGCGCGTGGGCGATGTGGCGGCTCCGGTGCGCGGGGACGCTCACGACGCGCGAGATCGGCGGGGCGGTGCTCTGGATCGTCATCCTGGTCCTTGTCGTCTGCGTGCCGTGGATTCTCTATAAGCGCATGAACGGCCTCACGTTCGGCAACGCAAAATCCATCAGCGATATCCAGCTCGGCTGGCAGCCGAACGCCTTGCTTTCCATCATCATCAACACGCTCTTCGAGGCAAACTGGCTGCTGTTCTTCCCGCTCCTCGGCACGCTGCTGATCCTGCGGGCACGGAGCGTGATGCGATCATCGCTCGCGCTGCTCGCGGGCTTCCTGCTTGTCGCGTACTGCGCGCAGCTCTTCCTGTACCTCTTCACAGGTCTGTCACAGGAAGCGATCCGTCAGACGGGCTACGCGCGGGGGCTGATTCACCTGATGCCGGCGGCCTGCATGCTGACGATCCTGTTACTCAAAGAGGCTCTCGGACCGCCGAACGGGCAGCGCGGACTGCTCAGTCGCCTATTGCACCACGATTGATGTAAAAGTGAATCTGCGTCTCGCGGCGCTTGGCGCTATCCTGAACCACGATGCATCACCACGCAGCATTCATCGGACACCAGCCGCACATCAGCCTTGCCGAGCTCGCTGCGTCCGTCCCGGGTTTTACGCTGGACGGACTCGTCGAGCGCTCGGCTGTCCTCTTCGGATCATCCGAGGAACTGGGACCGAAATTTCTGGACAACCTCGGCGGCACCGTGGTGCTCGCGCGACGTCTCGGCGACGGCGCGGAGATGACACTGGATCAGATCCCGCAACTTCTCCAGAAACAGGTCGCCAGCCTGAAAGGCAAAGTGACCTTCAGCATCCGCTCCAGCGGGCTGAGTACCGACACTGTCCGCGATTTGTACCGCGCGTGCAAGAATCATCTGAAGAAGCATGGGCGCCCCTCTCGGTATGTCGGCAACGAACGTAGGCCCGCCGCCTCGGTCCTGCTCCGCGATGCCGGACTGCTCGGCGGCAAAGGCGGCTGCGAGATCTGCGTGATCAAACATGACAAAGTCCTGTGGGTCGGTGTCACCATCGCCGCACACGATATCGACGCCTACACGAAGCGTGACATCGAGAAGCCGGTACGCGACACAACCGTCGGTCTTCTGCCGCCCAAACTCGCCCAGATCATGCTGAATCTCGGCCACTGGCTTGTACGCGAGGAATGCATTCATGTCGGCAAGTCGGTCCCCAAGATCCTGACGGTGTTCGACCCGTTCTGCGGCACGGGCGTGATCCCCTTGGAGTGCCTGATGCGCCGCTGGAACGTGATCGCATCCGACAAGGCGGAGAAGGCCATGCTCGGGACTAAAAAAAATATCGAGTGGATCCGAAAGGAGGAGGATATTTCCAAGACCGCGGTCCTCACGGCGGTGTGGAAGCAAGATGCGACCAAACCGTTCTCGCCTCCCGCGCAACCCGACATGATCGTCACCGAGACGAGTCTTGGGCCGGCTCTGCGCAGCCGCCCAACGTCCAAGGATACGCAGGAGATGAAGTCCGACAGCGAAAGATTGGAGGAAGCCTTCCTTCGCAACGCCGCCGCAACGCTCACGGGCGCGCCCGTCGTCTGCACCTGGCCAGTCTGGTACTACTCGCGCGGCCCGGTCCGCTTGGAGCGCGTCTGGGACAGGCTCGCGTCGATCGGGTACGAAGCCGTGCTGCCGCCCGGCATCGTGTCAACCGAGCGCGCGTCGTTGCTCTACCGCCGTCCCGAGCAGTTTGTAGGACGAGAGATCGTGCTCCTCCGCCCGCTACGCAAGCATGTCGCTCCACCGCCTATGCCCAAGGCTATTCTGACCGAGACCGCCACATCCGCAGCATCCACAAGCGCCACGAAAACGGCAAAAAAAGTGAAAATGACCGCTAAGATCAAGACGAAGCCAAAAAAGGCCAAGCCCCGTCTCCTTTTCCCGTCCAAATTCAAAGGGAAGACGAAAGGCGCGGCCAAAAAAAGTCGTTGAACCGACCGGCTCTTCTGCCGCCCTCCCATGCTGCTCTCCCCGTCCACGAAAACGGCCCTCGTCCGGATTCCCGTGGCGCTCTTTTGCCTCTGGCATGTGTTTGCCATCACGGTCTACGCGACTCCTGAACCGGCGAAGGATCCGGTGAGCGAGGCGGTGCGCACGTACCTGCTGCCGGTCGTGCGTCCGTACGTCCTGAGCCTGAGCGTGTGGCAACAATGGAACCTGTTCTCGCCCCTGCCGATCTACTCTGCGACGAACTATGAAATCCAGGTGAAACCCTCGGGCCGTCACCCCTGGAGCGGGCGCTTCATGATCGACTCGAAGACGCTCGGCTGGTGGCGCAGCGCCGATGAGATGTCCGGCCTACGCCAGCTACAGGATGACCCCGAGGGGTACCGTCCCATCTGGGAACGATACATCCAGACCTACTGCGCACCGCTCGGTCTCGCGCCGGGAAGCCGCATTCGCGTCGTCTTCCATACCTACGAAATGCCCATCCGCACTCCCGGCCAGCCGCTGGACTGGTGGCGCGGTTGGGTGCCCGAGTGGAATCCGGAACCGGGCCCCGAAACAACGTGTCCGGACCCCGCTAACGGCGTCTCGTCTATCTTGTTCCTCCGGCAACCATGATCCATCTGTGGCGCCGTATCGAGGCATTTCTGTTCGAACCCGTCAGTGCGACGATGTTCGGAGCGATGCGCGCGGCGTGGGCATTCGGAGCGGCCTTTCCCCTACTGCTCAAAGCGCCAGACATCGTGCGTTACTACAGCGATGCGGGCATTCTCCCGCGCTCGCTCACCCCGCTCATGCTGCGCGACGAGTACCGCTATACCGTCTTTTCGCTCGGCGGCGATCCCCGCTTCGTGGTCGGGGTGTATCTGGTCTTCCTGGCCGCAGCGTTCTGCTTGATGATCGGCTGGAAGCCTCGCTGGTCGATGTTCGTCACCTACGTGCTCTTCTGCAGCTTTAACGAGCGCAACACCATGTTGGTCGCGGGAGGCGAGACGATCCTGCGAACGACCGGCTTCATTCTGCTCATCGCCCCGGGTATCCAGGCATTTTCCGTCGAACGGCTCAGGCAGCAGTGGAACCAATGGCGGCAGACCCGTTCGTTACTGCCCGCGCAGCAGATGCCAATGTGGCCCAAAAGACTGCTGTTCTGGCAGCTCTTCCTCATTTATATCCTGACATGGTGGAGCAAGCTCCTCGGTTCCATGTGGCACGACGGCACGGCACCCGCGGTCGTGCTGATGAGTTCGATTTACCGTCGCTTTGACGGCGAGATCATGGAATTCGTGGCCGGTTTCTCGCCAATCGCGGCATATGCGATCCTGCTCTACGAGCCACTGTGGTTCCTGCTACTCGTGCCTCGGAAATGGTGGGAGAACATCCCGCTGCTGCGCGGCGGTCGCGTGCGACGCCTGGTCCTCGCCGGCGGCTTTCTGTTTCATTTCTCCATCTGGCTGTTTGTCCGCGTCGGCGCGTTCATGCTCGCAGAGATTGCAGCGTACTTCGGCATGCTGATGGAGGAGGACACTGAGTGGCTCAGGCGGAAACTCAACCGCAAATGGTCTGGCAAAATCAGCGTGCTCTACGACGGCGACTGCGGCCTGTGCCAGCGCTCGGTATTCTCGTTGCGGATACTCGACTGGCTCAACCGGCTGGAAGCGCGCGACGTCCGCAACCCCGCCGATCGCCGTGCATCGGTGCCGGATCTGACCCTCCAGAAGCTGGATCAATCGATGCACATCCGTATGCCGGACGGCAGAATTGAGAAAGGCTTCCGGGCGTTCCGCGCGATAGCCTGGCACCTGCCACTGACATGGCCGATTGCCCCGTTCTTGCATCTGCCGTTCGTCGAGCCGGTGGGAGAGAAGGTGTATGCAGGAATCGCGGCCAGAAGAGCAAAATGCATCCACGAGAGCTGCAGCCTCTAATGGACAGATAGCCCGTTTTTTTACCTAGCCCTAGCCGTTCCTGTGATCTATACTCACCCGGCGTCCGATCCTTTTCCTGTGACATGCTGATCATGGCCGTGCTCCGAGGAGCGGAGCACGGAAAAGGAAGAAGCTCGGTCGCAAAGTCGTTACTTGCACCAGCGCTTGCACTTTCCCCTGTAGCTCAATGCCGCGCTTCTCTCCGAGAAGCGTCGGGGAAAAATCTGCTCGGTCCCGCAGTCGTTCTTTGCACCATCTTCACACGTTCCCCTGTAGCTCAATGGTAGAGCACCTCGCTGTTAACGAGGGGGTTACTGGTTCGAATCCAGTCGGGGGAGCCATTCTTTTACGATTCTCGTGGTAAAATACCGAGGCTATGAAGAAGACA
>CAYWPL010000011.1:0-46555 GCA_964460365.1 uncultured Candidatus Peribacteria bacterium | reverse complement strand
GGTCCTGAGGGTCGCGGGTTCGAGTCCCGTCGCTCGCCCCATTCACACACGACGAAAGGCAGGAGTCTCGATAGACTCCTGCGGGTCCTAACACACGATGTGTCAGGAGAAAACTGCTCAACCCCCCCACCAGCGGAGAAGCTGGTCCATGGGGTACCCGGGCCAGGGCCTACCTGCGTTTCCAATGGCCCAGACAGCGAAGCCCACGAACGTGAGCATCGGGGCTCCGATGCCCAGAGTGAGCGCTACGCTCACTCTGAACCCAGACAGGGGCTCCTTGCCCCTGGAGACCACCCAAGCCACGAAGCCGGCGACCGGCCCGGCGACCATGATCCAGAAACCGACTACCTCAGCCGTCGATGCCATGCGGCACCTCCCTTCGTATAGTTGAACTCAATGAGCAGCGTGCAAAGTATATTGTGGCTCTGGCCAGCTTAAACAGGGTCTTAGAGCCTTGATCTCCATAGGAAATCTGTGTAGAACAGCCGTTTGGCTGGTACTGTTGGCAGGTGAGCTTTGCCATGACCGCATCATCCACAACTCCCGGTCGTCAGACGGGGGTGATTTGCGGGCGATTGGCTATGTAGCCCAACAAACCCTTCCCAAAGGGCTATTCGGTCTGTACACTTCACCAATCAAGCGTACCAGCACGCGAATACACGTTCTTCCTCTCCCATGTCCGAACCACTCTTCCGCACGCCTAAAGGCACGCACGATGCCCTCCCTGAGGACCATCAGTACATGACCTACATCAAGAAGGCCGTGCGCCACCGCGCTCGTCAGGCCGGTTACAAGCGCATCGACCCGCCGATGTTCGAGCACCAGGGTGTGTTCCAGCGCGGTATCGGCGAGCACACGGACATCGTGGAGAAAGAACTCTTCACCGTCGTCGGGCGCAAGGATGACGAGGGAAAGTCGGCGCAGTTCGCGCTCCGTCCGGAATTCACGGCGGGCATCTGCCGCTCGTACATCGAACACGGCATGCAGCAGCTCCCGCAGCCGGTCGAGCTGTACGCCATCGGCCAGTGCTTCCGCTACGACCGTCCGCAGAAGGGACGCTACAGGCAGTTTAACCAGTTCGACTTTGAAGTGATCGGACTGCGTGACCCGAGCCTGGACGCGCAGCTGATCCACGTCGTCACAAAGGTGCTGAGCGACCTGAAGATCCTCGACCGCCTCAAGCTGCAGATCAACAACATCGGCACGCCCGAGGACCGCAAAAACTTCACGGCCGCGCTCAAGGATTACTTCATCGGAAAGGAGCGCCATCTGCCCGCGCAGGACGTCGCGCGTCTGCAACACAACCCGCTGCGCCTGCTCGATTCCAAAGAG
Organism: uncultured Candidatus Peribacteria bacterium; assembly: GCA_964460365.1. GTDB lineage: Bacteria > Patescibacteriota > Gracilibacteria > Peribacterales > Peribacteraceae > DAISLF01. The sequence continues at coordinate 45,223 of CAYWPL010000011.1, read as the reverse complement.
GAGGACACGCAGATCCTCCTGAAGAACGCGCCGAAGATGGACCAGTTCATCAACGACGAGAGCAAGAAATTCCACGAGACGCTGCTGGAATATCTGGATGAACTGGAGATCGACTACACGCCGAACCCGGGCCTCGTGCGCGGACTGGATTACTACACGCAGACCGTGTTCGAGTTCTGGGATTCCAGTTCCGGCGCGCAGAACGCCATCGGCGGCGGCGGACGTTACGACGGACTGATCGAGCTGCTCGGCGGCAAGCCGACGCCGGGCGTGGGTTTCGCCGGAGGCGTGGAGCGCGTGATCTGGCACATGAAGGAAGCGGGCGTCACGGTCCCGAACAAGGACCAAGTCGACGTGTTCGTCGCCCAGCTCGGACCCGAGGCCAAGAAGAAATGTCTGCTCCTCGTGAGCAAACTCCGCGAGAAGGGCGTGCACACCGTCGGTGCCCTCGGCGAAGCGAGCCTCAAGAGCCAGATGCGCCTGGCCGACAAATTCGAGTCGCGCTTCACGCTGCTGCTCGGCAAGCTCGAGGTGAAGGAGAACACGATCATCCTGCGCGACATGAAGGCCGGAAAGCAGAAGCAGATCTCCTACAACGACGCTATCCCCGAGATCATCAAGGCCCTCGGCAAAGAGAACCTCGACAAGTACGTCCTGCGGGACCACATCGGCGAGGTCGACGAGGATTGACCTGTATCCCCTTCGGCATCACGGACTATGACCGCACGATCTTCTCTTATCGACACGTTCGCGTCCGAAATCACGTCGTTCGGAACGATGACGGTGTATCTGCCCACAGCACTGCTGCTTGAGCGGCTCATCGGCGGTATCTGGATGTCGGTGCTCGGATCGCTTTTTCTCACCGAAATTCTCTGCGGGGCCTTTAAGATAATTCATCCTACTACCCGTCCGATCCCGCGCTCAGGCAAAGGCGTCTACGGTCGCTACGATGCGGGTAGCTTCCCCAGCATCCACACCGCGCGCGCGGCGGCCTTCGCCGTCTCGTTCTCGCTGGTGCATCCGGATATGCTGCTCTCGTGGTTGTCCGCCGCCATCGTCCTCGGGGTCGCCTGGTCACGGATCCGCCTGGGCCACCACCATCTGCACGACGTAATCGGCGGCGCGGTGGCGGGTGGCGTCATTGCTTTCGTGACTGCGTCTTTCCTCTTCCGCTGAGACGATGAAACTGCGAGATATCCTCGGCTTCATCCGCTTCCACAGTCATTTCAACTACGCGACGGTTATCGCCTCGGCGATCCTGCTCGGCAAGATGCCGCTGCTGGAGTTGTTGCCACGTCTCGCGATCGTCTACGTGGGGTTCAACATCGTCCTGTACGGCGGCCTCTACGCGCTCAATGACATCGCCGACGTCTCGCTGGACCGCGAAGATCCAGCCAAACGTCACCGGCCGATCGCCTCGGGTCGCGTGAAGCTGTGGCAGGCATGGCTGTACGTGGCATTCAGTATCATCGCCGGACTGGCGTATGCAAACGCCTTCCTTGGCCACAAGATCTTCCTCCTGTTCATCCTCTTCATTCTCGCGAACATCTCGTACAGCCTCGGAGCAAAGCGCTGGCCGTACATCGAATTCGCGGCAAACGCCCTGCCTCACGCTCTGCGCTGCATCCTGGGCATGGCGATCGCCGGCACGCCGTGGATGGGCGGCACGGTCCTGGCCGTGTTCCTGCTCTGTACGCAGTTCAGCGTTCAACGGCGCATGCTGGAGAAACGCACGGGCTCCTCCAACCGCCCGACGCTCAAGTCGTACACGATGGCGGCGCTCGTGGCACTGCAGGCTCTTCCCTTCGTACTGATGCTGCCGATCCTGTTCGTCGGCCTGCCCGTCCGCGAGTTCTGGTTCGTCGTCGGCATCATCGTGTTCTCGCTGCCCTCGCTCGTCATCGGCTTCGTACCGCACCGCTTTCAGAAACCACTCTACTGGCTCTCCGGCGTGCCCTGGAAACCCAAAGCGCCTCCCAGCAAGGAGCCAATGCGGATCTCCATCGTCATTCCCGCTTTCAATGAGGAGGGCTATATCCGCACCTGCCTGGAAAGCATTTTCCGCAAACATCATCCCGAACTGCTGGAAGTGATCGTCGTCGACAACGCGAGCACCGACGGCACCGCGCAGATCGCCAAATCTTTCCAACAGGTGCGCGTTATCTACGAAGCGCAAAAAGGTCTGCCGCACGCACGCCAGCGCGGACTGACGGAGATGCGCGGCAATTTCTACGCGTCCCTGGACGCGGATACACAGCTCCCCGACAACTGGTTTGATGTCATACGCGAGAAGTTCAAGCGCGATCCCACGCTCATCTGCCTCAGTGGTCCCTACGATTATTACGATCTGTCGTACGTGCGTCGCCGGTTCATCTGGTACTCCTGGAAAGTGCTCTACCGACTCAGTTCTCTGCTGGGAACGCAGGTCGTCGGAGGCAACTTCGTCGCCAAGAAAGACGCACTGATGAAGATGGGCGGCTTCGACACCTCGATCGATTTCTACGGAGAAGACGCCTCCACGGCGCGCCGGCTGCGGGACATCGGCAAGATCAAATTTTCGTTCAAGTTCTTCGTCTACTCGTCGGGACGCCGCTTCGCCTCCCGCGGGCTGCTGCTCATGGGCTGGATCTACTGCGTCAATTTCCTGTCGATCTTCCTGACCAAAAAAGCCGTGACGCAGAACAGCGAGGACATCCGCTGACCACCGGTTTTACGGACACAAAAGTGGCTTCAGAAAACCACGATCGTGGGGTCTGTTGACCGCGTGCAGGCCGCCTTGCTACATTCGCCGTAGAGCGCTTCGCAAGCGTCGTCGCTTGTGTTGGCGAAACTCGTCGAGTCCCCTTACCGCCATCCACATGAGAATCGTGATTCTGACATCCGGCCAGCGGGGCATCGCGTCCTATTGCCTCAACCTGTACAAGCACATGCTGAGCAAAAAGCATGACGTGCTGATGGTCACCGAAGCCCAGTGGAAAAAAGAATCCGTCGAATTCCTCGTGCAGGCGCGGTCCACCTCCGTGCTTGGCCTGGCGCCGCTGGTGCACAATCCCATGGAACTGCTCAAAAAAATCCGCGAGTTCCGTCCGGACATCATCCATTACCACTGGCCCAGTGGGACGTTCGACTTCCTCTTCGGCAGCGTCCGGAAGATCGGCGCGCCCATCCTGGTAACGCTGCATGTGGCAGTCGGGTCACACCACAACGTGCTCGATAAAGTGTGGTACTGCCATTTCACCATGCTCAAACTGCATCTGAATAAGATCGCTGGCGTGAACTGCATCAGCAAATTCATCCTCAAGCAGGTGCAGAAGCGCACCAAGCTGCCGGCTTCGAAGGTGTTTCTGAAATATGCCGGCATCGACGAGAGCGTCTTCTGCCCCGAGCCACGCACGGAGAATGACACGCTCAATCTTCTGTTCGTTGGACAAATCATGCCGGAGAAAGGCATTGACGTGCTGGTCAAGGCTGTCAGGCGCGTCGCCCAGAAGCGCAAGGTTGTGCTGAGCATCGTCGGATCCGGCCATCTCAAGCCGCTGCTCATCCGCGCGACCAAGGAAGACGCATGCATCAGGTGGATCGGCTTCGTGAAGGGCCAGAAAGAGATCGCCTCGCACTATGCCCAGGCGGACCTCACCGTGCTACCGACGCGCTGGGACGAAGCGTTTTCACTTGTTCCGGTCGAATCACTCTCCTGCGGCACTCCGGTCATGGCGACGAACAAAGGTGGCACGCCCGAGATCATCATCCCGGGAAAGACCGGCTACCTACTGAAAGAATGTGACGAAGAGGAGATCTACCAGGCGCTGATGTCGCTGGACAAAAAAGAGCTGGAGAGCCTGCGCCCGACCAGCCGCGACGCCGTCCTCAAAAACTACAGCCTGGCCGCCATGGGCGAGAGCCACGAAAAACTGTACGAAAAGCTGATCCAAACGGCGAAGACCGAGGCCACGCTGTCACCCGAAAGCCGCTGCCTAACGGGGTCAAAACGGCTTCCTTGAGGCAAAAACCGGAGCTCAGCGGTCTTCTCTCTTGCCGGGCTGCGGTGTAGAGTCCCCCTATGACGAAACCCGGTGCATATGATTTTTTGATCGTCGGCGCGGGCATCACGGGACTGACGCTGGCGGACAACCTGGCGCGCGACGGCAAGAAGATCCTGGTCATCGACCAGAAGGAGCAGATCGGCGGCAACTGCTTCGATTACAAAGGCGTCGACGACATCATCGTGCAGAAATACGGCCCACATATCTTCCACACGAACGACAAGGGGGTCTTCGATTACCTGCGCACGTTCACCAAATTCAACGATTACCGCCACAAGGTCATCAGCTATTACAAAGGCAAGTACTACCCGGTGCCCATCAACCTGAACACGGTGAACATGTTCTACGGCAGCAATCTCAAGGATGAGACCGAGCTGAAGGCGTTCCTGGCCAAAATCCGCGAGGACACAGGGGAAATCAAAAACTCGCGCGACGTGGTCGTCTCGAAGTTCGGCGTCGATCTCTACGAGGCCTTCGTGAAGCACTACACCAAGAAGCAGTGGGACATGTACCCCGAGGAACTGGACGCGTCCGTGCTGGAACGTCTGCCCATCCGCTACAACACCGTCCCCTACTACTTCGACGATCAGTTCCAGGGCATGCCGGTCGACGGATTCACGCCGATTTTTGAGAAGATGATCGCTCATCCGAACATCACGGTACAGATGGGAGTGGATTTCTTCGCCATGAAAGACAAACCCGAGCACAAGCATCTGATCTTCACGGGCTGCATCGATCGGTTCTTTGACTACCGCTTCGGGAAGCTGGAATACCGCTGCATGCACTTCGATCTGGAGACGCTGAAGATGCCCAGTTACCAGCCGAACGCGGTGGTGAACTACACCGAAGACGACGTACAGTTCACGCGCATCACCGAATTCAAGAAATTTTACATGCGCGAGGACGGCGAGCACACCGTCATCTGCCGCGAGTTCCCGTCGTGGGAGGGCGAGGCGAGCTATCCCGTGATGAATACGAAGAACCGCGAACTGCTCAAAAAGTACACGGATGAAGCGGCCAAGCTGCCGAACATATCCTTCGCAGGACGCCTCGGGACCTACCGCTACATCAACATGGACAAGGCCGTCTGCGAGGCGCTGGCACTCTACAAAAAGCTCAAAGACAAAACCTGAGAGCAGGTCTCACCGACCGTCTGAGGATCAGATATCCAGGTTCGTGACGGTCTTCGCGTGCGTCTGGATGAACTTCCTGCGAGGGGCGACCTCGGAGCCCATGAGCGTGGTGAAGACGGCATCGGCCTTCTCGGCGTCTTCCATGGTCACGCGGAGCATGATGCGGTTATCGGGGTCCATGGTCGTGTCCCAGAGCTGGTCCGGGTTCATTTCGCCGAGACCTTTGTAGCGCTGGATGTTGATCTTGCGCGTCTTCTTGGGCGGGGCCTTGCCGGCCTTCGTCAGGGCGGCCTCTTCGTCGTCAGCCGGAGCATCTGTTTCGGGGGGCTCCTGCGTCTCTTCGTCCTTGATCCCCCACTCCTTGAGCGTGGCGGCTTTCTCCTGGTCCGTGTAGGCGTAGCGCACGTCCTTGTCCTTCTGGATCTTGTAGAGCGGCGGCTGGGCGATGTAGAGGAAGCCGTTATCGAGCAGCTCGGGGTAGTAGCGGTAAAAGAGCGTCAGTAGCAGGGTGCGGATATGGGCACCGTCGACGTCGGCATCGGTCATGATCACGATGCGGTGGTAGCGCAGGCGCGAGATGTCTTTCGTCTCGCCCACGCCCATGCCGAGCGCGATGATCAGCGCCTTGATCTCGTTGTTGGCGAGCATTTTATCCAGACGGGCCTGCTCGACGTTGAGGATTTTGCCGCGCAACGGGAGGATCGCCTGGAACTCGCGGTTGCGGCCCTGCTTGGCGGAACCGCCGGCGGAGTCACCCTCGACAATGTAGATCTCGCACTGGCTGGGATCCTTGTTGGAACAGTCGGCCAGCTTGCCCGGCAGCGTCATTCCTTCCAGAGCGCCTTTGCGGATCACGCTGTCGCGGGCGGCGCGGGCGGCCATGCGGGCGCGGGCGGCGAGGAGACACTTGGCAACGATATCTTTGGCCTCGCCCGGATTCTCTTCCAGGTATATCGCGAGGCGCTCGTTCACGACCGTCTCGACCGCGGTCTTCATCTCGGCATTACCAAGTTTGCCTTTGGTTTGGCCCTCGAACTGCGGCTCGCGGAGACGGACGGCGATCACGGCGGTAAGACCCTCGCGCACGTCATCGGCGGTGAGGTTTTCTTCTTTCTCCTTGAGAATACCGTAGCTGCGGGCGTAGGCGTTGATGGTGCGGGTGAGCGCGGCCTTGAAACCCGTGAGGTGATGGCCGCCTTCGATCGTGTGGATATTGTTCGCGAAGCTGACCACGTGCTCCTGGAACGCCTGCGTGTACTGCATGGCGACCTCCACGAAACCGTCGTTGGTGTCCTTTTCGAACCAGATGGGGCTGCCGATCTTCTCCTTGGACTCGTTGAGGTGCGTGACGTACGCCGAGATGCCGCCTTCGAAGTGGAAGCGGTAGAGGCGCGGATACTGCCTGTCCTCCTCCGGACGGTTCTTGCGGGCATCCATGAGCGAGATCGTGATGCCGCGCGTCAGATACGACTGCTGGCGCAGACGCGTCATGATCGTATCCATGCTGAAGATCAATGTGTCGAAGATCTCTTCGTCGGGTGTGAACTGAATCATCGTGCCACGCTTGTCCGTCTTACCGGTCTTTTTGACATCAGCGACGGGTTTGCCGCGCCTGTAGTCCTGCACGTAGATCGTGCCGTCGCGGTAGACCTCGGCATGCAGATGGGTGCTGAGCGCGTTGACGACGGACGAACCGACGCCGTGCAGACCGCCGGAGACCTTGTAACCCGAATCATCGCCGCCGAATTTTCCACCGGCGTGGAGCGTCGTGAGCACGACCTCGAGCGCGGACTTCTTGGCGGTGGGGTGCATGTCGACCGGAATGCCGCGGCCGTTGTCTTCGACCGAGACGGAGCCGTCGTCATTGAGAGTCACGGTGATGTCATTGGCGTGCCCGGCCATCGCCTCATCGATCGCGTTGTCGACAATCTCGTACACGAGGTGGTGCAGACCGCGCACATCGGTCGAACCGATGTACATGCCGGGACGTTTGCGCACGGGCTCCAGGCCTTCAAGTACCTGGATTTGCTGCGCGGAATAATCGGTTTTAGCCATATCTTCATGGATTCTAGAGAGACTTTCTCGCGCTGGCAATGCCCGGTTCATCCGCTTCCCTACACGCTTTTATCGTATACATTTTTTGATCAAAAATAGACAAGCAGACTGTACTTTGCCCCAATAGTCACGCCTCTGCTACGGTCTTCTCCATGCTCAAGCGATCGGTCGCGCTGTCCCTGCTGCTCTTCCCCTCCCTCGGTTTCGCCGCGGGATACGCCGACGTGCCCCGGGACGCCTGGTACGCGCCGGCGCTCGCCTCGCTCCAGGCGAAAGGCGCGCTCGATGCCTCTCAAAAAAACTTCCGTCCCGGCAGCCCGGCAACGCGCGCGGAGTTCCTCAAGCTCACACTGGCCGTCAGCGGAACGGCACCTCAGCAGCCGCCACTGCTCCAGAGCTTCGACGACAGCGCCCCCGACGACTGGCACTACACAACAATAGAAGAGGCGGCCCGCCAGAGCTGGGTGCGCGGGGATGGCAACTGCTACGGCGAGCACCCGTGCCGTGCCCGTCCCGACGACCGCATCAGCCGGGCGGAAGCCGCCGTGCTCATCACCCGCATCTTCGTTTTGGAAAAAACCGACGCGGCCCCGCCATTCATCGATACGATTCCGGACAGCTGGTACTCGTACGGCGTGCAGGCCTCGGCGGACCGCTGCATCCTCGCGGGAGACGCGGCGACCGGCTCCGTGCGTCCCAATGATCCCGTGAACCGGGCCGAGATGGCCATCATGCTGGACCGTGTCAGCAAGAACCAGTTCTATGGAAAAGAATGCGGAAAAATGACTCCGAAATAAGCAAAAATCTGAATACAAGTATTGATCACAAAGGGGATCTGGCATCATCGGTCTGTGGTGAAACCAACGATGTGCTGCCGCGCACAGAGCGGATTTCGGCTTGCGCGCGCCCCACGCATTGAGTAATCTCGGTCGGCCCTATGGCTATTTACGCAATCAAGAAAGGCGAGGAATCCAGCGACCGTCTGCAGCAGCGCTTCAAGAAGCAGGTGCAGAAATCCGGCATCCTCAAGCTCCTCCGCGAGCGGTCCACGCACAAGCGTCCGCTCACCCGTCGTTTGCAGCGCATCCGCGCACTCAAGCGCGAAGGATACCGCCGTGAGAACCGCAAGAAGCAGTTCTACTCGAACATGTGACGCTGTACGGGTGGAAAAAGACAGGCCTCTGTTTTGTCGCGTCTCCTCACCAGCCGCCCGTGCGCAGTCCGCACGCGCGTCTCAGGCGCTCGGCAACTTCGGCGTAGTACGGCTGCGGGAGATCTTTGAGTGCTCGCGGGACGAGTTCGCTAAAGACAATAGTGTACATGTCTTCTTCGTGTCCCCAGCCCTGCACCTTAAAAGCGCGCATCAGCGTTCCGGGATCTTCGCGGCTTTCAGCAACCATGCGCCGGTATTCTTCGGCGAAGTGCTCGACAAAAGCAGGTGTCAGCGTTTCTTCAATCACTTTGCGTTTCTCCGGATTCTCCTTCAGCAGACTGAGCGCTGCATCGGCGTAGTAGGCGATGCCATCCCAGAGCCTCAGCAGCGGATGACGCTTGGGTTGTTCGGAGCTGCCTTGCGGTGTTTCGGCAAGTGCCATGGCCAAATTCTATTACAAAATCGCCCCGCAGGGTAGGATCTTGGTATGCAAAATCCCATCTCCACACTCCAGAAATCCGTCGCGTGGCACACGCTGTCCGCCGCCGACACCCTTCAGCGGCTGAAAACGTCGGCCGACACCGGCCTCACGGCAGCAGAAGCGGCCTCCCGTCTGGCCCAGTACGGCCCGAACCAGCTCACCGCGGGACATAAAGTCTCGGCCTGGGAGCTGCTGGCGGAGCAGTTCAAGAACATCCTCGTCATCATCCTGCTGATCGCCGTCGGCCTCTCCGCGTTCCTCGGACACGAAGTGGAAGCCATCGCCATCGGCATGATCGTGATGTTCGCCGTCGTCCTCGGGTTCGTGCAGGAGTTCCGTGCCGAACGCGCGATGGAAGCGCTGCGTGAAATGGCCGCTCCGACCGCGACCGTGCTGCGTGACGGAAAGGAGATGAAGATCCCCGCCAACGACGTGGTGCCCGGTGACATCCTGCTGCTCAACGCGGGCGACAAGATCGCCGCTGACGCGCGCCTGGTAGAAGTACATACGCTCAAATCCGATGAAGCCTCGCTAACCGGAGAATCTCTCCCCGTGGAGAAACATGCCGATCCCCTCCCCGACCCCAAGCTCGGCGTCGGCGACCACAAGAACATCGTCCATTCCGGAACGATCGTCACCTACGGACGCGGACGCGCGGTGGTCGTGACAACCGGCATGCAGACGGAATTCGGCCGGATCGCCGGCATGCTGCAGACCGTGGAAAGCGAGGACACGCCCCTCCAGAAGAACTTGGACAAAGTCGGCAAGACGCTCGCCAAGGCCGCCTTCGTGATCGTGATTCTCATCAGCGCACTGGGCCTCTACCGCGGCGAGCCGCTGCTGGAGATCTTCATCTTCGGCATCGCGCTCGCGGTGGCCGTCGTACCGGAGGCCCTGCCCGCCGTCGTCACGATCTCTCTCGCCATCGGCGTGCAGCGAATGGTCAAACGCCATGCGCTCATCCGCCGCCTGCCCGCTGTCGAAACGCTCGGCAGCACGACCGTGATCTGCTCCGATAAGACCGGCACGCTGACCAAGGACGAGATGACCGTCCGCGCCGTGTATGTGGCGGGACAGATGATCGAGGTGTCCGGCAGCGGATATGAGCCGGTCGGCGAGTTCTCGCAGAACGGCAAGACGATCAAGCCGACGGACTCCGTGCTGGAGCTCCTGCGCGGCGGCACGCTGGCCTCCGACGCCAAGCTGATCAAGGAGGAGCACGGCTATGACATCCAAGGCGATCCCACCGAGGGCGGCATCGTCGTGGCCGCGCAGAAAGCCGGTCTCTTTAAGGAGGCGTTGGACGAGGAATTCCCGCGCAAGGACGAAGTCCCGTTCACGTCCGAGACCAAGCGCATGACAACGCTGCATGAGGGCAATGGCGGCCAGATCGCCTACGCCAAGGGCGCCCCGGAGGTGATCCTGCAGTCCTGCACCCGCGTCTGGGGCGAGACGAGCGAAGAGGCGATGACCGACGCAGGCCGGAAGGCGATCCTCGATGCCGCAAAAGCCATGGCGCAGAAAGCGATGCGCGTCATCGCTATCGCGCGTAAGGGCGGCGTGGGCATCGGCGAAGCGGAGAAGAACATGAAGTTCATCGGCCTCGTGGGCATGATCGATCCGCCCCGTCCCGAAGCCAAAGCCGCGATCGCCAAGTGCCGCGAAGCGGGCATCCGCGCCATCATGATCACGGGCGATCACCCGGTGACGGCAGAAGCCATCGCGCGCGAACTGGGCCTGCTCACCACCGAGAAAGTCGTAACCGGACAGGAGCTGGAAGACATGGACGACAAGACCTTCGAGACCGAAGTGAACACGATCGCGGTGTACGCACGTGTCTCGCCGGCGCACAAGCTTCGCGTCGTCACTGCGCTCCAGAAACAGGGGGACATCGTGGCGATGACCGGCGACGGCGTGAACGACGCCCCGGCCCTCAAGAAAGCCGACATCGGCGTGGCCATGGGCATCACGGGAACGGACGTCACCAAGGAAGCGGCAGCCATGACACTCACGGATGATAACTTCGCCTCGATCGTCGCGGCGGTGGAGGAAGGCCGCGGCATCTTCGGCAACATCAAGAAGTATCTGATGTACCTGCTCTCGGCCAACATCGGCGAGATCGGCATCATGACCGGCGCCACGATTCTCGGATGGCCGCTGCCGCTCTCGGCCGTGCAGATCCTCTACGTGAACCTCGCCACGGACGGTCTTCCCGCTCTCGCGCTTGCCGTGGATCCGCCGGAATCAGACCTGATGAAGCGTCCGCCTCGCGACCCGAAGCACGGCATCTTCTCGCGCGCTGTGATCCTGCTGATGCTCATCGGCGGCATCTGGTCGACGATCATCAACCTCGGCGTCTTCTGGTTCGGCACGCGCTCCGGCCGCGGCGCGGAGGAAGCCATGACGATGACGTTCGTCTGTCTCGTCCTCGTCGAGTTCTTCAAGGCCTATGCTTTCCGCTCGGACCGTCATTCGATCATCCGCGGCATGTTCCGCAACAAGTGGCTGAACATCGCGATGATCTGGGAACTGATCCTACTTCTGGTCGTCGTCTACGTGCCCATCCTGCACGAGCCGTTCAACACCTTCGCTCTGACGTCCGAGGACTGGATGGTCATCTTGCCCGTGGCGATCACCATCATCCCGGTACTCGAAATCGGCAAATGGTTTGTCCGCAAGGGCTGGCTCGGCAACGCCGACTGATCGCTCAGGCGCCCTGCCCGGTCCTCCGCTGTCCGTCAGCGTACCCCGGAAAAACCCGGATTCCAGCAAAGAGCGCCACGAAGTGACGGGAGCTGCGCGGCAGGCCTAAAAGAAGATCACTCGAGCGCCGCCTTGCTGGCAGAAAGCTCGGACAGCTCTGCCGTGATGCCGGCCTGGCGCGTCTGGTTGTACGTGAGGGTAATGTCGTCGAGGATATCGCTGGCGTTATCCGAGGCGTTACGCATCGCCACCATGCGGGCGGAGTGCTCGGAAGCCGTGGTTTCGAGAACCGCCTGATACAGCTGCAGTTCGGTGAGCTGAGGCAGGATGCGGTTGAGAACGTCGGCCTCGGTCGGTTCAAACACATACTCGGTGTCCGGCATTCTGGCCTCTAGGCCGATCTCTTCTTCCTTACTCAGACGCTTGCGCTGGAACATCTGGGTGACCATGGCTTTGAGTTCGTCCTCGGAAAACGGGAGCAGGACCTTGACCGAAGCCTCCTGCACCAGAGCGGAGAGGAAGTGACTGTAGATCAGCACCACATGGTCATACGTGCCGTCGAGGAAGCCATCGATGGCCACGCGGGCGACCGGAAGGGCGTCTTTGAACTTCGGGTGGTTGGAGAGGGCCGGGAACGCTGCAACGATCTTGTGCCCGGCACGGGCGAGGTACTGCTGGCCCTTGCGGCCCACGGCGGCGAAATCCAATTCGGCGCCGGCGCGCAGGTCCTGCGAGGACTTGATATATTGCGACACGGCGCGGAAGAGATGCGTATTCAGGCTTCCGCACAAACCGCGGTCGGAGGTGAGCACCACGACGAGCGTGCGTTTGGCGGGACGGACCTCCAGGAACGGATGGCGGCCCGGATGCGCGTGCGCGATTTTGCGGAGGATCGTCCAGGCGGTCAGCGCGTAGCGGCGCAGGACCTGGGCATTGATAACGGCGCGGCGCATCTTGGAGGCGGCCACCAGCTCCATGGCTTTAGTGACCTGTCTCGTCGACTTGATGGCCTTCATCTTGCGCCGGAGATCGCGGAGGCTCTGTGCCATGGGAGTGAAGTACGGTGGAGGGGGAGCTTACGCGGCGACCGGCTTGGCGTAGCCTTTGCGCTCCTTGAAGGAGACGATCAGGCGCTTCAGAGCTTCTTCGGCGTCCTTGGTGACTTCGGTGGCGAGCGGCTCGAGCACCGTGTACTGCTGTGTGCGCATCATCTGCAGGAACTCAGCTTCAAATTCGCGGACCTTCTCCACAGGAACGTCATCAAGATAGCCGTTGACGCCTGCATAGAGAACGGCGACCTGTTCGGCGACCGGCAGGGGCTCGTACTGCCCCTGCTTGAGGAGCTCGGTGAGGCGCGCGCCGCGATCAAGCTGCTTCTTGGTGGCGGCGTCGAGATCGGAACCGAACTGGGCGAAGACGGCGAGCTCGCGATACTGGGCCATGTCGATGCGCAGACGTCCGGCGACCTTCTTCGTGGACTTCTTCTGGGCGGCCGACCCGACGCGGGAGACGGAGATACCCACGTCGACGGCGGGCCGAATGCCCTTATAGAAAAGATCGGCGATCAGGAAGATCTGGCCGTCCGTGATGGAGATGATGTTCGTCGGGATGTACGCGGAGATGTTGCCTTCCTGTGTCTCGACGATGGGGAGTGCGGTGATGGAGCCACCGCCGTGCTTTTCATCCAGGCAGCAGGCACGCTCGAGGAGGCGGGAGTGCAGGTAGAAGACGTCTCCGGGATAGGCTTCGCGGCCGGGCGGGCGGCGCAGGAGCAGCGACACCTGGCGATAGGCCCAGGCGTGCTTGCTGAGGTCGTCGTAGACGCAGAGAACGTCCTTGCCCTGGTCCAGGAAGTACTCAGCCATCGCCGTGCCCGAGAAGGGGGCGATGTACGAGAGCGCGGCGGGCTCGGAGGCGCCCGCGCTGACGACGATGGTGTACTCCATCGCGCCATGCTTGCGAAGCTCTTCGACAATCTTGGCGACCTTGGATTCCTTTTGACCGATGGCCACGTAAACGCAAATCACCGGTCGGTCGGTCTTCTGGGTGTGCTTCTGATTGATAATCGCATCGATCACCACCGCGGTCTTGCCCGTCTGGCGGTCACCGATGATCAGCTGGCGCTGGCCCCGTCCGATGGGAACCATTGCGTCGATGGCCTTGATGCCGGTCTGAAGCGGCGTGCCGACGGACTTGCGCTCAATGACGCCGGGGGCAATCTTCTCCACCGGATAGAGGGTCTTGCGGGAGATGGCCGGTCCGCCGTCCTTGGCTTCGCCAAGGGGCGAAACGACGCGGCCAATCAGGTCATCCCCGACGGGCACCGAGAGGATCTGGCCTATGGCGCGGCACGTGTCGCCTTCGCGGACCTTGCTGTAATCACCGAAGATCGTGGCGCCGACGGAGTCGCGGCCGAGGTTGAGCGCGCTGCCGATGACGCCGTTGCCAAAGTCGATCATTTCCGACGCGCCGATGTCGGCGAGACCGTCGATCTTGGCGATGCCGTCACCGACTTCGATAACGGTACCGATGTGCTCCTGCGAAACGTGCTTGCGGTAGGAGGTCATCTTCTGCTCGAGGAGTCCGATGATATCCTTGCTGAGTGTCATAAGCGGATGGGGGTGGGGGATGTCAGGATGCGCGCGCCGACGAGGCGAACTGGTCGGCGGCCTGCTGGAGGGCGGTGCGGACGCTCATGTCGACCTGCTCGTCGCCGAAACGGACGACGGCGCCGCCGATGAGCGTGGAATCGGCCTGCTCCTGGAGATCGACGGGACGGCCGGGGAACTTCTCGTTGAGCAGCTTGAGGACCGTGTCCTTGAGCGCGCCCGCGTCCCCCGTCGGGGTGACGATGACGGCATGGACGGTCTGCTCCTCGGTCGTGATCTTCCTGGCGAGCTCGTCGCGTACTGCGCGGAGAAACTCCACGGGCGCAGGCAGGTTGCGGCTGAGATCCAGCAGTGCCCGGACGACGTCTGTGGAAGTCACTTTCATTTGAGCATCGCGGGAAGCTCCTTCTGTACGGAACCGATGAGTCGCTGCTGATCGGTGCCCGAGAACTCGCGCTCAAGGATCTTCTCCGTCATACGGACGATCACGGACGCGAGGGTGGTCTGGACGTCGCCGACCATACGGTTGCGCTCTTCGTCCAGCTGCTGGCGGGCCTTGGCGAGGATCGCGGCGGCCTCCTTTTCGGCGCCGGCGAGGATTTCCTTGCGGGCGTTCTCGGCCTGCGTCTTGGCGGTCTCCAGGAATTTGCCGCACTCCTCGTCGATCTTGCGGAACTGCTCCACCTTGAACTGGTCGATCTCGCGCTTCTGGTTCTCGATGGCCTTGGCGTCCTCCATGGACTTGCGTACGCGCTCGCGGCGGTCATCGATGACGCGCAGGACCGGCTTGTAGACGAAGTAGGACAGAGCGACGATCAGCACACCGAAGTTGATGAGCTGAGCGAGCATCACGCCCCAGTCGAGACCGAGTTTTGCGAGAAGTTCCATGGGAGGAAGGGAAACCGGCGGTCAGGCCGGAAGGGAAGACGGAAGAACGGGCTGTTCGCTCAGACGAACTTGATGATGAGCGAGACGACGAGACAGTAGATGGCGATGGCCTCCGCGAAGGCGGCCATGAGGATCATCGGAGTCTGGACCTTTCCGGCGGCGTCCGGGTTGCGGCCGATGGCCTCCATCGCCTTGGCGGCGGCGAGACCGATGCCGATGCCGGGTCCGAGGGCACCCATACCCATGGCGAAGGCCATGGCGAAGTTCTTGTCGAGAAGAGGCGTGACCTGTGCGACGGCGTCGACGACCTCGGGAACGCTAGCCATAAAAGGTGGGAAAGAGGAGGAGTAAAGAAAAGTGGGCGGATTGTACGGACGTGACCTACGGGAATCAAGGGTCTAGGCGGGCACTCTGGCCCGCGGTTCATGCAGGAACGGCTGCGGGAAGATGCTCTTCATGATGACCTCCGTGGGCCGTGGTGGCCATGGAGATGAAGACGAGGGTCAGCATGGCGAAGACGAGCGCCTGGATGAATCCGACGAAGATTTCCAGGCCCAGGAAAGGAATGGGCACCACGTACGGGACGAGGGCGGAGATCACGACGAGGAGCACCTCGCCCGCGAACACGTTGCCGAAGAGACGGAAGCTGAAGCTGATAATGCGGGTGAATTCGCCGATGAACTCAAGGAGACCGACGAACGTCCCCATGGGATCGCGCCAGGGAGCGACAAAGTACTTGCCGAGGTGCGGCAGGATGCCGAGCGTGGCGACGCCGAAGATCTGCGTGACGACGATGGCGACCACCGCGAACACGAGCGTCATGTTGACGTCGGCATTCATGGAGCGGAAAAGCGGCATCACTTCCTCGCCGTGGTGGACGACGATGCTGCCGACGCCCGGCAGGATGCCCATCCAGTTGGCGGTGAGGATGAAGAGGAAGAGTGTCGCGATGAGCGGAAACAGCGTCCGGGTGCGGGCGGTGTTCTGGAGGATGGAGTCGAAGAAGTTAAAGAGCCCCTCGACGATCATCTCCACGAACGTCTGGAAGCGCCCGGGGATCAGGCGGTACCCCGTGCCGCGCGCGGCCAGGGCGAAGACGATGAGAACGGCCATCGCAAGCCACGCCATAAGCATGGTGTTGCGGAGCGGAAACGCGCCGATATAGGCGACGGTTTCGGAAGCGAGGGTGGGTGCGTGGATAGCTGCCATGGTTCGGAGGGTGAGGCAGAGGTCGGTCCCTGTCAATGGCCTAAGACGTCACTCTGATTGGAGGAAAACCCCGTGTGGAGGGGGGTCAGGCCGCCGGCGGCGGCGGGGGAGCGGAAGAGGGAGGGGAAGGAGGCTCGGGCGGCATCAGGTTGCGGATCATGCGGTACACGCCGGCACTGGAGGCCACGACCGCGAAAAACAGCCCGGAGAGCAGGAACACGGGCGACGTGTGGAAGTACTTATCGACGTAGGCACCGCCGAAACCCAAGAGCACGGCGGGCACAGCGATGAGGTAGCCCAGTTCCCAGACAATGCCGAGAGCCTGGTTCAGCGCCTGCGTTCCCGGAACGCGGTCTGGCGGCGGGGATGGGACGGGCGGGGGCATGCGAAGCGGGCGTCAGGAACCCTGCGACGGCACGCCGGAACTGCGGCGGCCGCGGTGACGGCGGACGGTTTTGAGACGCGCGAGCTCGCGCTCCAGGATGGCGGAGGCTTCGGCAAACCCCTCGGCGTCGCCACGGCGCTCGGACAGCAGCTTTTCGGCGGCAGCCTTGGCCTTCTCAATTGTGGCTTCCTGCAGGGCTTCCGCGCGGTCGGCACTGTCGGCCAGCACGCGCACGGAGATGGCATCGACTTCGACGACACCGCGTGACACCGCAAAGACGTGCTCCTGGCCGCCGACCCGCACGATGGCGGAACCGGAGGCGAGCGTGGTCATGAGCGGGATGTGATGGGGCAGCACCGTGATCTCGCCGTCGCCCGTAGGCAGCGTAACCGAGTCGACGTCTCCGTCGTACACGGTCTGGTCCGGCGTGATGATCTCGAGATGCAGCATGGAGCGTGCGGAAAAGGGGCGGTGACGCGGATCAGGCGCGGACCTCCTCGATGCCGCCCTTCATGTAGAAGGCCTGCTCGGGGACGTCGTCGTACTGGCCGTCGAGGATCGCCTTGAAGCCCTTCACGGTCTTGTCGCGGGTGACGAACTTGCCGGGCGTGCCGGTGAAGACCTCGGCGACGAAGAACGGCTGGCTGAGGAAGCGCTGGATCTTGCGGGCGCGCTGCACGCTCAGTTTGTCATCGTCGCTCAGCTCCTCCATGCCGAGGATCGCGATGATGTCCTGGAGTTCCTTGTAGCGCTGAAGAACTTTCTGAACGCCGCGGGCCACCATGTAGTGCTCCTCACCGACCACTTCGGGCGAGAGAATGGTGGAGTTGGATTCGAGCGGGTCAACGGCCGGGAAGAGTGCGAGCTCGGCGAGCGAGCGCGTGAGCACAATCGTGGAGTCGAGGTGGCCGAACGTCGTGGCCGGGGCCGGATCGGTGAAGTCATCGGCGGGCACGTAAATGGCCTGCACGGAGGTGATGGAACCGTTCTTGGTGGACGCGATGCGTTCCTGGACCGCACCCATTTCCGTGGCCAGCGTCGGCTGGTAACCCACGGCGGAGGGAATGCGGCCGAGGAGAGCGGAAAGCTCGGAACCGGCCTGCGTGAAGCGGAAGATGTTATCGATGAAGAGCAGCACATCGCGGTGCTCCTCGTCGCGGAAGAACTCGGCGATCGACAGACCCGTGAGGGCGACGCGCAGGCGGGGACCGGGCGGCTCGTTCATCTGACCGAAGACGAGGGCCGTCTTCTCCAGAACACCGGATTCCTTCATCTCGTAGTAGAGGTCGTTTCCCTCGCGGCTGCGCTCCCCGACTCCGGCGAACACCGAGAAACCGCCGTGCTCGGCGGCGATGTTGCGGATCAGCTCTTTGACGACGACGGTCTTGCCGACGCCTGCTCCGCCGAAGAGTCCGACTTTGCCTCCCTTGAGGATCGGACAGATGAGGTCGATGACCTTGATACCGGTCTCCAGCACTTCCGTGGAAGTGGACTGGTCCGTATAGTTGGGAGCGGGGCGGTGGATCGGATACTTCTTGGCGGTCTTCACTGCGGGCATACCGTCGATCGGGTTGCCGAGAACATCGAACATGCGCCCGAGCGTCTCCGGTCCCACGGGGACGGAGATCGGGGCCCCGGTGTCCTCGACGGAGGTGCCGCGGGAGAGGCCGTCGGTCGATCCCATCGCGACGGTGCGGACGGACGCGCCGTCCAAATGCTGCTGGACTTCGAGAGTCAGCGTCGCGTCTCCGATCTTCACCGTGAGGGCGGAGAACAGCGAAGGAAGCTCTTTCGTCGATTCAAACTGGCAGTCGACGACGGCACCGACGACGGAGGAGACGGTTCCTGACATAGAGGTATATGGGAGGAAAAGCCGCGCAATCCTACGTGAAGCGTCCATGACGAACAAGGGTCTTAGACGCGACTTCTGGAGGAGACATCAGGCGTCGGCCCCCTGCGCCCCCAACCAGTGCCGGATGAACTCGATCGCGGGGGGGGCAACGGACAAACCGATGATCGCGACGATGACGAGCGAGAAGTGCTCTTCCACCGCCGGAATGTTGCCGAACAGGCATCCGCCAAAGACGAACAGGCCCACCCAGACGATCGCGCCGATGATGTTATAGACTGCAAACTTGCGGTATTTCATCTTTCCAACCCCCGCGACAAACGGTGCCAGAGTACGAACAATCGGCAGAAAGCGCGCAAAGATGACGGCTTTGCCGCCGTGTTTTTCGTAGAAGAGTTCCGCTCCCATCAGGTGGCTGTGATTGAGGAAGGGATATTTGCCACTGAAGACCTTCCGTCCGAGCTTGTGGCCGAGGGCATAGTTGCAGGCGTCACCCAGAATGGCGGCCACGGTCAGGAGGACAAAAAGGAGGGCCGGATGGAACGCCCCGCGCGCCGCGAACGCCCCGGCGGCGAAGAGCAGCGAATCCCCGGGCAGAAATGGCATCACGACCAGACCCGTCTCGCAGAAGATGACTAGAAACAGCAGTGCGTAGGTGAACGTGCCGTACTGGATGATCAGCGCCTGGAGATGCGTGTCGATATGCAGGAAAACATCGACGACGCTCTGGAGAAATTGCATGAGACGGGGAGGGACTCCGACAGCCTATCGGGTGACGCGCTCCGGAGCAAAAAGCCGCCCCTCAGCGGCGCAGGATCTCGACCGCCTTCACCATCTGGTCATCGCGATCGCCCTTGGCGAGCGTGACGTCAGGCTCGATTCCGAGGGCATCGATTTTGCGGCCGAGCGGCGTCTTCCATTCGGCGATGGTCAGCTTAAGACTGGAACCGTCGTTGAATTCGACGAGCTGCTGGACGGTGCCCTTGCCGTAGGACTTCTCGCCGACGAGGGTTGCGCGCTTGGCATCCTGCAAGGCTCCTGCAACGATCTCCGACGCGCTCGCCGATCCCTTATTGACGAGCACGACCATGCGGACGGTGGCATCGACGGTGGGCGTTTCGGTCGTGTAGTCGATGTGCGATTCGCCGCGCGAGTTGATGCTGACGTATGCCGTGCCCTTGGGGACGAAGTTCCCCACCGTCACCTGGGCAGCATGCAGCAGGCCGCCGGGATTGTTGCGCAGATCCAGCACAAGTCCCTTGAGACGCTTGGTCGCCATCATCTCGGAAAGCTTGGCACGCAGACCCGAGTCGGTTGTCTGCCCGAACTGGTAGATCTTCACGATCGCGATGTCGTCCTGATAGGTAACTTCGATCTCGGGGATGCGGACCGTTTCGCGCGTGACGGTGACGTCAAACTCGACGCCATCGCGGCGGACGCGGAGCAACACTTTGGAGCCCTTGGGTCCGCGGATGTGCGAGACCGCGTCATCGAGACTGAGATTCCCGAGAGTCATGCCGTCGGCGGAGAGAATCTGGTCTTTAGGCAGGAGTCCGGCCTTCTCCGCGGGAGAGCCCGGCAGCGGCGTGACGATGCGCAGGAGCCCGCCCGTCTGCTCGACGGTGGCGCCGATACCTTCCACTTCGCCCTTCAACTGGTTCTGCAGGCGCTGCGACGACGAACGCGGCAGATAGACAGTGTAAGGATCGTTGAGGCTATCGACCAGACCCTGAATAGCCTTGTTGGACGCCTTCTCCGCATCGATACGATCGCGGTAGAGGTACTGGTCATTGAGCAGATTCCACACCGCCTCCAGCACGTCGCTCTTGGGGACCGGCGTCGGGACCGAGTTCACGCGCACTTTGACCGGAATCAGTCCCGTGCTCTCGTGGTTCTCCTGGGGCAGCGAGCGGACGAGGCGCTGCAGCAACAGCCTGCCTTCGCGGCCGCTGAGCGTGCGGTCCATGCCGAAAATGCGCGTGCTAGTCGGCTTCAGCCATCCGAACTCCACCGCGAGCGACACGGCGGCACGGGCCTCGGGAGTTTTGACGTCGGCGTATTTCGCGGTCAGCTCCTTCGCGGGAGCGAGGCCGGTGAGCGCGGCAAGCACCTGGATCGCCTGGCCGCGCGTGATCGGCTTTGCGGGATCAAACGCGGCGCCGAACGCGGCAAGCGCTTTCTTGCTATCGGCGACGCGCGCGTAGGGCGCCAGCGAGGTGGGGACGCCGGGCACCGGCGTCGCCTTGCCCGTCTCGATGCCGAGGGTCTTCACGGCCGCGCGGACGAAGTCACCGCGGGTGACCGCCTGGGCATCGGCTGTCGTCAGGACGTCCGCCGTGTACGTGGCGCCCAGACCGGACGGCGCCATCGACAGAAAAAGAATGCCGGACGCGATCGTGCGAACGACGAGAGAGCGGCTCCGTGAGCCACGGCCAAAGAGAGTGGAGGCGAACATGAGACACAGCTTAGACCTCGCTCTGATCCGTGACAAACGTGTCGACGACAATCAGGTGGCCACGCTCCTTCATGTTCTCTTTGTGCGCGAACAGCGACGTGAGCAGATAGAACCCGCCGACCACGTAGAAGAGCGTCGGGAAGAGCAGCAGCGCGACGTAGTTGAGCGGCGACGCTTCGCCGGCCTGGAGCAGATCACCCAGTGTGCGCGGATTGCCCGGGAGCACGTCCGGAAGCGTGACAAGGAAATTGCTCATGGCGTGGAGCACGACCGCGCAGGTGAATCCGGCCAGGACCATCTGGCGGCGGAAGACCTCGGTGCGGCGCATGCCGAACAGACGGTGCAGGTACTCAATGACGCGGTGGCGCACGCCGCGGGACTTGTGCTCCTGCAGATGCGGCCCTGCGAAGATGGCCAGTCCGGCGAAATAGCCAAGCACGCCCGTGGAGACGATATGCACCATGCTCGTCAGCACCGAGCGTCCGACGACATTGCCGGTGAAGCCCATCCAATCGCGGCGCTCGGGGTCGAGCAGGTATTCCTTCACGAAGCCCAGAAAGTAGCCGGAGTTGGTGATGTTCTCGGCGAAAGCGAAGCCGATCGCGACGATGATCGCCATTTGCATCATGTCGTCGACACTGGTGATAAAAGAGGAACCTGCGCGCTTGAGCACCCAGAACTTGCTCCCCTCCTCTAGGATGCCGACGATCAGGAACGACACGAGCATCGCACCGATGCTCAACTGCAGCGATCCGATCCCCGGCCACTGTCCCGCCACGAACGACTGCGCGCTCTGACTGAAGCTCTGTGGCTGGACGCGAAAGAGGAAGAACTGGAGATCCACGCCGCCGCGCACCATTGCGTCATAAAAGAGGATGGGCACGGTGGAGAGCATGCCGGCGAAGAACATGGTGAGAACGATGCTCATGCGCTCGCGGTGATACGGCAGGAACAGCGCGCACCAGACAACCGCGGGTATCGCGGCGGCGAGAATGGCGAGCAAATGCGCGATACGCTCGGGCGGGGCTTCGTTCACCAGCGTACGCAGGATGATCCAGAAGACGAACGTGCCGAGCACAGTGGCCTTGGTCACGCTGTCCCAAGTGCCGAAGAGATAGCGCCACAGGATGACAATGAGGAGCAGGCCGAATGCGACCATGTATCCGCTGTGCATCGTCTCGCGGCTGAGGATGGCACCGGCCGCCATCATCAGGCCGACGGAGAGCGCCGTGCCGACGATCACGCCGAACATGTACCGCGTTTTACGCCCCGTCGCACGTGCGCTCAGATCCAGGACCGCCAATACGCCCACCCCCGCCAGGACTGGGAGAGTTTTGACGGCGGAGAAGGACGAGAGGTACTCGAACATAATCTGAGTATTTTAGCATTTTTTTGGCTTTCTGACAATGTTCGCTTTGTAGAGGATTCCTGCACCACCCCCCCCCCCCCCCCCGATGCTGCGGCATCTGCCCCCTCCTCCGACGGAGGAGGGGGCGGTGAGCGAAGCGAACGGGGGTGGAGGCATAATCATAATCGCAGGGCGCTGCAGTTGTCGTTTTCCGGCCGTCTTGTAGGATGCAGGCCTGTTCCTCCGCCCCATCCCCCATGCCCGCCGCCACCCTCGATCAGCTCGTTTCTCTCTGCAAACGCCGGGGATTTGTCTTTCCGGGCTCGGATATCTACGGCGGACTGGCCAACACGTGGGACTATGGCCCGCTCGGTGTGGAGCTCAAAAACCGCCTGAAGCGCAGCTGGTGGGAGACGTTCGTCCGCAAGCGCCAGGACATGGTGGGCCTCGATGCGTCGATCCTCATGAACCCGAAAGTGTGGGAAGCCAGCGGCCACGTCGGTTCGTTTTCCGATCCGTTGATCGATTGCAAGAAGTGTCATCAGCGCTTCCGCGGCGACAAACTGCTGGAGGAGAAAATCGGCGTGGAGGGCGCGGCCGTGCTGAAGCTCGAACAGATCCAGCCGATGCTCATGGCTGAGAAAATCGCCTGCCCCAACTGCGGCGAGTGCCAGTGGACCGAGGCGAAGAAGTTCAACTTGATGTTCAAGACGCAACAGGGCGTGATTGAAGGCGAGGGCGCCGACATCTATCTGCGCCCGGAAACGGCGCAAGGCATCTTCGTAAACTTCAAGAATGTCGTGGATACGATGCGCATGCGCCTGCCCTTCGGCGTCGCGCAGGTCGGCAAAGCCTTCCGCAACGAAATCACGCCCGGCAACTTCACGTTCCGTACGCGCGAGTTCGAGCAGATGGAAATCGAGTATTTCTTCGATCCCGAGCGCCAGGACTGGGAGAAAAT
Source organism: uncultured Candidatus Peribacteria bacterium (assembly GCA_964460365.1). Lineage (GTDB taxonomy): Bacteria > Patescibacteriota > Gracilibacteria > Peribacterales > Peribacteraceae > DAISLF01. The sequence continues at coordinate 21,951 of CAYWPL010000011.1, read as the reverse complement.
CTTTGCGGAGTGGAAGGCGGCGACGTGGGAGTTCCTGACGAAGACTCTCGGCCTTTCGGCGGAGAATCTGCGCTTCCGCGACCATGAGAAAGACGAGCTCTCCCACTACTCCCGCGGCACGACCGACGTGGAGTACAAGTTCCCATGGGGCTGGGGTGAGCTCTGCGCTGCTGCCGCCTACCGCACGGACTACGACCTCAAGCAGCACGAACTCTTCAGTAGGCAAGATCTGCACTACACCGACCCCGACGAGCCAACCCGCAAAATCGTCCCGCACGTCATGGAGCCGTCGTTCGGCTCGGACCGCATCGCGCTCGCCATCATGCTCGATGCCTATACCGAAGAGCCGACGCCGAACGGCGAGAGCCGCACGGTGATGAAGTTCGCCCGCAACATGGCACCGTTCGACCTCGCAATCCTGCCCCTCAGCAAAAAAGAACACCTCGTCGCCAAGGCCCAAAATCTGTATAAAAGAATTATTCAGGAAACTACGCTCACAACCGACTTTGATATCACCGGAAGCATCGGCAAGCGCTACCGCCGCCAAGACGAAATCGGCACGCCGCGCTGCGTCACGGTCGACTTCGGCACGCTCGGCGAGGATACGGCGCAGGGTGAGAAAGACACCGTCACGATCCGCGACCGTGACACGCTCAAGCAGGACCGGATGTCGATCGATGCATTGATGGAGATGCTGGAGAAGCGCTGAATCTCCACGAGTGGTCGCCTTGCCAGCCTTTCTTTTACGCCGCATGCGCCCGTCACTCCGGGCGACGCCACCCGCGGCGTTCGATCTTCGCGGCCTCGTCCGGCCGGAGGTTGAGCCACTCGTCCAGCAGGGCCGCCTGGAACGGCGTGAGCACGTCCCATCCGAGGTCTGGATTGGGATCCCGGAAGAACAGGGCATCACGCTGCATCCGCGCGTCATCCGGAAACATAACCTGGTGCTCAGCCGCCAGCTGCCGGAACCGCTCACCACGGAAGAGGCTGTCCAGCAGCTCCTCACGGACCCGCACCTTCCATTCGGGCTCCGCCGGCGCCTTGGGCAACTTGGCACCCGCTGCTAGGCCGCCGGACGGCGAAGCATGCCGATCCGCCGAGTCATCCCCCGGTATCTGCGAGAGCATCAGGGCAAGGAGCGATGCGCCGACGACACGAGCAACATGCGGCACACCGCTCTTCGGTCGTGTGGGTGGATGCAGATGCGGAACCAGCGTGATCCGTATGTTGTTGGCCCGCTCGAAGGCCTCGGTGCGATCCTCCACCACAACCACCCTGCCTGGCGGCGCTACTAAGATCAGCTGCGCGCCGTCGCTCGAGATCGCGACCAGATACCCGTATTGGATCTGTCCCCCAGGCGTCCCCTCGGCGAGACCAGTGATAAGACACCAAACACGACCCTCTACCTGGTAGAGCCCCCCTTTCTCGCTCTGCACCGCACGCACGTCCCGTAAGGGTGTCTCAGCGTCCTCGGAGCCTGCAGAGGGTGGGGAAGAACCTATGAATACATTATAAATTAATATTGTAACTTAGCAACTTAGCAAGTTCTACTTAGGATCGCCTACAAATCCGAATTTCTCCTGCACTTCCAGCGTTCCTGTTGTAATCTATTGCGTTTTGCCGTATAAAAGTCGCAATCACTTCCAACTGATCGCTGCGGTCCTGGTCCGAAGGACCACCCTGAGTGAGGCTCTGGCCGAATCGAAGGGTGACCCAAAGGATTTCCTCCGCGCCGGCGAGACGACGTTTGGAGTCAGCTCTAAGGATTCTCTCCACCATCCCCTTCCCTGACAGCTGAAAGCTGACAGCTGATCGCCAGCATCCGTTATGGCTATCCCGTCCGAGAAAGATCTCATCACCAACGCCTGCCACTTCGGCCACCGCAAGGAGAAGTGGAACCCCAAGATGTCCCGCTTCCTGTTCGCGGTCCGCAAGGGCATCCACATCTTCGATCTGACGCTCACGCGCAAGCACCTCACCGAGACGTGCGAAGCGCTCAAGAAGCTCCAGGCCGAGGGCAAGACGATCCTCTTCATCTCCACCAAGCAGCAGAGCATCCCGATGATCGAGAAGATCGCCGAGAGCCTCAACCAGCCGATGGTGACCAAGAAATGGATCCCGGGCCTCCTCACCAACTGGTCCACGATCAAGCGCCGCCTCCGCTACTACCTGGATCTCCAGAAGTCGTTCCAGACCGGGGAGATCGAGAAGTACACCAAGAAGGAGCAGACGAGCCTCCGCAAGCTTCTCGCCAAGCTCGACATCGCCCTCTCCGGTGTGTCGAAAATGTCCGGACTGCCCGACGCCGTGTTCGTCGTCGACGCCATCCGCGACCGCGTCGCCGTCCTTGAGGCCGCGAAGCTAAAGATCCCCATCTACGGCATCTGCGACAGCAACGCCGACCCCGATCACTTCACCTCGTTCATCCCCGCCAACGACGACGCCGTGAAGTCGATCTCCCTCCTGCTCTCCACGATCGAATCCGAGCTGCAGGACGCCGCCCCCAAGAAGAAGCAGGAAGACGATGAAGAGGACGACGTGAAAGCCGTTCCCCTCTCCGCCTCCTCCACGGGCCGCACCGTCGCCTGAGTCGGATGACGTTTCCCCTTACTCGCTTTCCCCACTCCTCCATGTCTCCCGTCACCGCCGCCGATGTATCCGCTCTCCGCGCCCGCACGGGCGTGTCTATCCTCGCCTGCAAACAAGCACTTGATGAAGCCAACGGGGATCAGGAGAAGGCCATCGAGATTCTCCGCAAGAAAGGCATCGCCAACGCCGTGAAGAAGGCCGACCGCGCGCAGTCCGAAGGCGCCATCTTCGTCGCCGAAAACGGCAAGAAGGCTGCTGTGCTTGTACTGAAGTGCGAGACGGACTTCGTGGCGCGCAGCGACGACTTCATCGCCATGGGCCAGGAGCTTGCGAAGCTGGTCCTCGAGAAAGGCAAGGACGCCGTCACGAAGACGATTGAAGAAAAACTTGCCGCCGCCGTCCTGAAGCTCGGTGAGAACATCTCGCTCGGCGAATCCGAGGAGCACAGCTCCGCGGCCCTCGCGGTCTACGTCCACAGCAACCGCAAGCTCGCGGTCATCGTCGCCTCCGAGACAGCCGGCGCCGACACCGTGAAGCTCAAGGACGTTGCCATGCACGCTGCCGCCCTCAACCCGCAGTACGTGAGTCCCGATGAGGTTCCGGCCGACGTCCTCGCCAAAGAGCGTGAGATCTGGAAGGAGCAGATGAAGGATGAGAAGAAGCCCGCAGAGATCCTGGAGAAGATCATGCTCGGCAAGGAGCGGAAGTTCCGCGAGGAGAACTCGCTGCTCAAGCAGGCCTTCGTGAAGGACCCCAACCAGACGATTGAGAAGTACCTGGGCGACATCACGCTCGCCGGCGTCACGCGCATCACGGTCTGAAAGGCGATTAAGGAGTCAAAGACATCAAGGAACTCAAGGAAAGACCCTTGGGTTCTTTGGTCGTTGTCGCCTTAGTTGCCATTGTCCCCCTTGTCGCCTTTTTCTCTCACCACTTGTGCCACGGCATCTCGATCTGATCGAGCGCGAGATCCTCGATGGAACCGCTCTTAGCCGCTCCGCCGGCGAGTTTGGCCATGATCTTCTTGCGCAGGAGGAAGCCCGCGAGGCCGAGCAGAAGCGCGCCGGACGCCATCGCAGCTCCGACGATCGTGCCGTCAATCCCTCCCGTCAGCGACGCGGTGGAGCCGGATGCGCTGGAGGACGTACTGAGGGCGACACGTCCCTTGAGCGTGCATTCGGGCGTGCAAGTGGCATCGCCGTCGCATAACTCGCCGAGGGCGGAATCCACGACGCCGTCACCACAGACGGCCTTCTTGCACGTGCTGCGGCAAGCGCCGGATTTGGTATCCGAGTTTGCGGCGGCCGCGTCGCATTCCTCTCCCGGCTGCACGGCTCCGTCCCCGCAGCGCGGGTACTTGCAGGCGTTGGTGCAGCTGTCGTCGTTGTTCTTGTTACCGTCGTCGCAATCCTCCTTGCCCTCGCGAACGCCGTTTCCGCAGACCGGAAAACGGCAGGTGTTGGAGCAGCCGTCGGCGTCGTTATCGTTGCCGTCGTCGCACTGTTCGCCCTTCTGCTTCACGCCATCACCGCAGCGCGCGCGGGTGCATTTGTTCGTGCAGCTGTCGTTGTTGATCTGATTGCCATCGTCGCAGTCCTCGCCCTCCTGGGTGATGCTGTCGCCACAACGGGCAAGCTTGCATTCGATGGAACAGGCGTCGGTATCGATCTGGTTGCCGTCATCGCACTCTTCGGTGATCTGGGTGTATCCATCGCCACAGCGCGGGGCGCGGCATTCGCGCGTGCAGCCATCGGTGTTGATGTTGTTGGCATCGTCGCACTGCTCGCCGAATTGGGTGATGCCATCGCCGCACAGCGCACGGGTGCACTGGTTGGTACAGCTATCGGTGGGCACGTCGTTGCCGTCGTCACACTGCTCGCCGAACTGCGTGATCAGGTCGCCGCACCGCGGAAGGCGGCACTCGTTGGTGCACGCGTCGTCATTCAGGCGGTTGGCGTCGTCACATTCCTCACCGACGCCCTTGCGACCGTCACCGCAACTGGCGGAGACGGGCTGGGACGGATCGGCGGATACAGGGGCGGATGAGGTCACCGCCTGCGGAACGCCCTGCGCGGCGCGCGAGGACGTGGCTCCGCTCTGGGTGAGCGGAGACTGCGGGCCGGACACGGAGGACTGGGACGAGACGGAGGCGGTTGACGAGGCTGTGCATTCCGCCTGGAACTCCCAGCGGCAGCCATCTTCGCAATTGCCGTAATCATCGCAAGACGGCGGGCGGCAGTAGCTGCCGCACTGTCCGGTCTCCGTGAAACGGCGTTCGGTTGTCAGTTCGCCGGTCTCGGGGTCCGTCACGTAGACCTCCTCGGTCTTCGGCTCGCACTCCTCGCCGAGAAACGGCGAGAGCTTGCTGTCGCCACAGTACAATTCGCGGCAATCCGATCCGCACGTCGTCTGCCCGTTGAAGCGCCCGTCGTCACACTCCTCGCCAAGCTCGGGCTGCACGTTCGAATCGCCGCACTTCGGCGACACGGACGACTTCGTCGCGGCCTTGGTCGGACATCCCGGATAGCCGTACGGCTTGCCGAGACAGTCCACCGCTTCGACGCCGCTCGCACGGAGCGTGAAGATCATCGCAAGCATGAGGAGCCCGATGGCTCCGTTGCCGACCCAGGGGGAGATGGACTTCTTGTGCATGTATCAGAATATTGTAGCATTTTTCGCTTTTGGAGTCACTCCCCTCCGGAGGGGGGATGGCTGGTATCCGGAACCGTGATAAAGACACGTTTACTTTATTGAGCAAATGCGGTAAACTGTGTCTAATGGCCAAAGGAAAAATCCTCATCGCCGAGGACGACGCGGTCCTCCGGAATCTCTATGTGAAGAAGTTCAACATGGAGGGGTACGAGACGCGCACCGCCGAGGATGGCGAGCAGGCTATCGCGCTGATCAAAGCCGAAAAGCCTGACCTGCTGATCTGCGATATTCACATGCCCAAGGTCGACGGTTTTCAAGTGCTCAAAGAGTTCCCGCGCGGCAGCCGGCCCTTCCCGATCATCATGCTTACGAACTTCGACCAGGCCGACTTCAAGCTGCGGGCGCAGGAGCTGGGAGCAGACGATTATTTCGTGAAGAAAGACATGACCATCCGCTCCCTCGTGGAGATGGTCGAAAAGCTCAAGCACCTCTGACAGTCAGAGTTTGAGCCAGCCGAGCAGACGGCTGATCCAGTGGAAACGCGGCGGAGCGGTCAGGGGCCGGCTCTTGAGGATGGATGCGCGCAGGGTATCGCGCAGTTTCAGAACGGTCTCCTCATTGCGACCCTCCAAGAGTACGTTCACCTCGCCCATTTCGTCGAGGGAGGACGTAATGAGGTTCGCCGATCCGATGAACGCGCGGACGCGGTCCACGAGGATCGTTTTACCGTGGAACATGGACGGGTACAGGAACACCTGCACGTAACGCGGCGAGCCCTCGGTGATGAGCCGCGTGACGGATTCCATATTGGCGTAGTGATGCTGGAAATCCGTCCTCTTGGGCACGATCAGCGTGATACGCACGTCCTCGTGGCTCTTGGCGATGAGCGCGTCGAGGACCTTGGGATCGGCAATGTAGCACTGCTCCAGCACGATAGAGTGACGCGCCGAGGCGATGAGATCCGTGACGACCGCGCGCATCTCCTTGTGTGTATCTGTATTCATGCAGAGACGCGTCTTGCCGGCCGGACCCGGCAGCTCCCCGTGACTGAGGAACTGGCTGACGAACTCGGGACTGCGGAGCTCGACGAGATAATCGTGCAGGCGCTCGTGGTACTCGTCCGCAATGTTCATGCCTGTGAGCAGCAGTACGCGGTCGTCGATGATATAGACCTTGCCGTGATCGTGGCTTTTCGCGTAGGTGATGTGAATGTGCGGATGGTTCCAGAACCGCTTCCAGAGAGGATCCTGATCGCTTCTTGTGGTGAGAAAATCGCGGTGCAACTCGAACACGTCGCCGAGGGCCTCTTTGAAGATATTGACCTGCACGCCGCGATCGGCAATCTCGAGCAGCGTCTCGGCCATCTGGCGTCCCGTCTTGTCATCCTTCCAGATAAACATCTGGATGAAGGCCGTGTGCTGGGCGCGGAGCAGCAGCTTATGGATGCGCGGGAAGACCTCCTGATCCACCCACAGACGGGTCTGGGGCGATAGGTTCATGCCACCCGCGAGCGTGCTCATGGGATGCAGGATCATCTCGGTTCGCAGCCTCGTGAGGATCCGCCAGCCATGCACACGCCTCTGGCCGCGCTTGCCAAACACGTAGCGCAGAAAGCTCCGCAGGAGCGAATGCCAGGCGCGCCGGTTGAAGAGAGAGGAAAAACGCAGAAAGTGGGGCGTGAAACGTGTTGTTTCGTATAATGATACAGCTTTTCCTGTCATTCGTGAATGGCTGGGTGGTAGAGCGGAAGCGGAAAACATGATACAATGGTACGATACCGGCACCACGCCGAGACGCGCATCCCATGGCCGCAATTCTTCAGATCATCGGCATTCTCGTCCTTCTTGTCGGGACGGTCCTCGGGCTTCTCGCATGGATGCGCCTGATGACGGACTGGGAACGCGAGCGCCAGCTTGTCTTCCTGCAATTGCTCGTGCCGAAAAAAGAGAGCAAGGAAGACAAAGAAGTGGAGTCGGAACAATTCTCGACGGGCAAGGATTTCAAGGAAGTGCTTGGCGTCATGGATCACCTGTTCCAGTCGCTGAGCAGCCTCTACGAACACAAGCCCATGCACCGCTGGCTGCACGGCCAGCCGTTCTTCTCGGTGGAGTACGCCGCGCTCGCGGGTGAGATCCTGTTTTTCATCGTCTGTCCGCGGAAGATCGCCGCGCTCATCGAAAAGCAGATCACGGCCTTCTACCCCGACACGATCATCGACGAAGTGGAGGACTACAATATCTTCACGGACCGGTCGGTCGTCGCATCGGAATCATTGATGCCGAGCAAGCACTGGGCATCGTCGTTCAAAACCTACACCCAACTCAAGAGCGACCCGCTCAACACGCTCACGAATGCCTTCTCCAAGCTGAAGATCGACGAGGGCGCTGCGGTGCAAATCGTGCTACGCCCGGCGGGCCACGGCTGGCACGAGAAAGTCCACAAGGAGGCGCAGAACCTCATCAACCCCAAGAAGAAAAGCGGCTTCAAGTGGTACAACCCGCTGTCGTGGATTTCAACGGTGTTCAACATGATCGCCAGCGGCGACCCGCCCGTCGACAACGCGGACGAGAAGTCGACCGGCGAACGCGTCTCGCAGATGGTTGAGGAATACAGCAAGGCGCTGGACGAGAAAGGCAGCAACCCGGGCTACCAAGCGGTACTGAGGCTCGTCACCTCCGCGCAGACGACCGCACGCGCCGAGACCCTGCTCGACGTGATCGTTGCCGCGTTCAGCCAATTCGGCAGCATCCACGGCAACAGCTTCAAGCGCCCGCACTTCATCAGCAAGCGCAGCGTCATCGAGCGCTTCGTCCGCCGCACGCCGCGCCGCACGATCTTCCAGTTCTTCCGCTATCCCAAAATGCTGCTCGGCACGAGCGAGCTGGCGAGCTTCTTTCACCTGCCGAACATCAAGTACAACAAAGTCGAAACGATCAAGTGGCAGAATTTCAAGATGGCGGCGGCGCCCAAGAACATCCCGGAGGACGGTCTGTTCCTCGGCTACAACACGTACCGCGGCGAGAAGAAAAAAATCATGATGAAGAACGACGACCGCTTCCGTCACTTCTACATCATCGGTCAGACGGGTACGGGCAAGTCGTCGATCATCCAGATAATGGCCCGCCAGGACTTTAACAACGGAAAAGGCGTCGCGATTATCGACCCGCACGGCTCGCTCATCGAGGATCTCATGCCGTTCATCCCCCGTTCCCGCGCGGACGACGTGATTTATTTCAACCCGGCCGACACGGAGCGCCCGCTGGGCCTCAACATCCTGGAAGGAAAAACAGCCGAAGAGAAAGACCTCATTGCCCTCGACGCCATGAACATGATGGTGAAGATGTTCGGCGAAGAGATCTTTGGCCCCCGCATCCAGGACTACTTCCGCAATGGTTGTCTTACGTTGATGGAGGACGAAGATGAAGGCGGTGCCATCACGGACCTCGTGCGTCTCTTCACCGACGATGAATGGCAGAAGTACAAAGTCACGAAGGTGAAAAACCAAGTTGTGCGCTCCTTCTGGGAGAAGCAGATGGCCTCCACCGGTCAGCGCGAGAAACAGGAAATGATCCCCTACTTTGCCGCGAAGTTCGGTCAGTTCACGACGAACACGCTCATCCGCAACATCGTAGGTCAGACGAAGAGCGCGTTCGACGTCGCGGACGTGATGAACAACGGCAAGATCCTCCTGATGAACCTGTCCAAAGGTCTCATCGGCGACATCAACTCGACGTTGCTCGGCATGATCGTCGTGAACAAGATCCAAGTGGCAGCAATGCGCCGACAGCGCGAGACCGATGTATCCAAACGCAAGGACTTCTTCCTCTACATCGATGAATTCCAGAACTTCGTCACGCAGTCGATCGAATCGATCCTGTCCGAGGCCCGTAAATACCGCCTCGGCCTGATCCTCGCGCACCAGTACATCGACCAGCTGGAGAAGGACAGCAAGCTCTCCGGCGCGGTCAGCCTGAAGGGCGCGGTGTTCGGCAACGTCGGTTCGATGATGTTCTACAAGATCGGTCCGCAGGACGCCGAGACGTGCGCCAAGGAAATGGCGCCGGTCTTCAGTGAGCAGGACCTGGTGAACATCGACAACTTCAAGGGCTCGATGAAGCTCTGCATCGACGGCACGCCGTCGCGGCCGTTCTCCATCGAAGTGCCCAAGCCCTGGCAGGACAACACCTATGCCAAGGACGCGCAGGCAGCCGAGGCCTTCAAGCAGCTCTCGCGCCTCAAATACGGCCGCTCCAAGGAGTTCGTGGACCGCGAAATCATGCGCCGCATCGGTATCTGATGCCCGTCACTGCAGCGCGATCGTCGTGACCGGGCTCGCGTGGACGAGCAAGCGGCTCTTTGCGGTGCCGATCGGCCAGCACGTGAAGAGGATGAGCTCCTCCCCTCCTCCGGTAAACGGACGAATGTCGTTCGGGGTGATCGTCTGCTGGCGCGTGACGGCGTAGACGTAGAGCTTGCCGTTGTAGGTGACGTAGACGCGGTCTCCGGCCTTGAGCTGGTTCACCTTGGTGAAGATCTTGGTGAACTGTGAGACGTCCCAGGAGTAGCTGCTGCTGTGACCGTAGACCATGATCTTGCCGTTTTGACCCGGGTAGGCAAATAGGTGACCGACACCATACTTGAGCACCGAGAGCAGACCGTTGCTGCTGAGCGTATCGCTCGGGTGCGAGATGTTCAGGTTCTTGATGCCGAGACGCGGGATGGTGATGGCGAAGGCCTGGGTGGAGGCATACTGTCGCTCGTCGACCGGACCCGTGGGCGTCGGCTCGGGGTCGTTCGGCAGGTATTGCTGGGGCTGCTGGGCGACGGGCTGTGGCTGGGGCTCGGGACGCGGCGGGATGGCATCGACGAACGCGACAAGCTGGCGGCTCTCGACTGTGTCGAGGCGGTAGAGCATATCGAAGAACTGGCCGCGCGTGATGTTCTGGCCGACGTAGATGCGTTCCTCGCCGTAGATAAGGTTTTTCTCGACGGCCTCCTGTACGTACCGCGTGTACCAGTCGGGTCCGCCGACCTCATTGTTGCGGCGCCCGTAGGCGCGCATCAGCAGCGCGATAGCCTCTTCCACTTTGAGAGTCGCGCCGGGGCGGAACGTGCGGTCGGGGTAGCCATTGAGAATGTCGGCTTCGTATCCCGCCTCGACGTAGGCGTTGTACCAATCGTCTCTCTGCACATCGACGAAGAGGGGCAGGTCGGACATGTGTCCGCGGTACCACTCCACGCGTCGCTTGAACTTGTCCTGGGTTTCGAGGATCACCTTGAGTGCCTCGGCGCGGTTGAGCGCGTCGTACGGACGGCCCGAACCGTCGGCGTAGCCCTGTACGGCACCGCGATCCTGCAGGAACCCATACGCCTCTGCATACCGCGTGCCATCGACGTCGCCCAACGCCAACACCGCTCCATGGGTGGAGAGGAGGAGAAGGCCCATCACTAGCGAGAAAACCCGTTTGAACACAGGAGGGGAATCCTACTATAAATGACAGTTTTGTCAACTATCCTGTACACGGCAGGAACACGCCTTCCGCGGGGCTCTGCGATGCTTCATACTGCGCTCCTGCGGCCCATCGGTATCGCCCCACCCCGCCTTCGGGCTACGCGGGGCAAGTCGGCCTTCTTCGCTTCTCCTCCTGTATGGCATTGCAAATAGGCATCGTCGGAATGCCGAATGTCGGAAAATCCACGCTTTTCAACGCGCTCACGCGCAGCAAAGGAGCCCAGGCGGCGAACTATCCGTTCTGCACAATCGACCCGAACGTCGGCATCGTCGAGGTGCCGGACGAACGTCTGCGGGTTCTGGCCGAACTGGTGAAACCCGAAAAGGTGATCCCCGCCGCGGTCGAGTTCGTGGATATCGCGGGACTGGTAAAAGGCGCCAGCCAGGGCGAAGGCCTCGGCAATAAATTTTTGACGCACATCCGGGAGGTTGACGCGATCTGTCATGTCGTCCGTGCGTTCGAAGGCGGCGATATCATCCACGTGGAAGGCACGGTGAATCCCAAGCGCGACCGCGAGATCATCGAAACGGAACTGATTCTCGCCGACCTGGACGTGATGAAGAAACGCATTGATAAGCTGCAAGGCGCGGTGCGCACGGGTGATAAAGAGAAGATCATTGAGAACGCCGTCGCCAAGAAGATCGAAGCCGTGCTGGATCAGGGCAAGCCGGCCTCGTCGGCTGACCTTCTGAAAGAAGAAGTGCCCGTCGCCGTATTGTTCCAGCTCCTCACATGGAAGCCGATCATCTACGCCGTGAACGTCGCCGAAGACCAGCTAAAAAGCTTTGATGCTGCCGCGGCGCGGGCGAGTCTCGGCCTGTCCGACGGCACGCAGGTCATTGCCATCTCGGCCAAAATCGAGGAAGACCTCCAGGATCTGTCACCCGATGAGGCCAAAGCCTTCCTGACGGATCTCGGTGTTGACTCGTCCGGCTTGGACCGGCTGATCCGCTCGGCCTACGCGGCACTCGGCTACATGACATATTTCACGGCCGGCGTGCAGGAAGTGCGCGCGTGGACGGTGAAGATCGGCGCGACGGCGCCGGAGGCGGCAGGCGTCATCCACACGGATTTTCAGAAAGGGTTCATCTGCGCGGAGACCATCGCGTACAACGATTTTGTTCAGGCTGGTTCAGAACTGAAAGCCAAAGAAGCGGGAAAGATGCGACAAGAAGGCAAGGCGTATGTCGTCAAAGACGGCGACGTCATGCACTTCCGCTTCAACATCTAATCAGAAGCCACTGACGAGGAAAAAATATGTCATCCCGAGTAGAAAGACGCGGAGCGGATTTCGTAACGAGGGACGCATTGTTGTCATGGTGAGCGTAGTCGAACCACGACAACGCGCTCTGTCGCCCTTCGACTGCGCTCAGGGTGACATAGCTTTGCTGCTATCCTCTCTCCATATGATCTTCATCGCCCGCGAAGAAGCGTTCACCTGCAAACACTGCGGCAAGCCCGTCGAGCCGCTCGGCAAGGGCAGCTACCGCAATCATTGCCCTGCATGCCTGTGGTCTAAACATGTCGATGCCGAAGGTCCAGGTGACCGCGCCTCGACGTGTACCGGGTTGATGCGCCCGGACAGCCTCGACTTCGACGGGAAGAAAGGCTGGCTGATCGTCCACGTGTGCGAAGCGTGCGGAAAACGCATCCCGAACAAAACCGCGCCGGACGACGATCTGAGCAAGCTGGCTGGCGATGAGGCACGGATGAATTGAAGACAAATATAGTTCATGAATTAAGAATATGCTCAACTTTTTTCTTTGCTTCAAGCGCTATTTTGGCATTGAGCCTTGAAATATCTTCGAGGGTCTGTAGCCTCCCATCCGGACACGCGCGAGGCCGCGCAGGTCGCTTCTCTTGCCATTCTTTCCATGCGCTACGCCCTCGTCATTCTCTCGTTGTTCGGCATCATGTTTGTCACCGGATGCTCCTCCATCAAGACATACGTCTACGATGCGACGGGGAAGCAGCGCGGTGAGATCCAGATTGAAAACAACGACAATGCAGTCATCCTCGGGGCCAACGGCGAGACAGCGGGACGGGTGCGAGGCGGTCTTGTGCGCACCAGCGACGGCAAGAAGGCCGGCACGATTGAGACGCGCGAGGAACACGTGGTGATCGTTGATGCGGAGGCAAACGAGATCGGCAGCCTGGAGAACGAAACGGACTGCTACGGCCAGACGCAGACACTCCTTGGACGCGTCAGCGCACGCATCGATACCGAAGCTGCTGCAGCCGCCTGCCTGCTGCTCTTCCTGTAAGAATCATCAGGAGCCCTTGCGTTTGCGCTTCTTGGAGGCCGACGCTTTCTTGTCGCCTCCTGCTTTCTGCAGGAGCTGCGTGACGTATTTTTCCTCAAAAGAGATTTTGACCGGAATTTTCTCCTGCACGGTACCCTCTGGTACGGCCATCATCCGATCCTGGTGGGTCTTGGGGTGATTCGACACGGTCAGGCGGAATTTCCCCTGCTCCATCGCGCTCTTGTGCTCGGGCGAGAGGCCCTCGGATTCCAGCACATGCTCGATCCCCTTCTCCCGGATATCGCTCTCGGCCTGCTTACGCACCGATTCGTGCTGTGCCGGATCGGTCTCCATGGCGAACCGCGCCTCGGCGAGCGATTCATTGCGGTCCATCTCGCGCTCCAGATCCTCCGGGCCTTTCACCTTCTCGCGCAGCTTCTGGTACTCGGCTTCGCTGCGCATACGTTTGCGGAGCTTGCGCTGCTCATTGGACGGCAGTAAGTCGAGGAAGGAATCAGCCATGAGAGGAGTATAGCGCCTCCATCCCGAAACCGTAGCGGAGTGCGGACGCACCCCGCTACGGACTGGTGAACAGCGATAGAAGGAAATCAGGAACAACCCGAGGTGGCTCCGCAATCGAGGCACACCTCGCACGATCCGTTGCGCTTCATCTTCAGGCTGCCGCAACCGCCGCATACGGATCCTGTGAAACCCTGCAGCTTGGCCTGCGCCGCCTTGTCGGTGCTGCGGTCGATGGCGGCCTCCGCCTGACGAATCTCCTCGTGGGTCTTCTCTTCGGTCATCGCCGCAAAGTCGACGGTCGCCTCGGAGCCTTCATCGACCACCGGAAGTCGCATGGCGAAGGCCTCGCGGCTTTTTGTGCCCGTCTCGTAGGCGCGGTCGACGAGCTCGGCGTTGTGCAGGCGCTTGGCCTTGTCCTTAGAAAGGAATTTGAGCGCCATCCAGCGGCCAAGGTAGTCCATCATGGATTTCACCATCGGGATCTCGCGGTTGGTCGTCATACCCATGGGCTCGAAGCGCGTATGCGCGAGCTTCTCGCAGAGCACCTCCAGCGGGACGCCGTACTGCAGGTTCATGGAGAGGCTCAGTGCGAGCGTGTCCATCACGCCCGAGAGCGTCGAACCCTCTTTGCTCATCTTGATGAAGATCTCGCCCGGAGTGCCATCCTCGTACATGCCGACGTGGACGTACCCCTCGTGCCCGGCAACGGAGAACTTATGGGCGATGGCCATGCGCTCCTCCGAGAGCTTGCGGCGGCGGGGCTTCTCAATGATCCTCTCCACGATCCGCTCGACCACGACAGGCTCGGCAGCCTTCTTGTCTTCTTTTTTGTCGGACTTGTTGCTGAGCGCCTGGCTGAGCTTGCTGCCATCGCGGTAGAGGGCGTTGGCCTTCAGCGCGAGCTTCCAGCTCAGGAAGTAGGCATTCTTGATATCTTCGACGGTCGCTTCGTTCGGGAGGTTGATGGTCTTGCTGATCGCGCCGCTGATGAACGGCTGGGAAGCGGCCATCATGCGGATGTGACCCTCGGCACGAATGAAGCGTTTGCCGAGCTTGCCACACTTGTTGGCGCAGTCGAAGACAGCGATGTGCTCGGGCTTCAGATGTGGGGCGCCCTCGACCGTCATGTGTCCGCAGATAGCCACGTTGGCCTCCTCGATCTGATCGGCGGTGAAGCCGAGCGCCTCCAGCAGGTTGAGGCCGGGATCGTTCATCTGCTCGTCCGTGAAGCCGAGGCGCTTCATCGTTTCATCGCCCAGCGCCCAGCGGTTGAAGGCGAACGGAATCTCGAAGACGGCGGGGAGCGTTTTTTCCACCTTGGCGATGTCCTCGTCGGTGAAGCCCTTGTCCTTGAGACTCCGGCGATTGACGTGCGGGGCACCCTCCAGAGACAGCGTGCCCATGACGTAGTTCATGATGTCCTGCAGCTGGCTCTCGGAGTATCCCATGGCCTTGAGCGCCGGCTCGACGGACTGGTTGGCGATCTTCATGTAACCGCCGCCGGCGAGCTTCTTGAACTTCACGAGGGCGAAATCGGGCTCGACGCCGGTCGTGTCGCAGTCCATGAGCAGGCCGATCGTGCCCGTGGGGGCGATGACAGTCGTCTGGGCGTTGCGGTAGCCGTACTTCTCGCCGAGCGAGAGAGCGGCGTCCCATGCCTCCTTGGAAGCGCGCAGCAGGTCCGCGGGACAGTCCTGCGGATCGATGCCGACGGGCGTGACGTGCAGGCCCTCGTACTCCTTGGCGGGCGCGCAGTAGGCGGCGCGGCGGTGATTGCGCATCACGCGGAGCATGTGCTCGCGGTTCTTGCTGTACCCGTTGAAGGCGCCGAGGTGCTCGGCCATCTCCGCCGAGGTGGCGTAGCTATCGCCCGTGAGGATCGCCGTCAGAGCACCGCAGATGGCGCGGCCTTTGGGCGAGTCATACGGGATGCCCATACGCATCAGCATGGCGCCGAGGTTGGCGTAGCCGAGGCCGAGCGTCCGGAAGCGGTAGCTCAGCTCCGCGATCTCTTTGCTCGGGAACTGGGCCATGAGGACGGAGATCTCCAGGACGATGGTCCAGAGACGCACCGCATGGCGGTACTTGTCGATCAGAAAGGTGCCGTGCTCGTCATCGTAGAAGCGCAGGAGGTTGAGGGACGCCAGGTTGCACGCGGTGTTGTCCAGGAACATGTACTCGCTGCAGGGGTTACTGGCATTGATGCGGCCATCCTCCGGACAGGTGTGCCAGTCGTTGATGGTCGTGTCGTACTGCAGGCCGGGATCGGCGCAGGCCCAGGCGGCGTAGCCGATCTGGTCCCACATGACGCGCGCCTTGAGCGTCTTGCACGGCACGGGCTCGCGGCCTTCGCGCTCGGCCTTGCGGAGCTCGGTGCGCCAGTACATGTGCCACTCGCCGTCCTTCTCGACCGCTTCGAAGAACGAGTGCGGCACGCGGACGGAGTTGTTGGAGTTCTGGCCGGACACCGTCAGGTAGGCCTCGCCGTTGAAGTCCGTGTCATAGCCGGAGGCAGCCAGCGCCGCAACTTTCTTCTCTTCGTTCACCTTCCAGTTGATGAATTCCTGGATATCCGGGTGATCGAGGTCCAGGCAGACCATCTTGGCCGCCCGACGCGTCGTGCCGCCGGACTTGATGGCGCCCGCGGCGCGATCGCCGATCTTCAGAAAGCTCATCAGACCCGAACTGCGGCCGCCACCCGAGAGAGGCTCGCCGTCGCCACGGAGCTTGGAGAAGTTCGTGCCCGTACCCGAGCCGAACTTGAAGAGGCGCGCCTCGCGGACCCACAGGTCCATGATGCCACCCTCGTTGACCATATCGTCCTCAACGCTCTGGATGAAGCAGGCATGCGGCTGGGGATGTGTGTAGGCGTCCTCGCTGCGACGCACCTCGCCGGTCTTGGCATCGCAGTAATAGTGGCCCTGCGCGGGTCCCGTGATGCCATAGGCGTGGTGCAGACCCGTGTTGAACCACTGCGGGCTGTTCGGAGCGGCCATCTGGTGCACGAGCATGTAGCTGAGTTCGTCTTCAAAAGCCTGGGCGTCCTGGGACGTCTCAAAGTAGTTGTGCTTCTGTCCCCAATGTCTCCAGCAGCCAGCCAGACGGCGGACCACCTGCTTGACGCTGCGCTCGGGACCCATGAGGACCTCGCCCTTCTCGTTCATTTTGACGTTCCCCTTGTCGTCGTACTGGGGCACCCCGGCCTTGCGGAAGTACTTGCTGACGACGATGTCCGTCGCGACCTGGCTCCACGTTGAGGGGATCTCGGCGCCCTCCATCTCGAACACGATCGAGCCGTTGGTGTTCTTGATGCGGCTGACGCGGCGGTCGTAGGTGACCTCCTCCAAGGGATCGCTCCCCGGAGTCGTGAAAACGCGCGGAATCGATAACCCCTTTCCCGTGCCCTCGGGCATGAGCGGTTCTATGGTCCCGGACTGCGGGAGCGTCTGGCGGGACGTCGTGCTGGATGAAGGGGCATTCGGGTTCATGATCGGACGGATAAATGGGGGGATAAAAAGGGGATGAGAGTGGGAAGCGTCCCCGCTGAACGGGGATTTTCCGGGCCGGAACGGCGATTCGGACCGAAAGTCGCAAAGTTGACGGAGATACGATACTTAGTGGTTCAACTGCACCAACGACACAACATGTTGGATGATGTCCGAACCGTAATCAATCAATTTCCCCTGACATGCGGACGGAAAAACCGTCATCGCAGGGATTGCGATCCAGAAGGCAACTCCATGCGAAACTCGCCCGAAGCGACGCGCAAAAAATCGTATTCCAAAAAACAATTGGAAACAGTGTGCTAGGGATTCCGTGTTACCAGGACGCAACGAGAAGAACATCTCCTCGTCGCGGGGAAAATCCGGTATACTATAGGGACGCTTTTTCATTATCCCTCAGCCATGAAAGTCACCGTTCTTGTCGCAGGAACCAACGAACCGAGCAACAGCAATATGCTTGCGGATGCGTTCGCCGAGGGCCTACGGGCCATGCCCGGAACAGAGATCGTGAAGTTCCGCCTGAAAGACCTCTCGATCGACCACTTCACCCTCGCCCACTACGAGCCCGCAACGGACCAGGGGGCCGACTTTAAGAAGATCCAGGCTGCGATCCAGTCCTCACACGGACTCGTCATCGCCTCGCCCATCTGGAACTTCGGCGTGCCGGGACACCTCAAGAACCTCGTCGACCGCATCGGCAGCTTCGGGCTGGATGCCACGCACTCCCTCGGCACGCTCAACGGCCTGCCCGTGTACTTCATCTACACCGGGGGCACTCCCGCTGCCGCCTGGCCACTGGAAAAACGCACGACCTCACACATGCAGGTGAGCCTGCGCTACTTCGGCGCAACGGTCATCGGCTATCACTATGAGGAACGCTGCACTCCCGGGCGCGGCACGTTCGGACTGGTCGTGGACACGCGACAGGGCAGCATGGAGACGATGAAGGCGCAGTCGCAAAAATTCGGCAAGGTCGTCGACTATTTTGCAAAGACCGGCAAACTCCCCCTCAAGCAGCTGATCCTCAAGACGCTTTTCCGCTGGGCACAGAAGGTGAAGAAGAAGCTCGGTCTCTGATCAGCCCATCAGCGTTACCTCTTCATCCACGAACCCTGCCTCGTTAAATGCGTCCCAAGTGCGCTGTCCACCTTCGACGAGAATGCTGGCGATGCCGTGATAGTCACCGGACGGCGTGATGAGCTCTTTCCAGAGAGCATTCCAGTCAAAGCGGCCGTCGATGACCGGCAGAACCCGGACGTCGATTCCCCCATCGCGGAGTTGGGATAGCTTTGCAGACCTTAACTGCGTTGCAGCCTCGGATGTGAGGATCATGGTCCGGTGTTTTGCATCGTCGGTGACAACCTGCGCACTCAAAGGAATACGCAGATGTGGATCGAGAATAAGCCGTTTGGGATTGCATTGATCATTATTTGTATTCATATTTTCTTCATCTCTATTCAGGGTTAATTTCGAATTCACGAATTTTTTTTGTACAAGTCTTGTATTCAATATTGGGTCATCGATGACTGTGGTATTCACGCCTACCAGAATCGCATCAACACGAGCGCGCAGGAATGTGTGTGACCAGACATCCTGCTGCAAACTGGTAATCTTCTTGGTTGTCCCATCGGCATTACAGATCGTGCCGTCTCGCGCACGGGCGGACTTCACGATAATCCATGGACGGTGACGCTGGCGAAGAGAGATGTATCCCCTATTCAGATACTCGCAGGAAGCACGGAGAACCGGCCCTTTGACGATGACACCCTGTGCGCGAAGCAGCTGAATCCCCTTCCCTGCCACGCGCGGATCCGGATCGGTCATGCCGATGACCACGTGCCTGATACCGCGCTCAAGGAGGATATCGGTGCAAGGAGGATTTTTCTTTCCGGGTCCTGGACAGCACGGCTCCAGATTCACGTAAAGCGTGTCTGTTGATCTTATTTTGTGATCAAATTTCTCCAATAGATGACGCTCTGCATGTGAATTTCCATATTTCAAATGCGCACCTTCGGAGATGATCGCTCCATCACGCACCAACACCGCCCCGACGAGCGCGCCATTACCGACGGCACCCCAGCCGAGTGACGCGAGTTCAAGGCAACGACTCATGAAGACCTCGTCTGGCATGGAGGCATTGTAGCTTCAATTGACACTTCAGTCTGCGACAGAAGCCGTCTCTGTTTTGCGATTCACAAAAACACTAGCGGACGGAGAGTACCTTCAGAGCTTCCTGACGCCTTTTAGAAAGCGGCGATAGCCGCCCATGCCGTTCTGGATGAAGCGGGCGACGCGCGTCAACGTAGTAAATACGATACTACGATGTTTTTTAAGGAAGGAAATAAATTTGATGCGCCCAGGAGCCGTGCGGGGTTATACTTGGAGTGTTCCTCAAGGGATTATGACTATGACCAAAGCCTCTCTTTTCCAAGTCGTCGGCTTGTCCGCCCTGACGTCGGCCGTTGTGTCGGCGGTGACGCTGATCGCGTTTACACCTGTCGCACCGTGGGCAACTGTTCCAGGCGCCCAGGGAAGCTCATCATCGGCAGCGGCGGAATACGAATCCGTGCGTACACCGCGCTTCCTTGGAGGGCCCGTGACTGCGGATCTGAATCCGGAGGATTCGCCGGTCGTGCAGGTCGCGTCACGCGCCAACGCAGCTGTCGTCAGCGTGATCATCTCCAAAAACATCCCCGTCATTGAGCGCTCCTTCGGCGGACTCGCCGGATACGCGCGCGGCACGGAGAGACGCGAGATCGGCGGCGGCACGGCGTTCTTCGTGCGCGAGGACGGCCTGCTGATGACCAACAAGCACGTCGTGGATGATCCGGACGCGGAGTACACCGTATTCCTCAATGATGGACGCCGCCTGAACGCCGTCGTGGCGGGCCGCGACCCCTCCAATGACGTCGCACTGCTCAAGGTCAGCGGCACCGGTTACACGGCGCTGCTGCTGTCGGAGCGTGTCGAGCCGCTGTTGGGCCAGCCGGTCATCGCCATCGGCAACGCGCTCGGGGAATTCCGCAACACCGTGAGCGTCGGCGTGATCTCGGGCCTGCAGCGGACGATCGTGGCCGGCGGCCTCTTCGGCGGCGAAACCGAACAGCTCCAGAGCATCATTCAGACCGACGCCGCCATCAACCAGGGGAATTCCGGCGGGCCGCTGATCGACCTCCGGGGCCAGGTGGTAGGCATGAGCACGGCTGTCGCAGGCGGCGACGCGCAGAACGTCTCGTTCGCCATTCCCGCGGTGGATCTCAAGCTTGTACTGGACAGCTACAAGGAATTCGGCCGCATCGTGCGCCCGTACCTTGGCGTGCGCTACGTGCAGGTGACGGCGCAACTGCAGGCGGCACGGCAGCTGGGAAGCGACTATGGTGTCCTCGTGATCGGCGGGACAGGCTCGGGCGAGCCGGCTGTCGTCCCCGGATCCCCCGCCGCCAAGGCCGGCCTGCGTGAGGGAGATATTGTGCTGGAGGCGGATAGCATCAAGCTGACCGAAGACATCTCGCTCGCGACCATCGTGCAACGCAAGAAGCCGGACACCGTTCTGAAACTCCTCGTGCTGCAGGGTGGCGATCGCAAAACCCTGGAGGTGACGCTGCAGGAACGCACGGAATCGTAGGCTCGGCTGTAGTGATTTTGGCTTCAAAAGAGGAGATCCGGGGGCGTCCCGCCGGTCGCGTACCTCTATGAACGCCACACCGTCCGCTGCCGAGGCCCCGACACTGGTCCCCAACCGCCACCATTTGGTCGGGTCACGGATCCACCGACGCCAATTCCCCTCTACTCTTCTGGAGATCGCCCTGATGCGCATCGAGACACAACGCTTGGAAGACCAGGCGGCGCAGGCAGGATCCTAACGAAGGACTTCAAACGGAAAGGCCGCCCTGCATCAGGACGGCATCTTCCCGGCGAAAGCGATGATCAGCGGTTCACGACTCCCGCGCGGGCGGCGACGACTTCGTCCGCCTTGTTCTTGGGCACCTTGGCGTAGTGGCTGGGCTCCATGGAGTAGCTGGCACGGCCCTGCGTCATGCTGCGCATGTCTGTGGCGTAACCGAACATCTCGGCCAGCGGGACGTTGGCGCTCACGACTTTCGCGTTGCCGCGATCGCTCGTGGAGAGCACGAGTCCGCGGCGCGAGTTGATGTCGCCCATGATGTCGCCGAAGAACTGCTCCGGAGTGACGACTTCAACCTTCATGATCGGCTCCAAGATGACCGGATCGGCCTTGCGGGCAGCAGCCTGGAAACCCATGGAAGCGCACATTTTGAAGGCGAATTCGTTGGAGTCGACGTCGTGGTAGGAACCGTCGGTGAGCAGCACTTTGACGTCCACAACCGGATAGCCGGCCTGGATACCGCGCGTCATGCCTTCCTGGAAACCCTGGTCGCACGGCTTGATGAATTCGCGGGGGATGCGTCCGCTGACGATTTCGTCGACGAACTCATAACCCTTGCCCGGCTCCTGCGGCACGAGCGTAAAGACAACGTGGCCATACTGACCGCGTCCACCGGACTGCTTGATGTATTTCTCTTCGTGGTCGACCTGCTTCTGGATCGTCTCGCGGTAGGCGACCTGCGGCTTGCCGACGTTGCTCTCGACCTTGAACTCGCGGCGCATACGATCGCAGATGATATCGAGGTGGAGTTCGCCCATGCCCGAGAGGATGGTCTGGCCCGTCTCTTCGTCCGTGCGGACGCGGAGCGTCGGGTCCTCTTCCGTGAGCTTCTGGAGGGCGATGCCCATTTTCTCCTGGTCGGCCTTGGTCTTGGGCTCGACGGCGAGCGAGATGACCGGCTCGGCGAACGTAATGTTCTCCAGACGGATCGGTTTGGCCTCGTCGCAGATCGTGTCGCCGGTGCGGGTGTCCTTGAGACCGATCACCGCGCCGATGTCTCCGGCCTCGATCTTGTCGATCTCCTG
>CAYWPL010000010.1:0-49944 GCA_964460365.1 uncultured Candidatus Peribacteria bacterium | reverse complement strand
CCGCATCCTGTTTCACTTCCACATCATACGACGTGCAGTGTTCGTCGATCGTATCGCCATCGATGTGCAGTTCGTCATGGAAGTCCGCGTCCACGGCCAATTTTTCCGAAGCGACGTGGCTCATGCGGTCGGATTTCCAACGGAACACGTACATGTCGGCGAACGCCTGGATCAGTCCCATGATCGTCGTATTGTGAAACAGCAGCGCGTGCAGACCCTCGGTGCTGGCATGCGGGCCCGGCACCAGCGGGCGGGCGGGATGGCGCAGGAAGACGAGGAGACTGTGCGCGTTGGAGCTGGAATCGTGCTGTTTGGACCCGCGCAGGGGCGTTATTCAAGGAAATAGGCGTGAGTTCGGGCATCGAACAGCAGCTTGGATTTCTCGTCCCGCACCAAAAGCTCAATAATCCGGGAGGAAATATCCCGCACCGAGCACATCATCTTCTTTTTGGTGGCCAGCTCCGCATCGGTGACGCCCTCGCGGGCGAGGCTGGTATCCACCGGGCCCGGACAGAGGATTTTGACGCGGAACTGCGGGTAGGTCTTGGCGAAGACCGTAGCCAGATCCATCGCCCAGCGCTTGGTGAGGCCATAGAGCGACGGGTTCACGGGGAGGCCGAGTGCATGACGGGAGGCCATCTGCATGACGACGGCCCCGGGGCGCAACAACGGCAGGGCGTACTTGAGTACCAGCCACGAACCCCGGACGTTGGTTTCCAACAGGAAATCAAATTCGTCGATCGGATGCTCCAGAAGCGTCGCACGCCGCATCACGCCGGCATTGTTGATCAGCACGTCGACGGGACGGTCGATGGTCTTCATGGCGGCTTCGACCTGCTTTTCGCTGCGGATATCGGCCTCGAGCGACACCCATCCCGGAGTGGGCTTGATGGCACGGCGTTCGATGGATGTGACGGTCGCGCCTCGCGCAATCAGATCCAGAGCGAGCTGCTGCCCGATACCGCTGGAAGCGCCGGTGATGAGCACGTGCGCGTCGCGGATCTCCATACAGCCAGTGTAAGGATGAACATACCTTATCTTCCAGCAACTTGCTACCATGGGCCCGTGTCCCTGCCCAATATCCTCACGTCGGCCCGGTTCGTTCTTGCAGGCATGGGCGCCGTCTGTCTGCTGGTCGTTTTCCCGTTCCATACGACGATTGCGGCAGGTATATTCGTTTTGGCGGCGCTGACGGATTGGCTGGATGGCGCGGCCGCCCGCAAGCTCGGACAGACCTCGGAGCTCGGCGCCTTCATGGATCCGCTGGCTGACAAGCTGATCGTCCTCCTCTATTTCGCGCACTTCACGATCCTCGGCGTCTACCCCGAGTGGCTGTTACTTGCGGTCTTCGCGCGCGATCTCCTGCATGACGGCTTCCGGAACTTTGCCGCGAGCCGCCGCCTGATCGTCGGAGCGAATACCTTCAGCAAAGCCAAGACCGCTCTCCAGATGGTATCGATGATCGCCGTGCTGCTGCCCGCGGCGATCGCGGAAGTCAGCGGCACGCCGTGGAGCCTGATGGCCCTGTCGCATCAGGTCGCCAATGTCACGATGCTCGTCGGACTCGTCTTCGGCCTGATCGGCAGCGCCATGTTCGTCCGCGAGTATCTCCGCATTCTCACGACAGCCGAATGAGCCTCTTGCAGACGTTCTACGTGTTTCTGCCCGCGTTTATCGCCAACGCGACCCCGATCCTGCTCGTCAATATCCCGATCGTCGCCCGGTACAACACGCCGGTGTGGATCGCGAAGTTTGGCAAAAACAAAACCTGGGCGGGGCTGATCGGCGGCACGCTCGGCGGCATCCTCACCGGCATCGTGCAGCACTATCTTTTCGATGTCGTCCCGTTCACGGGAATCGATCATCTGCACGGCACGCTCGCGTGGTCGATGCTCGCGGGCGGGCTGCTCGGCAGCGGCGCGCTGATCGGGGACATCGCCAAGAGCTTCGTGAAGCGCAAAATCGGCATCCGCCCCGGCGGCGCACTCCCCTTTTGGGACGGCGTGGATCACATCGTCGGCGCGACGATCTTCCTGACTCCGCTCTATGTCGCCGAACCGCTCGACATGCTCATCTTGTTTCTCGTGAGCCCCGTCATCAGCCTCGTCTCCAACACCGCCTCGTATTTCTTCGGCTGGAAGTCGACATGGTGGTGAACATGCGCCCCTTGCACGCCCTCATCGCTGCCGTCACAGTGGGATCACTCCTCATCCCCTCCGCCCACGCCATGAGCATCCTCCGCAAAAAAGCCAAAGCCGCCAAGACGCATCACACGTCGTTGTCCTCGTCTTCGAAAAAAGTGAAGCACGGCAGCAAGGCCGCATGGGACGGCAAACTGCTCAAGGGCAAACACACAGTCACGATGAAGACGACCCAGGGCACGATCGTCCTGGAGCTCGACGCCGATTCCTCGCCGCGCACGGTGACGAACTTCGTGACACTCGCGAAGAACGGCTACTACGAAGGCCTCACGTTTCACCGCGTGATCCCCGGCTTCATGATCCAGGGCGGCGACCCCACCGGCAACGGCACGGGCGGAAAGAGCATCTACGGCGAGAAGTTCGAAGACGAGATCGAGCGCGCACCGGCGCTCTACAAAACCGGCTACAAGGCGGGCGTCATGGCCATGGCGAACGCGGGTCCGGACACGAACGGCAGCCAATTCTTCATCATGGACGTCGACTATCCCCTGCCCCCGAACTACACGATCTTCGGCAGAGTGACATCCGGGCAGGGCGTCGTCTCGGCCATCGCCCGCGTCCCCCGTGATTTCAACGACATGCCCGAGACGCCGGTAACGTTCACGCTCAAGGTCGGGAAATAGGCGCATGAAAGAAGAAGCCGCTTCTGCGGCTTCTTACTCTCTATATCCCCCTCTCTTTATCGGTCGCCTGCTGGTGTCGGATTGAGGGCGCGTATTACTTGTCATTGTGTCCGCGGTTCTTGAACTTCATCCTGCAGTTGAAGCTTGCCCACAATAGATGACAAGCATTAAGAGAAAATTAAGACGTTTTGCGCTTCGATTTTTTACGGAAATATACCGCAAATGTTGTGCCATTTTTTGGCTTGCTCTGAACCTCAATCGACCATGCATGCAGATCCGCGATGCGTTTGACCAGAGAGAGCCCCAATCCGTAGCCCCCCTTGGAGCGCGAGTCCTCCGCCTGGTAGAACCGCTCAAAGATCTTGGGCAGCGCCCCGGGGGGGATGCCGATGCCGGTATCGCGCACGATGAGCGCGTCGACCGTGAGCGTTACGGCGATCTCGCCGCCCACGGGCGTGAACTTGATCGCGTTACTGAGGAGGTTGCCGATGATCTGCTTGAGCAGCTGCGCGTCGCCGCGCACGGTGATCGCGGGGGCGACACTCTCGGTGAGCGACACGCCTTTATCCTTCGCCAGCGCGCGATGCCGCTCGACGACGGTGGTGATGAGCGTCGAGAAATCGACGGGATCTTTTTTGAGCACGAGACGATCGAGGCGCGCCAGATCCAGCAGGCGCTCCACCAGCGACGCGACTTCTTTGAGGTCCTCTTTGGCAGACACGATCCCCTCCTGATAGTTCCTGGTCTTGAGCGCGAGATCAAGCGACGAGCTGAGCGCCGCGATCGGCGTGCGCAGTTCGTGGCTGGCGTCCTGCGTGAACTGCTCCAGGCGCTCGACCATCTCTTCGGCGGGCTTCAGGCTGGTCCGGGCGAACAGCAGGCCGACAAGGAACGTCAGCGCGGAGATCGTAAGACTGAGCAACAGGTAGATAAGCGCGCGCAGCGGCAACATCGCGGTCCCGATGCGTTCCAGGTCCGCGATCTGGATGAATCCGGCCCGCGTGCCGTTGAGCAGAATCGGCGTCGTGAGCACGATAAACTCCTGATCGTTAATCGCGATGCCCTCCATGTCCTTCCTCGGATTGAACGCGAACGGGATCTCCTCAAAAAACGCGCCCGCGTAGATCGTCCCTCCAAGCGGATCGACGATGCGCACGCGGTCGCGGATGACGGGCGGGAGCACGCGGGGCAGGCTGCCGGGAGGCCCGCGCATCTGTTCCAGGACGAACTGCGCCGTGGCGCGGAGGCGCATGTGTTCTTCGTGTCGTGCGTTGCTGAAGTCCGCCGCGAGGAACAGCGTACCGTTGAGCAGCAACAGTCCGAGGACGAACGCCGTGAACTGCAGGGCGATCCGGTAGCTGATTTTTTGGAAAATCATAGATTACTCGGCTGGGACGAGGTAGCCCTTACCGGGCACCGTCTGGATGACTTTTTTGCCCAGCTTACGCCGCAAATACGCCACATGCACGTCCACGGTCTGCGAGAACATCAGCTCGTCGCGGCCGCCCCACACATGCTCGATGATCCGGGGCCGCTCCTGCACCGCGCCTTTGTTGCGCATGAGGAACTGGAGCAGCGCGTACTCCTTGGGCGAGAGATCGACCTTGCGGCCGTCTCGCTTCACCTCCTGCGTGTTGGCATCCAGCGAGACATCGCCCGCCGTCATCTGCGGCTGCTTCTCGGTGGCATTGCGTCGCAGCAGCGCGCGCACGCGGGCCAGCAGTTCCTCCAGATCGAACGGCTTGGTGAGGTAATCGTCGGCGCCGATATCAAGCCCTTTGACGATCTCCTCCTGCTTGGCACGCGCCGTGAGCATGAGCACCGGCGTGTTCTTCTTGTTCCGACGGAGCATCGTGCAGAGCACGTACCCGTCCATGCCGGGCAGGTTGATATCCAGAATAATCAGATCGAACTCCTGGGTCATGGCTTTCTCGAATCCGTCCACACCATCGTGTGCCACGGCCACCGCGTAGCGTTCGAGCTCAAGATACCGACGGATGTTGTCCGCGAGCTTCTCCTGATCTTCGATAAGCAGAATGTGCATACGTCCGGAGGGTAGAGACTTGCAGATTAAGAGGAGATTAAGGACGCAGGTAATTGCAAGTCGGAGGGGCAGTATAGACCTTAATCCCTTCTTAATCTTTGCCTTTTACGCTCAATGTCCATGCTCAGGCTCCCGACGCAGCCATCGCCGTTTCTTGCAGGTTTTTTCGCTTTCTTTCCTGTCCGGGCGGTTGTGCCAGCCGGTATGCTGTGCCTGTTCAGTGAATCATTTTTTATCGTTTTCCACCCATTCCCGTATGAAGAAATTCCTCCTCCTGTCCGGACTCGCCAGCGTCGCGCTTCTCGCGGCCTGCAGCCAATCCACCACCACGGGCAACACGCTGCCCGATGGCGTGCCTGCGGACACTTCGTCTTCCGTCGCGATCGTCGATGACTCTGCATCCTCTGAAGCCACCGATGAGCCCGTAGACGTCTCGGACGCCCGCATCATCGAAGTGAGTGCCAAAGACTGGGAATTCAGCCCGAAAGAGATCACTGCCTCCGTCGGCGAGAAGGTTGTGATCCGCGTCACTGGCGTCGAGGGCAAACACAGCTTCGCCATCGCCGATCTCGGCATCAATGTCCCGGTCGAGCCGGGCGAGACGAAGGACATCCCGTTGCCGACTGACACGGCCGGCACGTTCGAATTCCGATGCCGCGTCCCCTGCGGCCCAGGGCACAAGGACATGACAGGGACGGTCGTCATCAGCTGATCTCCACGCAATGGAAAAAGGCGGCTCTGCGGCCGCCTTTTTTTGTGCGATGGACGAAAGACTTACTCCTGGACCGTTTCCGATGAAGGGGACGCGCGGGTCGGCCAGGCGGCTGGCGGATCGGGCATAGGCGGGCGGATCTTGCGGATGGAACGCATCACGCGACGACCCATCTGGTTCTGGCTCACGTCCGAGGACGGCGAAGAGGAGGACAGACTAGACTCCGTCTGCTCCGTCGGCGCGACCCGATGGAGCGTGGGACGCTGCTGGCGGAAGTAACGCGGAGCCACCGACGCGGTGAGGCTGTAGTTCATCGTCGGGACGTAGGAAAACGCCGAGGACGGCGTATTCGCGTACGAGACGAATGCGGCGCCCTGATAGACGCAGAGAGCGCAGAAAGCGGCCGCAAAAGCGGTACAGTGGTTCTTTGACGAGAACAGTTTCATATGTGTATGTGGGAAGTTAACTATTATTATACACTATTTACAAAATAATACAATATACGATGGGCGGGTAATCACCAGCTAATGGCGCAGGGATTAAGGTCTTCAGAGCCTTTTCACCTCTCGTCCCATGATCGCTGCACTCCACCAATGTCCCTCCGATGCCCAGATCCGGAAGTGGTTACGTCACATTATCTTCGGGAAGAACGTGTTCTGTCCCGAATGCCGCTCACGCCATGTGTGGCGGCAGAAGGAGCGCTACTGGTGTCCCAAGTGCCGAAGGCGCTTTACGCTCCTGTCCCACACCTGGCTTCGGCATATGCGACTGAGTCTCCGCACATTCTGGGCGCTCCTGTGGTGCTGGACGCAGCGGGTGCCAGTCCTGCAGACCCAGAGACTCTGTCATGTGAATGAGAAGACGGTCTACTACTGGTTTCGGCAATTCCGGATCCATTTACCCCAACTGGAGCCACTTCTGGGCGGTACGGTGCAGATGGATGAGGCGTACTTCAAGAACGTCTCTCTGGTGATGGCCAAACAGATGGGATCGACGAAGATTGCGTACAGGATCTTCCCGGGGAAGACTCCGGGGAGGCCTGAGGCGTGTCAGTTTCTGTATGAGTTCGTGGAGCCCCGGAGCAGACTGCAGACCGATGGCGGCGGCATCTACCGAGGCATCGATGGCTGGTGGCCGGTCCAGCACAAGACCGACATCCACCGGAAATGGGAGTTCGAGCTGACCTCGGAGATCGAAGGGATGTTTGGCAATTTGAGAACGTTCATCCGTCGGATGTACCATCACGTCACTCCTGGGGCATTTCCGGAGTACGTGAGTGAATTCTGTATCCGCTTTTCCTCACCGGAAATCTTTAATTCACCGCATACCTATCTGCAAACAACGTTGTCTCTTGCGCCATTAGCTACCTAATACCCGATGGGCGCGATAGCCAATTCATCTAATCCAGCCCCCAAAGAGATGATCAATGGCAAAAACAGCTTGCACCAAGCGTACCACTCACGGCGACCGGAGTACTCACTCGTACCGCAGTGCTTCCATTGGGCTCAGGTTCGCCGCCTTCTGGGCCGGATAGATACCGAAAAGCAGACCCGTTCCGACGGCCATGCCGACCGACAGTAAGATCGAGGAGACGGACACCACGAAATCAAACTGTCCAAGCGCCGCGGCCGCAACCTGCGACAAGAGCCAACCCATCGAGCTGCCGACCGCAATGCCGATGGCACCACCCGTGAACGTCAGGGCGACAGCCTCCAACAGGAACTGCAACAGGATGTCTCTGCGCCGTGCGCCCACGGCTTTGCGCAGACCGATCTCGCGCGTCCGTTCGGTGACGGACACGAGCATGATGTTCATGATGCCGATGCCACCGACGAGCAACGAGATGCCCGCGACGAGCGAGAGGAAAATCGTGAGACCCAGCGTGACGGAACCGATGATTGAGGTGATCTGCTCCGCACTGCGTGCCGTGAAATCGTCTTTGTCAGGATCGTTCTCGGGATTCTTGATGCGATGCCGCTGGCGGAGGAGCTCCGTGACGTCTTGCTGCGCGAGCCGCGGATCGCCCTTGGTCTTGAGCGTGATGTAGCTCAGGTACTTCTGCCCGGTGATCGCGCGGGCCGTGGAGAACGGGACGTAGACAGGCGTATCGAGCTCTGAGAGCAAAGCGGAACCGACGGCCTGGATTTTCCCGACGATGAGCAGTGACGAACCGCCGATGGTGAGCTTGCGACCGATCGGGTCGACGTCACCGAAGATGTCCACGGCCGTCTGGTGCGAGATAATCGCGACCTGCTTGGCGCCATCCTCGTCCGTCTGATCGAACAAGCGGCCGGACGCCAGCTTGAGGCCATAGTTGCTGAAGAACTCCCGATGCGTGCCAAAGACAAGCGGATTCGCCGAATCCTTGCCGTATTCGACGCTCTTGGGAACGATGATCACCGGCACCACGCTCTCGACCGTCGAGAGTTTACGGATCTCCTCGTAATCGCCATACGTGAGGCTTTGAATGTTTCCACCGAACTTCTGTAGCCCTGTCGGGAAGATGTCCATGGTGTTCGTACCGACCGATTCGACCTGCGTGATAATGTATTTTTGGAAACTGTTGCCCGTAGACACCATCAACACGACCGACGCGACGCCGATGATGATACCAAGCATCGTGAGCGCGGTCCGGGTCTTATTGACCGTGATGCCGCGGAACGCCGTCGAGAGAAGATCGGAAGAGAGCATGTTATTCGTAACGCAGGGCTTCGATGGGATGCAGGGCAGCCGCGCGGCGCGCCGGGGAGATGCCGAAGACGAGGCCGGTGACGGCAGCCATAACCAGCGACGCGACGACCGCGGGTGTGGAGACGGCAAACACGTAGGTGTTCAGCAAACCATTGACGAAAATGGAGGCGACGTATGCCAATCCGACGCCAAGCACCATGCCGACTACACCGCCGATCGCGGTGAGGATGATGGTCTCGGTCAGGAACTGGAGGAGTATGTCACGGCCCTTGGCGCCGACAGCTTTGCGCAGACCGATCTCGCGCGTCCGTTCGGTGACGGACACGAGCATGATGTTCATGATGCCGATGCCGCCCACAATCAACGAGATCGCGGCGATGGTCGTGATGAACATCGTAAGCCCCAACGAGACGCCGCTCAGAATATCGCCTGCTTGCTGGGACGACCGCACGACAAAATCATCTTTCTTGGGATCGTTGTTGGGATTATCAATACCATGACGCTGGCGAAGGAGCGACGTGACGTCTTCAATGGCAATGTCAAAACTCCCGGTCGCCTGCATCGTGATGTAGTTGACGTACTTCTGCCCGGTCACATTGCGCGCGACGGTATACGGCACATAGACACGCGCGTCTGCATTCTGAAAAAACTGCGATCCAAGGGTTTTCATGATGCCAACGACGGTGAAATGATTGTCACCAATCTTGACGCGACGCCCGATGGGATCGGCTGACCCGAAGAGTTCGAATGCGACGTCGGAGCCAAGAACGGCATTGAATTTGGCGCCGTCCACGTCGCCCCTGTCCAGCAGGCGGCCGTTGCTCACGCTCAAGTTCTGGTTACTGAAGAATTCTGTCACGACGCCGAGCGTTTGAGGCGAATCGTCTTCGCGACCAAAGCTGACCTCGCCGGGCAGGAAGATCACCGGCGCGACGGTCATAATCGTACTGAGGTTTTCCAACTGTTCGACGTCATCAAACGTCAGGCTATCGAAACCGGTGGTAACGGCGTTCGGACCCTGTTCCGCCTGTCCGGGGAAGATGACCATGCTTTTAGGACCCAGGCTGCTGATTTGTCCCAAGATGACGCCCTTCATGCTCTCCCCGATGGAGCTCATCAGCACCACGGCGGCAATGCCAATAATGATGCCGAGCATCGTCAGAATTGAGCGGGACGTATTGGTCGTCACGCCCCGGATCGCCGTTGTAAAGGTGTCGTGGAATTTCATGGATGAAGGACGAGATCATCAGCCCTATTTCAGGGCCTTGCGTTCGGCGGCGAGAATGCGACGAAAGTCCCTACTTTCAGATTCGATGCGTCCGTCGCGTATATGGATGATGCGTTCGGCATGCTCGGCCGTGGCACGCTCATGAGTGACAAGAATAATGGTATTGCCCTGATGGTGGAGAAACTGCAGCGCTTCCATGACGGCGACACCGGAGGCGGAATCGAGGTTGCCCGTCGGTTCGTCGGCGAAGATCAGGTCCGGCTCGGTGACCAACGCGCGGGCGATGGCGACACGCTGCTTCTGTCCGCCGGAGAGTTGACTGGAGAGAAAGTCCGCGCGATCAGCGAGACCTACGAGACCGATGGCTTTGCGTGCGCGCTGCTCACGCTCGGATTCCGGGATGGTGGGGTGATACAGCAACGGCAGGAGGACGTTCTGCATCACGGTCGTGCGTGGCAGCAGGTTGAACGCCTGGAAGACGAAGCTCACGCGAGTAGCACGTATGCGGGCGAGGGCGTCGTCATCCATGGATTCCGTCGGCTTGCCTTGAAAGAAGTATTCCCCAACCGTGTGGCTGTCCAAGAAGCCCAAGATGTGCATGAGCGTCGACTTGCCACAGCCCGACGGCCCCATGATGGCGACAAACTCGCCTTTATTGATCGTCAGGTTGATATCGAACAGCACCGGTGTCTCAATTTCTTCGTTGAAGTACGATTTACCCATCTTCTTCAGCTTGATGAGCGGAAGGGCGTTGGCGGTGTTCTCGTGAGGCTGGACAGTCATCGTAGCGAAAAGGGAACGGGAACGGATCACTTTTTCTCGAGGACCACGACAGTCTCGCCTTGCGCGATGCCGGAGAGGATCTCCACGTCGCCCAAGGCGCCTTCCATGCCGATCACGACCGACCGCTTTTCGACGGTCTTGTCCTCCAGCAGAACACGAACGTACTGAGCACCATCCGGCTCTTCCAAAACGGCGCGACGCGGGACGTGCAGCACGTCCGTGCGCTCGCCAGTGACGATCTCGGCATCGCCGGTCATGCCGATTTTCAGCTCGTTGTGCGGGTACACGAAGTCGAGTTTGACGCGGTACTTGGAGACGCCATCTTTGTCGGTGGAGGCCGTGTCGACCTCGCCGACGCGCAGCGCGAAGTGCGTGCCACGGAAGGCATCGAGCTCAATGGAACCAGTCTGCGTGAACTGCACCTTGGGGATGTCAATCTCGGACACGAACATCTCCACGCGGAACGGCGTGTCGCCGAGCAGCGTGACGGCGGCGCCGGGGGGAAGCGACTCGCCGATACGGATGTTGACGTGCGTGACAGTGCCGGCAATGGGCGCCACGAGCACGGTATCGGAGAGATCGGCGGACGCACGGGCGAGGTTAGCCTGTGCAGCGCGGACTCTCGCGCGAGCAGCCTCGATGTCCGTCGGCCGGGCACCGGCCTTCTTAAGGGCCAGGGACGCCTCCTGCGTGCGGAGCGCCGTCTCAAAGGTGCGGATGTCGGCTTCGGCCTTGGTCTTGGCACCTTCACTGGCAGAAAGACTTGAACGTTCAGTGGCAAGGCGCGTGTCGTACGCAGCGGCATCGCTCTGGAATGCGGAGTACGCCGTGCTCAGCGACGTGAGGGCGCTCTGGATCTCGGAACGCGCGGCATTGAGCGTAGTCTTATAGGTCTCGCGGTCGGAGTTGGTGAAGTAGCTCGTTTCTGGCAGCTCGACGATCAGACCGAACGCGCGGGACACGGCGGACGTGCCTTCGCCGAGCGAAGTCTGCGCCTGCTGCAGCAATTGCAAGGACGTCTGGTAGTCATTGACGGTCGCGGTTTTGGCATTCACCAATGTGAGCGCATCCCAGGCACGGCGCTTCTGGCCGATGATCTCGGCGTCGGCGCCGGGACGGTATTTGACCACGGCATCCTGCACGATGGTCTTGCCGAAGACGTCGTCAATCACGGAGAGGGCGCTCTGCGCGGAGACGGCCTGCTGCTGCAGGGTGCTGCGCGCGGTGCTCACCTGTCCGGCGAGCGCGGTGTCGGCCTCCTGTTCGAGCACGACGAGCTTGGCCTTCGATTGCTCGAGGTTCTGCTCGGCGGTCTTGAGTGCGGACTTCGACGCGTCCAGCTGGGCGCGGCTGTTGGCCACCTGTGCCTCCTGGATGGCAATGTCCTCAGGACGGTTGCCCTGTTCAAGAGCCTGAAGATCGATCTGGGCCTGCTGTACGGCAGCCACCTGCGCGGCAACGCTGGCGCCGAGGCTGCCCGAACGCAGCTGGGCGAGACGTTGGCCTGCGCGCACTTTGGCGCCTTCTTTGACGTACACATTGGAGACGATGCCGGCGCCAGCGAAGCGCAGTTCGAGTTCGCGCTCGGAGACGACGGTGCCGACAGCCTCGACGGTCTGTGTCAGATCGCCGCTTGCGGCTTCCGCCGTCAGGTATTCCGGCTGCTTGGGCCGGGAGCCCTGGGCGATGCCGAAGCCGATGAGGGCCAGAATGATCGCGGCGGCGATGCTCTTTTTCTTATGGTTCTTGAGGATGCCAAGGAATTTACGGATGATGCTCATGGGAGGAGAAAAGGGAATTCAGGAGTGGGCGTGCTGGTACTGGGAAATCAGTTTTTCATGGATGGCGGCGAGGGTGTTCTGTTCGTCCACGCTGAGGAGACGGAACAGCTCCCGGACGACTTTCTGGCGCTCGCGGAACTTGGAGCGAAGCATGCTGCTGCCTACGGGCAAAATGCGCAAGCGAACAAGCTTCCTATTATCGGGATCGCGCCGCCGGCCAACCCAGCGGAGCTTGACAAGGCGATTGACCAATGACGTAGCAGAAGGCGAGGAGACGTGCAGGCTGTTGGCAAGTTCTTTCATCGTGATGCCCTTCTGCTCACTCACGATCATGAGCGCGTGCATCTGCAGGAAATTAACCACTCCGGCACCGCGCTGCTCGCAGCTCATCATCCGGTGTCGCATGATGCGCCCGAATTCGAAGGTGCTCTCAATAATGCGGTCGATGGGGTCTCGCGCCGATCGGGGCATACTGAATGAAACTAATGATTAGAGTGTTTAATAATATAGCACGTAAAGGACGAGATCAAGAGCCACCCCGCAGGTATTTGACAGAACCTCGCAGATTGCCAAGAATGACCCGGTTTTCCCCCGTCACTCATGGATCTGCCCCTCAGCAACACCGTCCCCGAGCAACCGCTCGGGAGCCTGCGTTACCGCAAGCTCCAGGGAATCACCTGCCAAGCGGGCGATCTGGATACGCTGCTCGCACTGCAGTCCTATCTGGAGCGACACACCCGGGATACACACGAACGGCTTGTTTCGGTGACCAGCCGCACGTCCATGATGATCGAACCGAGGCTTGATGGCGACATATTCACCATCCCCTACTACGATGGGAATGACGCGGAATTTGTGCGTGCAAAAATGGACGAGTTGCGTCGGCTGTACACACCCGCCTGATGCGGGCACAAAAATAAGCGGGGCCGTAGCCCCGCTTTTTTAAGCGCATCCGATCGACTAATTTGGCACCAGAACGGAGTCGATGACGTGCGTCACTCCGTTGCTGGAGACGACATCGGCGTTTTCGCCAATGCTGCGACTGCGCACCATCATGGCACCACCCACCATCATACCTCCCATCGTGTCTTCGACGGGCTGGGACGGCATGCAGCCGGGGAGGACGGTCAGAGCAAGGCCCGAGATCGGCGCCATGGTCGGCAGGCTCATCATTGAGCTTACTGAAGCCATACTTTGAGCTACACCACGGCGGCAATGCGCTCTTCCGCGGCAATCTGCCGCAAGCATTTTTCCAACATTTTCTCCACCGGCGCTAACCGGATCCCCTCTTCTTCCAATTTGCGCGTGCTGAGCAGGCAATTGCTGCGCCCGGCCTTGGCGACCTGGCCCAGATCCTCGACGGCCAGCCGCTCGAATGCATGCGACGGATCGACGATCTCGCGATACATCTGCATGATCCGGAACGGCGACGCGGTGCCGGGATTCACGACGTTATAGACGCCGGTGCGGCCGCGCTCGATCAGGATTTTCGCGGCATGCAGGAAATCGGGGAGGTGCGACAGGGAGTTCTGGGCGTCGAGCACGCGTGGGTAACGACGGATCTTCATCAAGAGGTTGCGATCCGAGTGCGTGCCGTCAAACGGCATGCGCAGGCGCAGCATGAGCACGGGGAACTCCTTCAGGATCTGGTCGGACCAGGTCTTGGAACGGGAGTAGAAGCTGTCGGTGAAGTTCGGAGGATCCTCCTCGGAGAACCCCGCGCCGCCGTTGTCACCGGCGTAAATGCAGCCGGAACTGACATGCACCAGGCGTATGCGCCGGGCCACGCAGGCATCCAGCAATACCAACGGGCCCGTGACGTTCGCGCGGATCGTCTCCTCTTTATGATCCTCGCACCAGTCGACGTTCGGCTTGCCGGTTTTGCCCGCGCAGTTGATGACGACTTCGGGCTTTTCGGTGTCCAGGACGTGTCGGACGGCAACCTGATCGGCAATATCCACCGGCGACGCGACAGCCCCCGGAAACAGCTCCAGAAAGCGGCCTCCGAGGTATCCGCAGGCACCGAAGACAAGCATGTGCATAGAAGGATCTTACTGCATAACAATGCCAAGGGGAATGCACCAAAAGCACCAATTTGCCCATATTTAAGACGGCCCACACCGAGGAGGTGGGCCGAGAGAGCTATCCAGTTGGTGAGATACTGCTCACCTCAGAGGGTCAACTTTCCGGAATCGTGTAACGAGGAGGAAATTCCATCCCCGTCACGTTGTTGATCCTGTCGCGAACTTCGCGACGGTTGTAGCTGTGTTGCCCGTCTTCCTTGATGGAAAGGATCGTTCCATCCGCCGCCACATGATAGTGGTCGCTGTGGATGTTGGACTTTCCAGGAATTGGATACAGGAACGTACCATCCGGTCGCTTCACGATGTCAGCTATTGCTCTCACCTCCTAACCCCTCGGATTGCTTTTCAAAGGACAGCTCTCAACCCTCGAATCTTTCGATTCGAGCTTTGCGTCTTAAAGTTGTATATATATACTTGTCAAATGCAGCATCTCGACTCTGCCTGGGGTGAGCTCGAACTCTCCGGAAAATTCTTTCTGGATGAGGGGGATGTCTTGGACAGCGTCTGGAAAAACGGCAAACTGCACGATGCAGAAATATCGGGCGGAAGTCTGACTGGCTCTGTTTTTGAGGACTGTACTTTCACTAATGTGACATTCACAAATATCTTTATGGATGACGTGGACTTCGTCCGGTGCCATTTCGAGAACTTCCGCATCGTCAACTGCAGCCGGGAAGGCATAGAAATGCGTGAGTGCACCGGGTCGCCTCCGACATTGATCGGCACAAAGGCTGGCGTCTGATTTTTCCTTCCGGAAGCGGAAAATAGCCACTGCACAACACCAGGGAAGGCTGTACACTGTCTGCCGATGCCTCATCCCCGGCGCAAAGCCAAACGCAGCCCCAAGAAGCGCGCATCGGCCCCCAGTCTCGAACTGAAGTCCTCCACGTGGTCCGCGATCAGCGGCATCGCGCAGATCTCCATGGGCGCCGTGCTCTTTCTTGTGCTCAACGGCACGGCGGGGCGGGCGGGCGAGGTGATCGCAACGGCATTCACCGGGTTCTTCGGGCTCTACGGCATGGTGATCCCCGCCTTCCTGCTGATCTCGGGTCTCATGCATTTCCTCGCCCAAACCAAGCGCCTGCGGACGACGCGCTCTATCGGACTCATCGTCGCGCTCTGCTCGTTCCTCGGACTGATGCACCTGCGCCTGCCATTCGAGCACATGCTCGACCAGCGCATGAACGCGGGCGGACTGGTCGGCTTCCTGATGAGCCTGCCATTCATGGCGCTCTTCAGTCCGGCGGTGGGATACGTCGTCCTGTCGGCGGCCCTGCTCATCGGACTCGTCATCAGCTTCGAACCGGATCTGGGCGCGCTGACGCAGAGAATCCGCGAGATGATGGAGCCCCAGACACGGTCGCGCCGAGCGCCGGAGCCCACGACGGTGCTGGATGAGGAAGACGAAGAAGAATGGGATGAGAAGAAAAAAGACGAAGACGAAGATGACGACCTGATCGAGCGCGATGAAGAGGCGCCCGAACTGAACATCGTCCGGCCGCTCTTCACGCAGAACTCCCTCAAGGAGAAAGCCGAGCCCGCGAAGCTCGTCCCAAAGAAGAAAGACGTCATCGAGATGAAAGACACGCGTTTCGAGGAGTGGACCTTCCCGAGCTTCGACGTGCTGGATTCGTCGCAGGACGTCGTGCATGTGGATGACGACGAACTGAAGAAACAGGCGCGCCTGATCGAGGAGAAGCTGCAGGAGTTCGGCATCGAAGTGACGGTGCGCGACGCGCGTCCCGGCCCGACCGTCACGCAGTTCACGCTCCAGCCGTCCGAAGGCGTGAAGCTCAGTAAGATCGGCAGCCTCAAAGACGATCTCGCGCTCGCGCTCGCCGCTCATAGCCTGCGCATCGAGGCGCCGATCCCGGGCAAGTCGCTCGTCGGCATCGAGATGCCGAACAGCAAGCGCACCATCGTGCATCTCCGCGAGATCCTGGAGAGCCCGCCCTTCGTGCAAAGCAATTCCTCACTGACCCTGCCGCTGGGCCGCGACGTCTCCGGCGAGGCGGTGGTGGCGAGCCTGGAAAACATGCCGCACCTCCTGATTGCCGGCGCGACTGGCTCGGGTAAATCGGTCTGCATGAACACGTTCCTCACCGCACTACTTTTCCAAAACGCGCCGCACGAGCTGAAGTTCATCCTCGTCGACCCGAAGCGCGTCGAGCTCATGCCCTATGACGGTATCCCCCACTTGCTCACGCCCGTGATCACCGAGGCCGAAAAGGCACTACAGGCACTGCGCTGGGCCGTGGCGGAAATGGGACGGCGCCTGCACCGGTTCTCGGAGCTCGGCGCGCGCAACCTGGAAGAGTACAACGCCAAGCAGAAAGACGAGGCGTTGATGCTGCCGCGCATCGTGGTCGTCGTCGACGAGCTTGCGGATCTGATGATGCGCCAGTTCCGGAAGGATACCGAAACGATGATCGCCCGCATCTCGCAGATGGCCCGCGCCGTCGGTATGCACCTCATCATCGCCACGCAGCGTCCGAGCGTCGACGTCATCACGGGTCTCATCAAAGCCAACATTCCCACACGCATCGCATTCCGCGTCGTCAGCTCGGTCGACTCGCGCACGATCATCGATTCCATCGGCGCGGAGGATCTGCTCGGCCAGGGCGATATGCTCTACATGACGGCTGCGACGCCCAAACCGGTGCGCATCCAGGGCATCTACACGTCGACGAAAGAAGTCGAGCGCACGATCGTCGCGGTGAAGATCGCGGGCGGCGGCAAGATCACGGAACAGATCGGCCTGGGCGAGGAGGATGAGAACGGCGAGAGCAACGGCGCGACGGCCGCCATCGGCCACATCGACCTGGACGCCGACGATAACGGCGGCGACGATTTGTTCTTCGAGGCACTGCGCGTCGTGCAAGAGACGGGCAAGGCCTCGGCGAGCCTCCTCCAGCGGCAACTGAAAGTGGGCTACGCGCGCGCGGCGCGACTGCTCGACATCATGGAAGAGAAAGGCCTGATCGGCCCCGCGGATGGCGCCAAGGCGCGCAAGGTGTTTGTCGCGCGCGAGGACGTCTCAACGGAGGATCGCATGGCGGCGTGATCACAATCCCCGAACCGTGTCTTTGAGCGACTGGCTAGGGTCCTACTGTTGTTCCTCCTCGGTAGGGTCCTTCGCCCGGGTGACATCAGTGACTTGTTTGTCTTCGATCTTGACCAGGAAGATCTTGCGGGGTCCGGGCCTGTCTTCGAACACCAGTTCCTGAAAAAGCGGGCCGAACTTGTCCGCCATGCGAGCGATCATCATTTCCAGCCGGGCGATGCGTGCCTCGGCTTCCTCGTGGCGTCCCTCATGGTGCGCGTCGGTGTGTGCCAATACGGTAGTGGTCTTTGACAGGCGCTCCATCTCGCGGGCTCTCTCGACGAGTTCTTCTTCGATCTGCCTCTGCTTCCTCTCGCGCGCGTCGAGGAGATTATCCTTGGCCTCATTCAAGACGCCGCGCAACGGCTTGGATACAGCGACACAATGCATGGACACATGTTCAAGCAACATCTTCAGTGACGCTGTCGTTTGCAGCCACACAAACCACCGGCCGATCCGCCGCCGGATGCCGTCAGGCACGGCTTCCAGGCAGGGTTGCCATCGCTCAAGACGTTCGGGGAACTCATCAGCGCTGCCCTGCTGCATCTGATCCAGCAACGCGCCGGTGGAATGAAGAACGGCATTCGGGCACTTGTTCGCGTACTGCGTCAGATGCCAACGCGTGAACTTGTTCCCGGCATACGCCACGAGAGTGCCTCCGACTCCTCCAAGGAGCGTTCCCACGGCGCTGCGGGAGACGAGCATCGCGATAAGAGCGGGCATGCCGGACACGATGCCGCTCCGTAATGGACCGGATGCCATATATTGCATCATCATGGCTTCGGCGAGACGCCGGTGCACTTCCTCGCGCAAATGCTCCGGCACATTGTCCGCCTGCTCAACGGCACCCGGGACTTCCAGAAGATACTCCGGATAGTTGCCGAAAAACTGCCAATCGCTCATGTTCGCCCTGGCGTTCTGTGCGGAGGAGCGGGCGCGTGTTGATGGTGTCTGTTG
Organism: uncultured Candidatus Peribacteria bacterium; assembly: GCA_964460365.1. Classification (GTDB taxonomy): domain Bacteria; phylum Patescibacteriota; class Gracilibacteria; order Peribacterales; family Peribacteraceae; genus DAISLF01. The sequence goes on along the minus strand of CAYWPL010000010.1, from coordinate 31,737 downwards.
GAGTGAAGGCCTCGGTAGCGTGGTGATCGAGTGCAACTTCGAACGAGTGAGGTTGCATCGAATTGTAGGCAATACCGCTCACTCAACAAGTGATGAACGACTCGCCGCACAAAAATGCGGAAGCTGCTGCGCGAATTTTCCGATGACGCGCGCCGGTGAACATCGTGACTTCACACGATGTCGTGCGACGTCGACATGCGGGACACAAGATCCTGTATTCGTTGAATGTGACGCTCGGCAAAATAAGGCGACTAGCCACGCTGGCCAGATGCAGCACGCGACTCCCCTTCCGCACACAACCTGATACGATGCGTGCATGCAGCTGCTTCTCGCTACATCCAACAGGGGCAAGGCACAGGAAATGCGCGAGGCACTCGACGGACTTGGTCTGGAACTGCTGGATTTGAACGACGTCCCCGCGATCGGGGCACCCGAGGAGAGCGGCAGAACGTTTTCGGCGAACGCGCTACAAAAGGCCAGGCATTATTTTGACGCGTCCGGACACGCGACGGTCGCGGATGACTCGGGCATCCACGTGGAGGCGCTGGAGGGCGAACTGGGTATCCGCACACGGCGCTGGGGCGCGGGACCCGATGCGAGCGACGAAGAATGGGTGGCGCACTTCCTGGAGCGCATGAAGCGCGAGCGCAACAAACGCGCCAGGTTCGTCTGCGCCATCGCGCACGTGGGCCGCAAGGGGCAGGTGCAAGTTTTTGAAGGCGCATGCGATGGCATCATCGCCGACGAGCTCGAAGCTGATTATCTTCCCGGCCTGCCGATCTCCGCATGCTTCCGGCCCGACGGCTATGATTTGGTCTTCTCAGCGCTCTCCGTTGAGCAGAAAAACGCTGTGAGCCATCGCGGGAAAGCCTTACTTTCGCTGAAGGAGTATTTTCTCCAGCGTGGACACCTCCTCGAAAACGGCCCGATCGAGCCGGTGCCGGAGCAGCACTGACGCATCCCGGGGGTAGCCTCCGAAATAGCGAGTAAACGCCCGTCCTGCCAATGCCGCGCGGGCTTCCGAGATGCGCGCAACCGGGCCGGTCAGGACTGCAACGATGATTCCTGTTTCGGGCAGTATGTCAGCCTCTCGCCTTGGATGGAAAGCACGTCTCCAAAAGAGACGCGCCGTAGAGGACCAGCCCACGAAGACGGAATTGCGGATGGATGTGCGTCGTGCGTGGACGACCGCGCGCTCGAGAGCGCTCCGGGCGTGCTCCAACCCCCGGCCCTCCGACGGGGCGTTCTGCGGCTTCTGAGCGGATTCAGGCACTGCGGCGTCGAAGATCCAAATGCATGAGCCCGTGCGGCAGGCACAAGCACACGGAACGGCATCCGCAGCTTTATGGCATGCTGATGTCATGCCTTTCACCATCCGGACAAAAAGCAACGGCGACTTCGTCGATCTCACCGCGCGGATGCAGGAAGCCATCGATGACGCGGGCCTGACGGATGGTGCCGTGCTGGTCTTCGCGAAGCATACGACGGTCTCCATCGTCATCGCGGACAATGAAAGCGGCCTGAAGCGCGACTTCACAGACGCTCTCGACCGCCTGTTCCCGCCGGGAAGGGAGCACCGGCGCAACACCCCGGGCGACGCGCACCTCCGCTCGATGGTCTGCGGCTGCTCGGTGACCGTTCCGGTCATCAAAGGGAAGCCGAAGCTGGAACCTGGCTGAAGATCTTTCTCGTGGATTTCTATATTAAAAAACGAAATTTATTGTATAATATACTATATGTCACACACGCCCGTATCTGGCCCCATCTCGTTTGAGGAAAGGTGGATTAGAGATATGCAAGACCGCTGCATGACCGACCTGGGATGCGCGGTGGATCTTCGTCGTCTGCTGATCGCTCCGGCAGAAGAAATTTCACATGTCCTCGCTCTGACTGATGTGACGATTCCCCAGGAACAACAAAGTATCAAGACATATTTAGAAAGCATCCGCGATTCGACCATCACGCTTTTTGGCGCGATTTCGTCGCGGGACGGGAATCCGGCAACAAAGAAAACTGTGCAGGTCACGGTTCCCGCCGAAACGGATGAGGCGTTCCCCAAAGAAAGTGAGAGCGCGGATGACGGAGAAGAGGAGGCCATGTCGCAAGCCTGCTTTAGTTTTGAGGACAGCGGTTACACTGATACGTCAGTATTCGACAAGATCGGCGCGGACCTCACGGGTGCAGTGAAAGTGGCTTGGGACAGGACGGTGGCCACCATTCCGACAAAGGAATTGCAACTGGCGGCAGAGGTGGGCGACGCCTTCGAATCACTCTGTAAGCACCTGAACAAGCATTTCCTAGCGCCGAATGGCAAGGCGCTTGTGTATGAAATGAGTGCGAAAGAAGACGATTATCGGCTTGTCACAGCACCTCTAGCGACTCACATCGTCCGGCGTTTTGAAGACCAGGACATCGACATCTACATCGTCGGCTCGAAACAACATCCGAGGCAGGACGTTAATCGTGGGTATGCAATGCCGAGCACCTCAACAATCGTCATGAAGCAGGACATAGTATGGCGAGACGTGGATCACCAACGCAAGATCGCCACAGGAGATCCCGTCATCATGGACAAACTGCGCGCTCTGTATCCGACACCTGCCGGATATGACGCAGAAGTGAACTTCGCTCGCTGGTTCTGCGAGCACATTCCGGAACAGGAGCAGTTTCCTCTCATGTTTAGGCGCGGCGTCATAGAGGAAGTACGGCACGTGATCGATGGTATTCGGCTCCGGCGAATCGCGAAACCCGGCGCTACGATGAAAGACGCCCTGATCAGGCCAGGCTCGCAACTCGAAGCCTTGTCGAACGTGAAGCTGGCGGAAGCGAACGCTGATCCGGACAAGGTGCGCCACTGGAACTCGACACTGACCGAGATCTCCGCCCAAATGACGGCCGCGGCTGCCTGTCCGCAACCGGGATTGGTGATTCGCGAGTGGCTGCGGAACCTGCGGCAATCCGGTGATCCCCGAAAATACGCACAACCGCACCGAGGGGCAGCAGACGCGTGTGTTCGTCTGCTGAGTACCCTGGCGCAACTGAAAGACGCCCCCAAGATCGGGGAGAAGGTCAGCACCAACGTGCTGATCTCCGCCGCAGAAAGACTGGCAATGCTCGCGGACCGCGAGCCGAATCTTATGCGTCTCGCCCTGAAATTCGTCTATGGTCAGCAGATGCGGACAGCCATCGATGAACCGCCGTTCCCACCCATCAACAGCAAAGGGAAATTGGAGCGTTGAGTCACGGCAATACGACCTCCTACTGCCCGATCACGATATCCGGCACGGGCTCGCCGGTCTCACCATTGGTGCCGTCGTCCTCCCTGTGCCTCAGGAACTCGAGCAGACGCTCCTTGCGGGCGACCGAACCCTCATCGATCTGCGGAAGACCCTGGTCATGTGCACGACGTAGCAGATCGCCGAAAGGATCGGTTCCGGGCCTGTACGCGATGTCGCCGTCGAGCAATCTCTGCACGACACGAGCAACGGCTTCGGCGTAATCGGCTGTCATGCGAGCAGGGGCCTCGTGTGCCAGCAACGCAGCAACCGCTCGATCAACGGTGGAAGCGCCAATCGGGACGTCAGGAACGGGGAGATCTTCGTCGACAGGCATGGATGGAAGGAAAGGAGAGCATCCTCAATCCGCCGGAGCCCGATGTCAATCGGCTACGTGCAGATCCTCTATTCGTGGCTTCACAAAGGGCTGAAGTCTGATGCAAGAATTTTTTTCCAGACGTCGTCGACCAGCGTTTTCAGCTCTTCGCGCTCGGCGTCCGTGACCGTGAAGCTCCGGGTAACTGGGTCCTCTCCTCTCTCTCCGATGTATTCGAGCACGAACGCCTCGGGCCTGAGGAGGGGATCGGCTTTTTCCAGAAGAACAGCGTAGAAGGCGAGCTGACGGAAGTGGCTGCCGGCATCGGCGCGCGAGATCGAGCCCGGCTCGAGTCCGCCGCGGATCTCTCCTTCGGCCTTCCCCTTGCCCGCCTTGTAATCGATGACCGTCGCAGCGGCCGATGTGGCTGACGCACGGTCGATGCGGTCGATCTTGCCCTTGATCGGCACGTCACCGAGGTGCGCTTTGTATTCGCGCTCCACGCCGTGCAGGAATGGCTGAGCGTCGCTCAGTCGCTGCTCATGGTAACTGGGAAGGGATAGCTTCCCCAAATCCAGCAAGTCCGATCTCTGCTTCTCGGTGAGGATCGTGCGCTCATTCAAGTACCACTGAAAGGCCTCAAGCAGTTCATCTCCGCCAAACTCACGCTTCTCCTGGAGCGCGGTCGCCCACTGACGCAACGCCCAGTGCACGGCGCTGCCGTAGCCGAGACGGCGGACAGCGGCCTCGTCGAAGTGTTCGGGTTGCGCGAGCAGGTCGACCAGCAGGAATTCCTGCGGATCGCGGAGGAAGCGGTTGAGGGATGTTGGCGAGAGCGCAAAGGTCCGGAGCCGCTCCTCAATGTAGCTCTTCAGCGCGCCATCGAGGGCTTTGGCTTTGGGAAGCAACAGCAGCGACGCTTTGGCGGGATCCTTGAGGGCACCGTCTTCCTCCGGCAGATCGCCCATCTCGGCAAAGAAGCCGGACGGCGCGATATCGCGGGTTTTCACGCCGACGGCGATCTCGCGCGGACAGGTCAGCAGCAATTCGCCGCGCGCGCGGGTCATGGCGACGAAGGCGACGCGACGCTCGTCCTGGTGCTGCTCGAACTGCCTCTGATCTTTCTCCCAGCCAAACAACAGATCTTCGGGGAGAGCGACGCTGGAGCGACGCGTGCGCTTGTCCCAGTGGCCGTCGCGGAAATTCGTGAGGATGACGACGTCGAACTCCAGGCCTTTGCTCTGGTGGGCAGTCATCAGGCGCACTCCCCCCGTGGAAAGATGGGGCAGTTCGTAGGTGATGCGGATCTGCGCGTAGGCCGGATCGGTGTAGAACTCCAGATCGGCGAGAAAATCCTTCAGGCTGCACGCGCGCTGCTCCAGACAACGGTCTTTGACGTGGGCGAAAAACGCCTCGAGCGCGGCCAGATCGCGCGGATCGATAGCGGAGTCCGCGCCAGCTTCGGGCTGGGGGATCAGTCCGCAGTCGCGCAAGACGTGTTCGACGGATTCCAATGCGGTGCGCGAGGCGATCTTCCCGTGGAGGTCCAGCAGCCGGTCCCGCGCCTTCTCCAGAGCTTCGCGCTTGATGAGCGGGAGGTCGTCCTGCGCGGGGAGCGTGACAAGCAGGTCATAAAGCGGGGATCTCCGCTCGCGCTGAAGCACGTGCAGCCGCCCGAGATCGGCCGGATGCACCCCAAAGCACTCGCACGCGAGCGCGGAGGATAAGCGCTCGTCTTTCATCGGTTTCTCGATGGCGCGTAAAATCGTGATGGCCTGCAACACCAGCAGGTGCGAGAGAAGGTCATCTTTGCCGCGCATGAGGGCGGGGACTGCGCGGGCGCGCATCACGTCGTAGATGGGAAACAGTTCGTCGTTGGTCTGGGTGAGGATGGCGATCTGCTCCGGCCGGACACCGTCAGCGAGGCGCTGCTCGACGAGATCGGCGATGAACCACGCCTCGGCGGTGTCGCTCGGCGGACGGAGCAGGCGCGGCGGGCCGCCGGTTTTTTTCGTCGCGGCTGTCAGCAATTTTTCGAGACCGGGTATCCTGCCGACCAAACGCTCTTCGTTATGCTCGATCACGCTACGTGCGGCATCGAGGATCGCCTGCGTGGACCGGTAGCTGACGGTAAGCGCGATGACCGGGGCTTTCGGGAAGCGCGTATGAAACGAGAGCATGTTAGCGAGGTTCGCGCCCTGGAACCGGTAGATCGCCTGGTCATCGTCGCCGACGACGAAGATATTCGGCTCGTTCGGGACGTTCGCATAGGTGGTCAGCAGCTCGATCAGACGGTACTGGGCGCCGTTCGTGTCCTGGAACTCATCGACCAGCACATACTGGTATCTCTCCTGGAGCCCTTGCAGAAGCCAATCCTCTTCGGCCAGGGCGCGGATGACATGCAGGATCATGTCGTCATAATCGTAGCGCCCGGTCTTCTCCATCATCTGTAGGTACGCGGCGAAGATGCGGATGAAATCGCGGAACTTCCGAGCGGCGAGGATGTTTTTCTCGTGTGCCTTGGTCCCCTTCTTGCTCTTGCCCGCCATCTGCTCGTCGTAGGCATCGGCGGCGCGCTCCAGATCAGCCAGAGATTTTCCCTCGCGCTTCACCTGGCTGATGCGCGAGAGCAGATCGGGGGATTTCCCGTATGGATCTTTGAGATTGATCAGCTCCATCCCCGTGCCGATGGCATCGATGATCGTGTTCATCTCCCGGACTTTTTCCAGATCGGAAATCTGCTGGCGCGCCGCCCATTCATCAAACAGAAAAGCGTTGTCCTGGATGACGGACTGCGCAAAGGCATGAATGGTGGCAACGCGCACGCCGTAGGCATCGGGGCCGATCAGCGAGCGCAGGCGGTCCCGCATCGCGGTGGCGCCGCTCACCGAGAACGTCAGACAGAGGATGTTCCCCGGACGCATCTGGGTCTTTTTGAGAATGTTTGCAACGCGCATCGAGACGACCTGCGTCTTGCCCGTGCCGGGACCGGCGATCACCATCACCGGACCCTCGATGGTATCCACCGCCTGCTTCTGGGCGGGATTCAGCCGGGCGTATTCTTTCTCGAAGCTCTTCATGGCCCTGATCCTAGCACAAGGGGGGTCATCTGCCGGGCAGGGACCGGGCCGTCCATAGAATTCCGGCGCATACGACAGATTGGCGGACTCCGATGCCCTGCTGGATTTCCTGGAGCAGAACTGACGCTCAGAGCGGGTACTCTTTGGCGCAGTGGTCACACTTCTGCATCTTCACACCGTCTTTGACGATGTCGACGAGTGAACCCGCATGGCAGTTGGAGCAGAGCTTGCCGGGCGTGAACGAGTGGACCTGCGAGAAACCAATGCGCTTGGGGATGCCCCCGTGCTCGCGGATCGTGAGAGAGCGCGGATGGTCGCGCATCTTTTGGAGCACCTTTGCCTCAATCTGACGGATACGCTCGCGCGTGACTCCGAATTCCTTGCCCACCTCTTCGAGCGTGTGGCCGATGCCATCCTTCAGGCCGAAGCGCATTTCGATGATCTTGCGCTCGCGGGGCGTGAGGAACTCCAGCATCGCGTGTACGTTCTCTTTGCGGAGCTGGCGGTTGGTGGCCTCGAACGGGTTTACGGCCTCTTCGTCCTCGATGAAGTCGCCGAGCTTGCTGTCCTCCTCGGAGCCCACCGGGGATTCCAGCGAGATGATGTCCTGGGAAATCTTCTGGATGTGCGCGACCTTCTTGATGTCCATCTCCATTTCAACGGACAGTTCCTCAAGCGTCGGCTCGCGGCCCAGCTCCTGGACAAGGCGTCGCTGCGTGTGCGTGAGCTTGTTGATGGTCTCGACCATGTGCACCGGGATGCGGATGGTGCGTGCCTGGTCGGCGATGGCGCGGGTGATGGCCTGGCGGATCCACCATGTGGCGTAGGTGGAGAATTTGAATCCGCGCTCCGGGTCGAATTTCTCGACGGCACGGAAGAGACCGATATTGCCCTCCTGAATGAGATCGAGGAAAGAAAGGCCGCGTCCGATGTACTTCTTGGCGATGGAGACCACGAGACGCAGGTTGGCCTCGGCCAGCTGCTGCTTTGCGCCGGCGTCACCCTTGCGGATGCGGCGGGCCAGCTCGACTTCCTTGCGGGCGTCGATCAGCGGCACGCGCCCGATCTCGGAGAGGTACATGCGGACGGAATCGTTGCTGATTTCGAGCAGGTCGATCTCGCGCTCCTTGCGGCGCTTCTTGCGTTCGTCTTCGGAGAGATCTTTGTCGCTGTCCACGGCGATACCGGCCATGGCGATCATCTTGATAGAATCGTCGTCCACGCCTTCGCCCATGCTTTCCACTTTCTCGCCCTCGTCGTCTTTCTCGGCGTCGGAATCCTCGTCGCCCTCCTTCTCCTCATCCTTGCCCGCCACCTCGGCGAGATCCTCCGTGGGCTCGGGCATTTCCAGCGTGGAGGGCTTGCTTCCCTTCTTGTCCCAGATCAGCGCGTCTTTGACGTCGATGACCTGGATGCCGAGATCGACGAATAGCGTGTAGATCTCGTCGAGGAGATCCACGTCCTCTTCGGCATTCGGCACCGCGGAGATGATCTCCTGGTGCGTCACGTAACGCTGCTCACGGCCTTTCTTAATCAGATGTTTCACCTTTTCGGGAAACTTCTTCAGGTCGTCGTCAGTGGGCTGAGCGATGAATTTTCGCGGGTGGGACGCCATGGAAAATCAGAATAAAGAAATGGGCGCAGGGCCCCAACGCCCTACAGGGTAGGGAAAGACAACGCCGGGGGGAAGAGGGAACGCGTGTTTCGGTCGGGAAAGGGGCGGACGGCTTAACCTGCCTTTTGCATCAATTTCAGCAGTTGCTGGTACTGGTTCTGCAGCTGGGCCTCCTCGGTGACCTTCCCGGAGCCCCGGGCCTCCACGAGTCTGCGGGTGATTTCCTGCTGCTTCAGGCGGAGCATTTCGCGGTTGGCGCTGACGCAGTTGCGGCGGATTTCGCGGGAGGCCATCGAATCGGACCACTCCGTGAAACCGTGGTGTTCGCAGTAGAGAGCAAGAATGCCGACGCGCTCGCGATGCTCGTCCGGCAGATCGAGCAGGTCCGGGATGATCCGCGCGCCTGCTTCGACCGGCTTGCCGAGCGCCTGATGCAGGGCGGCAGCCATACCGTCCGGCGGCGGGATGAGCTCCGAGAGAAGCGCCAGAAGCTTGGGGTAAAAGAGGAAGATGCCGAGGGCGATTTCAACCGAGTTGAACTCTTCGGTCTTGCGCGGCTCGGGCGCGGCCGCTCTGGGCTTGCCGATGGGCGCGGCGTCGGCCATCACCAACTGCAGTTCCTGGGAAATATCGGTCGAGGATTTGCCGAAGACGGCTCCGGCTTTCTCGATGTAATCGCTTCGCTCCACAACGGACGGCAGCGCGCTGATGAAACGCAGCAAACGCCGGAGCGCCTCGCGTTTGACGGCTGGAGCGGTCAGATCGAGTCCTCGGACCTGCTTAAGCACCGCGTCCAAATACGACGTCGCGCCGGTCTCGAGGAGGCTTTTGAGGATTTCCGGGTCGCTCTCCAGCGTCTCGCTCGGATCTTTGCCCGGCAGAACGACCGCATCAACCTGCAGGCCCTCGGCCGCGAGCAGCGGGAACGCGCGTTCCATGGCGTCCTGCCCAGCGCGGTCCTGGTCCAGGCACAGGATGACCCGGTCGGCGTAGCGGCGTAGCAGCGCAACATGGTCTTCGGTGAGCGCGGTGCCGCAAGTAGCAACGGTGTTGGTCGCACCGACGCGGTGGCATGCCAGTACGTCGAAGTAGCCTTCCACGATGACGACGGCCTTGGTATCGCGGATCTTTTCTTTGGCGTGATGCAGGCCGAACAGCATCTTGCTCTTGTGGAAAACGATGCCGTCGGAGGAGTTGATGTACTTCGCGTCGTCATCAGCCAGCGTGCGTCCGCCGAAGCCCGCAATCACGCCCTGCGCGTCGTGGATCGGAAACATCAGGCGGTTGCGGAAGCGGTCGTAGATGCGTTCCTCGCGCAGTTCTTTCTGGATACCGAGACCGGCCGCGATGATCTCTTTGCGGCTGAAGCCCTGCTTGAGCAGATGATCGTAGGTCGCGGTGTAGGACTCCGGCGCCACGCCGATCTCGAACTGCTCGATCTGCTCCTGCGGGACGGCGCGCTTGGCAAGATACGCTGCGGCTTTCGCCGACGCGCCCAGATGATGACGATAGAAGGCAAGCGCGCTCAGCAGACACTCGCGGGCACGCTCCTTCTCGTCTTTCTTGGGACCGGCCGGGCCGGCGCGCCTCTCCAGCGTCACGCCCGCCTTTTCGGCCAGTTCCTTGAGTGCCTGGGGGAAATCCACGCCCTCGATGGCCTGGTAGAAGCTGAAGATGTCTCCGCCCGTCTGGCACGCGAAGCAGTACGCGATGCCCTTGTCGGGCGAAACGAGGAGACTCGGCTTGGAATCGTTATGGAACGGGCACAAACAAACGAAGCTGCGGCCTTTTTTGTGCAACTGACAGTACTGGGCAACCAATTGCTCGATCGGAAGGCGCGCCTTGATGTTGGTAATATCGTCCATGGGGGATCAGGATAGCGCAAACACCGGAGCCCAACGAGTGCAAGAAACGTTCTCCGCGCCAATCCCTGCTCGAAGCACACCCGCACAACCCGACATTCCCGCGTTCCAGCACCTGAGGTTCAGGATTTCGCCACCACCCAGCGCGGCAGACGGTTCTTCAGCTTGCCGTCGCGCGCGAGTCCCACGCCGACGGGAATAGTTTTATGGAGGAGGAGGACGTCGCCGGTCAGGCCGGGTTCGCATGTCGTGTCGTGGCCGTCGAGGAGATCATCGAGCTGTTTGTCGCCAAGCACGCAGATGTTTTTGGTCGACTGCGCGCCCCGGAGGATCGCCGTCTCATGGCTCAGGCGGATGCGCCCGCCATCCAGTCGCAGCGCGAACGGCAGCCCGAGCGAGTAGTCGGCAACGGGCATGCGGAATTCGGCGACGTCTTCGGTTGCCAGCAGCAGTTGATCTGTACGGGCGAAGAGCCGGTCCGTCGGCGCGAGGAACGTCGTGCCGTAGTGGCGTTCCAGATCCTTGCCCGCCTCCTCTTTGCGGATGCGCGGCAGCTCTTCCTCCTGGAACCGCACGAGCGGGAGCTTCTCGCGGTGGCGCGTCGGCGCGATTTTACGCAGCACGGCGCAGAAGAATCCTTCGGTGTCATAGGTCTGCGGCCAGAGGCGCACCAGGGGCAGGTGACCGGCAGACAGTGGCCAGCGACCAGCATGACGAAGCCACTCCTGTACTTTCCCCGAATCCGCGATGGCGACGTCCAAGCCAAATGATTTCTGTCCACTGCCCACTGACCGCTGCTCCCGCGGATCGACCACTTGCAGTTGGCCCTGGAACTTTCTCAACAGGGACGCAACGACCTCTTCGTTTTCTTCCGGCGTGAGCGTGCACGTGGAGTACACGATGATGCCTCCGGTCTTGCACGCGTCGATCGCGGATTCCAGCAGCTCGCGCTGGAGGCGGGCCATCTTGCCGATGTTATCGATGCCGCAGTACTCGAGCGCGTCGGAGTCCTTGCGGACCGTCCCCTGCGCGGTGCACGGCGCGTCACAGAGCACGCGGTCGAAGCGTTCGGTCATGTGGCGCGCGAACCACTGCCCGACTTTCTTGGTGACGATCACATCGGTGGCGCCGGAACGCTGCAGCGAATTCTTGAGCGTCCACAGGCGCTTCTCCTGCACGTCGTTGGCGACGATCACGCCGGTCCCCGCCATCCGCGCCGCGATCTGCGTCGTCTTGCTGCCGGGCGCCGCGCTCATATCCAGCACACACTCGCCGGGCTGCGGATCGAGCAGAGCGACCGGGAGCATGCTCGCGGCCTCCTGCATGTACACATGACCGAGCAGATGCAGCAGGTCTTTGCCCAGCGCAACGCTGCGGTCCTCACGGTCCACGAAGAACGCCTCCGGGCACCACGGCACGGGTGTCAGCGCCCAGCCCTTCCTTTCACCCCAGGCGCGCACCGCCTCGACGGTGGACTTCAGCGTGTTCACCCGTAGGCTTTTGCGCAGCGACTTGAGGCTGTATGCACAGAGCGCTTCCAGGTCCGTATAGGGGCCGTAGCGATCGAAGCTGGCAAAAGAAGGCTGTTTCATCGGGGCAGAGCATAGGGCAAAACCTGCCGCGCCTGGAGTGAACGACCAGCTTGTTCGTACCCCGCCTCAGTGAGGGGGCATGCCGTGCTCCAGCACGTACTGGATACAGCCGAACGCCATCACGTCGAAGACGTCTCTGCTCAGCGGCGTTTCGGTGATTTCTGGGCTTTTTTTGCGCATCTGTACGGCCAAGTGTACAGGACATATGAAATGTAGGATACTATGTACCATGTATGGCAGACATACGCGTCTTCGATGTCGGGGACTTCCGGGTGCAGGAGTACGGACAGGGCGAGCCCCGCACGCTCTGCATCGGCGGCATGTCCTACGCGCCCAACGACTACGCGCCTCTTGCTTCGCGGTTGGAAGGCACGGTCTTCGTCGCGGACAATCCGTTCCAGACCGGCCGCATTCCGTGGACGCCGGACTTCGTCGTGCAGTTACGCCAGCGCTATATCGAACTCGCCCGACTGCTCCCCACGGAAACGCTCATCGCCCATTCCTGCGGATCGTTCGACGCATTGCACACGCAGGATCATCTGCCGGACGTGCAACGCATGGTGCTGATGACGCCGCCCAACGGCACGCGCGAATGGGTGCCCGAATCGTCACGCCTGCTTGAATTCGGATTCCTGGACCGCTGTCTCGCGGACTTGTGCAAAGACATCCCCGATGAACTGTATCGCCTGATGCTGGAAGAACACCGGCGTGCCTACGCGCCAAACGATCGCGCCATGAAGAATCTCTACAAACACGAGATGCCCGCGCGCCGCAAAGAAACAATCGATGGCCTCTTGCAGCTCATGCGCGACTCCCGCAAGGACCTGCTCGTGATCTTCGGCAGACAGGATCCCTGGAGACTGGCGGATCCCGGAACGGTGGATCACGGCTCGCGCACGACTGTCCGACAGATCGACACAGGACATTTTCCGCACGTGTCCCGGCCCGACGGACTCACGGAACTGATCCGCGCGTGGATGCGCGACGGCGCGAAATTGTCAGCGCCAGAGCAATCCGGCCGGCCTGCGGGTAATCTGAATCTCACACCACAAGATTCACCAGCCGTCCTTTAACGTAAATCTCCTTCTTCGGCTTTTTGCCGTCGAGGAATTTCACGACGTTCTCGTCCGTTCGGGCGGCGGCCAGAATGTCCTTTTCAGCCGCATCAGTAGCAACCATGACCTCGCCACGCAGTTTGCCGTTCACCTGCACGACAATGTTCATCGTATCGCTCTTCAGCTGTACCGCATCGTAGGGCGGCCACTTCTGATCGATCACGAAACCTTTCCCGCCAATCGTCTCCCACAGCTCTTCGGCCATGTGCGGAGCCAGCGGCGAGAGCAGCAGAGGCAGCGTGTGGGCGACTTCGCCGTACATCGTCCCGCCGGCTTCGATGTTGTTGAGCATTTCCATCAGCGCGGAAATTGCCGTATTGAAACGCAGCGCCGTGATCTCCTCGGTAACTTTTTTGATCGTGCGGTGGAGCATCTGCATCTGGTCGGGCGATTTCTTCGGCTCGGTCTTGGACTTCAGCGATTCGCTGTACAGCGTATACGCGCGCCACAGGCGCTGCACGAACCGGTCGATGCCTTTGATGCCCGTGTCGCTCCAGTCGCCGCCATCGGTGAACGGCCCCATGAACATCAGGTACATGCGGAACACGTCCGAGCCATGATAGTCGATGAACGCGTCCGGGCTGACGACGTTGCCCTTGCTCTTGCTCATCTTGGCACCCTTGTTCGTGATCAGCCCCTGATGAACTAATCTTTTGAACGGCTCAGAGTGCGACACAAGACCAAAATCTTTCAGTGCCATCATCACAAAACGGGCGTAGATCAGGTGCATGCAAGCGTGCTCCGGACCGCCGATGTACATGTCCACGGGCATCCAGTTTTTCTCGATATGCGGATCGACGATATGCGCCGCGTGCGCCTCGCCCTTCGTGTCTTTTTTCGTCACGGTTGGCTTGGCGGTCTTCGCGGCAACGGACTTCTTTGCAGCTAGCTTTTTTGTCTTCGGCTGATGATTCACTCCCCTCTCCTCCGGCGGAACCAGATAGCGCAGGAAGTAAAAGCTCGAACAGACGAACGTGTCCATCGTGTCGAACTCCGGACGCCAGCCTTTGCCAAAAATTTTCTCCGTGCGCGCGATGAATTCCTTGGATTCCGTCAGCGGTGACTTGCCGGTCGGTTTGAACTCGACGTCCGTCGGAAGCAGCCACGGCAGATGCTCTTCGGGAATCGGATGCGCGTTGCCATCGGGATCATAGACGATCGGAATCGGCGCGCCCCAGTAGCGCTGGCGCGAAACGAGCCAGTCGTGCAGGCGATACGTGATTTTTCTCTTTCCCATGGCGTTCTTTTCCATGTGGTCCATCATCCTGGGGATTGCGGCATGCGGGTGCAAGCCGTCCAGAAACCGCGAGTTGATCATCTCGCCCTCGTCCTCGAACACTTTCCCGGGACTGTCGATGGGACCGGTGTCCCCGTCGGCGGATTTGATGACACGCTCGATCGGCAGTTTCATGGCGACGGCGAATTCATAGTCGCGCATGTCATGTCCCGGCACGCCTACCACAACGCCGGTACCGAAGTTCATCAGCACGTAGTCGGCAACCCAGATCGGCATCTCGCGTCCGTTCAGCGCGTTGACAGCATACGAGCCGGTGAAGGCTCCGGTCTTCTCGCGGTCGACGGCATCGCGAGCGCTTGTGCTCTTCTTGCGGGCCACTGCAACGTAGCGTTCAACATTCTTGCGGCAATCAGAAGTGGTGATTGCCGGCAGATCCGGATGCTCGGGTGAGATCACGACAAAAGTGGCACCGAAGTTCGTCTCGGGACGCGTTGTGAAGACCGTAACGGTGGTCTTGCTGTCTTTCACCGGATAGGTGATCTCAATGCCCTCTTTTCTGCCAATCCAGTTGCGCTGCATCGTTTTGGTCTTCTCGGGCCAGTCCAGATCCTGCAGTCCGTCGAGCAGCTTCTGCGAGTAGTCGGTGATCTTCCAGAACCACTGCGTCAGCAGCTTCTGCCCAACCGCGGTGCCGCAGCGTTCACATGTACCGTCCTGCGCCTGTTCGTTGGCCAGCACCGTCTGGCAGCTCGGGCACCAGTTCACCGGCGCCTCCTTCTTGTATGACAGCTTATGCTTGTACATCTGGAGAAACAGCCACTGGGTCCATTTGTAATACTGCGGATCGCTCGTGTTCACCATCTTGTCCCAGTCGTACATGCAACCGATGCGCTTGAGCTGCGCGATCATCGTCTCCACGTTCTTGGCGATCGACTTGGCGGGCGGCACGCCGGTCTTGATGGCGTAGTTCTCGGCGGGCAGACCGAACGCGTCGAAGCCCATCGGAGCGAATACATCTTTGCCATGCATCCTCATAAAACGAGCATGGCTATCTGCGGGTGCGAAGTTGTACCAGTGACCCACGTGCAGCTTGTCACCACTCGGATACGGAAACATCACCATCGAGTAGTACGGATTTTTGGCGTTGCGGAGGTCAACGCGGTAGGCGGCTTTCGTGTCCCAGCGCTTCTGCCATTTCGCTTCCGTCGCCGTCGGGTCGTAGTTGTGGTGCATCGAGATTCAGTGTACAGAAGGACATTCTCCGCGTCCAAAGAGTCCAAGCTCTTGCGTGACCACCCCCGCATCGACAGGATGCCCGCATGCCGCCCCAGACCGAACAGACTCCTCCCAGCAGCCTGGACGATGCCGCCCGCCTCGCGGACGAAGTTGCCTCATGCCTGGAATCGGCGGTGGGACCGCGACAGATCGGTCCCATGATGGATAAAGGGGTATGGGCGCTCTTTGAAAATCTGGACGCGAAGTACACGGGCGTGAACGATCAGTATTGGAGACTGCTCGCGGACGTGTTCAAGGCACACCTCCCCGCGAAAGGCACAAACTACGAGACACTCGACGAGCACTACGCCTGGTCGGTGCAGATGCAGCAGTTCTGGGCGCTGGCCCTGCGCAGTAGGCAGATGCTGCTCATGTGGGGAAAGCTCAGTCCAAAGCGCTCCGTGGCGATACAGCCGAACAATCTCCTGCATCTGCGCGCGCCGGAAGCGAATGACTTTCGGGAGGAAGCGATCTGGAAACGCATCGTCACCATCGGCAACGAGACCGCCAAGCGGTTCACGACGGAAAAGATCGCCGACGTGCCCGAGTGGTCCTGGGACGACTATCGCCGCCACATGCTCCGCGGCGCCAGAGACCGTGGGGGATTCCTGATGCACCACGTCGGTAACCGCAGGCACGTCACGGGATTCGTCACTTGGAAAAATGAGAAGAAGCCGCCTCCAGCATGGAACAACCCGCGACGACGGTTCATCGGCGACCGGTCACTGACAACACGGCAGATCTGGGATCATCAGATCACCCCCGAACGCGTGGCTTTCGGAGCGGATGACCGCACCGTGTCCCCCACCGTGCTCTACGCGGAAAACGTCACCCAGGTGGTCTTCACGCTGATGAAGGCGTCGGTCACGCTGGGCGCGCCTCTGCTCCCGGCCGACCCCGAGCCACAGCCGCCGAAACGCTGGATTTGAGGCGCTTTGGAGCGAAAAACCTGCTACAGTCCCGGTCTCATGGCAAAGCTTCCGCTTGTCGCCATTATCGGCAGGCCCAATACGGGCAAATCCACGCTGTTTAACCGGCTCGTGCGCAGGCGCGTGGCGATCGAAAGCGAGGTGCCCGGCACGACCCGCGATCACGTGACGAGCATCGTCGAAACGCCGGATCTGGACTATCTGCTCATCGACACGGGCGGCATGGGCGGCGGCACGGAGGACAAGGATTTCGAGGATGACGTGCACGCACAGTCGCTGCTCGCGCTCAAGGCGGCCGACGTCATCGTCTTCACCGTCGACGGCCGCGAGGAGCCGACCCGCAACGACTTCGCCATCGCCGATCTACTGCGCAAGAAAAGCAAGCGCCGCGTGCCCGTGCTGCTCGTCATCAACAAGTGCGACAACGAGCAGCAGGCCGAGAACGCGGAGCACGCGTTCCATGAGCTCGGCATCGGCGACGAGACGTTCCTCGTCAGCGCCGCGCACCGCATCGGCACGGAGGAGCTTGAGCAATCGATCGTGCGCCACCTGGGCGAACGCCAGTTCGGCAAGCGCTCGGAACGCAGCGAGGCCGATTCTCTCATCCCGCGCATCGCGATCATTGGCAAACCCAACGTCGGCAAGAGCTCCATCACCAACGCCCTGATGTCCGAGACGCAGCGCGAGATCTCGCCCAAGCTCGTGTCGGATATTCCCGGCACCACGCGCGACGCCACCGACACACTCATTCGCTGGCAGGATCAGGATTTTCTGTTCATCGACACGGCGGGCCTGCGGAAGAACGCCCGCGTGGAGGAAGGCGTGGAAAGCCTCTCGATGCTCCGCACCATCCAGTCGCTCGACGACTGCGACGTGGCGCTGCTGGTACTCGATGCCACCGAACCCCCAAGCAAGCAGGACAAGAAGATCGCCGGTCTGGCGGTCGATGCCGGCAAGTGCCTGATCATCCTGCTCAACAAGACCGATCTGATCACGACCGAGCAGAAGATGGAACGCAAGCGCGAGCTCATGATCGCCTTCCAGTTCTGCCGCTGGGCGCCCGTGATCCCCTGCTCCGCCGTCAGCCGCGAGGGGCTCCTGAAGATCTTCGATATGGCGCTCGCCGCGCAGCGCAACCGCCAGCGCCGCCTGCCCGTGAAGGAACTGCACCGGTTCATCGTGGATGCGGTAGCGGATCAGCCGATGAGCTCGCTTGCCTCCGCCAAGCACATCGTCCAGGCCAAGAACCCGCCGCCGACATTCATCGTCTTCGTCAAAAACCCCAAGCGCGTGCAGCTCAGTCAGCTGCGATTCCTGGAGAACCGTCTGCGCGAAACGTTCGGTCTGGAGGCCACGCCTATCCGCATCATCACCAAAGGCCCCAAGGACCGGGAGAAGGAGGACGAGTGAGCGACCGTGTCAGCTCCAGTCCTCGGGGTTGAGGCCGTTGTTACGCATGCACTGGGCGAAAGCCGCCTCGGAGTCCGGTGTGTATTTCTGGAGCTCGTGGCACCGGGTAAAGACCGCTTTTTCCCTCCACGTTCTGAGAAGGAAAGAGTTACCTGCAACGAGACAAACTG
This sequence comes from uncultured Candidatus Peribacteria bacterium, assembly GCA_964460365.1. Taxonomy (GTDB): domain Bacteria; phylum Patescibacteriota; class Gracilibacteria; order Peribacterales; family Peribacteraceae; genus DAISLF01. The sequence goes on along the minus strand of CAYWPL010000010.1, from coordinate 13,861 downwards.
CGACCAGACTGACCGCAATGAGGACGGAGGATTTTTTAGGCATAGGAACACTATACATGTTTATCCCCTGCCCTTGTGCGCGTCTTTGACACGGCTGTCCTCCCGGATCGGGAGCGGGAACGCCTTCACCACGATTTCCAGCTTGTCCAAAAGCTTTGCGGGATCGTCGTCCATCACAAGGTTCGGGGGCATTTCGCGCTGACAGAGTTCATGGATAATGTGGGGAATACTGTTGCTGATGCCGCCGGAATTGGTGACGATGCCGATCGGACGGCCCTCGTCGTAGGCAATGGTGAACTCGTTGAGCGTGCCGATGCCTCCGCCCACGATCACGACGGCATCTGAGGAACGAATGTTGATGATATCGCGCTCCATGAATCCCATGCCCGTGTAGATGATCATGTCGTGGCTGTGGGGCGACTGGTATTCGTTGATGTGCTCGTACTCCGAGAACGCCGGTGAGACGCCCAAGGTGAACGCGTGACACTCCTTGGCACCGAGCATGGCGTCGTTGGGCAGTCCCGGGCACGCGCCGTTGATGAAGATGAACCCACGCTTGCCGATCTCGCGGCCGAGATTGCGCGCCTTTTCGCGGGCGACCGGATCGACGGTCTGCGGACCGGATGCAGATCCCATAACGCCAATCTTGAGTCTGTGATTGTGAGACATACGTGATCCGTGTGCTTTGTGATGATAGCGCGGAGCGAGAGGCTCTGCGTCGACCTATCGCGTCATTATACCATATTCAGATGCAGGAAGCCATTCCGTCCACAGGCGGGACTAGACCAGATGTGAGTTGGTTTTACGTGTGAGAAGGGCAGAAAGAGCAGAGATACGAATATCGTAGTCAGGGAAATTGTAGCGGAACATGGTTTCCGACAAGAATTGCGGCAGAGAAGCCTTCTTAAATCCTCGGTAGGTATGCCAGGAAAGCGTCTTGGCATGGCCCCAGATGCCTTCCTGGGTGTTGGTATGGACGAAAGGAGCCTGACTGTTCGTAAACTCTCGGGCATGACAGACCGTCATGTGACGAGCCAGATTGATGTAGCCGCTCCACTCATCCGTAAAGACTAGTCCCTCGGGATCGCTATGACGTTCCACGAGAGGGACGAGTGTGTCTTCGGTGCGGTTCAGTATGCATTGCAGCAGGCACTGACGCAGGTCCCGCGAGACGCCGCCGAGCACCCAGCGCTTGGAGAAGACCGACTCGTCCCATTCAGACACCCCAGGAAGTGTGCGTGGTTTCAGGGAATCCGTCAGCAGTCGGAACGCACGATTGAGCTTCTGTGCGGTCTTGGGATTGATCTGCATCACCCGCGAGAGGTCTGCGCCAGACATCCCCGCCCTTGTCGCAAACAAGCGTAGAGCCATCATCCACTGAGCATCTGTGAGCCTGCTGCCGCTCTTCAGGGTCCTGGTCCTGCCGATGAAGATCCTCTCGCAGTGCGGACATTTGTACCGCTGTCGTCCTGCACGATTCTTGCCGTAACAATGCGCTCCTGATGCGCCGCAGAACCTGCAGAATATTCTTCTCGCAGACATAACAGTTGGAAAAAGAAGAAGTAGAAGCCAAACTCTACAACTTTTACCAACTCACTTATGGTCTAGTGCCCCACAGGCCATCCTACTGCAAATACTGCGCCCTGTTGCGGTTATGCTCATCATTGGTCACTGCGTAATGGATACGGCCCTGGCTGTCGTGCAGGTAGTACCAGTACGGGCTGTCTTTCGGCTGCAGGGCAGCTGTGATGCTGGCTATGCCAGGATTGGCGATGGGGCCGGGCGGCAGGCCGCGGTACTTGCGCAGGTTGTAGGCCGAATCGATATCGAGGTTGCCTGAGGTGATGGTACCGCGGGGCTTGTCGATGATATAACGGACAGCCGCATCCACCCCAAGACCGATCTCCCCGTCGAAGCGCTTCCACAGAATGCCGGATACGACTGGGCGTTCATCGGCGGTGCGCGTTTCTTCCTCGATGAGCGACGCCATCGTGATGATCTGATGCGTCGTCCTGCCGGACGCGCCGATGGCGGCGCCGATCTCGTCGATCACGCGCGAGCGGAACGTCGTGAGCATGCGCTCCAGAAAATCCCTGGGCTCGAAGTCGCCCGTCGTCACGAAGTAGGTGTCGGGATACAGGTACCCTTCCACGCGTCCGCCCCGCGCAGCCAAACCGGCGGACGGCGGCAGGAACGCGAACGACGAGAAATCACAACTCTTTGCGCACCCGAGGATGGCACCTGTCTCGGCGAGGCCTTTACCTGCGATCAGACGGTCGATGTCGCGCACGGTGTATCCCTCCGGGATCGTCAGCGAAATCTCCTCCGAGTAGCCGCGCCGCAGCACCTTGATGACGGTCTCGACGTTCATGGACCGGCGCAGGATGAAATCACCCGCCTGCAGCTTGCCGCGGTGGCCGTTGAGCTGGGTATAGATCTTGAACGCCAGCGGCGACCGGATGAGCTCTTTTTCGTGAAGCAAGGCGGCAATGCCGTCCATCGAAGTGCCCTCGTCGATATGGATCGGGATGCGTGCGTCCTCGCCCGCGCGGACGGGGCCCAGGGAACAGCCATACCAGACAAATGCCGCGACGCCGACAATCGGTATGATGAGAAGTTTCTTCTTCACGGTACTCAGGATAGCGCGAAAAAACCCCGGAACCCAAGTCTCAAATCTTCATTTTTTTACTGCTGCCCGGGCATGGTCATACCCATTTCGCTCATCAGGCCCTGCATGCGTTCGGCGGAGATGACCTGCGCCTTCTTGAGCGCACGGTTCAGAGCGTCCTTGAGGAGAGCGGGCAGCTGCTCGCGCGGAACATCCGGAGCGATCTCGATCGAGAGAATCTCCTGTTCGGCGGTCACCGTGACCTTCACGCCCTGGGCTTCGGCCTCGACGTGAATGTTCTTCAGCTCCTTTTTAATGCGCTTCGCGTCCCGCTGCATGCGAAACATGTCTTTGGCTTGAGAGAAGGAAACCATGGCCCGATGGTAGCAGAAAGCCCGAAGGCACGCACGCCGCACCAGCCGTACCGGAATCAGCTGTAAATGCGCCCGTCGTCGCTCTGGCACTCGTCCAGCAGCTGTTCGTAGTAGCGGAAGGGCGTGGACTGCAGGCGGCTACCGAGCATATCGCTCGCATAATCGACATCCTCCTGCAACTCTGTCTCGCGCGCCTGCAGCGCAGACAGCAGTTCGGTATGCGGCGCAGAGCGGCGTCGGGATCCCTCCACGGGCCGCACGCCGAGTGCCACGACCGATCGTATTTCTTCACGGACTTGCTGCAACTCCCGACGGAGAGCCTCGAGATGCTGAGGCAGGTGCTCCAACTTGTACTGCAGCCAGGCCAATTCCGTCGATGCCCTCACCGCCAGATCGCGCATCCAACGGCCGTCTTCTTGCGCGCCGAACATCACTTCGTTTGCGCTGTCCCGCAGAAGCGGATCGTCGTATCCGGTCTGCGTGATCCGGTTGATCGCCATGTGCCGATTGTGAGGCTTGCGCGGCGCATGTCAAAAAATCAGTGCCGAGATCTTCCGGCTACGCTCGGGGTGACACAAATCAGCGCGTGATACCGATGCGGTCTTCGATCTCCTGGTTGACGAAGATCTTCTTCCGGCCGTACTTCATGCGGCTGTACTCCTTGATGAGCGCGGCGAGCTTGTCGTTGCGGTTGGACTCGTCGTAGATCGTGGCCATACTGAACGGACGGCTGGTCGTGTTGTTGATGTTCAGCTTCACGTAACAGTTGAAGTTCGGGATGCCGATCACGTCTTGCTCGCTGAGTACCGGAGCCATTTCTTTCGCCATGTACTCGGCGTCCTCGGCGCCGATCTTGAAGCTGAGGATGGTGCCCACGTTACCGAAGACGGCATCGCGCATTTTCGTCGACGACTGTTCGTAGTCGCCCGTCTTGCCGACAAGCTGGCCGATATACTGGTGGGCCATGATCAGACCGAGCTCGTACTTACGAGCTTCGGAGAGAATCGTCGCGAAGGCATCGGTGACGAAATTCTGGAACTCGTCGACGTAGAGGTAGAAACGCTTGCGATCCTTCTGCGGCATATCCGCGCGGGACAGGGCAGCCATGTTCACTTTGTTCACGAAAATCAGGCCGAGCAGCTGCGCATTGACGTCACCGATCTTACCCTTGGAGAGGTTGACCAGGAGAATCTTGCCCGTGTCCATGACCTCGCGGACCTGGAAGGCGCTCTTGGGCTGTCCGATGATGTTGCGCATGGTCGTGTTGGTCACGAAGGGGCCGAACTTGGCCGAGAAGTACGGGATCATTTCCTCTTTTTCGCGCTGGCCGGTCTTGGCGATTTCATGTTCCCAGAAGCTGCGCACGACGACGTTCTTGCACTTGCTGACCTTGTAGCGCTGGAACTCGTCGTCAACGTAGAGACGCGGCACGTCGATGAGCGTGGCGCCTTCCTCCTCGTCGTCCATCAGCGTCAGACAGCCGTTGCGGAAGTAGTGCTGGATACGCGGACCGAAGATCTCGTTACCGAAAAGCTTGATGAAGATTTCCATCGCGTCGAGTGACGCGCGGTCTTTCTCCTCGTCGGTTTTTGCCTCAAGAAGATTGAGACCCATCGGGCGGTCGATATCGGACGGATCAAAGAGGATGACGTCCTTGGCACGCTCCTTGGGCACGTGCGCGAGAATGTCTTCGATCAGGTCTCCGTGCGGGTCAACCACACAGAGGCCCTCGTTGTCTGTCACATCCTGGCGGGCCTGGAAGTTCAAAAGCGCGGATTTGCCTGAACCGGACTTTCCGATGATGTACTCGTGGCGGGTGCGGTCCCCGTGCAGGAAGCGGATCTGTGTCTCCTCGGCGCGGTACTTGTTGAGACCAAGCAGCACGCCCTCCCTGGGAATGTTCGGCGGCGGCGGCAGCACTTTGTACGTGATCCACTGGATGACCGGGATCTTGTTGTAGCGGCTGTCCGGGAAGTGATACAGACCGGCCAGCTCTTTCTCCACCATCAGGTTCTTGGGGTGCGCGTAGCCGTTGATGCGGTGCTTCCACAGCCAGTAGATCATGGGCGCGTTCCAGGCGAACGGCATGAACTCCAGAAACATGCGACGGTTGGCGAGCCAGTTGCCGTAGATGTCTTTGTAGACGTTGAAGGCCACCTGCATGTTGTTCGTGATATCGATGGCGCGCTTCCAGGTCTTGGCGGCTGCCATGATGCGCACCGACACGTCAAAGCCGCTCATACCGGCCTTCTGGCCCATGCGCTTGTAGAGCTCTTCCTCCGGCTGGATCATACGGACGAAGCTGTCGCCATGAGCGGCGCCCGGGGCGAACGTCTCGCCTTCGCCGCCGGTTGCCACGCCGCTGATCACACGGATGAAGCTCGAAAGGATGGGAATGCGCGCGACCCAGCTGTCTTCTTTGCCCTTGAATTTCAGGCTCGCATAGCGCTTCACCGCGCGGCTCCACTTGTCGGAGAAACACGGCGTAATGACGACCTGCACGGACGCGCGCTCGTCGGTCTCCAGCTTGCTCATGACGTTCGCGATGTCGTTGAGCGGATCGTCCTGCATTTCCTCGTAGAAACGGATAGGAAATATGTACTTCTTTTTGACGAGCATGTTGTAGCCGACGAGCTTGTAGCCCTTGGGCCACACGTCAGGTGCCTTGGTCACGGACACCTCGGCGTCCGAGTAGAACGCAGTGATCTGCTTTTCCACAATGGAAACGAGGCTCGGCAGCGTGAGGACATAGAACTGCAGCTCACCCTTCTCGATGAATGTCTCAAAGCTCATCGTGGCGTACCGGAACATCCAGAAGTGCACGAATTGCCAGAAAGTGAGGCTGCGTACTTCCCAGAGCGCGCGATAGAGCTGCTCCATGAGAGCGACCTTCTCCTTGAAGTCTTTTTCGGTGCGTTTCTCCTGGTCGATCTTGCTGTCGCTGCGCGGGAGCATGACTTTCATGCAGACGAGCTTGCGGGACATCCACCAGGCATACGTGAAACGGATGTTGAACTTGATGATGCCCCAGATCAGCCAGATCGTGAGCAGCAGGAAGATATTTTCAATCGGATTCTGGATAAACCACCCCCAAAACGTCCCGAGCACGTTCACGCGCAACAGCTCGCCCACCAGGATCACGGTGACCCAGATGATCGGCCAGAGGAAGACACGCAGGAAGGTGAACACGGACGCGGGAATGAAGGTACTACAAAATCCTTAGATTATAGCAGAAAAGCCCGTCTCAAGCCAGCGGCACGAGGCGCACAAAAACCCGTCACGACGGGCAGGAAACGACGTTCGTAACGAGCGCGCGGCGGCGTCCGTCCCCGGTGCCGACGAGGAAGGCATACCGACCTTCTACGGCCGGTCGGAGGACATAGCTCTCCGAGGCAAGAATCCAGTCCTGAAGCCACGATTCGGTCCCGTCGGGATACGTCACCTTGAGCACGACAAACGGCCCGTTGGCGGCGAGCGTGATGGGCTCACCGGCACGCGACACGAGCGGCAAGCCGGGCGTCAGACGGATCCTGCCTGCGATGCGCATCTGCATGCCTTTGTCGGCGCTGCACTGACCGGCGATCCCGACAAGGTTCACGTCGCCGAGACGCTGGAAGCGCACGTTGATCTTCCCGAGCGCGCGATCCGCGATCTGGAGGAAAGAGGCGAGACTCATATCCATGTCGCGCTTGCTGACAAACGGCCCGCGATCATTGATGCGCACGATCACGCTCTTGTCGTTGGCGATGTTGGTGACTTTCACGAGCGTATTGTACGGAAACGTGCGGTGTGCGGCGGTCAGATCGTGCATGTCGAACGACTCGCCGAAAGCGGTGCCTTTTCCCTGAAATTTTTCGGAGTAGAGGCTGGTTTCGTGGACTTCGTCGGCAAGGATCGCATCGACACGCCGCATCATCGCGAACAAATCATCCTGCGAGAGTGCGCGCCGCGACACGCTCACATCGCCGCCGTCACCCGTCAGATACTCGGCAAGGCTCATGCGCATCGCGATCTTCGTCACGACCGCGGGATCCATCGTTTCGCCCTTCTCGGGAAACAGGCCGTCCTCCTCCACGCTGCGCGTCCGGAAAATCCACAGCAACGCCTGATATGCCGTCAGCGGCTCATTGGGATAGAACAGATCTCCGTCGTTATCGATGACGCCGCGATAGAGCGCAAAGAGAACCTGCTCCGAGCCTCTGCTCCCTTTGGGAACGTCGTCAAAGAAGTAACCGTGGGAATCACCGGCCGGACGCCGGATGCTGTCCCAGATCTGCACGAAGCCGTCGAGACGCGTGATGGAGGCGGGGGCCGCGGCGAGCGCGAGGGGGGCACACGAAAGCGCGAGACACAGGAAGGCAATGGCACGACGCATAGGATCTCATGCTTCCTCAAACCGGGACATCGCGCAACCGGCGCGACGTCTTTTCTCTTAATCCTTCGCGATGCTCTCGCCCAAGGGCTCTTTGTGATGCCGGGAGCGATGATGCGCGGGGTGCGCGACAAAATGCACGCCGAAATCCTCATGCACGATCTTCACGCCCTTGCGGCGCGCATGCTGTTCGGCGTGACGGCTCAGCCAGTCGCTGAGCGGCGCAAAAAATGAGAGCGAGATGACGGCAAGAAGCGTAACCACGCCAGCAAGCAGATACATGCCGACGCCGGCGGCCATGCCGATGGCCGCGACCAGCCAGATGGTCGAGGCTGTCGTGAGGTTCAGTACGTGATGACTGTTGTGCAGCACCGTTCCCGCACCGAGGAATCCGACGCCGACGACGATCTGCGATGCGACGCGCGATGCATCCACCCCGGGACCCTCGGGGAATCCGTAGAGAGACAGAATCGTGAACAGGCATGAGCTGATCGCGATCATCATGTTGGTGCGCAGACCGGCGGGACGGCCGTGCCAGACACGTTCCAGGCCGATCGCGCCGCCGAGGAGGGCGGAGACGACAATACGCAGAACCAGATCGGTGTAGAGGACGACGGTCGGGATCATGGGTATGGACGGGAAAAGGTCAGAGGGCGTCCCAGCCCCGGGCGCGGACGAGGCGGTAGAGATGATCGCGCATGCCGGAGCGGACGCGGGCGAGCGTGGCGGGTCCGACGTATCCGGCGCCGTTGTCGGTGGGTGAATCGATGATGCCGGCGTTCATCTGGAACGCGACGAGGGCTTTCTGTGTCATCGGGCCAAAGAGGCCTGTCACCTGGTCCGCGGGCAGCAGGCCGGCGGAGGCCAGGAGCCGCTGCAGCACCTTCACCTGATCGCCTTTCTGGCCGAACCCGAAGAACGCGGTGATGCCCATGCGCTCGGCGGCAACACGCTCGATCTCGGCGACCATCAGGATGTGTTCCGCCTTCTGGGTCACCATCCGGCGCTTCCACGCGGAGACAAGCAGCGTGCGGGTCTTGGGTCCGATGCGCCCCGCTCCGGGCGAGGAATCGTCAGCGATCAGTCCCACGCTCTTCTGAAAATTCGCGATGGCGCGGAAGAGTGTCTCGTCATAGCGGCCACTGGTGCGTCCGCGGTAGAGATCGAGGAACCGCATCGTGCGCTGTACTTCGGCGATGTGCGACTGCGGACTCGTCGCGTCAACAATCGCGGGCAGCGGCTCTTTCGCGCCCTGCTGGCGGCGGAGCGCTTCCAGGAACGCGGCGGAGCGCTCGGTGACGCTATCGGGATTCTCGTCCAGACCGAGATCACGGTAGAGCGCGGTCAGGGCGGAGCGCGTGGCCTGGCCGAAATAGCCGGTGGCCTTCTCGTTCAGGTAGCTGGTCTCGATGAGGAATTTCTGGATGAGCAGGGTACTGAGACTCTGTGAGCCGAACGTCGCGCGCAGACGCGCCAGCACCGATCCGCCGATGGCGTAGGGCTGCAAGATCTGAGGCGGCGCAGAAAGAGCATCAAGCGCGATCTGCTCGGCAGGCTGACTGGTTCCCGGAGGATAGACGGTCGCGCGGACGCGCTTCACGCCAAAGGCGAGAGCACGCGCAAGACCCTCCTCGCCGACACCGGCCCACACATCCAGGCGATGACTGTTCTGCTGTTCCTGAATCGCACCCCCGCGGTCGTGCACCGTCACCGTGCCGATCCCGGGCACGACGAGGCGCGTACCGAACGGGTACCTTGGCGGAGCGGCGACCATCCCGGGATAGACCGCGGTGCCGTCCGCGCCATGGTGGCCTTCGCCATTGAGAATGACATCGTCCTCAAAACTCCCCTTCACGTAGCAACACTGGTCGGGGAGCGGCGAGTAGTAGGCGGTGATCACCAGGTCCTGTTCAAACGGCACGCCGGCCGCGAACGGATTCTCTGTAACAGCATGTGCAGCAGTCGCCGTAAGCAGAAAAACTGTAATACCGACGGAGCCCATCATAAAGCTAAAAATTTTGGTGTGTGTGTTACGCATAGTTCAGATCATTGTACCAAAAAAGGTCTCTCCTGTCTGATGACGGACAGAGACAGGACTATTCAAACATTTTTTAAATCATGTATGTACAATAAATTTACAATTTGATTTTAGACCTTCTAAAAGCCAATAATGAATCATTCTACGAAAACCATGTCCTCGACGCGCATACCGAAACGTCCCGGGAAGTACGCGCCGGGTTCGATGGCGATCACCTCGCGCGAGAGCAGCGTCGTCTTGGGTGCTTTCTGCGAAAGCGTGATGCCCTCATGCACCTCCAGTCCGACGCCGTGTCCGAGTGCATGCGTGAACGCCTCGTCCAGTCCGTCTTTGCGCAATACATCCCGTGCGATTGTATCGAGCGCGTGGTTGGTCACACCGGCCTTCGCCGCTTTCATCGCGCGGTCCCTAGCAAGACACAAGGTCTGATACATCCGCCGCTGCAGCGGGGTCGGCGGTGCCGTGAAATAGACCTCACTGCGATCGCCGCAGTACCCGTCGACGCGCGCGCCAACGTCGATCTGGACGATGTGTCCCGGCTTCAGCGAGCGGGATGTCGGGCTGTGATGCGGGCTGCCGGTGTGCGTGCCGAATCCGACGATGGGATCGAACGCCATGCCGTCCGCTCCGAGCTCGAGCGCCCACTGGTGAAGTTTGCGCGCGAGGCCCTCCTCGGTGATGTTTTTCCGGAGGGCCGACGGGACCCGGCGCAGCAGCTCGCTGGTGATCTTGTGGGCGCGGCGGAGCGAGCGCAGCTCGGTATCCGTTTTCTGTCGGCGAAACGCCCCAACCGCACCGACAGTACGAACAAATTTTGTATTCTTGTATTTCGTCTTCCACGAGGCCAGACGGGCGACAGTCACCTCCTCGGCTTCGATGCCGCATACGGGCACGTCTTCGAGAACTTTTCCGAGCTCCCCGAACTCCCGGACGGTAACCCCCTGTGCGAAGCGTTCAGCGGCATCGGTGTAGCGTGCGTCGACAAAGAGCAACGCCCGCCGGGGCAATATCAATAAGAGCCCTGCTGTGAGCCGTAAACTCGTCAAAAAACGGATCGAAAGAGGATCGGAGACGAGCAAGGCAGGCGTTTGGGCTTGTGCCAGAAGCTGGCGGGGTGTGGTCGGACGCATGACGGGGAGTATAGATCGAAACAGGTTTTTCTGCTATTATAGTAGCGAAAATACCTACTCCCAACACGTATGAAACACCTGCTCTTGTCGCTGGCAATGCTCGCGACACTCTGCGTGCCTCTCTCGGCGGTCGTGCCGGTGCACGCCCAGGTCTTTGACGGTCCGGGTCTGGAGGGCGGTGTCGGCGAGGCCGGCAACATCCAGGGGCCGGTGAAAAAGACCCTGCGCGAGGCCGTCATCGACCTCATGCGCAAGGTGCTCAACTTCATGGCGCTCGCTGCGGTGGTCGTCATTGTGATCGCTGGTATCTATCTGATCGTCGGACAGGGCTCGGATGATTCCAAGAACAAGGCGAAAAACATCATCCTGTTTGCCATCGTCGGTCTGCTCGTGATTTTCTTCGCGCGCGCCGTCGTGGGCTTCATCTCCTCCGGCAACCTCATCTGAGAGACATGCGCCGCCTGCCCGCTCTCCTCGCCGGCCTCGCGTTGCCGCTACTCGCGGCTCTGCCGCTGGCTCAGGCTCAGAACGAAATCAATCAGGAGGCCGTCCGCTTCGCCGCGGGTGAGGTCTTTGAAGCATTCGCGCTCATCGATGACGAGCCGGTGCAACTGAGTTGGATCGTGACGAAAGACCGCAATTTCGTTGAAGCCGGACGGGAGCCGTTGTTCCGCCTGCGCCTCACGGAACCGGGCGAATATCAGATCGACGCGTCTGCAGATTTTCCGGAGACAGGGGATCACGTGCGCAAAATCATCACCGTGACCGTCGAGCCCCGCAACACGCAGGAGGAGACAGTCGAGATTCCGGAAGGCGCGCTGGTCGCAACCGATCCCGTCGCTGTTAACGGACGCATCGAGCTCGCGGCCGGACGCAGCATCGTCAAACTGACGCCGCCGCTCGCTCCCCAGGGAGCGCTCAATCTGGATACCGATACGAACCGCGACACGGACGGCAACGGCGAGCCCGCCGACGACCCGGATAACGCACGGGCGTTCTTCCGCACGAACGGAAATGCGCTGCACCTCTGGCTCGTCCACAGGACGGGACGTTCCATGCGCCTCTTTGCCGAAGACGGACGCCAGCAGTCGCTGGCTATCCTCCCGACCGACGCGGAACCCGCCCCGGGTCCGGATGGAACGCCGGGACCGGACGGCACGCCCGGCGAGGGGGGGGGAACCCCGGAGCTTCCGACGGACCAGATCCCCGGCACGATCGGCATCGATAACCGCGGCAGCGGGGACATCGGTTTCGTGTTCCCGCTCGTCGGGGTCAACGCGAACGAACTCCTCTACCACTGGCAATTCGGCGATGGCACGCAGAGCCTCATCACCGAGCCCGTGCATACCTACCGCGCGGACGGGGACTACACCGTCACCGTGACCGTGCGCAACATCACCACTGCACGCATCGTCTCGCAGGGAACCAAGACTATCTCGCTCTCCGGACTCCGCCCGCCCACCGCGACCGGCTCGGCGGTATCCTCCGCGGCAGCGACCACGTCCTCATCGTCGTCGAGCGCCCCGTCCGCGCCCGCACCGTCGGGCGGGGGAATCGGCGGCACGCTTCTGTCGATCGCCAAACTGATTGGCGTCGGACTCGGCGCGCTGCTTCTCGGCATCGTCATCGTCGCCGGCGTCATGCGCCTCATCCGCCGCGGCGACGGGTTGGATGCCTCCATCACGGACAAAAAGAAAAAAGAAGGCACGCCTACCGAGATCATCGAATCCGCCGCCCCCCTGCTGGAACTCAAGCGCTCCCCGTCCAGCGAGAAACCGGTTGAAGAGGAAGCAGCACCGCCTCCGAAGAAAAAAGAAAAAACCCTGACGCCTCCGCCGACGGATTTCGTCGACGTGAAGGCCGCACCGAGCTGGCTGAAGAAAGGCCTGTCGTCGGACGGATCTGCTTCCTCCCCAGCACCCGCACCATCACCAATGCCCGAGAAAAAGCCAGAGCCCAAGCCGGAGCCGAAAATCGAACCTACCACGCCCCCTCCGGCACCGCGCACGGAACACGTCAAAGCCGCCGCTCCGGCGACGACGCCATACGCTCTTGCCACTCCAGCACCGGCACCAGCTCCTGAACCGAAAGTGGAACCTCCGTCACCAGCCCTGCCGTCCGAAGAGGATTCACTTCCGCCCTGGCTGCGCGACGAAGCACCCAAAACCACCGGGCAATCCGGACCTCCGCCGCCTCCGGATGCCGCTCTCGCCGCGCTCACACAGAAGGCTGCTGCTGCTCCGGTCAAAGAGACTCTCAATGACGAGGCTCCGGCTGATGACACGCCGCCATGGCTGCGCAAAGGTCTGCAAAAAGAGACGGCCCCCCCGTCTCCGCCTGCACCGCCTCCCATCAGCACTGAACCCGCTCCGGCTCCCGCGCCGAAGCCGGCGGAGCCCGTCGTGACGGCACCGGTCGTAGAAAAGAAGCCCGAGCTCAAGCCCGAAACAAAAACCGAGACTCCCCTGCTGACCACTCCCCCGCCGGCGGAACAGAAGCCTGTGCCAACAATCGAAGCTGCGCCCGCAGCACCCGCTCCGGTGGTGGAAAAAAAATCGGAACCGACGCCCGCTCCCGCTGCGGTTCAACCTCCGGTCGTGACCGCGTCTCCGGCTCCGGTGAAGAACGGAGAGAAGCCAACGGTTCAGGCCGCACCGCCCGTGCCGGCTCCGCCCGCCGCCGTTGCAGCTGTTGCGCCCAAGAAAGAACCTGCTCCGGTGACTGCGCCTCTGGCGCCTCCGACTCCCGCCTCGCCGACGCCCATCTCCAAAGAAGACATGGATCACATTGAACGCGAGAAGGAACGCAAGCGCAGGAAGCGTATGCGGTATCGCGAGAACCAGCGCAAGCGCAAGGAACAAGAGGCTGCCGGAATTCCGGGCGCGCCGACGAACAGCGATGCACCGAACACTCCGGGCACATCTCCGCCTCCGCCCGCACCATCTGCCGCACCGGCCGCTCCGTCACCTGCTCCCGCTCCGGTTGCTCCGGCTCCGGTGAACCCCGCGCCTGCCCCCGTGGCTCCGGTCGTCGCTCCTCCGACCCAACCGGTCGTGGAAGAGAAACCGATCCGGAAAGCAGAACCCGCTCCCGTTCCCGTCGAACCCCAGAGGAAAGACAGCGACGTGGCCTTCGTGGTGCGGGCAGACAGCCTCATCGAGCCCAAAGCCCCGGATTCGCCGCCCCCGGCGACCACTGGCAGCGCCGCCTGATTGGCCCTACACTGCCCTGGCTTTGGATTTTTCATGGCGAGCGTAGCTCAGCTGGTTAGAGCATCAGGTTGTGGTCCTGAGGGTCGCGGGTTCGAGTCCCGTCGCTCGCCCCATTCACACACGACGA
>CAYWPL010000009.1:0-52425 GCA_964460365.1 uncultured Candidatus Peribacteria bacterium | reverse complement strand
GGGAGCCATTCTTTTACGATTCTCGTGGTAAAATACCGAGGCTATGAAGAAGACAGCGACGAAAAAACCCTGGGTCTACACCATCAGCTTTGCGCGCATCTATCCCATGCACATCGTAAAGGCAGAGAAGAAAGAACGCACGAAAACGGAAGTCGATGACATCATTTGTTGACTGTTGGGATACAGGCAGAAACAACTCGAGAGCCAGCTGAAAAAAGAGACAGACGTCGAAACTTTCATTGTGGATGCTCCTCGGCTCAATCCTGCACGAGCATTGATCAAGGGAAAAATCTGCGGCGTCCAGGCAGAAGACATCAAAGACTCAACGATGCGGGCAGTTCGCTATCTGGATAAGCTGATCGATGAGCTGGCAAAGGGCAGACCGATGGAGAAGATTTTACGGAAATAGAAAACCTGCCAATTCGGAAAGGATACGCGATGCTCAGAAGAGCCCCTGCAGCGTTTCCGGCCCGATCACGCGGTCGAAACGCCGTCCGCCGAAGAGCAGGGTGGGAATCTTGATGGTCCGGATGCGCTCTTCCACAATCACGCGCTGGGCATCCAGGCTTTCCTGGACTTCCGCCGAAGCAGCCAATCTCGCAATGCGCTGTATCTGGGACGCACTGTATCCGACCTCCTGCAAAATGGTCTGCAAAGCGCGCTCCGCATCTGCCCGGATCATACCGATATTGAACCTCGTCTGCAGGTCCACCTCGTCCCCTTTGGACTCCCCGAAGATCTTCCCGAGGATCTGCCAGTCCGGAGCAATGGTCGTATCGCCTTGCGTGAGCGGCACGCGCTTTGTCGCCTCAATGTAGGAGGCCATCAGCAGGGAATGGGGGAACTTATACCCGCCCGTTCCGCTCTTTTTGATGGGATACAGAAGGTACGACACGTTGACCGCTTCCATCGCGCCGGCATTCTTCATATTGCCCGTGAGCTTTTTGCAGAATTTACAGCCAGGGTCGATCACTTCCAGCGCGTAGGCTTTGCGCTCATCACGTGGTCTGTAAAATGTTGCCGTGGGTCCGAGATATTCCTTCGGCTCCCACATTTTGAGCCTGTCGGGAATGCGGGAAATCGTCTCTCCGAAGCGCACGAAAGGCCCGATCGCCCACTCTCCCATGCGGCTCTCTCCGATGGCCTGGAAGAAATCCAGGGAGGCTTGCTCGATGCCGCAGGCTTCGCCTGAAAGTGAGCAGGACTCCGCGCTGCCGGGATCACAGGTGTCGTAGACCCACAGATTGAGTCCCGCATTCGCGACGTAGAGGAGGCTCCAGATGCTCAGTGCCACGAACGCAAAAGAGATCCAATCGATCCACCGGTTGAGAAACCGCGCGAGACGCGGATGGGTGAAGACGAGCTTTCCCACGAGTTTTCCCTTCATCTCCTCGCTGAAGCTGATATCGCATGGACGAAAGGTGACGCGTCGGAGCACGCAGTGCCACGCCTTTGCCGCGAGGGGCCGGAAGCTCGCCGAGAAGACGGCAAGAATGGCGAAGACGATGAAGGCGGCAATGCAGAACATCAGAAGGTGGTGAGGATTTTTTGAAGCGCATCCAGGAACTTCCCGACATGCGCGGACGTATTATACAGGCCGAGAGACACGCGCAAAAGCGGCGGGAGGTTGAGTTGATGCTGAAGATAGCTGTGGCAGCAGAAGTGGCCGCTCCTGCACATGATGCCCTGTCCGGAAAAGTAGAGCGCAAGCCGATGGGCATCGATCCCGTCGACGTGGAAGCTGACAATCGGACTGGACTCGTGATTGAACAGATGCACGCGGGAGTGCTGCTGCAAGCCTCGGTACAGTGTTTCGGCGATTACTTTCTCCCGCTCTTTGTTCGCCTGCTGCGTTTCCAGCCACCGCACGGCTTCCGCCAGTCCGAGGATGCCGCCCCAGTTCTGCAGGCCCGCCTCCAGAACAGCATGCGCTTCCTCCCCTTCGCGCAGGAGAGCGTAGCTGTCGCTCGTCACATCCGTGACGGTCCCGCCGCCGATGAAGAAAGGATCGAGCCGGTCAAGAAGCGTGCGTTTGATCACGATGAATCCTATCGAAGGACCGTACATCTTGTGCCCGGATCCGAATGCGGCATCAAAATCGGTGTTCCGCAGCCGTTCTACATCGTGAGCGAAGCCCTGTGCGGCATCCACGAGAAGAATGCCTCCCCTCTCATGAGTCTGCTCTGCCAGCTGGTGCAGGTTCCGCGCCGTCCGTCCGTCGATATTCGACATCGAGCTGATGAGCACAACACTCCGCTCCAGCTGCTGTGGTTCGCAGTGCAGGCTGCCATCATCGGCGCGTTGCAGGACCAAACGTTCGGCATGTCGCCGATTCGCCCAGGTCATGGAGGGCAGATTCACGGAATTATGCTCGATATCCGAGGTGACGATCCGCGTGAAATCCTTCACCGGCAACTGGTGGAGGATGAGGTTGATCCCGTAGGTGGTATTGAGCGTGAACGCGACGCAGTAGTCCTTCCTGTTCTTGCCCGAGAGCCGCAGCAGAAGCTCCCGCGCCTCCTGCACCTTCGCATCAACCGTCGTGCCCCACTCGTACTTCACCCGTCCGCCGCAGGCGTTGTAACGGAGATAGTACTCGGTCTCCGCATCGATGACGGATGTAGGACGCAGCGTCTGACAGGCGGAATCGAGATAACAGGCGTTCGACTCCACATAGGCAAAATCCGAAGCTATCTCACGATCGGCCTGAAAGGGTGCCGGTGCGTTTTTCTTTGCGCGGAACATTGCGAACAATTCTGTCCCTTGACGGACAGAAAATCAATGAGACGCATGAAGAAAGGCCTGCCTGCCATCCGCTGCCCCTACGGACCGTGCTACACTTTATTTTCCCCTTTTTGAAGCCATTCATCGGCGGTTTCCATCAGACTTAATGTGCGAAAAAAAATGCGGAGAGGTATCCTATGGGAAAAGGAAAGCGCCGTGTCTCTTTTCTCTGCCGTGCCATGCCTTCCATTCACTTCATCTACGCCTCCACAAGCGGGCATACGGAATACGTCATTGAGGTGGTGGAGAAATATTTACGCGAACACGCCAAGGACATTTTCATCGAACGTCAGCGGGCGGAGCAATCGCAGGCCGATGATCTGCTCCGCGGCGATGTGCTGGTTCTCGGTTCGGGCACTTGGAATACAAACGGAACCGAAGGGCAGTTGAATATGCATATGCACGCGCTGCTCAAGGATCGCGCTGCGAAGCTTGATTTGCACAAGAAGCCCATGACGTTCATCAGCCTGGGGGACGAGCGATACTACTTTCGCACTCGTTGCACCGAACACTTCCTTCGGTATCAGAGAGAGCATAATGGCACGCTGCTTCTCCCGCCGATCATCCTGGTGAACGAACCCTACGGACAGGAGGAGCGAATACAAAAATGGGCGGAGAAGCTGCTCGCCTCCCTCCGCGACTGAGTATACCGGCAGCCTATGCAGCTGCGACGTCGTGCGGCGTGGAAGGCAAAGAGCGGTACTCCTCCAGCACGCATGAAAACCACCCTCTCCATCACCGGCATGCACTGCGCCAGCTGTGGCGCGCTCATCACGAGGACGCTTAAAAAGACCAAGGGCGTCGAGGATGCGAACGTGAACCTCGCTGCCGCGAAAGCCCAGATCACGTTTGATCCGGCCGCAGTCGATGAAGAGCAACTGGTCCGCGCGGTGAAAGCCGCAGGCTACGGGGCGGACGTGCGCCATGACCACGATCGCGGCGGTCATCAACACGGCATCGAGCTGGACCGTAAACGACGGGAAGAGGAGGTCAACGGCTACCGCACGAAGTTTCTCATCGCGCTCGCGCGACGCCGTGAACCGGCTCAAGGCAATGGGCCTCGGTGTGTACATGATCACGGGCGACAACGCGCGCGGCCAATGCCATCGCGCGACAGGCGGGAATTGAACACGTGCTCGCTGAAGTCCTGCCCGAAGGAAAAGCGGGCGAAGTGAAGAAGCTGCAGGCCAGCGGCGAACGCGTGGCGATGGTCGGCGACGGCATCAACGACAGCCCCGCGCTCGCCCAGGCCGATCTCGGTATCGCCATGGGATCCGGCACGGACATCGCGATGGAAACGGGCGGCATCGTCCTGGTGAAAAACGATCTGCGCGACGTGGCGACGGCCATCGACCTTAGCAGGACGACCGTGCGGAAGATCCGGCAGAACCTGTTCTTCGCCCTGCTCTTCAACGTCATCGGCATTCCCATCGCTACGCGCGCCTTCGCGCAGTGGGGCATCGTGCTGCGCCCGGAACTCGCGGGCCTCGCCATGGCCTTCAGCTCGGTGTCAGTGGTGACGAACTCGCTGCTCCTGAAAGGCTTCGATCCTCGCAGGCGCAACTGGCTCTCGGATATCGCGCCAGTCGTGATGACCCTGCTCTTTGCCGCCGCGTTCTTCCTGTTCATCCGCATAAGCGCGGGAGCCCAGCACTGAGCCAAAAAATGGGGATCGGGCTCACCCGCCAAACGCACACCGCGCCGTGATGCCCGTAGAAAGCTGACGTCCGTCTTCGGTCGTGAGCGTCAGTTCGGCGGCATCGATGGTGAATGCGTGCGGGGTTTTCTGATGCAGAATACCGGACAGCAAACGATGAAAACTGTCGGGCGTGTCGTGCTGCGCGTAGCCGTTGAGCACGATGAACGCCGGCGACGCGCTGAGAATTTTCGCGCACTCCTCGAGCAACGGCTTCAGGTCACGCTCGATGCGCCACGTCTTGCCCGACGGCGAATGGCCGAACGGCGGCGGATCGAGAATGATCGCATCGTAGGTCTTGCCGCGCTTGCGCTCGCGCGCGACGAAGAGCGACGCATCCTCCAGGATCCAACGGATCGCATCTCCGGGGAGCCCGTTGAGCGCGGCGTTCTCCTTGGCCCACACGATCGCGGGCTTGGACGCGTCGACGTGCGTAACGAAATGTCCGCGCGTTGCGAGCGCCATCGTCGCACCTCCGGTGTAGGCAAAGAGATTGAGGACGTTCAGCTTGCGATCGCCCGTGTGCGAGCAGGCCCAGCTCCAGTTAGCCCGTTGCTCGGGGAACACTCCCGTGTGCTTGTAGGGCGCAAGCCGCACGGTCATCCGCACGTCACCGAACTCCACGGGCCAGTGCTCGGGCACATCGTTCAGATTCTCCCACTCCCCTTTCCCCTTCTCTCCTGTATACGTCGCATCAGCCGATGCCCACATCTCCGGATGATTTGGCGAGCCGACAGCCGTCGGATCCGGGCGCGACAGGCGGTACGGACCCCATTGCTCCAGGCGCATGCCGTTGCCGAAATCGAGGAGAGTGTAGCCGGGAGACGTCATGCGGACAGTGTAGAGCAAACACCCCCCCCCGAGGCTGCCACACTCCGCATCCTATGACGACCTTCCGCCGCCCCTTCGCGGTCGTCTCTCTTCTTCTGCTGCTCTTCGCCTGCGCACCAGTTCCGCAGAAACCCGAGGAACCGGTCGCGATGAAACGCGAGGTCTTCGCGTCGTCGATAGCCGCGTCCGCGGCGGGCGAAGTGGCTGCGCACGAAGGTATCCGCGTCTTCCCAGGAAGTGAAGCTCTTGTCGCGCCACTGGACGATATCGATCTTCTTCCGCCCGCGAAACGCGATGGCTCCGGGGTGAAAGCCGCCGAATATGCCACAAAGGCTCTGGCCACCGACTCACTACGACCCGATGATTCTCTACCACGCGGGCGTGATCGCAAAGGCCAACGGCAAGCCCGCCGAGGCCCGCAGGCACTTTGCCCTGATCAAGAGAGAGGCGCCGTACTTCTCCTTCATCCGCAACAAAGATCTGGAGAAACAGATGCAGAACTGACCACCGTCACAGGATCAACATCGCATCCCCAAAGGAGAAGAACCGGAATTTCGCGGCAATCGCGCGTTGGTACAAGTCCATAACCGTCTCTCGTCCGGCGAATGCCGAGACGAGCATCAGGAGGCTGGATTTCGGCACATGAAAATTCGTGATGAGCCCGTCTACAAGCCTAAATCTATACCCCTCCTGGATGAACAAATCGGTACTGCCAGAGGGACGGACGATCGTCCCCCGCTCGTCGCTGGCGGATTCCAATGTGCGTACAACCGTTGTGCCCACCGCGATGATCGGATCTCCAGCGGCTTTCGCGGTGGCGAGAATCCGCGCTGATGCGGCGGAGATCCTGTACTCCTCGCTATGCAACGCTCCGGTCTTCCACTGTTCCTCCGTGAGCGGCGCAAACGTGCCGAGATGCACATGCAGCGTGACACGCACGATGCGCACGCCGGACTTCTGCAGTCTGGAGAGAAGACCGCGGGTGAAGTGCAGCGAGGCAGTGGGAGCGGCGACGGAGCCTGCTTCTTTGGCGAAGACCGTCTGATACTCGCGGCGCAGCTCGGCACGCGTGAGGGGCGACTGCTTGATGTACGGCGGCAGTGGCATGTCGCCGTGACGATCGAGCAGGCGATGCAATCGGACAATCGGGAAGCTCGGCGTCAGGAGCCAGCCCCGTCCCTCGGGCTCTTCCACTGTGAAGCCCGTGTCCCGCTGCAAGTGGAGGAATTCCCCCGGCCGCAGGCGGCGATTGGCCAGCACCTGGATGCGACCGTTCGCCGTTCCCAGCCACAAGACAGCGATGCGCCCGCCCGTGGAACGGGTGAGCTGCAGCCGCGCAGGGACAACCTTGGTTTCATTCAGCACAAGCACGCTGCGCGGCGGCAAAAACCGGCCGACGTCCCGGAAGACTGCTTCCTGCGTCTCTCCCGATGAACGGCGATGCACAAGCAGGCGAGCACTGTCGCGGGGCGACGCGGGGGCCTGGGCGATCAGGCCCGGCGGGAAGGCGTAGTCGTAGCGCTGGAGGAGATCCCCGAAGAACGTCACAGGCACAGTGTGACAGGACGTGCGCACCTTACAAAACAGCCCCGGTGACAGGGTCTGTTGGTAGACGATCACGAAGGACTCACTCGATCTTGCAGGCCGCAGAACAGCCATCTCCCGCGATGGTGTTACCGTCATCACACGTCTCGCCGGTCTCGACGGCCTGGTTGCCGCAATACGGTTTGACCGTGCAGACGCTGGGCGAGCCGGCGCAGATGTACCCGATCTCGTCGCGGCAGCTGGAACTGCAGCCGTCGTCGCTGGCGCGGTTACGGTCGTCGCATTTCTCATCCGTGGCGACCACGCCGTCGCCGCAGGTCGACCAGCAGTTGCTCGGCTGGCTCTTGGTGCATTCGAAGCCGGTCTCGATGGTGCAGGCGGCGCTACACCCATCCTTGGGAAGCGTGTTGCCGTCATCGCACTGCTCGTCATTGATGATGAGCTTGTCGCCGCATCCGGCCCTGGTATAGA
The DNA here is from genome assembly GCA_964460365.1 of uncultured Candidatus Peribacteria bacterium. Taxonomy (GTDB): domain Bacteria; phylum Patescibacteriota; class Gracilibacteria; order Peribacterales; family Peribacteraceae; genus DAISLF01. Next base: position 45,098 of record CAYWPL010000009.1, on the reverse strand, counting down.
CCCGCGTGACGGACGAAACCGAGGAAGATGAGTTCAGAACAGCTCCGCTGAGAAGCGCGCGTCGGCTGATGGGCTTGATGGGGGCACGGCGGATGAGCGGGGACCGGAGACGGGCGGGAGATTTTTTTACCGCTGCTCCGCGCGCCCGCGCAGCGGCCGTGGACGATGAGGACGCCGTCATGCGCGGCGCGGCCGTGCCGGGCATGTCGGTGAGGACACGTGCCTGCAGCAGACTGGCGCCAGTCACGGACATAAAAGTCACCACGAACAGAGCCGCGAGCGGCGGGGCCATGCGGCAGGTATTGCTCAGAAACGCAGAGAGCGACTGCATAGTGATCTGGGGAATGTATTTTAGTATATTATAGAATATTTTAGTTATTTTGACAAATATGGCTTCTATAAGGGCTGAAAATAATTCTTAAGGGAAGAGAGTAGTGACTTAATACTAGAAAAATAGTATAATATTACTTAAATGAACACACAAAAACAGATAATCAAGTGGCTGCGTGAGCACCGTCAGGACGTGCTGGCCGGCGTGTGCGGCTGTGTGCTCAGCATCATCGTGCATACCCAGGTCTCGGGATTGCAAGGCTATCTGCAGGACCGGTTTCTGAGCTGGCGCGAAATGATCCTCCTCGCCGACAACGCTCCGGATGAAAACGCCGGTTTTCTGCTGCCCGCGGCGCATGTGCTCCCTACTCCGCTGCCGTCGGAACCGCAGCCCCGTCTTGATCCCGAGACACGCATCCTCGCATCGTCGTCCGCTGCATCCGCCGCATCGGTGCAACCGCGCCGGGTTGTCCGCCGTGTGCCTGCCACGCTCCATGCCGCCGCGGATGACACGCAGCCCGTGGAAGAGAAAACGCCCGTCATCGAGGCTGTCCCCGAAGTACTTCCGGCGGAGGAACCTGTGCCCACGTTCGCATCGTCGTCCTCTGCTGCGGCCTCGTCGGCTGCTGCCGCATCGTCGTCCTCTGCTGCGGCCTCGTCGGCTGCTGCCGCATCGTCGTCCGTGAGCAGCGTTGTTCCCCCCGCTCCGCAGGCCCCGTCCACCTTTCCGGCCTTCGTCCGCGCGGTGTATCCGGTCAGCCGCGTCCCCAATTGGGGCGCTATGACCAAGCCTGAGGAATGGAACCGCTCCTACGACGAACTGACGGCAGCGGATTTCGTCCCGGTGCCGTCTTACGTGATGTCCAAGCTCACGGTGCCCTTTGCGTCGCTGATGAACCCCCGCAATATCCCGGAAATCACCCGCAAGCTCTTCTACTCCACGCACTTCTTCTCGCCGTATGATCTGGATGCCGCCGAATTTACGGGCGTGCACCCGGGCATCGATCTCAAGCTCGCCCTCGGCACGCCGCTTGGCGCCGTTGCCGGAGGAAGGGTCTATCAGGTCCGCAACAACCGTTTGCTCGGCATGCACGTGCTCATCGAGCACCGCCTGCCTTCCGGAGAAAGTTTCTACTCGGTCTACGCGCACCTCGGATCAATATCGGTCTCGGAAGGGCAGGACGTGTCCCCCGGCACGATCGTCGGCAGAATCGGCATGACGGGCAGCACCAGCGGCCCTCACCTGCACCTCCAGATCGACCGCAAGACGGGGGACGGGCCGCATGCGGTGTATCAGCCGGGCAGCGTGCCCTCGCGCACGGAAGCCGACCGATGGGTCATCAGCCCGATCCGGTTCATTGAGGCATATGGGGGTGGGGTTTAAAGCGTCCCTCGTTACGAAACTGCTCAGCAGTTTCTACTCGGGATGACATATTTTTTATCTGAGTTTGACGATACTCAAAGCGACAATATTTTTATGTCATGCCGAGCAGGACAGCGCGAAGCGCGGCCGTAACGAGGCACGTCATATACAAAAGCAGCCCCTCGCGGGGCCGCTTTTTGATTCCGATAGGAAGAAGGGATCAGTTCGACGCGGTCTCGAAGGCCGTGCGGACGGCGACGTAGCCCGACGGCATCTTGTAGGAGCCGTTCTGGGGGTTGTACGTGAAGTAGATCTTCAGCTCGGGGTGGTACCAGATGTTGGACGAGTTGGCGTGGTAGTACGCGCAGTCGCGCGGGGTGCCGTCCTTGTCCTTGTCCGGGTTGTTCTTGATGTCCTCCTTGATGAGAACGCGGTTGGCGTACTCAGCCTCGAAGCAGGCCATCCAGGTCGGGTTCCTGGAGAGCGGGAAACCGTTCGCCCCGAGGTACATCGGCGTGTCAGCTACCGAGGGGGCACCCTTCTGCGGGAGTAGGGAAGCTGAGATATCGGCGCAAAGGCTGGTGTCGCGGAGCTTGGCGAGGATGAAGTCCACGTTCAGGCCACCCATACGGTTGGCCACGAAGCGGGCCACGACGCGGTAGAAGCCCATGTTCGCATCGGACGGGATCGCGCGCTGCACGGAGCAGATATAGGCGATCTGGTCGGGCGTGAGAGGAGTCTCACCGCCACCAACCGCAGGCGGAGGCGTGTCACTGAAGTCAAAGTTGAGCGCGAGCTGCTCGACGAGCGAGAGCGCCACGTTCGTGCGGTGACCGCGGAAAGCGCCGTTGCCGCCCGGGTTGTCACCGCCGTTACCGACCGAGAGACCTGTCAGGACCGTCTCGGTGGAAGAGCTGGAGGAAGACGAGCTGGAGGAGCCGCCCTCGGACGAGGTGCTGGAACTGGAACCCTCAGACGAACTGGAGGAGGAGCTGCCCTCGGACGAACCCGAAGAACTGGAGCCCTCGGAGGAGCTTGAGGAAGAGCTGCCCTCAGAGGAACTGCTGGAGCTGGAGCCCTCGGAGGAGCTTGAATTGCTGCTGGACGAATCGCTCGAGCTGGAATCACTAGAAGACGAGCTAGAGGAGCTGCTGGAGCTGGAAGACGAGCTGCAGGTCGGGGCCGTCACCGTCGCCGTGGACGAGTTATTCGACGGCGTGGGATCGGTCGTGGAGGACGCCACCGTGGCGGTGTTGCTCACTTGGCAGTCGGCGCTATCGATATGGAGAACGAGGGTAATGACAACATCGGCATTCTTATGGACGTTGTTGTTGCTGCCTCCGCCGAAGGTGCAGTTGACCGTGCCGCTGTTATTCACGCAGGTCACACTGTTGCCCTCGGAGCCGCCGGTCTTGGTGGCAGAGACGAAGGACGTACCGGCCGGGAGAACGTCGCTGATGACGACGTCATCGGCGTGGTCCGGACCGCTGTTTGTGACGGTGATGGTGTAGGTCACATTGTCACCCGCACCCGCAGACGACACGCTGGCGGACTTCACGATGCTGAGATCGGCAGTCTTGCCACCTCCGCCGGAGCTAACGCTTTCCTCGCCGGCGCCGGAGGACGTGCTGGACTGGCTGGCAACCGAGGACGACGAGCTGCCGCCGCAGGGGCCCAAGTAGTCACCGTGGCCAAGATGGCCGGCGACATCTTCGGCTTCGACCGTGATCGTGTGGAGGTTGCTCGGGTGACCGGGCGGAATGTGGCAGAGGACGACAGATTCGTCTTCGCTGCTGGAACTCGAGCTGCTGGACTCGTCGGTGCAGACGCCCTGGTAGTCACCGTCGTGGTGGCCGACGTGGCTGGCGATCTCCTCTTCGGTCACGTAGACCGTGTGGTGGTTGTCCGGGTTTCCGGGCGGGTAGTGGCAGACCGGGAAGAGGATCTGCTTGTTGGTGAAGACGCAGCGGACGGTCTCGCCGGCTTCGACGTTGAACGTCGCATCGCCCAGGAGAACGTTGCCGGTGCTGTTGCCATCGTCACAGACGATGCTCTGCAGCTCCCAGTTGGCGGTCGGGGTCTCCACGGAGTGGTACTCGCCGGGAACGAGGTTGTTCACGGTGAGGGTGCCGTTGTCCTGGAGGTAGCCGTTCGCGGTGCCGGTGAAGGCGAAGATCGTCTGATCGAGATCCGGATCGGTCTGTTTCTCGACGATGAGCGTGCCGAGCTTCGTGTTCGTGAAGGTGCAGTGCACCTCGTCGCCTGCCTCAACCGTGATCTGCTCGCTGCCGGGGGCGATGATCGTACCGGCGCTCTCGCCCTCATAGACACATTCGCTGGCTACGCTCCAGCCGGACGGGACCGTCTCCGTGACGGTCTGGAGGCTCGGAACGGCGGAGAAGACATCGAAGAAGCTGTCGACGGGGGTACCGGGGGTGAGGGTCGTGAGATCAAAGCCACCCACCACGCCGAGACCGGTGAAGTGGAACGTGCCGACACCACCGACCGTCACCTTGGTGACTTCGACGGTCGCGGCCTTCTCGTTGACGACGGTGCAGGTCACCTCCTGGCCCGCAGCGACGGTGACCGTCGCGCAGCCGTTGCTGTTCTGGCGCCAGTGCTCCGGAAGCTCACCTTCCGTAAAGTGGTAGGTGCCGGGGGCGAGATCGTTGATGGTCGTTGAACGGATCGATGCCGCCGTCGGCGGTGAAGGAGAACTCGTCATCGCCACCGATCGTGGACTTAATGACGTGGATCGTGCCCTTCTTCGTGTTCGTGAAGGTGCAGGTGACCGTCTCGCCGGGGCTCACGACGATCGCGCCGATGGGGCTGCCGTCGGAGCAAGTCGCGCTCGTCTGGCTCCAGCCGCTGACGGCGGACTCGGAGAGGGCGTACGTGCCGGGGAGAACCTCGGAATCGCGGCTGTTCGAGAGCGTGCCGTCGGCATCGTCATCGAGACTGAAGGATGCGGGGTTGCCGTTGGCGAAGTTGTTGGTGAAGGTGAAGTCCTGGGCATCGTTCGGGACGGCGTCCTTGACCACGATGATGTGACCGCGCTTCGTGTTGGTCACGGTGCAGGTCGAGGTGTTGCCCGAGGTCACGGAGACGTTCTGGCAGGTGTCGCCTGTTTTGTCCCAGCCGGCGGGAACCGTCTCGTTGGCCGAGTAGGTGCCAGCGGCGAGGCCGGTCACGTCGTGCGTGCCGGTGTTACCAACGGTCGTGATGCCGAAGTTCGCGGCACCCGTGAAGTTGAACGTGCCATCGCCACCGACCGTGTTCTTGATGACGTGGAGCGTGCCGTTCTTGAGGGTGTTGGTGATGGTGCAGTTCGTAGTGTTGCCCGAGGTCACGGAGACGTTCTGGCAGCCGTTGACTGTGGTCCAAGCGGCATCAGGCGTCTCATTGACGGAGTAGGTACCCGCGTCGAGACCCGTCACGTCGTGCGTGCCGGTGTTGCCGGAGGTCGTGATGTCGAAGCTCGCGGCACCCGTGAAGTGGAACGTGCCATCGCCACCGACCGTGTTCTTGGTGACGTGGATCGTGCCCTTCTTGAGGGTGTTCGTGATCGTGCAGTTGGTGGTGTTGCCGGCCGTCACGGAGACGCCGATACAACCGTTGACCGTGTCCCAGGCGGCATCGGCGGTCTCGTTGACCGTGTAGCTGCCGGCGGAGAGGCCCGTGATGTCGTGCGTGCCGGTGTTGCCGGAGGTCGTGATGTCGAACGTGCCAGCACCCGTGAAGTGGAAGGTACCGTTACCACCGACCGTGTTCTTGATGACGTGCAGCGTTCCCGTCGTGGGGCAGGTGACCGTGACGGAAGCGTTCACGCTGGCCGTGCTCGGCGAGAGGCTGCTCGTGGTCGACGTGACCTGTGCGGTGTTCTGGCGAACTGCGCCGCAGGTGCTGTCGGCCGTCAGGACGACCGTGATAATAGACGTGTTGCCCTGCTTATGCAGGTTGTTGGACGCGGGACCATCGTAGGTGCAAGTGATCTTGTGCAACGCATTGCTGTTGACGCAGGTGATGGCATTGCCCTCGGTTCCACCCGTCTTCACGGCCGACACGAAGGTCATCTGGGAAGGGTAGGTATCCGTGATCACGACGCCGTCGGCGTGCGTGTTCGTGGAGTTGTTCGTGGCAGTGATCGTGTAGGTCACGTTCGCTCCCGGAGCCGGAGTCGACGTGTTCGCCGTCTTGGTGATGGCAAGACCGCCAGCGGCGTGTGCCAAAGGCACGAACTGCGGCAACGCAGCCATCACCGAGGTGGCGATCAGATAAGCAGAAAACGCCGCAAGGTTGAATCGCGCAACCAGGCGACGAAGGGGGGAGGCGGTCCGCATAATTAAACGGAGGAAAAAGTACAGAAAGAATCAATGAAACACTACGAACTGCCGAACCTGAAGGCAAGACCAAAACATGAACAAAAAATTTAGTCTTTTTTAGGTGTTTTTGTCAAGAATTTAGTGAGAAATCGACATTCGATAGGCAAAAAAGTCCATGCATAGGTTTTCTTACATCCCAAGAGAAAAAGCGGACATTTTTGCAGAAACCCTCCTCCGAGGCATTTTACATGGTCAGTCTGTACTCCTGTATTCAGGTGTGTTTTCATAGAGCCATGAAAACCTGGTCATCCGAAACATGGCTCACGCTGCTCGCCATCGTCTTGCTCCTCGGCGCGCTCGGCACATTCCCCTACGTCTATTACCAGATACTGGACTGGGTGGTGATGGGCGCAGCGCTCGTGATCGCGCGACGGACATGTAAGGAGGGAAAGATGTTCGAGGTATGGTGCTTTGTCGCCGTCGCCGTGGTGTTCAACCCATTCGCGCCGCTCTACCTGACCTCGGGAATCTGGCGGATCGCCGATGTCGTCGTGGCTGCGCTGTTCGCCGTCTCTCTCGCACTCTCGCACAGGCGGGCCCGCAGCGCGTGACAAGGTGCCAAGGATGAGACGAGGCAGCCGAATGCCAGGATTTCCGACAAAGTTCATGGCCACCATATTTATGAATTGACTGCAATTTTTGGCGGGCTATGCTTTTTGCCAATTTCGGTTCTCTACTTCTATCTCTTTATATTCCCTGTTTTATGAACTTCGCCCAGAAGAAATCAGCGCTCATCGTGGGAACGGCCTTCGTCGTTTCGACGCTCGGAGCTTCTATTCCCGCAGCGTTGGCTGCTCTGCCGACCTCCATTGATGTGTGTATCAAGGAGAGCGGCGCCGTGAAAGTGATCGGCAGCGATTTCAAGAAACAGGACTGCGGCAAGAAAGACCTCTACATCAGCATCCCGCTGACCACCGGTGCAGCCGGCCCGCAGGGTCCCGTCGGCGACAAGGGTCCCACGGGAGACAAAGGCCCCACGGGTGACCAGGGTCCGCAGGGCATCGCCGGTCCGACCGGCGGCCAGGGTGCCACCGGCGATAAGGGTCCCACGGGCGATAAGGGTCCCGCCGGAGACAAGGGCGCCACGGGAGACAAAGGAGAGAAGGGCGACACGGGTGACACCGGCCCCACGGGCCCCCAGGGTGCGGAAGGCCCCCAGGGTCCGCAGGGCGAGCAGGGTGTTCCCGGGGCCAGCGGTATCAATGGCATTCAGGGCCCGCAGGGACCGCAGGGTGAGACCGGAGCCCAGGGCCCGCAGGGTGAACAGGGCGACACCGGAGCCCAGGGCCCGCAGGGTGATAAGGGTGACAAAGGTGATAAGGGAGACAAAGGCGACAAGGGTGACACCGGAGCGACGGGCGCCAATGGCGCCGACGGCGCCACGGGTCCTCAGGGAGCGGTCGGTCCCACGGGTGACAAAGGTGATAAGGGCGACAAGGGTGACAAAGGCGACACGGGCGAGACCGGTCCCCAGGGCCTCCAGGGTCCGCAGGGCGACAAGGGAGATCAGGGTGACGTTGGTCCCCAGGGTCTGAAGGGTGACAAGGGAGACAAAGGCGACAAGGGTGACATCGGTGAGACAGGTGCCCAGGGAATCCAGGGTGAGAAGGGGGATAAAGGAGACACTGGCGATCAGGGCCTGAAGGGTGACAAGGGCGATACCGGCGACACGGGTGCCAAAGGCGACACGGGCGATACCGGAGCAAAGGGGGACAAAGGCGATAAGGGTGACAAGGGCGACACGGGAAACACCGGCCCCAAGGGTGACAAAGGTGACACCGGAGACACCGGCGCTCCCGGTACGAACGGAACCAATGGCACAAACGGTACCAATGGTACGAACGGTGTCAGCGGCTGGGAGAAGATCTCTGCTGTAAGCGGCAGCTCCAGCAACAACAAGTCCGTTTCTGCCAACTGCACACCGGGCAAGAAATTGATTGGTGGTGGTGGAAGCGTCAGTGTTGCCACTAACGTTGTTGTTAGCCAGAGCTTCCCCGCAGATGATGATACGTGGACAGCAGTCGGCCTTGAGGCAAGCAATGAAGGCGGCAGTTGGACTGTCACCGCCTACGTTATCTGCGCCACGATGAACTAATCGATCTTCCGAGATTTCAAAAGAGCCCGCGCATGCGGGCTTTTTTGTGAGCAATATTTGAGGTTTTTTGGCATCCAGAAAAGTAAAAGTGCATGTCCTCTCCGGGTATGCTTTTTTGCCTCTTAATGCCAGCCGGTTTGGTTGAATTCTGACCTCCCAGGTGGCATGCTCTTCCGGCATTTTCCCCATCTAGCCGTATGCGTCGCTACAGCCTGTTTTTTCTGTCGATCGGCCTGCTTTTGATCCCCCTCTTCTCCCACGCGGTGAAATCTGGTGATCTGGTAGACAGCGCCTCGCAGAACGGCAAGGTGAAGGATCAGTACATCGTGACGCTCAAGGACGGCGTGGATGCAGAGAGCGTGTCCGATGAGCTCTCGCAGAAGAACGGCGGCCAGCGCCTCCAAGTGTACAAGCACGCCATGAACGGCTTCGCGGTGCATCTGCCCGAGGGAAAGCTGAAGAACCTGCAGGCCGACCCGCGCGTCGCGTCCGTCTCCGAGGATTACGAGGTCTCCATCGAGGGCGACAAGTCCGGTCCCCAGGCCCTCGCCCAGACGCTCCCGACGGGCGTCGACCGCGCGAACGCGGAGAACAAATTGAACAAAGGCGAGAATATCGAGGTGGCCGTGATCGACACCGGCATCCAGAAGAACCACCCCGACCTGCAGGCGAACATCCTCGGCGGCTACAACTGCCTCAACAAGAACCGCGCGGCTTACGACGACCAGAACGGCCACGGCACGCACGTCGCGGGCACGATTGCCGCGGTGGAGAACGGCATCGGGGCCGTCGGAGTCGCTCCCAAAGCCAAAATCTGGGCTGTTCGCGTCCTCGATAGGAACGGTGGTGGCACGTGGAGCCAGGTGATCTGCGGCATCGACTGGGTCACGTCGCAGTCCTCGCACATCAAGATCGCCAGCATGAGCCTTGGTGGTGGTGGAACGGCCGGCGCCAACTGCAATAGCTCCGCTCTGCGCAAAGCGATTTGCAACTCTGTCGCTGCGGGCGTCACCTACGTGGTGGCCGCGGGCAACAACGGCGGCGACGTGAAGAACTCGGTCCCGGCTGCATACCCGGAGGTGATCGCCGTTTCGGCGCTCGCCGACAGCAACGGTGCGAGCTGCGGCGGCGGAGCGGCGACGAGCTACGGACCGGATGACACGTTCGCTAGCTTCTCCAACTACGCCACGCTGGCAGTCGACGCCGCGCGCCTCATCGGCGCTCCGGGCGTGTCGATCTACTCGACCTGGCTGAACAGCGGCTACAACACGATCAGCGGTACGAGCATGGCGACGCCGCACGTCTCGGGTGCTGCCGCCCTCTACCTGAAGAAATTCCCCGGCTCGACGCCGGCCCAGATCAAGGCGGGCCTACTGGCTCTCGCCGAGGCGCCGAACGTCAACGTAAACAACGAGTGCACGACGGGCGTCAGCCACGTCGGCACGGTGCTCCACCCGGAGAAAGTCTTGCGGGCAGATTCGCTCTGATAGCTCAATTTTCTTACCCCGTAGCGGAGGTTCATGAACCTCCGCTACGGGGTTTTTTTCTCACTCTCCCGGCCCCGCCTCGATCCCCAGCATCTGCGGAAGTTTTTCGCGCGCGGCGAAGGTCTCGCCCAGCTTGTCCGCCGGAACGAGGACGCGACTGTCGTAGAGGAGGTGCGTCGACGCGCCGCCGTCGAGCATCAGCACCTGATCCGCCGGAACGCCAAAGCTCCGCAGCACCCGGTTGGCGTACATCTGCGTGGCGACGGTGGAACTGAAGACCACCGTGCGGCCATCCCGCGTCACACCGAGGAACGTGCGCGGGCGCGGAGCGGTCGGGCGCTTGTCGGCATCGGGCGAGAGTCCGACGATCGCGTCGCTCTCGCGCAGCTTCACGAGCGACACCGCGTCATCGTCGTACGGGACAACGCGGTCGCGCGTCGCGCCGATGATGAGCATGCGCTTGCCGCCGCGGAACTCCGTCAGGTCGCCGTAACCCTCGTAGACTTTGCCATCGGCCTTGATGCTGAACGCAAGCGGCGCGGTGTCCGGATCAGTCGTATCGAAAAACTGGCCGTTTGCCACGGAGACGGCCTGCGGATGGGTTTCGGACCAGTGAGCCCACCAGTCCCCGACCGTCTTGCGGTCAAAATTCACGAACAGGCCCTCCTCGTGGGGCGTCCCGTGCAGGATCCGCAGGCGCGCGCCCTGGCGGCGGTTGAGCACCTGGACGTAATCGCGGCGCTGCTTGTAGAGGGACACACCGGGGAACGATCCGACCTGCGTGAAGCCGCGCGGCACGGCGGCCAGAGCGGGAGTGACCGAAAGACTGAAGACAACGAGGGCCGATGCCAGACGGGGAAACCATGAAGCCATCGCGCTGCATTGTCACACCGGCGCGGCACCAATCCAACTGAAAACCCGTGATATCGCGCTCAGATGAACCGGCGCGCCGCGCGCACGCCGAGGGCCAGACCGCAGACGATCGTCGCGGCCCACACGATCGCGGGGATCGCGGCGGCGGACGAAGGGCCGTATGGCGAGAGGAAACGACGCGTGTTTTCCAGAGGGCCCGCGAAGTCACCGGGGCCGGTGTTGGGGAGGCTCGTAAGCAGAGACAGATCGGATGATGCGCTGAGGGGCGCGCCTCCGACGGTGGCGGTGGCAGTGGCGCGGATCGTCTCCAGCACAGGTTGGCCGTCGGTCACACGGACACTGACCCGCAGCGCGCGCTTCTGTCCGGCTCCAAGCGCCCTGATCGTCCACTGCACGGTATCCACGCCGTTCTTGCCGTCGGACTTCACGATCGTGAGCTGGGCGGGCGAGAAGCTGAAGACGACGGGAACATCTTTGAGGGCGGTCTTGGACGCGTTGCGAATGGTCACCGTAAAGCCGATGAGGCCACCGGCCGTGGCTTCGCGGCGATCCGGGGCAATCTGGATCCCGGCATTGCCGGTCGCGGCAGGCGCGGTGAGATCGTAGACACGGCGCGTGGACGAGACGGGCGGAAGAGGCTTGCCCGCGACGGATGACCGGCTGGAAGAACGCGCCGACGATCCTGCGACAGCCGCGATCGCGGATTTCACGGACGAGCTGGAGGACGTGCGCACGGCGAGAACCGAGAAACTGCTGCGGCGGAAGTACTGGAAGGCAGACGAGGACACGCTCGATCCGGATCCGGATGCCGTCGAGCCGGAGCCGAGCACCGAACTGCCGCCACCCGCGCCGCCACGTCCGCCGCCGGAACACGACGCAACGAGCAGCGTCGCAACGCAGACGCCAAGCAGGGCAGAGAGGCGGATGGGACGAACCATAGCGGGGCAAAATACTACTTTTTTAAATATCAGTCAATATTCCCTGCTTCTATCAAGTCAAAGCCCATTTCGGGTTTCTTCCCGACGGGAGGCCGATAGAATGAACCCCCTCATGACCCTGCTGACCCCGTCCGTTCTCCGGCACAGCCCCGACGCGCCCGCCGATGCCATCACGCTCGCCCGTCTGCTGGAAGCAGGGTTCAATGTTCCGTTGTTCGCCGTCATCCGCGCGACGGACATGGCGCTGCTGCGTTCCGAGACCGGCGATGCGCAGGCATCCATGCTCGCGGAAGAAGTGAAGCGTCATCTGCCGGCCAAGCGATACGAACTGCGCCTGACGGACTCCGGCCTCGTCAGCGAGTGCGCGCCGGACGGATTGATTGCGGCGTTGCGCACCATGGCCTCGGCATCGACGGGAGCGGTTATCGTGCAGGAACATATCCCCGCCGGCATCGCGGGTGTCACCGTGACGCGCGATCCCTCGGGTGAGCGTGAGATGGCGGTGGAGGAACGGCGCGGCGGACCGGATGGCAACGTGCGGCGCATGCGCTTCCTGTGGAACGAACACGAGCCGCGCACGGATCTGCCGGATTTCGGCTACGCGGTGCGAGAATGGAAGAAGACCGAGGAATTGCTCGGATCGCCGCAAGAGATCGAATGGCGCCTCTGGAAGAAAGACTGGTATTTGCTGCGCTCGCGTCCCATCACCGCCTTCAACGCCGCGCGCTCCGCGCAGGCACGGTATCTGGATGAAACCCTCCCCGCGCGCAAAGCGTTCCGGTACGAGAAGAGCGACCTCACCGAGCTCGCGCCGCGCCCGACGCCGGTGACGCTCGATCTGCTGCGCCGTCTTCATGCCGCCGGCGGTCCGGTGGAACGCGCCCACGCACGGTTCAACATGCGCTATCGCGGCGGAGATTTCTTCGTCACGGTCGGCAATGAACTATTCGTCGACAAAGAAAAAGAGCTCCACACGCTGCTGCCGGCCTTCAGCTGCCTGAAGCCGAAAAACTCCGGGGCGTCGTTCCGGTCGATCCGCGGGCTCTGGACAACGATGCGCAACGGCGCGGCGACGCAGAAGCTCACACCCGACCGTGAGGAAGAGGCAATTGAACGCGAGCTGTGCGCACTGCTCAAAGACCGGCCGTCAGACGGCATGCCGTTGCGCGCGGCGCTCGGCAGGTTCCTGGAACAGTACGAGACCGTCGCAGCCGTGGACATCTGCGCGACCAAAGCGCTGCTGAGTCTCCGGCGCGCACTCGGCGACGAGTCGGTGCATCTCGCTGCGCTCCTCAGCGCGGCTCTCGTGCCCGACGCGCGCGCGACCCGCGATCCCCTACCCCCGCTGCCCCCGCCGCCGGCAGGCATGCTCGGCAACACGCTGGAACTCTCGGACACATCGCCGTTCTTCGGCGTGCTACCCGCACCAGGCTCGGCGTGGGAACTGACCTCGTGGTGGCAGGGATTGTCCGAGGAGCGCAAGGCTGTCCTGAGCCCAGTGATCGTCTCCGCACAGCGATGGAACGCGCTCCGCGAGATGGGCCGCTGGCTGACTATCAAACTGCTCCAACCCGTGCGCGCGGCCGTGCTGCGCGATCCCGCGGTCGCGAGTCTTCCCGACCCGACGCTCGCGTTCTTCGCCCTGCTGGACGAACTCCTCTCCGGACGCATCCCGCAAACCGAGTGCCATGCGCGCCGCGAGACATTCGCCTCGCTGTCGGGTATGCACCTGCCCCCGATCCTCTCCGACCGCCCCCGTCTCCACACCCACCTGAAGCCGCTCTGCGTGTCACCAGGCAATGCGAGCGGTACGCTCGTGACAGAAGACGCACTCGCCACCGTGCGCGGCCCCGCGATCCTCTGCGCATCAACACCGTCAGCGGATCTCACGCGGTATCTGAGCCGCATCGGTGGCATTGTCTGCGAGCACGGCGATCTCCTCTCGTACCTCGCGATCATCGCGCGCGAGCGCAAAATCCCGATGCTCGTCCACGTCTTTCCGGGGGACGATCTGCGCCCCGGCGACGTGGTGGATCTGAACGCCTCTGCGGGGACGATCCGGGTGTTGAAGCGGGAATGAGGCTGACGCAGGTCTTTCTTTTCTTGTCAGTCAGCTCGTTTCACGAGAAACAGGCCTATCCAGGGTCGTCCTTTCTTTTGTCAGCCAGACAAAAGAAAGGACCAAAGAAAAGCTCACCGCGCGCCAATCCTCCTCCACCCGACCCTGTGTCTCGCCGGGACGGCGCCTCCAGGGCTTCGGCGCCGCCGGCTCGACGCGCTCTGCGGAGCGCAGACAGGGTCTCCCCCCACCCCCCGTGGCGCGCGGACTCCCACCCGCAAAAAACACACAAGAAACACACATCTCCGAAACCCGGCATCTTCAATAAAAGATCGAGCATACCGAACGCTTTCCGTAGAAAGCGTGAGTTATGCGAGGGAGTTTTCTTGGGCACTTCTTTGGCGACCCAAAGAAGTGCCGCCCAAGCGGCAGCGCCCAAGAAAGAATGAATGTCCTTCAACAGGCTCAGGATGAGAATTGTTTGGCCTCCCTCGTTACGAAATCCGCTCCGCGGCTTTCTACTCGGGATGACATAGTTTGTGGATGTGCAGACTCAGAAGCACCTCACGCCAGCTCCATCTCCAGCATCACCGGCAGGTGATCCGACGCATGCACGCCGCGCAGCACTCTGGTCTCCGCGAAGCGGATGTGCTTCGGACAGAGAAAGAGATCGAGGGTTTTCGTCGGACGCGACGCTGGGAAAGTGGGCTCGTCGGCGGCGTTGACGATCCTGAGATCGCAGTCCTCCGCGAGCTGCTCCAGTTCGCTGCGTCCGCGGAAGATGTTGAAGTCCCCGCAGAGGATAACGTTGCGACGAGCTTTGACGATAACTTTCAGTTCTCCGCACTGGCGCTTGCGCACCTCGCGGTCGAGCGAGAAGTGCACGAGCATCAGTGAGACGTCCTCGCGCAGCTTGATCTCGTAGATCAGTTTCTTCGTGCCGTTCTTGAAGTAGATCTTGTCGAACGGCAGATCGCCTTTGGCGAAGAAACCATTGCAGTTGTCGCGGAAGAACGGCATCCGACGGAGCGGACTGCGTTCGCCGTATTTGTTGCCGATGTCCGAGCAGGTGTAGACGTGCGGGTGCGGAACGCAGCCGGTTTTGCGATGGATCTCCACAAAGCAGGCGACGTCGGGCTTCTCGCGCTGCAACAGGTGATAGATCGCCTGGCGCACGCGACGGATGACGCTGCGGGGCGTGTAGAGATACCGGTAAAACTTCAGCAGGTAATCACGGAGGGATCCGTTGAGAGCCGTGGCGTAGCCGACGTTGAAGAGCAGGATGCGGAAACGTTGGTTGCTCATAGTCGTCCGTGAACAGCGAAGTGTAGCAGGTTTGTTATGACTATTATAGAATAAAACATGATTTTTGGCAATAGAGCCTTCCGCTTGGATCAGCGAAGAAACGCAAACCAGAGGGCTCCGGATGCCACCACGATCCCCAAGCATGTCCAGAGAGCCCGGCGGAGCAATGCCTCCCACCGCCAGAGCTGCGGCGGCGTCACCCAGGCATAGACCAGATCGTCGTCGCCGTGCTCGCGCGCGAGACGCAGTTGGGCGCTGCGGTGCGCCTGTCCGAGGACGAAAACGGTGACGCCGACCTTCTCGGCGGCGCGCATCACCTCGCGGAAGATGCTGCGGTCGCGCTCGGGATGCGTGAGCAGCGCATTGAACGCCTTGATGAGCGCGTTGCGGCGGACCGCGATGGAATATTCCTCTTGGGTGAGTCCCCTACCACCCTTGGCGCGCATCGACCGGAACGCGGCGGACTGTTCGATGGTGTCGGCCTCGCGATGGAGCGCATCGATCTGCGACCCGATGACGCCGTGGACATCCTGTTGTTCCAGCGGAAACGCGCTGACGCCCGGCTCCAATGCCTGCACCAAGGCCTGTCCGTTGAGCGCGGACGCCTGACGCGCAGCGGCATCGGCGTCGCCCCGACGCAGCGCCTTACGCCACTGGTCCGAGACACGGCGCAGGAAACGCGGAGCCGTCGCCGGATCGCGGACCTCGACGGCCCAGGCGTCGAGGAGCGACGGATCAATGCGCGAGTAGGCAACCGCACCCGTGCCCGATGACCACAGGCCTTCCTGTCCGAACGAATGCACACCGTACTCGCGAGTGAGGCGCAGGCAGACCTGGAAAATCCACGCCTGGATCGCGGCGATGCGGTGCGCCTGGAACCCCTCGAACTTGCCCTGCAGGACGGGATGCATCTGCCCGATGCCGAGGATCAGGCGCTTGAGCTCGCCTTTGCCTGCGTGCACCTCAAATCGCGCGTGACGGAACCCGGGGTCGCGGTGGATGCGCCACAGCAGATCAGCTGCCGGACCGTGGGCATGCTTGGAGAGGAGAGGCACGCGTCGAGTGTAGCAGGGGCCGCGCTTACTTCGCCCTCTTGCGATCCGTCTCCTTGAGATGCTTCTTGCGGAGGCGGATGGACTTCGGGGTGATCTCGACCAGCTCGTCGTCGGCGATGTATTCCAGAGCCTGCTCCAAGGTCATCGGCTGAACGGGCGTGAGGACGACGGCTTCGTCCGTGCCGGAGGCGCGCATGTTGGTGAGCTTCTTCTCCTTGGTCGGGTTCACCGTCATATCGTCCGCCTTGGCGCTCTCGCCAATGATCATGCCCTCGTACACCTTGGTCTGCGGCGTGACGAACAGCTGGCCGCGATCCTGCAGGCCCCAAAGGCCGAACGCAACGGTCTCGCCGCCGGTCATGGAGATCATGGAACCGCGCGTGCGGCCCGGCAGATCGCCCTTGTACGGCTCGTAGGTCAGGAAGGAGTGCGAGAGGATGCCCTCGCCGCGCGTCTCGATGACAAAGTCGCCGCGGAAGCCGAGGAGGCCGCGCGTCGGGACTTTGAATTCCATGCGGGTGTGGCCGTTCTCGGTCTTCATGTCGAGCATCTCGCCCTTGCGGCGCGCCATCATGTCGATGACGACGCCGTTGGACGACTCGGGCACGTCGATGATCGCGTGCTCCACCGGCTCCTCGCGGACACCGTTCGTGGTGCGTTCGATGACCTCGGGGCGCGACACCTGGAGCTCGAAGCCCTCGCGGCGCATGTCTTCCAGAAGCACGGAGAGGTGCAGCTCGCCGCGCCCGGAGACTTTATACGAGTCGGTTCCGGGGATCTCCTCCATGTGCAGACCGACGTTCGTCTCCTTCTCTTTGTCGAGACGAGCCTTGATATGGCGCGTCGTGACGAGCGTGCCTTCCTTGCCCGCAAACGGGGAATTGTTGACGAGGAAATTCATGGAGATGGTCGGCGGGTCGATCTTGATGGCGGGGAGCGCCTCGGCGTTCTCGTCGGTCGTGATCGTCTCGCCCACGTAGATATCGGGGATACCGGCGATCGTGACGATGTCGCCCGCGGACGCCTCGGGGACTTCCACGCGCTTGAGGCCCATCATCACGCAGACTTTGGTGATCTTGCCCTGGCGGGTTTTGCCGTCCGCCGTCTTCACGTAGACCTTGTCACCCATTTTTGCCGTGCCCTCGAACACGCGTCCGATGGCGAGGCGGCCCAGATAGTTGTCGTATCCGAGCGCGCTCGGCTGCATGCGGAACGGCGCGGCGACGTTTTGCTGGGCCTCCGGCACCTTCTCCATGATGAGATCAAAAAGCGGCGTGAGATCCTTGGAATCCTGATCGAGCGTCTTCTTGGCGATGCCCTCGCGAGCGATGGCGAAGATGTACGAAAAGTCGAGCTGCTCGTCATTGGCGCCGAGCGACACGAAGAGATCGAAGACCATGTCCACCACCTGCATCGGGCGTGCGGCGGGCTTGTCGATCTTGTTGATGACAACGATCGGCTTGAGCCCGAGCTGAAGGGATTTCTTCAAAACGAACTTCGTCTGGGGCATCGGACCTTCCTGCGCGTCTACGACGAGCAGCACGCAGTCGACGGTGCGCAGAACGCGCTCCACTTCGGAGCCAAAGTCCGCGTGGCCAGGCGTGTCGACGATGTTGATCTTGCAGTCCTTGTACTTGATGGAGGTATTCTTGGCGTAGATCGTGATGCCACGCTCGCGCTCCTGGTCGTTGCTGTCCATGATAAGTTCGCCCACTTGCTCATGAGCGGCGAAGGCGCCGCCCTGCTTGAGGAGCGCGTCGACGAGGGTCGTCTTGCCGTGGTCGACGTGAGCGATGATGGCGATGTTGCGGATCTTCATACGGGAGTCGGGGAAAAGGCCCTGAGGCCCTCAGATCCCGCCTATTCTACCCGTAAAAGGCGGAGCGCGGAAGTCTGGACCCCCGAGAGTCCCAGCGCAAGAGCTGGCACACGAAAAAAGGCGTCCACCGGACGCCTTCTTTCTTTTGAAATCTACGCCAAAAACATCACTTGCAGGTGCACGGCATGTGCTTGCACGCAGGACACTTGCCGCAGTCCATACCTGACTTGCAGTCGCAACCCGCCTTGCCGCAGGGGCAGCCCCCGCAGGAACCCCCGCCACACGCGCCCTTAGCGCAGGGACACATCTTCTTGGCGACCTTGATCCAGGCCATGAGGGAGATGATGAGCGTGATGAGAGCAACCGAACCATTGAGCGACCCGAAGAGCATGCCGCTTTCCGTGAAGTGCGTGACCCACACGCCGACGAGGGCCGCGATGGTGGTGAGCGTCAGAAGAAGAGCGACAACCGCGCCGAAGAGCTTGCAGCCGGCACAGCCGCCTTTGGAACAACCACACATAGGAGAGGTAGGGGGAAGGAGACAAAGAAAGTGTACGCCTTCCGGCGATTCGTCCACGCAAATGCTCTTGCCGGGCGGGTCATCCATTGACGGCGTAGATGAATGAGGTTTGATGTCTGCCGCGACCGTCAACTCAGCAGTACATTGACCGCGCAGAGCGTTGATGTCTTGCTGTTCTTCAAAACGCAGAGGACGGCAAGAGCGAATTCTTGACCATAGTTGACGCGGAATCGTACGTTTAGTCCCATGACTGACATCCCCCTTTCGCGCCGTCATGGACGCACATCACCGGCACGCAGACTCACACAGACTCTGGGAAACATGGCGCTGCTGGCATCGCTGTTCTTTGCACAGAGCGCTGAAGCGAAAGACCTCTCGCTGCCGTACCGTAATTACCCAGGCTTCGTCTGTCACGCCTACAACTTGCGTGGCGAGTGCACCGACTTCAGCTACTTCCAGGGCAACGTCGGGAACTCGTACAACAATACCTACAACAGCGGCTACAACTACGGAAATACCTACTACGACCCGTACAGCGGCAATGGCAGAGTGAGCGTCCGCGTGACCGCCGCCCCGGATCCCGTCGAACCGGACGACTTCATCAATTACTCGATCTACGTCCGCAACGATCTGGGCAGCACCCGCTCTGTCACAGTCATTGCTGATCTGGACCCCGACACGGACTTCGTCTCCGCGTCCAACGGCGGACGCCGCAGCGGTGGGGATCAGGTACGTTGGCCGCTCACGCTCCGTGCCCGCAGCAGCAGCACAGTGACCCTGCGTGTCCGCGTGGATGAGGATCTCCGCGACGGCGACGCGGTCCGCTTGAATGTCTCAGCTGACGGCAGCCGCGATCAGGTGGTGACGCGCATCGAGGACTACGACCGCTACGACGATGACGACTGCAACCCGCGCTACGACCGCTGCTACTACTCCAACGGCCGCTACTACTACAGAGACGATTGCGATCGGTACCGTGACTGTGACGATGACTGTGACCGATACGACGATTGCGATGACGGCTATGACGATTGCGACCGGTACGATGATTGTGACGACATCACGGTCGAGGTCGGCGCCTCCACAAGCGAAGTGATCGAAGGGCAGCTGCTGACCTACACGATCCACCTGGAGAACGACAGCTCGTCCGACCGACGCGTGGATGTGAATGCCTTTCTGGATGAAGACACGGATTTCTTCTCCGCTTCGGACGGCGGTGATGACGTGCGTCGCGACGAAGTGGAGTGGGAGGACGTCTACGTGGGCGCCCGCTCCAGCCGCAATCTGACCGTCTCGGTCCGCGTGAACCGCGATGCGCGCCCGGGCGACCGCATCGAGTTTGAGGCCGAAGCGGACGGCGACAACGACACGGTGACGACGCGCGTGCGTTGATCCCCTTTCGTCTTCAGAACCCCGGATCGCACGGTCCGGGGTTTTTGTTTTCCCTCACTCCGCCAGCACCGAGATCGGGGCGAGTTTCGCGTGACGCACCTCGCGCTCGTGGCGCAGGAGCCAGTCTTTGCGGTCCGTGCCCCACGCGTAGCCGCCCATGTCCGCAACGCCGATGACCCGATGGCAAGGCACGATGATGGACACGGGGTTGGACCCGACTGCGCCGCCCACGGCCCGCGCGGCTCCCATGTGTCCGGCTTTGCGGGCGAGTTCGGCGTACGTGAGGGTCTCGCCGTACGGGACGCGCAGCAGCTCCTCCCAGATCTCCAAGCGGAACTCGGTGCCTTCCAGCAGCAGCGGCAGATCGTGGAATGCCACGCGCTCTTCCTCGAAATATTCGCGCACCTGCTCCAGCGCGCGCATCAGCCACACCGGCACGTCGGTCTTCGACGTCACGGCGTCGTATCGGTCGCGCTCGGACTCCGCACTCACGAAGGCGACGGCGACGATGCCCTTGTCCGATCCGACGAAACGGACGAGGCCGATGGGCGAGGTGTAGTGGATCTGACAGTAACGTTCGGGCATATCAGCGGCGGAACAGGGCGCGGATGATCATCGTGAAAATGAACGCGAGAAAGAGGCATCCGGCGACGGGCACCCAGACGGCGCCGTCCCCCTGCCCGAGGAGAATATCCCCCGGCAGATGCGGCATCGGCATGCCGCGAAGGGCGCCGATCAACAGGCTGGTCGCCGCGATGATCATGCCGACGAAGACCAGCAGCGCACCTCCCATAGGGTCAAAGCCTAGCAGAAGACCCACCCCGGAATACCAAAAAGCCCGCAGTTCGCGGGCTTTGAGGGAGATGGCCTAAGCCTCTCAGTTGATCTTGATGTAGGACGTGCTCTGAGCACCCAGGGTGGCGGGCCCGGTGACGGAACTGAGCGCGAGGTTGATAATCTCCTCCGGCTCGACCAAGGCGTCCTTGATGATCAGGACGTCGAACGACTTGGTCATCTCGCCTGGGAGGAAGGTCATGGTGCCGGATTTCGGCGTGTAGTCCGAGACGCTCGTGGCCGTGCTGTCGCTCGTGGCGTAGTTCACGTTCACCGTGCCCTTGTTGCTGCCGACGCGCTGGATGGTGATCGTCACTGCGCCCGCGGACTCGAGGATCGTGTAGGACGGAGCGGAATACTGGAGGCTGCCCGTGCCCGACGTGGCGCCGGCCTCGGTATCGACGATCGTCATCACCGCCGTGGAAGGCGTGATGATGTTGGCGCCGCCCGTGGGCGTGGTGAGGGTCAGGTTGACGGTCTTATTGCCATCGATGGTGCCGTTGTCGGCCACCTGGACGGAGAACGTCTTGCTCGTCTCGCCGGCCCCGAAGTTGAGCGTGCCGGTGGTGTTGCTGTAATGCGTGCCAACCGTGGCCGTGCCACCACCCGTGGCGTAGTTGACCGTGACGGCGCCGTTGCTGCCGTTGACGCGGTTTACCGTGATCGTGAGAGCTCCGCCGTTCTCATCCACCGAGTAGGTATTGGCGCTGAAGATGAACGAACCGGCGCCGTTGACCGAGGACGTGCTGCTGCTTCCGCCACCGCTCGTCGTGGAGCCCGTGCCCGTCGCGGCCGAGTTGGCGCCCTTGCCGTTGCCGAGGAGCGTCAGGGTGAGGGAAGACGGCGTCGAGATGGACGCGCCACCGGTTGGATTGCTGAGCGTCGCGCCGAGCGTCAGGGCTCCCCTGTCCACGCGCTGGATCAAGCTGACCGTGATCGTCTTGGTGGTTTCACCCTGGATGAACGTGATCGTACCGGAGGACAGCGAGTAGTCCGTGCCGGAGACGGCGGTGCCGCCGCCGAAGGCATAATCGACTTTGACGATGCCGGTGTCACCGCCCGTGCGGACGACCGTGGCCGTCGCGCGCGTCACCGAGCCGCCGACCGTGAAGCCGGTGGTGGTGAAGTGGATGCTTCCCGCGCCCGCCACCGAGGACGTGCTTGAGGAAGAGGATGAACTGGACGACGAAGACGTGGACCTGCGGCTCGAGGAGCTGGCCGTCAGCTCGCCGCCGTTGATGGCACGGTCGAGCATCACCGCCACATCCGCGCGGGTCACGAAGTCGGCTGGCTTAAAGAGGCCGTTGCTGCCTTTGACGATGCCGGCAGCGTTGAGACGGCCCACCGCAGCATCGTAATAGGAACCGGGCTGCACGTCCGAGAAGACGGAAGAACCAAGAATCGTCGCACCGAGGGATGTTCCGGCCACGCCAATGAGGATTCCGGCGATGAACGGCATCATCAGCGCTTTTGTCAGCTGAAAGGAGCGCACCATACAAAAAAGGAGAAAGGGAAAAGTACGCGACCAGTATGGAGAGCCACACGGCGTCTTTTCAATAGACAACAGGCAAAAGCCTTCTTTTTATCCGCCGGAGAGCAGCGGGGTGACATCACGCTGCAGCTCTCGCGTTCCACAAGGCTCCGGAACAGGATTGAGCCCTGCCTGGAGCCGGAAAGTCCGATGATCGTCCACTCGGCTGCAGTCGGGGCCTACTCCGTACGCACAAGAGGCTGTTTGATGATCTCGATTTCCTTTCCTCCCCCTTCCCATGCGCCCCACCTTCTCGCCTCGTCTGGAACGCCTCGAAGTCCGGGATCTCCCGGACGCCGCTCCCGCCGCAGTCGTTCTTCCCAACTTCCGCTCCGATGTCAGCGCGCTTGTGGCGCAGCTTCTTGCGGACACGGGCACCGCACAGACGGATTCGATGCGTCTTGCGCCCGGTGTCACTGCCTCCGATCTGCGCGCAGCAGAGCAGACCGCGCTGGAGACTGCCACTATGACCGAGAGCGCACGGGCCGCCGTGGACCGCACGGAAACCCGGCGCACCGACATTGCGGCCCGCATGCAGGCGTTGCAGGACACGCTCAACGGTTTATCGGCGCAAGAACTCTCCGAACGCACCGCACTGACGTCTCTCGGCAAACGCCTGACGGACGCGCGTGCATCGATCCCCTCTCTCGTTCCCACTGTTGCCACGAGCGATCTGTTCTCCACGTCGACCAACGGCTGGGGACCGGTGGAACGGGATCGCAGCAACGCAGAAGCCGGCGCAGGCGACGGACGCACGATCACCATGCGCGGGCTCACCTATGCCAAAGGCCTCGGTGTGCACGCACCATCGACCGTCACCCTGGCGCCGGGAGGCAAATACACCCAGTTCGAAGCGATGGTCGGGATCGATGACGAAACACGCGGCAACGGCAGCGTGATTTTTCAGGTATGGGGCGACGGCAGGAAACTCTTCGACAGCGGCGTGATGACCGGCACAACGGCGGCCCGGGCCGTCTCGGTCGATCTGACGAACATACAGTCCCTCAAGCTGGTCGTGACGGACGGCGGCAACGGCAATACGTTCGATCATGCCGACTGGGCGAATGCCCGCCTCACGGCCATGGAAACGGGAGGCCTGCGCGCGGTGGACGCAGCGAATCTCCTGATCACCTCCCAGAGCAACGCCTGGGGGCCCATGGAACGCAACAGAAGCAACGGCGAACGCGGCGCTACGGACGGCCGGACCTTGAAATTGCGCGGCGTCTCCTATGCCACCGGACTCGGGGTCCATGCGCCGTCCAGCCTGGCCTTCCCGGCCGGAGGCAAGTACGCGCGATTCGAGAGCGTCATCGGCGTCGATGACGAAACCAGCGGAGCGGGCCGCGTCGTCTTCCAGGTCTGGGGGGACGGCAAGAAGTTGTATGACAGCGGAATCATGACCGGCACGATGCCCGCGAAGCAGGTGTCGGTGGATCTCGCCGGCGTGCAGTCCGTTCGGCTGCTCGTGACCGATGCCGGCAACGGCGCCACCTCCGACCATGCCGATTGGGCCAACGCGCGGTTCATCCAGAACGATGCGGCCCTGCGCGCGCAGACCGCTGTCGTGGCCGGTCTGGAGAAGGACTATCAGACAGCGGGCACGCGGCTGGAAACGACCAGGGCGGCGATTGCCGTGACGCAACAAAACAGGAAGAGCGCGGAGGAAGACATGAGTGCCGCGACATCCGAGCGCGATCGGGCGGTGGGGTTGCTCACGCAAGCCATAACCGCCCAGAGCGCCGCCGACGGTCGCTATACATCCATGCTTGCAGACTGGACGGCGCAGGAGGCGGCGAAAGAGGCCGCGAACGCGGTGTTCGCGGGAAACCTCGTTGGGTCCTTCCTGGATACCGAGCGCGACCAGGTCTACGACGCCCTCATCCAGTCGTTCGCCGCGAGCTCTGAAGGCATGATCGACCAGGCGGAGCGGGCTCCCGTGCTTGCAGCGCTGGACTCCCGGATCACGGACGCCGGCGCGCGGATCGAGGCGCTGCGGACATCGGTCAGCAACGGCGGTCCGGTGCTCACTGCCGCGAGCCAGCATCTGACGAGGGCCGGGAACCTGCTTGCGGCTCTCGGGGAATCCGCCGGTCTTACGGATGAGGAGTTCGCCGGATACGCCGCCCGCCTCGAAGCATCTCTGACAACATTCGAGACGCACCTCGGCGAGGTGCAGGCGAACCTGGACGCCCGCGCGGGAGCCGTCACCCTCACCGCAGGTCCGGGGAATCAGGCGAAGAGAGCGCTGACGATCTCGGTGCGCTCCTCGCTGCCGCAATCCTACGTGGAAATCCGGTCACTGAACGGCCAGAACTGGGAGATGGCCACGCCGACGGTGCTGGCCATCAGCCATCCAAACGGGACGAACGGAAGCACGGTGCAGTTCGGGGTGCCGAACGCCTCGCCAACGTTCAAAGAAGACATCCAGGTGACGCTCTACGCCGATGCGGCAAAGACGACGGTGTTGGGAACGCCTGTGCGCATCAAGTTCGGGCACGGGGACGCAGCGGTGACGATGGTGTCCGGCGCGACCTCTCTCGCACAGAGCGCCCTGACCACGACGCAGGAGGTGGCGCTCGCGGCAACGCTTGTCCCGCAAGCCGAGAAGGACGCCCTGGCTGCCCTGGAAACACAGGTCGGCATAGAGGCTGCGATGGCGCTTGCAGCCGCGCAGGAGATCGTCGAGGTGACGCCCTCGGTGTCGGTGACGCGCATCGGCGGCTCATACCGCCTTTCGTACAGCAACATGCCCGCCGATATGTACTGGCAAACCACCAAGAAAAACGAGGCGGGGTACGTGCTGTCGGGCGGAGATCTGCCCGAGGGGAACGGCACCGTCTTCATCGACGCGCCCGGGGCGCAGGGCGAGGGGCAGATCGTCATCAAGAACGGCGTGACCGGGGAGACGTACCAGATCGGGGCGCAGTTCGCGTATGCGAACCATCGGATCACGGCCGGTCCGGCATCGGCGGAGTGCGCACTCACGGAGATCGCGTACCAGACGACCCGGGGGGATGCGATTTCGTTCGCAACCGCATCGGCGGGCGCCACCTACGACTTTGATCTCTCGCAGCTCGGCACCTTCCCGAATCTCCGCCGTGAAATGGAAGAAGAAACGGTGCGGCGCTCGGGGCTCTGGCCGACGGTAACTGCCTATGATCTGGCACGTGAGTGCTACCCCGCATTCGTTGGTGCGAATTTGGTGGATGCCGCGTCCGGCATGCAGCAGGATCTGAACCGCGTCCTCACGCAGCTCCAGGCAGCCGCGTCTTCGGCCTTCGGGGAGATCCTCGCGTCGCGCACGGGTCAGCCTGCGTCAACGGAGGACCGGGTGGCACGGGCCTTGCAGACCCAGAACCCGGGCGTCGCATGGATCCTCGGACGGCTGGGACTGACACCTGACGCCGTCCGCACGGCGGTGCGGGCCAACTTCGATGCCGTCTGCGACGAAGCTGCCCGTCTCCACGACGAGCAGGAGAAGACGGTCGCGCAGATAAACGCCATGGAGGTCGCAGCGGGGCTGGCGCACGAGGCGATGCAACTGGCGGCGGGGCCGACGGCGACGAGCAAGTACCCGAGAGGGGGCTATACATTGGGAAACCCCGCAGAGCGCGTGGCGGTGAGCCCGTCACTGGCCGGCCTGCCGGAGGACGTGCGCAAGGCGTACGAGCAGTACGCGTGGAACGTGGCGAACAAGGTGAGGGTGGCGCTGAGGGAGACGGTGATTGCGCAGGTTGAACAGGTTTTGGCGGCAAATACAGATAGTGACATCGATGGCATTGGAGGAGCAAAACTCTCAAACGCTGTCCTTGGCATTGATTTAAGTCCTACAGACCAGGCACTCTTCCAAAATGTCATGCATTGGTATGACGGAAGACCTTTCGATCTTTCTTTTTCAATCGCACAGGACTCCGCCGCAGCCAGAATATTTTTAGGGCTTTTGACTCAGTTACCAAGCAAATCCCTGCTTGATCAAGTGCAGATCGCAAAAAATGTCGAACAGGCCACACTCATTCCTTACAATAAGATCCTTGCCGCCTATCAAAAAGGAAACAGCAACATCACTGCTGCAGCTGAACAGCTGCGCTCACTTTTTGAAAGCGCCGGCTACGCTCACTTCTTTGGAGGCAATTCTTCTACTCTCAACGCAGTATCGCTTCCCCCTATCAGTCAGACACCTGCTCTCACTCAGCGTCACTTTTCTCAGATTCATGTCCATCATGGCGAAGACGGAGTTGTGCAAGGCGAAGACGTACTACTGCGTTTCGATCTCCAGACAGGAGGTAGTACCCTCTCTCATATCTACGCCTATCTCATCGATTCCTCAGGTAACCAGATCGGCGGCCCCCTTACAGCCGAGATTCACGGACTTGCCGCGCGTATTTCACAATCAGAGATTAACGCCCGTCTCGGCAGCGGACCGCGCAAAATCCAGATCAAACTGGCGGCCTGGTTTACCGATTCAGGGGACAAAACTATCGCTGGATTCACCGATGGATTTTTCTTTCTCAAGGCAAACGTGCCGATCAATGTGCAAAATGGTGACTTCTCTACGAGCACCAACATTGAAGATGCAAAAGTGGAGAATCATATACTCAAACAAATGCTTTTCCCTCTGGAGGGAACGAATTGGAATTATGCACTTACATCGCCTTATCATCGAGGCAATGGACTGCTTTCTCTCGATTTGAATTTGGGAGGTGACGCGGACCGAGGTGCCTTGGTGCATGCCCCGATCTCGGGAACAATCCAGGCTGGCGGCGTGAAGTTGCTTGATGGAAAAGTCACTATGAATACAGTAATTGATGGAAATGCCGTAAAGGTCACGTTCTATCATATGGAGCATATTTTAAAAGGAGTGACTGGCATGGATTATGTGGGTCTCGGCGAAGCGATTCATAGTCTGGGACTTTTGCAGAAGTACGCCTCCGATCTGCCTGACAATGCAGCAAATATGCAGACGTCAGATTTAGTCGAAGCCCTCGATGCTATTCCTGCGGCCAAATTAGAGCTTCAGCCTTATCGGGATCGTATCGCGGTCGCGCAGGCGAAAATCGACAAGCTGCTGAGCGCAGGACTGTCTCTTTCTCAGGGGGATTTGCTCGGCGGAGCCGGCGATGAAGGACTGTCATGGGGCACACATCTTCATATGGAAGCACAGCTCAATGGTAAGCCCCTGAATCTCTTCGGCTGGGCCAATGCATACATTCCAAATGCCGAGATATCGGGAACCGTCGATGCCCGAGGCACTCTGCAATTCCATTACGACGCAACAGCCAAAACACTTGTAAACAATGCAGAGCGGATTGCCATCCTTAGAGTGGATAAGCCAAATGCAGCCGGACAGATCGTCGGCTGTAATGAGGCATATGCATGGGTTGATGGCAGGACGGTGGATCAGATGGAGAAAATCTCATGGGTTCTTGATAAGACGACAAACACCTCACTGTGGATTCAAATAGATTCAGGCGGCAATCCAATACTTCAAAATGGCAAAGCAAATCATTGGACCGGTAATGGTTGGGAATTTATATCTATTCAACTTTAATCTTATGCGCTCTATTTTCATTTTTCTGTTCACTCTATTTACTTTTCTCCTAGCAGCATGCAACCAGAGTCTTTCATCGGATGACTCTATAGGCAACAGGCAGTTATCTACCGGCTGGCACAGCTATACAAATACCGCCTTCAATTACACAATTGATGTCCCTATTGCTGCATACATCCCCAATAAGAGTGAAACTGGGGCGCAAATTTTCTTTGGAAACATTCCTTTTATGGGGAAAGGAGCAAAGGCAGATGCATACGACGTTTTGCTCTATGGGAAGAGATCTTCTCCTTGCGTGCCCTCTCTCACCGGCACCTCTCAAGTCACCTCTGTCCCGAATGCGAATGAAAAAGCTGAATGGGGAAGCGTGGACATCTGGAAATCGCTAGAACGTAATGGATGGGATCCTCCATATGACCCTCAAAATGTTGTCTGCACTCCGGCAACAAAGAATGTGTATGCCTTCTGCTCAGAAAAAGACGGCAAGACCGTGGTGATCTGTATAAATCAGATGACCGATAACCCCGCCCTCGCCAAAGAAATCTTTGAGACGTTCCGCTGGACCAAGTAACCCCCCGTTACTTCTTGGCCCCCTCGCCGGCTTGCTTCTTCGCATCGGGATACACAAGGGGCAATTCCACAAAGAATGTAGTGCCTTTCCCCTCCTCGCTCTCAAACCAGATCTTGCCGCCCTGGGCTTCAATGGCACCCTTAGCAACGTGGAGACCCAAGCCGTTACCGTCTTTGCCAGAATTGCTGGCGCGATAGAGCTCTTTAAATACATTTTCCTGATCCTTTTTTGGGATGCCAATACCCGTGTCCTTCACGGCGCAGTACAATTTTTCGCCACGGATCTCCACGGTAAAGTCGACATTGCCACCTTCCGATTTAAGCGCTGTATATTTGACCGCGTTGCTAAGGAGGTTATCGATGGCCAATTGTGTGTATTTTTTATCAAGGATAACACTCGGAAGCTGCAAAGCGGGAAGTGACACGTGCAGATTCACTTTCTTCTGCCGTGCATTGTTCTCAGCTTCACTCACAATCTCTTTAAATAGTGCACAGAGATCTACGGGAGCAGGTTCCAAGGGTAACTTACCTGCCGTAATCTTAGCTGCATCAAGAACCATCTCTGACTGCGAACCCATCTTTCTCGAAGCTGAAGCAATCGAAGCAACTTTTTCTTTTTGTTCAGGAGCCATCTCGCCAAAAGTACCATCTAACAGTAGCTCAGTCGTGAAGTTAATCGTTGTCACCGGACCTTTAAGTTGATGAGCTACCATGTGCAGAACAGCATCTTTTTGACGGTCCAGTTCAACTAATTTTTCATTAACCTTTTCAAGATCAGAAACTAACTTTTCCACCCTCTCGCGTGCAGCAATTTCTCGTTTTCCGCTTCTTATAAGTAGAATGCCAAAGCCCAACGACAGGAAGAAGGTGCAAATTGTCAGTGTTCTATCTGTAGTATCCTGCAAAAAGAAGAATTGCGATCCAACCATTATAACAAGGGCATAGGCGAGCAATTGAGATCCAATCAGTCTGACTTTAAAGATCTCCAAGCTAGTAATGGAGTAGATAATAATAAACAGAAAAACCGGTAAAATGAAAAGGCTATATAGGTTTATTTCATAAACACCACTTTGACTAGAAATATATTCTGTAACTGAAAAAATGCCAAAGAAAGATACAAGTGCAAAGGCAACAGTGAGCATTTGGATTCTTTTTGCTTTCTCGCTTTTGTGCCATTGAACAAGTACAAAAAACATAATAAAACCAATCACCATTACTTCAATTACCAATTTATACAGAGAGAGAAATTCATTATTCCATGCCTCACATACGGACTGATCTAAAACTGAGATGGAATTGTTCGTAATGGTAAGCCACCATGCGGGCAAAGACAGAGCAAAAAAAAGTAGTTTTTGAAAAAGTGAAATATCTTTTTCTTTAACAAGAACAATAAAAAAGTAAGCGCCATATAGATAATATATTACGTTGATGTAGTCGAGAGGAGCCCATACAAAAGCAACAAGATTGTAACTACTTGAAGTCCAAGCGATTACATCTCCTAAAAGCCACAGACAAAAGCTTCCTGTGAATAGAGTAAATATTTTTGAAAGCAGCGAATAGTTCGATTTAACAAGCACAAAACCACTCACCATTATAGTTATGAATATGGGGATCAGATGCGAGTAAAAGGCTATCGTGTGATAGTACTCAGTCGTTGCGAAGCAGGTATTTGTATCCATCCGACTATTATACTACTTTTTGCTCTCCAATGAAACTTAAAGTTTCCAATGGATGAGAAGTCCAAAAGAGATCGTTTTGAGTATCTATTGGCAAAAGCTTAGTTATTAGCGGTTTTCTTCCCATTGTCTTCCAGACTTCTAAAAAAGCCGGCAGAAATATTTCTCGCACAAAGTTTAACTCCTCCCCATGAAGGATAAAATTCTCAAATAAAATACCATTCCGTAAAAACAATGCCGTGTATTTGGAATAGTATTTCTTTGCTGAATCACCTGCTCTATGAAACCAATCTGAACAATCAAACAAGTGACGACTAAATCCAGGGAAATACAATTCCAGCAATTTATGATGAAAATCAATAAGTGACTCTCCCCAGATCGTTGCTACTTGTTTTATTTTTTGCCCATCACTGCCGTTAAATTCAATTACTTTTGCCGATTGAATATTTTTACTAGACGTAATATCTGTGAATTTCATTTTTCCAAGTGAATATTTTAAGGGATTATGTGATGTAAATTTATCGTCTCGATATTCTAGAATCATTGGCTCTATATTAATTTTTGCGCAAACTTCTAAAAAATGTCGGAGCTCGTGATTAGGAGTACAAAGTTGACGAAAAACTACTGCCTTAAATCCATTGATGAGAGGCTCTGGTATATCGCTCTGAAGATAGGAATCAACTTTTTTTGCTAGGAACCTATCTTCCCATCGATTCTGTAGTTCATTTATCGCCTCGCCTATTGGTGTGTAAACCAAGTCACAAAAGTTATTTTCATTACTTAAAACTTCATTTATATCGATCTCAGGAAAGGTTAGTTTTGTTTTCATTTTGCCTGCTCGGAACATACGTCTTCCGTTGAATCACCACATAGTATTGGAATACATTCAATAATGCTGGAATTGCACTCTTTTTTGCATGAATTGTCGCTGCACTTATGAAAATCATATGCTTTCACATAAAACTGCTTATAGCTTGAAAGGCCATTCGGCGGACATTGATCCGGATCAGTGCAATCCCTGGAAAAACATTTTTCGATCGATGCATCGCATTCTGCTTCAATCAGATAATCATAATTGGCGGTATAATAATATTTGTAATAACTAGAGCCAACCGGAAGCGCTAGCAAAACGAAGGCTAGTGTTAAAAATTTCCAGCGGCGCGGGATGCGCAGTTGAGTCATCAATCATTCTTTATACGCTTAAATTTACAAAATACAAGTAAAATTGACATCCCCACCCTGTGAGCCAATATTTTTTATGTAAAAGACTTTTTATTAAAAAACTAAGATACCAAGTTCACTGCAAACTTCCAAAGCGCTTCAAATACTGTTATGCCCATAAAAACAGCCAATGACCAATATAGATTACCAATAATTAGGCTAGTTATAAAAACCTTCCAGTCACGCTTAGACAGGCCATTATATTGGTGAGAGCCATGTCTAATATGCACAACGGTGATAAAAGGGTCGAATTTGATCGAAAGTATTATCATTGCAATTGCATCACTTTTTTTCATTATCCAAGCAGTAAACTTCCCAACTGTATTAATAATAGAAATTATTAACCTGGCGATGCCATCTTTTGGAGCCTTTATTGGAGAAAAATCCTCTAGGCTTTTAATTGTTTCAATTCCAAGCCAATCTTTTTTTGTGCCGTCATAAAATAAAATTGATATATAACAAATCAGGAATGAAAAAAAGGTCATTATTGGTGCACCCCACAGCAAGCCATAAGTTGAAATAACTAAGGGGTACAGTAAAAAATCAAAAGCCCATGTTATTGCCCAATTCCCCATTAAGCCGATACCTATGGTTGCAAACCACTTTTTTGATTTCATAGTAATTGCGCAGTTTAAGTTCAGACACCGCAGTTCATACAGGCTTGGCAAGCGAACTATACATTTTACTCATCTTTAGAAACAAGATTATCAATAGCAATATTTGTAATTAGAGCGTGTTTAAAAAGTTCTGACAAGCGGGGATACTGGTCCCCATGCGCAAACACTACCCGACGGATCTGACCGACAAACAATGGGTGATCATGGAGCCCCTCATCCCGAAGGAGAAACACGGTGGCAGACCACGGACACAGGACATGCGTGAGATCATGAACGCACTGTTCTACGTGGCCAGAACGGGCTGCGCCTGGCGGATGTTGCCCCACGATCTTCCGCAATGGGAACTCGTGTATCACTACTTTTCGATCTGGTCGGAGGACGGGACATGGAAGACCATGCACGACGAACTGCGCAGGAAGGTACGGAAGAAAGCCGGGAAGCAATCTGAACCCACACCGCCGGCTCGATCGACAGCCAAACCGTGAAGACCACGGAAAAAAGGGGGACCAGCACGGCTACGATGCCGGCAAGAAGATCGTCGGACGGAAGAGACATATCCTCATTGATACGCTCGGTCTCATCCTTGAACTCGTTGTCCATGCTGCCAACATTCAGGACAGAGACGGTGCCAAGCTCGTCTTGAGAAAGGCGAAGGAGGACAAGCTTTTTCGCACACTCTCGCTCATCTGGGCGGATGGAGGGTATGCGGGAAAGCTCATTCTCTGGGTGAAATGGGTCTGTCGCCGATGTGTTTTGGAGATCGTGAAGCGGACGGATGACATGAAGGGGTTCGTCCTGCTTCCCAAGAGATGGGTCGTCGAACGGACCTTCGGCTGGTTCAACCATTACCGCAGACTCTCGAAGGACTATGAGAGTCTCATCCGAAACGGCGAGTCGATGATTCTCCTGTCTATGAGCCATCTCATGGTGCGACGGCTACGGAAGACGTGAGGACTTTTTAAACGCGCTCTTAGTAATCCAACAAAGAATTCTGCTATTTTTTCTGAAGAATTTTTATAACTAAAATACCTGAGAATAAACCTGTAAACCAAAGCCACGGGACAAATCGCGCTTTAAGAAGTTTATAGAAATCACCAACATCTGTATCGAGCCCAAGAACCGCAACAGTTTTGCCATTGGCATCCTTAATCGGGGCAAAGCCTGACAGCCACATACCCCATTGATCAGCAAAAAAATCATTTGAGTGTGTGGGGTTTTGCAAAGCATTAGATAAACCCATATTACTTGGCTCAAAATAAGCAACTCCAGGGGCAACGTTTTCGTCGACATCACTTTCTAGTTTACCATCACGGTTTGAATCGCTGTAGAAAGGTATATTGTAATTTGAATCCGCATCAGCAACAAACTCCCAAAGATTCGGCGGCTGAATCGACCTCAATATGTAAACATATTTGAGCATATAGTTTTGTTTACGGATTGTATTCAAAATATTAAAAACACGTTGATATGCATCTTTTTTCATATCTCGGGGCAAATGCAGTTGCTCCAAATCTCGGACGGAAATTTGCGGAGCCGCCGTTACTACGATAGACATGAGCCTCTCTCCCATATCCGCCTTTATGTTATTCAACATATAATAATACACGCCTAAAGTAGCAAAAAAAGAAATCTCTGCGCAGAGTAATAACGATATCAATACTCTTCGCATCTCAAATATGTGCCAAAGCTTTTTTAAGTACGAGCCGTTGAATAATACAAGTTTCGTACTGATAAAAATAAATAAGATGAGCAGAAGAAAGATAAAGGGAATTCCAAATGTGCTCAGATTCAACTCGCTCAATTTTTCTGCTCTTACATCAATAACCAAAACAGCGACTGTGTTCTGATTTTCATCAAATATCGGCGCGTAGCCCGAAAGCATTTTCCCCCACTGATCACTATAAATAGCAGCGCTTGTAGTAGCAGACTCAAAGCCACGAAATGCTTCTGTCGGAGGATCGGGATACGGTTGCCCAGGCCATTGCAGAATATCGTGAAGGTTGATTTCACCATCTTCGTCGACGTCGACATTATTTGTAGGATCAGCATCGGCATTGGCGTAGGGATTAAGTGAATGCGAGTCACTGATAAATGTCAGTTTCGTAGAATCACTCGGATCCTTTCTTATGAGATAGGCGAAAACAATATCGCTGTTATTCAGTCGAAGAGTTTTGAGTTCGTTCACAACCTTAGTCCATACCGGCTTTTGCGCATCGCCTTCGGTTTGTAACTCCTGTAGATCGGCAGCGCTAAAACGGCCCGCGCCCGATACGGCGATTGCTAAAGCCTGTTCTTTCATCCTCTGAAGATTAAGAGAGGAAAGATAGAAATATCCGCTAACTGATGCGCAAATGAACACAATAACGAGTACTGAATACGTCAGCCAAGAAGTTTCTCTCAGCGCGTCCCATGCCTGGGCATACAAAGACCTGTTAAACGCCGCGATACGTGCCATGACAAAGAGAAAAAACAGCCCAAGAAAATATCCAAGCATCACCAGGGGGCTCAACGTGAGTTGCTCTAATTGGTTCGCAAGAACGTCTACGCCTAGTACGGCAACGGTATGACCATTGATGTCTTTAATAGGAGCCCAGCCTGATATAAATGTCCCCCATTGATCTGTTCCTGCATTAAAACCAATTGGTCTCTCGAGAGCAGCGTTAGAATTTGGCGTATTGGAAGCATCGTATATTTCTCCGGGCACGGGCAGATGATCTGCATCATTAATAACTCCATCATCATTTTCATCTACATGAACAAATGGATCTATCGCATTCGAATCCGCTACAAATTCAAATAATTGCTGGTTGCCTGTATATCTAAGCATGTACGTGTACTTCACCCACTGATTTTGGTACCGAATGTCATTGAGCTGCTTAATGACTTTTGCGTATTCCGGCTTCTCGATATCTTTCAGCGTCCGTAGTTGCTCCAGATCATTCACATCGAATTGCAACGCAGCAGTTGCCGCAATCGAGACAACTTTTTCCCGCAAACGCTCCAAATTCAGATTCACATCATTTTTATAAATTGCGAATGTCACTCCGGCCGAGATGAGCGCAAAAATAACAAAACTAACGATGCTTTCCCGACTCAGAAAGAACTCGCGGAGACGCGACAGCACTTGGGTCTTCATGGGAACCGACTGTATTAAAGGCAACGGATTGGGCTCCTGGCTCCCCTCTGACGTAACCGTAGCCGGCTGCGTCTCGGCCTTCCAGATGCCATCAAACAGCGTTTTTTCCATCGAGGCCATCTCCGGATACTTGATGAAGCACGCCCGTTTCTCAACGGGATTAATGCACATGATGGTGTCACCAACGATGATTTTTTCAAAGTTGAAAGGATACTGGTCTTCCGGAACTAACAGCGTCTGGCGATATTCAAATGGATCGCGGGTGCGATAACGCCGGCCAAGCGTGGTGTCGTGAGCGATGACACGCGAGAAAATCCCACGGCTACGGCGCTCACGGAAATATTGCACCTTGAAATCGCGCAACGGATCATCATCAGCGGAGCACAGCACCGGTACATACTGCAGCATTTCTTTGCCCTGACTCAGCATCAGCATGTAGGCCTGCTTCATTCCTTCTTCGCCATCGAAGTACTGCATCTCGGGTCGCTTTTTATCGATCTTGAGCGTCGAGACGAAGGATTCGAAGTTCTCATGCTTGCGTTGCAACATCTCGCTTTTTTGCTTCATGTCCTTTGCCATCCAGCGTGTCACCATCTCCAGGGAAATCAGGGTAAATTTGTATCCTCCATTGATGTACTCCTTCCGGACGATCTCTTTGCGCAACAACTTCTTCATCGCCTGGTCCAGCACGCCAGTGCTTTTGCCCATACGAGTGGCAAGCTGACGGAGAGTCAGGCCGTCCTCTTCCATAAGCTTCTTCAGCAGAAGCACCTCGGTAGAGGTGAATCCGGCCTCCAAAAGATGGGCCTCGATGCTGGCGGGCAATACGTTCATGCAAACTTGCACTCTACGGCAAATATGCTGAAAGTAAATATCACCGCACAATTTCGCGGTGAACAGGCGACCGTTTTTGGAAGATGACACTCAATATGTCATGCAGCTGAACGGCGATAAATCCTCTTCTACAAGCCATAAATCCGGTTCCATGACCTCATGGATACCCGGACTCAGAGCGCTGCAATCACGAACTCGTAGGTCTCTTTGGAGATGGCGCCGTCCTTCAGAAGACGCTTTGCCGCCTTCTCGAATGTGACCATGCCGGAGGCTTCGCCCGTCTGCAGAACGGACTTCAATTCCTGCGCGCGGCTATCGCGGATGATGTTGGAAACAGCGGGAGTGTTGATGAGCACTTCGCGGACCGCGACGCGTCCCCCGCCCTCCTTGGGCAGCAGGCGCTGTGCGACGACGAAGCGCAGCGAGAGCGAGAGCTGCGCGCGCACCTGGGACTGCTGGTGCGGCGGAAAGACATCGATGATGCGATCGACGGTCTGCGTGGTGTTGGGCGTGTGGAGTGTGGCGAAGATCAGGTGTCCGGTCTCGGCGAGCGTGAGGGCGGCGGCGATCGTCTCTGGGTCGCGCATCTCGCCGACCATCACGATATCCGGGTCCTGGCGGAGAATGCGCTTGAGCGCTTCCGGGAACGCGTTGAAGTCCTCGCCGTACTGGCGCTGACGGACGATGCCGGCCGCGTTCGGGAACATGAACTCGATCGGATCCTCGAGCGTGACGAGGTTGGCGGCGCGCTCCGCGCAGATGGCACTGATAATGGAAGCGAGAGACGTGGATTTGCCGGAGCCGGTGGGACCCGTAAAAAGGATGAGACCCTGGCGCAGAGGGCGCACCAGATCCGCAATTTCCTTGAGGCCGAGTGTCTCGAGCGTCGGGATCGTGGTGGGGATGAGACGGGCGACCATGCTGCAATGACCGCGCTCGTAGTGGCAGTTGATGCGCATGCGTGCTCCTTCCTTGATCTCGAAGGACACATCGACTTCTTTCTCCTTCTCAAACCTTTTGAATGCGGCCTCGTCGAGTACGCCCTGCACGAACTGCTCTGCCTGCGCCGGCGTGACGGACTGTTTGGTCTGGGGCGTCAGTTCGCCGTTGATGCGGAAGAGGATCGGGGACCCAACGGCGATGTGCACGTCGGAAGCGCCGAGCTCGAGCGCATTGCTGAAAACCTGGGTGATGGGTTGTTTGTCCATTCTCCCAGTATAGCGTTTTTCGGGTTTTTTCTCAATCTCGCTCGCCTCACTCCCCCGCACTCTGGCACAGGCGGATCACCTGTTTGCAGAGCGTACCCATCGTCGGCATGCTGAGGCCTTTCTCGTCGCCAGCGGCTTCCCAATCGGCGACGATCTCGGCCTGCGACTCGGGGCTGAGCGCTTCTTCGTCTTCTTCCAGCGCCTTCTGACAGATAGCCGCGCGTTCGGCGAGAAGATCAATGATCTCCTCATCAATCTTCGTAAGCTGGCTGCGGATGTCGGTCGGGACGGGCATGTCGGGCGTACTCTTTAGCGAAGAGAGCCCGAATGCAACGCATTGGAATTGACAGCAGCAAGCCACGAGTACCCAACCGCGCTCAGGCGATGCGCCCGCGCGAGACGCGCCGGAGGAACGCATGGACGTCCTCGGGTCGCAGGAAGAGCACGTAGGCGGGAATGAGCGCTTGGAACCACCAGATGCCGAGGAAGATCGTGACGCTGGTATGGAAGATCGCGCCACCGGCGAAGAACCACCACTGCCACCGCGGAATCCAAAGGCCAAAGGGAAGGAGGAATTCAAAATACTTCACGACGTCGACCATGCGGTCGTACACCCACATGGACAGATTGAGCCGCGCCACCCACCACGCGGGTGGCGTCGCCCAGCGTCCGACGAAACCGACCGCGAGCACCTCGCCGGATTGCCAGTCGGGCAGGCCGAGCTTCTGCCAGCCGACTCCCAGGTACGTGACGGCGATCTGCACCGCGAGCAAACGTTGCGGCAGGATGCTGATAGGCCGCCATGCGGTCCACGATCCCCGCTTCAGGCGGACATCGAGCGAGAACGTCTCGCCGCATCCGCTGAGACAGAGCACCAGCATGGTGAAGAGAAACAGCCGGTCGAAGGACGTCCCGAACTGATGCAGCGTGAGAATCCAATAGTAGACATAGAGGACGAACGCGATGATCGCACTCCCCCGCGTCCACGCGCCGAGCGTGAAGAGGAAGAGCGAAAACAGCAGCGAGCCGTAGAGAATCCAGGCGGCCCACAGGGGCGGCGGAGCAAAGAGGAAGCCAAGCGGGGCCAGCGGCCAGATCGCAGGCTGATGAATGCCCTGATCGGAAAAGAACATCGCGACGTGCGGCATCTTGAGCGCCCAATAGAAGAGGAGAAACGCGCCGAAGACGATGCGGAATGTCGCAAGCAGGTGCGGCGGGCACTCGCGACACCAGAAAGTGTCCCACGCGATCCAGGCGCTATGGAGACGCTGACGGAATGTGCCGGCGGAGGATGTGACTGCTGTCATCGGACATCGGTGATGAACTCGCGCTCCGTGAAGAGCGGCTGATGCAGGAACTCGAAGCCGCCGTTGGAACGCGGCCAGCGGTCAAAGTACAGGTGCAGCACCGTGTACGGCCGTCCTGCCGCGCGCTCGCGGTCCAGGAGCATCAGGCCGAATTCCGTGAATTTCCAGCGCTGCACCTCCCAACCGAACGGGCGGTAGATGCGCAGGAAGCGCCGCGCGTTCGCCTCGCCGAAGAGATACGGCATGTAGGGATCGAGCGAGACGATCTGCGTCGTGCCGTCGGGCAGCTCACCCTCGACGACGAGATCCCCGTTCCACGGCGTATCGCCCTGGTAGGGCGCCATCATCCCGTAGCTCCATTGCACAAAGAAGTACGGCAGCGGAATGAGGATCTTGGTCATCGTCAGCGTGAAGCCGGCGAACGTGAAGACTAGGTATCCGAGAATCGCCAGGTGGCTGAGCATGCGCCTGAGCGTCATGCACCCAGTCTAGCAGAGAATCCGTGGCGGAGGGCCCGTAGCGGAGAGTTCGAACTCTCCGCTACGGATGAGAATGATCAACCGGGAATCGCGCGTGGAAAATTAGGCAACGCGGTAATAGGATACGGCCATGGACCGCACGAAAGCCGCCGAACGGATCAAAAAGCTCCGAGACGAGATCTGGCGCGTCAATCGGGCGTATTTTCTGGATGACCGCAACGATGTGTCGGAGGACGTCCGCGACGCGCTCAAGCAGGAACTGATCGCGCTGGAGAAGGAATTTCCCGATCTGATCTCGCCCGACTCCCCTACTCAGCGCGTCGGCGTACCGCTGGACGGCCGTCTGCCGAAAATCCGTCATCTGACGCCGAAGGAGTCGCTGACCGACGCGTTCTCCCCGGAGGATCTGGAGGAATGGCAGGATCTGGCGCGGAGGTTCCTCGGCAAGCCCGACGCGACGTTCCCGATCCTCGCGGAACTGAAGATCGACGGACTGAATATCTCGCTGCTCTATCAGCACGAGTCCGGGACGACGTACCGGTACGCGCGGGCAGTGACGCGCGGCAACGGCGTGGAGGGCGAGGATGTCACGCACACGGTCCGGACGATCGAGAGCGTGCCGCTGACGATCGAACTGCCCAAAGGCTCGCCGAAGTTCGCAGAAATCGGCGGAGAGGTGTTTATGACGAAAGCCGCGCTCGATGCCGTAAACGCCGATCTGGACGACGACGAGAAATTCGCCAATCCGCGCAATGCCGCCGCGGGCTCGGTGCGCCAGCTCGACCCGGCCATCGCCGCGTCGCGCGATCTGCGGATGTATTGTTATGCGCTGGACAGCGCCACAGCGGACGCCGCCGAACTGAAGACGCAGAAGGTGCTGCTGGAATTTTTGGACCAGATCGGCATCCCCACGCACCGGGGCTTCAGGCTCTGCAAAGACCTGAAGGAAGCGCAGAAATTTTTTGAGGACGTGGGCAAGAAGCGCGCGAAGCTGCCCTACGACATCGATGGCATCGTCCTGAAGGTGAACGACCGCCGCATGCAGCGCGATCTCGGATCGACCGCAAAGGCTCCGCGCTGGGCGAGAGCGTACAAGTTCCCGGCGGAACAGAAGACCGCGCAGGTGGAGGATATCCTGATGCAAGTGGGCCGCACGGGAGCGGTGACGCCCGTCGCGCAGCTCACTCCGACGCAGCTCGCGGGAACGACGGTGACGCGCGCCACGCTCCACAACGCCGACGAGATCGAGCGCCTCGACGTGCGCATCGGCGACACGGTGATCGTCCGCAAGGCCGGCGACATCATTCCCGAGGTGATGGAAGTGCTGGATCACCTGCGGCCGGCGGGAACCAGGCCGTTCAAATTCCCCAAACACTGTCCCGTCTGCGAGACGCCGCTGACGCGCGAGAACGAAGAAGTGGCTCTGCGCTGCCCCAATCCGCACTGCCCGGCCGTGCGCCAGCAGGGACTGGAGCATTTCGTGTCGCGCTACGCGTTCAACATCGAAGGGCTCGGCTCCGAGACGATCGAGGCGCTCCTGACAGAGAAGCTGATCGCGGACGCGGCCGATCTCTTCACGCTGACCGAAGATGATTTCCTGCGCCTGCCGCTCTTCAAGGAACTCAAGACGCAGAAGACGCTCAAGTCGATCGAGAAGGCGAAACGCGTACCCATCGAGCGCTTCCTGTTCGCCCTCGGCATCCGCCATGTCGGGCGCGAGACGGCGGACCTGTTCGGGCGGCGCATCGACTGGCCAACGCGCAAGCTGACCGTCACCGAGAAAGACCATGTGGGAGCCGCGACGCTCTTCGGCCCCGAGGAAAAGACGACGACTGTCGTCGGCGTCGCACCGGGCGAGCTGGCGAAAACGGTCCGGAACATGAGTGTTGAGGATCTGAACGCGTTGAGCGGCATCGGCGACGTGAACGCGCGCGCTTTCCACGACTGGTTTGCCGAAAAAGACCATCAGCTCCTGTTGGAGAAACTGGAGAAGGCCGGCGTCGTGTGCCTGCGATCGGCCGCCAGCGCGGCGCCGCAGGTGTTCGCCGGGAAAATCTTCGTGCTCACGGGCACGCTGCCGACCCTCAGCCGCGAGGACGCGCGGACGATGATCAAGGACCGCGGCGGCAAAGTGAGTTCTGCCGTGAGCAAGAAGACCGATTACGTGCTGGCCGGCGACGAACCCGGCAGCAAGCTGGACGACGCGAAGACGCTCGGCGTGACGATCATCGATCAGGCGGCGTTCGAGAAACTGCTGAAAGCCATCTAGCCTGAATTCTGCATTCGGGATTCGCGCTGCGCTCCTCCACGAATCTCACGCAACCACGTCGGCGTGTGTCTTCTTGTGGTGCAGCGAGCGGCTCAGTTCGACATTGAAAACCATGTCGTAGGCCGTCTTGAGCACAAGCAGGACAGGCAGCAGCCAGTAGAGCAGAACACCGAACGGCGAATGTGTGAGCACCATCGAGGCCAATTGCCCGACCGCTCCTTCGGCGAGCGTCGTCACCATCCACGTCACCGTGCCGATGCCGAGCAGGTTGAGCACGACGTAGCCCCAGCGACCCCGCGTGCGCTCGAAGCTCAGGCGGAGGCTCGCAAGAACTCCAGTGCCTTCTTCGGCCAAGATCGCGGGAGCGAGCGCGAGACGCGGATAGAGCCAGGCGGATCCGATGAGCAGAAGAATGCCGATAATGAATCCCTGTGCCCACACGATCCCCAGCATAAAGAAGGCGAAAGACAGCCACAGAAGCGAGCACACCCCCAGGGCGATCCACACGGCCATGAGGGGCAGAAACACCTTACAGGCCTGCGTCAGGGCGGCGGCAAGCTCGCCGATGCGCCGTCCAGCAACCGTGAGGAAGAACGCGCGCGCGGCGCCATGCACAAGAAGGAGAAGCAGCGTAAAGCCCGCAATGACGGGCAGCAGCTCGCGCGTCGCGCGGTCGATAAGGGTTGCCATGTACACCTCGCGCTTCTCCGGTTCCATCGCCGTTGCTTTTTTGTCGAACAGCTCCAATCCGCGTGCGACCTGCTCCTGCAGGCCCTCCGGACCGTAGCGCAGGTTGGCGGTCTTCTCGAGGATCGCCGCGTATTCCTGTTCGCTGGAAAACTCACGGAGGATGTTCCCGGCAGGAACGAGCACCGTGCGCCACTGGCCGATCTGCACCGCGATGGTCAGCAATCCGAACACGACCGTGCCATACGCAATTGCCGAACCGAGGCGGTTGCAAAGCGAGGTGGTGCGGCCGAGGAGCGCGGGGAAGGACAACATGGCCAAAGCATGCCCCGGCGCGCACGCCGGGTAAAGGCCGCTGGACCGACGAGACGATGTGACAACAGAGTTCGCAATTGGAGAGCGGGCCGCATATCCGTAGAGTGAACGACTGCGTGCGTCCTGCTCTACGATCCACAGCGGAATTTGGAATTGTCGGTGCGGGCGCTGCCGCCCTCGCCGCTGCCGAGGCAGTGAAGGAACTGACGGGCAAGGAAGCAATCATGCTGGAAGCGACCGGACGACCGGGCGGACGTATCCAGACGGACCGCAAGACGGGCGTGGAATGCGGGGCGCGGCTGGTGCATGATGCGCGCCTGCTCCCGTTGCTGGCCCGGCACGGTATCGAGACGCGACCGTTCGACGAGACGAGCGGCGTGTATCTGCACCGGCAGAATGACACGGGAATGGAGCGCGACGAGACGGGAAAATTCGCGGTGGTGACGCTCATCGAGGATTTGCGGGCGCAGATCCGGCAACTCACGCGTTTTCCGCCCATGAGCGTCGAGACGTTCGTGGAGAGCGAGCTCCGGCATCGCGATCTGGGTCTGTCGAAGCGCATGAGCACCAAGCGCGAGGTCGTGTTCAGCGCCATTCGCGCGGAGTACGGAGCGGACCCGGCGGCACTCAGCATTCACAGCCTGCTGGAGACGAGTTCCTATGACGGACAGAACCATCTGGTGCCGGGCGGTTTTTCGGATCTCCCGGAGCGCATGGCTGTGGGACGAGACATCCGTTACGGCAGTCCAGTAAGCCGCGTCGTCCGCACAGCGGATGGCGTGGAATTGCACGGCGACAAAGGCGCCCCCGTCCGGACCCGGAACGTCGTGGTCACCGCACCGCTCGGCGTCGTGCAGAGCGGGAAGATCGCGTTCGAGTCCGGATTGCCATCGGAGATGGATGAAGCGATCCAGCAACTCGGCAATGCGATCGTGTGCGAACTGATCTACGTGTTTGATAAAACGTACTGGAACGACGACGTCACGCTGATCCGCACGGATATCCCCGAAGCCCCTCTCTGGTGGCCCAACGGCACCAATCCCCCCGCACTCACCTGCTACGTGGGCGGACAGCCAGCGTGGCGCCTGCAGAAGGATATGACGGAAGATGAGGCGCTGCGTGCCGGACGCGGACATCTGGAAAGAATCCTTGGGAGCGAGCCGATGAAACATATCGTCAGCCAGTGGCGCGAACCATGGAACCGGAAGAAGTGGAAAAGGACCGCCTACT
Source organism: uncultured Candidatus Peribacteria bacterium (assembly GCA_964460365.1). Classification (GTDB taxonomy): domain Bacteria; phylum Patescibacteriota; class Gracilibacteria; order Peribacterales; family Peribacteraceae; genus DAISLF01. Next base: position 2,018 of record CAYWPL010000009.1, on the reverse strand, counting down.
CCTTCCGCCAGCCACGCTACGAAGGCGCGCGCAAAGTGATGGAGGAGATCATCGACGGACGACTCGCGTTCGCTGGCGAGGCATACATCGATGACGATTCAGCCAGTACGGTCTACGGGGCGATCCGGAGTGGGCAGGAAGCAGTCCGCCGCCTGATCGCGGGCTGAGATCAGTGCCGTTTCTCGAACGGCGCACGCAGATCGTCCAGCACCTCCGTGCTGAGCGCTTCGGGTACGGAGGAGGGCTGTGCATTGGCCATAGGCCGGATGATACGCAACACGGGCCGCGTCTCCAAACCCGTTTTCGTGCTAGGATGCTCGCACTGTGTCCAAGAAAAAGAAGCGCACGCAACGGCTGCTCGGCAACCTGGTGCTGCTCTGTCTCTCGGTCCTCGTCTGTCTGGCCGTCGGGGAACTCGCGCTGCACGTGGCGGGCTTTTCGCGTCCGCCGTTCATGCAGGTCGACGCGCTGACGGGCTACTCGCTGCTGCCGGGAGCGGAGGGATGGTTCACGGGAGAAGGCAGCGCGTGGGTCTCCATCAACGGTCAGGGCATGCGCGACCGCGTGCACACGCTGGCCAAGCCCGCGGGAACGGTGCGCATCGCGGTGATCGGCGATTCGTACACCGAGGCGCGACAGGTGGACGTGGGCAAGACGTTCTGGGCCGTGGCGGAGCGCGAACTGGCCTCGTGTCCGTTCTTCGCCGGACGCACACCCAAGGCGCTCAACTTCGGCGTGATGGGCTTCGGGACGTACCAGGAGTACCTGCAGCTCTCGCGGGCCTGGCCGTACAAGCCCGATATCGTCCTGCTCGCGTTTTTCTCGGGCAACGATCTGGTGGATAACGTCCGCGCACTGAAGGACGACGCGAAAAAACCGTACCTGGTGGAGCGCAACGGCACCTGGTCCGACGACACGTCGTTCCGCGAGACGGCAGCCTTCAAGCGGCAAAACTCGGCGATGATGCGCGGGCTCTACGCCATCGCACAGCGCTCACGCCTCGCGCAGCTGTTCTACGCCGTGTACCTGAAGGCCTCCGGAGGACCGCAGGGCGAGCCGGTTCTCGCCGATGCCGGAGCCGAGCCGGGACTCAACGACACCATCTATAAATCGCCGGCGGCGGATCGTCTGTGGATGGAGGCCTGGATGACGACGCAACATCTCTTCGGGATGATCGCCGACCAGTCGCGCATGCACGATGCGAACCTGGCCATCATGACCGTCACCAACAGCATCCAGGTGCATCCCGATCCGCGCGCACGGGCCGACTTCGCCGCCAAACTCGGCGTGCCCGATCTGCTGGAACCCGACCGTCAGGTGGCGGCATGGGGCAAAGCGAACGACATTCCGGTGCTCGCGCTCGCCGAACCGCTCGGCAAGATCGCGCAGGCACGGCGTATCGGCCTCCACGGCTTCGCGCCGGGGCAATACGCCGGCCACTGGAACGAGGAAGGCCATCGCGAAGCGGGCGAGCAACTCGCGCAATTTCTCTGCCGCAACGCGCCGGATCTGTTGGGAGTCACCGGAAACCCGCATCGCCACGAGTGAAACAACAGGCAATAGATACTGATTTAGATAGGCTGCAGGGAGAACATGAGCATGTCAGATATCTTTATGAAAAGGGCATAGGATATAAGTCTACGCAGGAGGTTGAGGAAAGATTTTCTGAGATCGAAGCAGAAAGACGCAAGCTCCGTGAACGAGAAAAAGCGATTGCTTCTCGGATACTCACAAGAGAGCAGCAAAGAGACCGCACTCACTGTGCCGAGTTACTTGGCGAGCGATATAAAAAGACACTGGATACTGCTGATTTCCAATTAAAGAAGCAGGTCATCAGCGCGCTTGTGGGGAAAGTGACCATCCATCCATCCCAGCCGCGTACGAGTGGAACTCCGCATAGAAAAACCGCTTACCCAAGAGGTAAAGCAGGTCTTTGCTGGGAAAAATGAGATTCAGAAACCCCTATATGGTGCCGTGGAGAGGACTCGAACCTCCACACTCTTGCGAGTGCTAGCCCC
>CAYWPL010000008.1:0-76147 GCA_964460365.1 uncultured Candidatus Peribacteria bacterium | reverse complement strand
GAGTACAGCGTATCAGTTCTGGTTATGTTTGCTGCTTTGTTCCGATAACCATTTTCTCTAATCGATAGTCGGTCAATAAGCTGTCGGGAACAGTTGGGAACTTTCCCATTCAGTCTCTTTCTAGTACATTTGCTCCATGAAACGTACATTTATCGTATCCATCGCTTGCTTATTACTAGCTAGTTGCTCTTCCGAAACTGCAAAACCAACAAGTGAGCAAAGTGCTCAGCAATCGAGTTCAACTGCTACTCTTGCCATCGATACTACAAATATTCGATGCACCACATGGAGAAATGACAGGACACTGGACAAGTGGGAGCCATTTCTGAAAACAGCGCTTCAAGTATCCAGTATCTATTCCATTGGAGGCATGTGTGAGATGCCCGACGGAACTCATTGGATTTCTGTTGTGCCAGGAGGCGTAGGCGATGAGATTTTCGGCCAAGCAGTAATTGTCCACTTGGACACGAAAGGAAATTTATTGAAGCAACTCAATGGATATGCCACACATGAGGGAGATATAGCAGCATGTGGCTTTAAAAAAGTAATCGGGAACCGTTTGGTTGTTGCTTGTAGCAGCGGAGTGAATGATGAAACAATTGCATTGAATACAAATACGGACGAGCACGTGACGCTTTATACAAGTGATTATGGAGCTTCATATGGCGCAGCTTTACAGGATAGCCCCTTCCAAGATTTTAAGTGTCCAGAAAACAGTGATCAAGCATGTACTTCCAAAACAAGTGAAGAAAAATGGACATCACTACTCGGCACCACCTTAAAGAAAGAAAATCTTTCTGTTGGAGATGCGTGTGATATTTCCAATACCGAAACAGTGGTTGCATATGCATATCCATACTCCGGTTCTTCCATTGCAAAGAAAAGAAATGGCATTGCTCTCATGAATGCAAAAGGAGAAATGATTGCAAATGCAGAAGATAGCGATTACCCCTCACTAAGCCCTCCACACTTTGCTTGTCGTTCAAATTCAACTGTTGCCTTCAGTTTCGAAATGGGTGACTCCACCACATCAGAGTCACATACACAGTTTTTTGTTGCGGGGGCAGCCGAACAAAAAGCTGATCTCATCGATGCCATACATGAAACAAGAAACTTAAATCCTTGCGATAGTGAAGGGTGCTTCGAGTACTAAAATACTTTATGTACGGCATGTATAGCACCCATACTGAAATTCAGAGTCAGAATTGAATGTTGGGAACTCCAAGAAAACCGCAACACAGAGCCACTTACTGTATTCGATGCAGAGAATCCTCCTAAGTTGGAAATCTCGTTTGGGAACTCACCTATAATCGCCTATATCTTCAAAATTCTTGATTGAAACGCCATTTCCGAAAGTTCTTTTCCCGAATGGTGGAGCTTATAGGAAAAAGTTGGAACCGCATCGAGGAGGCACTTTTTGGCATGATGAATTACCTCGGAGCAGGGTAGCTTACTGCTGGTTCATCTCGGGACGGACATGCATTCGGAAGATTCCCGCCCTCTTCGGCCTGCCGGTCCCGACGCATTCGATCTGACATTGCAGATCCTTGCCTTTCGCGTCTAGTGCGTCATTGATCAGTTGTATCGTCGTAAGCATGGATTGTTTTGCGACTTTGGTTATTTCTTGGAGTTCGGTGAAGGAGAAAAATTGCCCATTTCTCGTGAGAAGGAAATTGAGAACATCCGGCAAGTGCTTCCACTGTTCCACGTGCTTTCTCCTTCCTCCTCCGCTCAATCTCGTATTTTGCTCCTCCAAGTATTCCCGAACGGCGTCGGTAATTTGCGCAAGAAAAGCGCGGATTTGCTCGCCGCTGAGTTCGGCATGTTGTTCAAATGGAATGGCGGCCTGTTCATGCTCGGCCAAGTGCTGCAAGTACGCGCCCTTTTCGGCGCTGTAGAAAACGGCTTTCGACGTTCGCAATTCGCGCAGAGCATCTCGAACGCGAACCACGCTCCCGACGACATCCAAGTCTTCAAGTTCCAGGAGACTGATTACCTTGCTGGCGAGACACAATACCCGATCGAGGTTCTGCGTTCCTTTTTCAACTTTCACCGGTTCGCTAGCCGGCTCGTCTGGCTTGGAAAATACCTGGAGAAGGCGATCCATTTCTAACCGCGCCGTCGCAGCCACCTGTCCCAACTCGACACTGACCTGCTGTCGCAGCGCCTCTACGCTAGCCAACTGCTCTTGGCCTTGGGCCTTCTGCAGAAGTTCATTCAGCGAAACTTCAAGACTTGCGATTTCCTCAAATGTGGAACGAGGTCCGTTTTGCATATGTCTATTAAATTATTTATTTTAAATTTTGTCAACGCTGGTGGAGCTGAGGGGATTCGAACCCCTGACCCTCTGCTTGCAAAGCAGATGCTCTACCAACTGAGCTACAGCCCCATGGAATCACCGAGTGCAAAAAGATCAGAGTATGGATCGAGCTTGTTGTCTTTACGGCCTGCTGCGCAAGCCGGGGCAACTGAGCTACAGCCCCACGCGCGCGTAGTATATCAGCCACAAGCCCGATTCACACGGTCATGATAAGGGGCATCGCAGCCGTGTCCTGCGGGCGAATAGGCGCCGGGAAGTCGATCGGACGCATGGAGGACACTCCCTCGCCCTGCACGTGCGGAAATTGCAGGTGCAGGCGCACAAGCTTGGCCCGCTCGAGCAATATGGCTTCGATGTGTGCGTTCACGGCCCGGAGCGTCGCGGCGATACCCACGTCGCCACCGACCTCGCTGAGGTAATACCGGTGCTCTTTGAGGTGCGTCAGAAAATCCGGCGCCCGCTGCAGCGCGCCGAATTCGCGCTGGAAGATGTCCGTCGGGACACCGTGCGTGCTGCAGAGTTCAAACACCAGCGCCGCAAACGCATCGACCCAGGCGATGACGCGCCTGTTCAGATCCGCGCCCTCCTCCCAGCGCAGCGCGGGACAATCGAGCGCCAGATCCCGCTGCATGTCGATCCAGTCCCGCAGCGGTGTTTCTTTGCCGGCACTATCGAAGGCGTGCCTCCGATTGTCCGGGGGTAGGGTCTTCTCCAAAAGACGAACCATACAGAAACAGTACTCCGCGACGACCTGGCTGCAAGGGCTTCGCCTCAGGTGAGGATCTTCTCCAGCGCGTTCTGCTCCAGCGCGGCACGGAGTTCCATGCCGATACGCTCCCCCATGCTGAGCGACCCGCCGTACAGGTAGCCGCCGTAGGGCGTGGCCGCGATGCCCGGCGAACCCGGGATGCGCAGCGAGACGTCGAAGATCACGATGTCCTCCTTCCCCTCCTCCGCGACCACGGCTCCCTGCAACGCAAAAGGCCCGATGATACCCTTGCCGGAGGGATCGAGTTTCTTGGGGAGTTTCTGCGTGGCTTTCACGAATTTTTCGCCGAGATCGAACGCCTTTTCCAGGATGGACTCTTTCGCCGTGACGGCAATGTGTCCCGTCTCGATCATCTTCATCGGGATGCTCTGCCGCACGTCCATCTGTTGCCACGCGGGCATGCGGAGGAACCCGTCGAGGTTGGTCTGGCGGCGCGTGTCGGTGCCGAGCAGCTCCAGATCGCCGGTGAGCGGCGAGTAGAAGAAGTTGAAATTCACGGCCGCGCCGACGACGAATTCCTCGATGGTCGCTTCGCGCCAGTTTTTACCTACTTTCCCCTCTTTCTCCAGGACCGATCCGATTTCTTCATAACTCTTCGCGTCGGGAACGAAAAAGAATGCGCGTTCGTATCCGCGCTGCGGCTCACTCGCCTTCACCAGCGCCGGCCGGTCGATGTCCTTGGCGTTCTTGAAAATCTTCGGCGTGCGGATGCCGGCGTCTTTCAGCAGATCGTACTGCGTATACGGCTGATCGCGCTCTTCCAGCTTGAGCAGCGTGCGCGAGCCGATGATGGGTACGCTGAAATCGTTTTCGACCTTCGAGAAATCTTTGAAGTAGACCCAGAAGTAGCGATTATGCACAAACAAAGTGTTCATCTTTCTCAGCTTATCCTGGACGTCTTTCTTCAAAATATCCTGGAAATCATCGACCACGATCGTCTCGTCGATGCAACCCTTCCCGCCCTCCCGTACTTTGAAGTGCGTGGCGTAGGTTTTCTCGCGGCCTTTCTTCGCCACCGCGACCGTGCGGAAACCGAACTGACGCGCGCCGTGCGCAACATCAAGGGCACTGTGTCCGCCGAGCACGCCGATCGTCAGATTCTCCAGGTCGTAGCCAGTGAGCAGGTCGGCGGTGTTCATAGTGGCAGTGTACAGCCTCAGTCCAGAATCTCCGCGAGCCTCCCCTGCCCGATGGCATCCTTGATCTCACGCGCGATCCTGCGTCCCGTGGACATCGGCACGTCGTATTTGAGAGCGGTGTAGGGCGAGCCTTCGATGTACGGGTTCGTGCCCGCGACGATGCGCGCGCTGATCTCGAACACGAAGATCTTCAGCTTGCGGGTGATGATCGTCTCCAGGCAGAACGGCCCGAACAGGCCCTTGCCGCACAGGTCCCGGCTGACCTTCACCACGCGCTCGCCCATCTCGAAGAGCTCGGGCAGCAGCGACTCGCGGATGACGACCGGGAAATTGCCAACGATCGTGTAGCTCGTATGGATGTTGGACGCGAGCTGGTCCTCGGCACGGATACGCCCGATGGAGTCGGCGTTGGACTCGTAGCGCTTGTCCATGCCCATGATCTCCAGTTCGCCGGTGATCGGCGACTGGAAATAATGGATGTAGATGGGCACGCCGACGATGTACTCCTGGATCACAAAATCGTCGTCGTCCGGATACTTACGCTCCTTGACCTCGTAGAACTGCTCCGGCGATTTGACGACGAAGTAGCCGAAGCCGCCCCCGGCACCGTGGAATTTGACGATGACCGGGCGGTCAATGTCCTCGGGCTTCTCGAACACGCGGGGCAGGAGGATATCGGACTTCAGCAGCCACTCGCGCTCCATGACGCGATCGGATTCCCACCGGAGAATCTCCTTGGTGCCGTAGTACATCGGCTTCATCGAACGCACGCGGTCATGCCCGAGGTACGCGATGAACGATCCATGCGGGATGACGATGGCGTTGCGCTTCAGCAGTTCTGCCTCCAGCTTCTCGTCCCACTGGTTCCAGTCGTCGACGTACAGGATTTCATCGGCGACACCGTAACTCGTGTATGGGCGCTCCTTTCCTCTCTTGCAGATGACGAGATTGCGCATGCCCTCGTCGCGCGCGCCCTTGAGGATCTGGAGCGCGGAATGGCTTCCCATCGTGGCGATCACGTAGTCTTTGGAGAAAGTTGAGGCCTGTGGGGATGAGCTTTTCGACGTCATGGTATTTTCGGAAATGTAACAAAGCCTGAGCAGAAGAGCAAACTTCGAAAAATTTCCCGCCACGCGCGGGATACGCGCCTTAATCAAAGGGGCGCCGTGCGGCGCCCCCCGAGAAAAAGTCATGAAAAGTGCTTACGGATAGCTCTTGCCCTGCGTCTCATTCACTCTGCACTGGTTGTAGCGGGACGTGCCCTCCACGAACCGGTTGCACTCGTTGTCGCGCGGCTCGACCGAGGACGCGCTGGAAGACGACGTCGCAGCGGCCGCATGTTGGTCCTTGCAGTACTTCAGGAGAATTCCCTCAAGCGTCTCCTTGAGTGTCTGGCGGATAGCCGTGTTCTTGATGTTCACCGGAAGCACCTTGTCATTCGCTGCAGCGACCTCTTTGACGATATCGCCGGCGATCGTGCAGGGCGTCTCTTCGGTGACGGCGGGCGTCTCCTTGGCGGGCTCGACGATGTCTTTCACCGTCGGTGCGCGCGAGCGGTCTACGGGCTGGATGGTTCCGTGCACCTGACGGCGCGGAATCACGCCTCCTTTGGGAAGGACGCGGTATGCGACGGGCGCGACAGTCGCCTGAACGGCGGCGCCATCGCTGAACGCGAGAACACCGGCGCCGAGAATGACGCCGACGACCACGCCGCAGATACCGATACTGACATCACGATTGGCCATACGGACTTTGGGGGAATGAAGTGCGTTTTCCATATTATAGAACATTTTTAGCATTTTAGCAAATACTAGAAAATAGACCGTCTCGATGCTGCCCCTATGGCTACCCCCTGCAGAGGCAAATGGCGACGCCACGTGACTGCGCTCAGGGGCATAAAGCCACTGCGCGGCCACGCTCCACACAAAATAAGCTGCTCGCTTCGCTGCACGCAGTTTTACGTGGAGGTGCCGGTGGGGATCGCACCCACGCATGAGGGATTTGCAGTCCCTTGCCTTACTACTTGGCTACGGCACCAAATGAACGAACGCGCGACCCAGCATAGGGAAGAAGCTGGCTGGCGCAAAGGTCTGCGGGCCCTGTTTCACTTCTTGCTTGAAGCGCTGGGATCGATGAAGGACGCCGATTCCATCATCGCCAGAACCTCTTTCTCGAGCGTCGTGGAGACGGACAGCGGCGTGAGCGCGGTGAACGTGTAGCCGATATTCTTGGAGACGGCGCTGATCTGGTAGAAACGGCGCTCGGGCTCTTCGGAGAGCGGCTGGGCCGTGAAGACGTGCAATTCGACATCCTGTCCGTCGAGCTTCAGCTTCTTGGTGTCGATCAGGCGATAGCCCGGAAGTGTGGCTACAGAGCGGATGCTGGCGGTGCTGTACGCGGGAGAATCGACGCCGTCGTGGACTGTTTCGCGCGTGACGGTGACCGTCGGGAACTGGCCGGAAACGGCCTTGTCGGCCTGGAACGCCAGGATCACTTCATCCGGCAGACCGCGCTGCGTCAGCGTCTCGCGGTCGACCACTTTCCACTCGGCCGGCAGACACATACCCACCGTTCCGTTCCAGAACTGCTCCTTGCAGGCGCTGGTGGAACTCCCGCCTCCCCCGCCACAGGCGGCGAGAATCAACGGAAAGACGAGAAGGGCGAGGAGGCGTTTGTTCATGGGCGGAATGGTACACGCAAGCGGTGACCCTGCCAAAAACCGCTTCCAGCTGGGCAGGGAAAAGTTCTGGACAAATCGGGAAAGCGGCGTCCAGACGCGGTTAACCCATTGAGAGACCCCCCAAAAACTGGTACAATAGTCTGATCTATGAAAACAAACTTCCTTCGCTTCCTGATGCTCTTCACGGCCCTCCTGCTTCCGCTGGAGGCGGTGGCCGGCGGGCGCATTCAGGCGGATGACATCATCGCGGGACTGGAAGGACAGGCCGTGCTGAGCGGTTTCGCCGGTTCGATGACGATGGAAGTGCATCTGCAGACGCCCGCAGGAGACGACGTCGCCATCCCCGCCCGCACCGACACGACCGGCAACGCGCTGGTCGCCATCCCCGCCGGGCTCACGGAAGAGGCCGGCACATACGGCCTTGTGGTGGTGTCGCGCGGCGTTCCGCTCGCGGGCCAGGTCGCCATGGAAGTGCTCCCCGACCGCATCAGTCCCACCGCCTCGACGATGAACGCGGACACGACCGCGATCGACGCGGACGGTGTGGCGCAGGCGCGCATCACCGTGACGCTGCGCGACGCATTCGGCAACGCGCTCACCGGCCGCCCTGTGGAACTTGTCTCCAGCCGCATCGATGACGTCATCACGCCGACGGACCGTCAGACGGACGCGTTCGGCCGCATGACCTTCGCGGTGCGCACGCGCAAAGCAGGAGACATGATCCTGCGCGCCATGGACCTGCTCAGTGGCACGACGTTGGCCTCCAGCGTCCGCATCAGCGCCTACAACGGTTCCGGCATCGGCGGCGTCCCGCGCAATCCTTTCGTTGGCCAGGTCACGGACGATGGACAGGACGACGGCAGCGCGCCTGCGCCGAGCGGCGACTTCGGTCCCGCCACAGGATTCGAGGTGACACTCACGCCCGTGACCGCAAAAGTAAAGGACGTGCTCAGCGTGACCGTGCGCGTGACGGACGAATTCAACCGCACCGTCGAGAACTACGTGAACACCGCCATGATCGCCGTGCCGAATGATCCGGACGCGACGCTCCCCGGCTTCGGTCAGATCAAATTCACGGACAAGAACCTCGGCAAGAAACAGCTCCCGCTCAGCGTCAGCTTCACCAAGCCGGGCAAGCAGCTCCTGATCGTGGAGGACCACACCGATCCGTCGAACGTCATCCGCGGCCAGGTGGAGATCACGGTCGCGGCCGACTCCGGCACCAACGAGACGCGCCGTATCGAGATCCTCTCGCACAAGAACGACCAGACGATCAGGGGCACGAACATTCTGCTGGAAGGCATCGGCCCCAAGCTGGCCAACCTCATCGTCACGGGCGGCAAGTCGGACACCGCGGGCGAGACTGACGAGGACGGACGCTTCTCCATCCCGGTCGAGCTGGACGCCAGCTACAACGAATACACGATCCGCATCCAGGACGACAACGTCGATCCGAGCTTGCGCTTCGATTCCGGCAACCTGCACCTCGTCCGCGACGGCACGGGCCCCGAGCTGAAGTTCGCGTTCGACCCCGAAAAGCCGTATGAGGGACAAGACCTGCAACTGACGGTCCAGGCAGAGTCCGGCCTGCCCGACGTCCATGTGACGCTGGAGGACCGCGACATCGCACTGAGTGAGGACGCGTCCGAGAAAGGCACGTACCGCGTGACGCTCCTGGCGCCCGCCCCCGGCGATTACCAGCCGGCCGTGGTGGCGGTGGACGAGGCGGGAAACAAGACCGAAGTGCGCGGCATCCTCCATGTCTCCCCGCGCGCCATCCCCGCCGTGCAGAATCTGCGCGCCGAACCCAAGACCAACGGCGTCGATCTCCTCTGGGATCCGGTGACGGAGGAAGGGATCACCTCGTACCTCGTCTACGTCGGCACCGGCGCAGACAGTTTCTCCACCACGCTCGACACACGGAAGCCCCGGGAGGGCGCGAGCGTCCTCGGCCTCAAGCCGGGTGTGGACTACTACTTCGCCGTGACGGCGAAGAAGGGCGAGCTGGAAAGCTCCGAGAAGACGGTCGTGAAGGCAAGCCCGCTGGGTCTCGCGCTGACGATCACGCCCCAGGACAGCGCGCTTGTCCTCAAGTGGATCTACCCCGAAGAGTCCGTCGGCTCCTTCCTTCTGGAGTACGGCGTGGAACCCGGCCGCTACATCGAGCGTCGCCAGCTCAACGGCGACCTGCGCCTCTATTTCCTGCGCGATCTCCTGAACGGCGTCACCTACTACATGCGCCTCACGCCGGTCCTGACCACCGGCGAGACCGCGCTCGATCTCTCCGTGACCGCCGAAGGCACCCCCGTCCCCGGCGCCCCGGGCTTCCACCCGTCGGCCGAGGATCCGGTGCCGTTCCGGCCCAACACGGGAATCCCCAATGACAACGGCCTTCACGCCGGCGCTCCGTCCGTGACGGGCAGCGGCGTGCCGCCCGCAGCTCTGTGGGGCAGCATCGGCGCCAGCCTCGTCATCTTCGGATTCTGGTGGAAGCGCCGTCGCATGAAATTGCAGACCGCCGCGTTTCTTCAGGACATGCATCAGCGCTACCATGGGTGATCGGCGCCCCCCGCACGCATGACACCCTCCCCTTCCCCGCAGCCGGCCGTCCGCACCGTCTCGATCGGCGGAGCGACGGTGGATCTTTTCGTGCGCACTGGCACGGGCATCGCCTGCGTGAAGAATGATGCGATCACGTTCCCGCTCGGAGCCAAGATCCGCATCGAACAGGTCATCGAAACCTGCGGCGGCGGCGCGACCAACACCGCCATCGGCTTGCGCCGGCTGGGCTGCGAGGCGGGCTTTTCGGGCATCGTCGGCAGCGACCAGTGGGGCGAGCGCATCCTACAGAATCTCGACCGCGAGGGCGTGGACAGCAGCGCGGCGACGATCGTGGAGAACGAGACGTCGGGCTTTTCGATCATCATGAACGTCGAGTGCGGCGAGCGCGTCATCCTCTACGCCAACGGCGTGAACGCGCACCTGCACGATGTCACGTTCGACCGCGAGACGGTGGCCGGAAACGACTGGCTGTACTTCAACCACATCCACGACGACAGCCGCGTGATCCAGGATGACATCGTCCTGATGCTCCGCGGCAATCCGAAGATGGGCATGACGTGGAACCCGGGCGGCCGCCACCTCAAGCGCGGCATGGACCACGAGGACAACGTCGCGTTGCTCAAGCAGACCGATCTGCTCCTGCTCAATAAAGAGGAGGCGCTGACCTTCACCCACAAGCAGTCGCCCGAGCGCGCCATCGAGGCACTGCTCAAAGCGGGCGTCAGCATCGTCTGCGTGTCGGACGGCCCCAACGGCTGCATGGCCAGCGATGGCCGGACGCTCTATTCCTGCCCTGCCATACAAGAGGCCGAAATCCTCGATACGACGGGGGCCGGAGACGCCTTCGGAACGGGCGCCACGTGGGCCCGGATCCGCGGTCTGGACTTGCCAATAATGCTCCGTGCAGGTACGATAAACGCGACAAGTGTACTTGGTACGATCGGTGCTCAGACCGGTCTCCTCACAGACATCGACATGCAGAAACGGTTGGAATCGACCCGACTGGATGTGGATGAGAGACCCCTCTGATGAATATACTCCTCTCCCCTTCCCGTTATGTCCGACGACTCGCTGGTCCAGATTCAGGAACTCATCGACAGTGCGATGTCTTCTTTAAAAACTGCGCACGCGATGCTGCGCGACATGACCGGAGTCGCCGACAGCGGACGCGAGCGCCACATGCAGCGCGCCAGCTCGATCTCGGCGGGCGGCGCCGTGAGCGGCCGCGTGATCGAGGGATCGTTCGACGGACAGAACATGATGGACGCCAAGGGCCAGACGTATCCCGTCCCGGCCAACTACGCGAGCAAGAGCAAACTGGTGGAGGGCGATGGCATGAAGCTGACCATCACCGACGAAGGCAAATTCATCTACAAGCAGATCGCCCCGGTCCCCCGCCGCACGGCGCTCGGGCTCCTGATCCAGGAGGACGGACAGTACAAGGTGCTCGCCGAAGGCAAGTCTTTCCGCGTGCTCCTCGCCTCCGTCACGTTCTATCGCGCGGAGGTCGGTGACCAGGTCACGATCCTTCTGCCCCAGGAGGGCGAGGCCAAGTGGGGCGCCGTCGAGGCCGTCATCCCCAAGAACATCGCGGACGCCGCCGCGCGTCAGACCGTGGGCGGTTCCCGCCACGGCGACGATGGCGAGATGAGCCCCGCGATCTGATTCCCGTTTTCATCACAGGATCCTTCTCCGAGGAGCCACATACTTCCTCCTCTGTGTACGCCGTAGCCTTGCGAAGGCGTATGATCGCGCAAAAGCAGACGAATCGCGCTCGTCGGTGCGCCGTCCGGCTGGTAGTCTTTGCCGTGCAATGAAGCTCCCCCTGCGCATCGCCGTGCCGGTGGTCGCGGCCACGGCCACGGCCGCGACGTTGCTGTTTGTGCTGTGGTCGCAACTCAACTCCTCGGCGGAGGCGATCCAGAAGCGCATCACCTCGGGACAGAACACGTCGGGACCGGCGCTGCCGATTCCCGATGACGTCACGGACACCGACGACCGCGTGCTGATCCATCTGCGTCAGGGAGATCTGCTGGCGCTGCAGGGCGAGTGGGCGGCCGCGCAGGCGGAGTACGACGCATCGGTGCGTGAAGGCGGCGGCATTCCCGCGCTGCGCAAACTGGCGCAGGCGCAGATGCAGCGCCGCGACCTCGACGGAGTGAAGACGACGATCCAGGCACTCAAGAACCAGGGCGCGCGCGACGAGGACCTGCTGCTGCTCCAGGTGATCGCGCAGCTGCGCACGGGCGAGATGGTGCAGGCCCGCACGCTGCTGGAGAACGCCGTGGATTCGCCGCAGAAGCACTACGGCCTCGCGCTGCTCGCGATCGTCCGCGGCGACCATGAAGTGGCGAAAACCGAGCTGCAAACCGTGATGACCGGCTGGGATCCGACGTTGCGCGCCTACGCCCGCATGCTCCAGTCCGCATACGACGAGTTCGCGGTGTTCCCCGAAAGCAAACCCATCCACCTGACGACGCTCATGGCGCGCACGCTCGCGCAGGTGCAGGAGTGCGAGCTCGCGCTGCCGCTGCTCATCGACGTGCTCGGCGAGCAGGATGACTACCGCGACGCGTGGATCGTGCAGGGCTACTGCCAGCTCACCACCGAACGCCCGCAGGAGGCGCTGTCGTCCTTCGAGCGCGCGTACAACCTGGATCCCGAGAAACCCGAGATCCAGTACTTCCTGGGACGCGCCTATACGGTGATGAAGGACTACGGCAACGCCGTGACGTTCCTCCGCTACTCGCTGCAGAACGGCTTCCAGCCGCAGAAAGAAGTCCGCCGCCGCCTGGCGGAGGCCTCGCTGGAAGCGGGTGACGCCACGGGCGCGTTCGAGCAGTACGCGCTGCTGCTCGATGAACCGGACGCCGACATCGCGCTGTTCGAGAAGATCGTGACACTCGCGATCGGCATCGATCGCAGGCAGGACGCCTATACTTTCGCCCAGAAGGCCGTCGCAAAATGGGCCGACTCGGCCAAGGCGTACGAACTGCTCGGCTGGGCCGCGCAGGAGACCGACCGTCCGGACGAGGCACGCTCCGCACTGACGAAGGCCGTGGAACTGGATCCGACGAGTGCGAGTGCGAAGGACAGACTGAGCAGGTTGTGACGACCTATGCCGTATACTCCCCTCCCATGGAACTCGAACATTTCTTTCCCTGTCCCCACTGTGCCGCCGAGGTGTCGGTGTTACTCGATGTGAGCAAGGACGGCGAGCAGAACTACATCGAGGACTGCGAGGTGTGCTGTCGTCCGATGGCGCTGACGCTGCGGGCCGAGGAGGGCGATCTGACGGCGTTTCAGGTGGATCCGGCCTGAGGCATCGGACAGCGGTCAGACGCAATCTGAACCATCTGCAAAAAAGACCAGACGAGCTGGTCCTTTTTGTTTTTGTGTCTGCCTCCGCGGCTATCGACGGTGTTTCAGTGAGGGACAACCGTTGAGCCGTTTGTGTGGAGGATGACTGAGGGGAGGAGCCCTCGTTTCTCTGCCTTGCTGGGGTTTCTTGTTTCTCCTCGTAACCCGACGAAGTCCCCGTACCGGTCTGCCACGCAGTGCGCAAAGGCTCTGGGGAGACACTGGGGAGGAAGGGGGTGCACGCCACTAGCGCAGCCTCACATCCATAGCGCGGCATCGCAGAGCAGAGAGGAGAGGAAGCACGTTCAAACGCGCATGCCTGCTCTCCTATCTGCGATTCCTCTTTGTATCCTGCGGTGATGTGAATGAGCGGTGTGTCTGTCTACCCCGGGGTGACCTGACTGTGTGTCTTCCTGTTTGTGTGTGTGGTCCCGATTGATTTGCGTGATGCAAATCGGGATATCGTACTCACCAAAGCATCACCTGACAACAAGTACCCCTGTTCTGTTTTAGTAATTGTTGTATGAATACATTTGTGATACAACGCTGAATTCCTATTTTTCCTGTAGATGAAGAGGAAAACTCGGTGTCTCAACTGATGGGTTCCGAGCGTCCATTTTCGGCGTGATGCCGAGGCAAGCGGGCTGGTCTCCGGCCCCCCGCGACCCTGTAGCCCCCCGGGATCGTTGATGCACGGCGAATGCGCAAAAACACGATAGGCATTTGCGCCGCACTTTCCTACAATGCGCCCGCATGAACATCCATCTCTCGCTCCTGCACCGTCGTCTTCTGTTGGGTCTGCTCGGCGCGGCGATCGTCGTCACGGGCGTGGCTGTGCCGTTCCTGATGCTCCGATATCAGCGCGCAACGTTGCTCTCGCAACTGCCGGAGAACGACACGATCGCGTACTGGGCGCACGCCACGCAGCAGGATCTGTTGCCGTACGCCGACTGGTTTCCGGTACTCAAGGAGGTGCCATTCCCCGGCCGATTCGATCTGGCGCTGCTGATGGGTGCCGATCAGAAGATATCGTGGGTGATGGATAACGGCGTCGACTCGTTCAAGGCGTCCGCGCCGGAGACCTCGCTGCTCCTCAACCGCAAAGACGCGCAGTCGCTGCTCGGTTCCGCCACGCACGCCGCCCTCACGCAGAACATCGCGGATGACGACACGCGCGTCTACCTGGCGCTGCGCTGGATGCGCGCGGGCGACGATGACGGCATGACACGCCTGCTCGGAGCGCTGCGTCCGGGCGAGGCGACGCACGCGCTCATCACCGAGTCTCTGGACGGCGGGCGCTCCCTGCGCCTGCGCTACAACGAATCCCGCGACGTGCCCCGCGCCTCCGCGGAGACGAGCGTGCATGTCCTCTCCCCCGTCCCGGTCCTGAGCATCTCTCTCGCCGAACCGTCGGCCACGCTGATCGAACTGCTCGCGCATCTGCCCGATGACCGCCGCCGCATCGCCGAAGGCATCCTGGGCCAGCGCGCCGCCGATGCGTTCGGCGACAACGTGAGTCTCGCACATGACGTGCTTCCTCTGCTTGCAACGCCCGGCGTTGTGCATCTGCGCACAAGCGACGGCACCCCTTCCTTCTTACTGGAAGCACGCAGCCCGGGCTCCGACGCGGGCCAGCGTCTCGCGTTCCTGCATGAGAGCCTCAGCCGCGATCTCGGATCTGTCTCGGTACTGGAACGTGAGTTCGAGGGCGGCCATAACGCGCGCATCCTCCGCCACGAACAGGACGCCGCCCGCACCGAAGACGAGAAGCGTCCAGGCTGGACCGTGCGCATCACGCGCGACGGGGGCGGAACTCCGCGCCTGCTCTCGGCGCTCGGCAACGGCAAGCTGCTGCTCAGCAATGATGTCGCGTGGTTCGACGCGCTCACGTCGGGAGATCCGGTGCCCGAAACCTCCGCCCCGCGCACGCTGCTGCGCGGAGCACAGGGCGCCGGCGTGATCGACGCCTCGCTGCTGCGGTCGGTCCTGCCGGAGGGAAGCCGGTCGCCCGCCGCACTGGCGATGGACGGACATGACGGATCGTGGATCTGGACGGCGGAAGCGACCGAAAACGTGCTGGCACTGACCTTGAAGCCCCTGAACGGCAACGGCTCGCAGACGGCGTCCGGCGGGCTTGAAGGACGGTAAAACCCGGTTTGCCTCGTTCCGTCAAAGCCGCTACCCTGACGTCCGATGAGTTTTATCAAGACTTCCAAGTACCTGCTCGGCCTTTCGGCTGTCCTCGTGATCGCCTCGATCGCCCTGATCATCTATCCGGGCCCGCGGTTCAGTATCGAGTTCACCGGCGGCACGCTGATGGAAGTGCGCCTGCCCGAGGCCAAGACCAAAGAGGAGCTCAAGGCCGTGTTCATCGAGTTTGAGAAGACGCACCCGCCGCTCGGCAACTACACAATCTCGTCCATCACCGGCCAGAACGGTCACTCGTTCCTTATCCGCATGCGGGTGCTCTCCAATGAAGAGCACGTCACGCTTCTCGGGGATATCGGAGAGACCTTCACCGGTACGAAGGAACTCCAGTACACCACCATCGGTCCGAGCCTCAGCGCCAGCCTCAAGCAGAAGGCGCTGATGGCCCTGCTGATCGCGTCCTGCGCCATCATCCTCTATCTGGCTTTTGCGTTCCGCAAGATGCCCAAGCGCCTGAGCCCGTGGAAATTCGGCGTGCTGGCGGTCATCGCGTTCATCCATGACGTCATCATCACGACCGGCCTCTTCATCATCATCGGCTGGTTCACGACGTTCGAGTTCGATCCCCTCTTCGTCACCGCTCTGCTGACGATCCTCGCGTACTCCGCCAACGACACCATCGTCATCTTCGACCGCATCCGCGCCACCATGACCCAGGAGAACCGCTCCGAGGACCTGGGTGTGACGGTCGGCAAGGCGCTGCGCGAGTGCGTCACTCGCACGTTCAACACCGCCGCCGCGGCCCTGATCATGCTCTTCTCCATCTTCTTTTTGGGCTCCGAAAGCATCCGCTGGTTCGTGCTGGCGCTCATCGTGGGCACAATCATCGGCGCGTACTCCTCGTACTTCATCGCGGCACCGCTGCTGGTCCTCTGGCGCAAGCGGCCATGAGAGAGGATCATCGGATCGTTTTTTGCTATTGTCCGTTTCGTCGCTGAATTTCCCCGTACCCGCTCATGCCGACCGTTTCCCCTCTCAAAAAGCTCCCCCGGTCCCGCACGCAGTGCACCGTGACCTTCACGGCCGACGAGTCGCTCGCCGCCGAATCCGCCGCGTTGCAGAAGCTCGGTGCCGAGGTGACCGTACCGGGTTTCCGTCAGGGAAAGGCGCCGGCCGACATGCTGCGCAGGCGCGTCAGCCCCGACCAGCTTACCGATGAGACGGTCCGGTCGCTGCTGCCGGCCGTGCTGAACCAGCTGCTCAAGGACGGCACGGTGAAGCCGATCCTGCCGCCGCGCGTCGATATCCTGACACTCGCGCCGCTCAGCCTGACGATCACGCTGGTGGAGAAGCCCGAGGTGAAGATGGGCCACATCGACACGAAGTCGCTCAAGAAGACCGAGCCGAAATTCGACGAGAAAGACGTGGAGCGCATGGTGCAGTACCTGCTCCAGCAGTACCGCACGGTGACGCCCGTGGAACGCGAGGCGCGCGAGGGCGACCAGGTCACCATGAACTTCGTTGGACACGACAAGGACCAGAAGGAGATCATGGGCACGCGCTCGACCAACTACCAGGTGGTGCTCGGCAGCAAGACGCTGCTCCCCGGCTTCGAGGATAACCTGACGGGCCTCAAGAAAGGCGACGCGAAGAAGTTCGATCTTATCTTCCCCGAGACATACCACGCCGAGCATCTGCGCGGAAAGCCGGTGACGTTCTCCGTGGACGTGACGGGAATCGAGGAGGTGAAGCTGCCCGATCTCACAGCGGATTTCGTGAAGGAGAAACAGCTGGGCGACTCGCCCGAGGACCTGCGCAAGCGGATCGCGGATTCGATGCGCGACGAAGAAGAGCGCGCCGACCGCCAGCGCCGCGAACAGGCTGCCTTCGATGCCATCGGCAAGGCGACCAAGGTCGACCTGGCGCCCGAGCTCGTGGAACAGGAACAGCGCGGCTTACTGGAGGAACTGCGCCAGCAGCTGGAAGCGCAGAAGCTTGATGTCGGCGAGTGGCTCAAGCGCTCCAAGCGAACCATGGAAAGCTTGCAAAAGGAACTGAAGGAAGAAGCAACCAAGCGCGTCACGCTGCGCTTCGGCGTCCAGCAGTTGCTGGAAGACCGCAAGATCGAGCTGACTCCGGAGGAGTTGAAGTCCATCACGGCCGAGGCCCTGGACTCCGTGACTGAGGAACACCGCGTCGAAGCCGCCAGGCACTTCGGCGAAGGCGGCGAAGGGTACGAAGAAATGAAGTGGCGCAAGCGCGTCGACAAGCTCCTCCACCAGCTCCTGGAGGTCGCCTGAGCATCCTGCGCCTTCCCGCCTTCGACGGTACCATCAGCGCCACCGCACACCGATCCGACGCTCCGGGTTGCCATGCTGCACCATCCGACAGTCGCGGTGGTGGACCATGACATACCCCGCGCGCGTGATGACACCGACGATCTCCGGCTTCAGCGACTTCTCCGGGCTGCAGCATTTGGCGATGCGCAGAGGCAGGGGCACGCCGCCGTCGGCCTCGAACGGCACGTCCTGGCACACGTCGCGCGCGGACTTCCGCGGCACGCTCGGCGGCAGACGCGGACGATCACGGACAAGATCCAGGTGCATCAGCGTCGCGCTGGCCTTGTCGGCGCCCTGTCCGATTTTCATCAGCAGATCTTCGCGTTCCTCAAACGACAGGTACTTGCCATGCCGCCGGCGCAGCAGCGAGAGATCTGTATCCAGCGGAGCGAGGCGGCGCCTGTGGAGTTCCTCGTTGAACAGATCGCGTCCGAGGTTCACATACTCCGTGCGATCGATGGAGTGCAGATATCGGCGGAGGCGCGAGCGCGACGACGCCATTTTGAGCAGTTGCAGCCACTCCGGCGAAGGCTTGGGAACGCGGTGACTGAGGATTTCCACGACGTCGCCGTTCTCCAGCTCGTACTCCAGCGAGACGATGCTGCCGTTCACCCGCGCGGCACGGAAGGTCAGACCGAGATCGGTGTGGATCTGGAAGGCGAAGTCCAGCGGCGTGGCGCCTTCCGGAAGTTCCACGATGTCGCCCTTGGGCGTGAGCACGAAGATGTGATCGACCAGCGATGGCGCGACTCCCTCGGCGCCTTCGACAGCCTGCTGCGTGGTGAGCACCTGCTGCAGGCGCACGCGCTGGAGAATGCGCTGGGCGCCTCCGCCCTCTTTGTAACTCCAGTGCGCGGCGATACCGAATTCCGCTTCGCGGTGCATGCCGCTCGTGCGCACCTGCACCTCCATGAACACGCCGTCCGGCACGCCGGGCAGGCGCGCGACCGTGGTGTGCAGGCTCTGATAGCCGTTCGGCTTGGGGAAGGCGATGTAGTCCTTGAAGCGATTGGCGACGGGACGGCCGAGCCGGTGCAACACACCGAGCACGCGGTAACAGTCCTCCTCGGAGTTCACGACCACCCGGAGCGCGTAGAGATCGGGCAGGCTCTCGATGTGTGAAATACTCTTGGATTTCATCTTCATGAAAATGCTGTACGGCAGCTTCTCGCGTCCCTGCACCGTGGCCGCGATCCCCTGTTCACGGAGCGCCTCCACGAGCGACGACGCTGCAATTTCCAGGAACGAGCCGTGACGCGCCTGGAGGTTGCCGAGCTGTTCACTGATCTTCTCGGATTCACCGGCATGCACGATAGGGAATGCCAGCGACTCCAGCCGTTGCTTGAGCGAGTGGATGCCGAGCCGAGCGGCAACGGGCGCAAAAAGACCCAGAACATCGCGGCACGTGCGACGCGCTTCCATAAGCGGCACGTCCTGGAGATGCTGGAGCACGTAGCATCGGTCGCAGAGGATGATGAGCAGCACGCGAACATCATCGGAAACACTCAGAAGCATCAGGCGGAGGTCTTCGATGGAACTCTTACGGTTGCGCATCGTCACATGCGAGAGCAAGTGCACGCTGCTGACGATGCCCCGCACCCCGGGACCAAACTCTTCTTCCAGCTCTGGGAGACTGATCTTGCGGGTCTTGAGGACATGCTGCAACAGGCACGCCTGCACGGTTTCTTCATCCGGATGGAACGGCAGCAGCACGCTGAGCACGCCGATCGTGTGGTCCAGCAACGGGACGCCGGTCCAGTGCGTGCGCTCGCCGTACAGACGCTCGGCGAATTCGACGGTCTTGCGCAGCTCATCCTCGTTCAGTCGCGAGGAGTCGGACCCGAGGGTCTTGAGGAGCGGTGCCATCGCTGACGTCCAGGCGGACATGCGAATGCAGAAAGAACACTCAGACTACCACGGACTCCCTCCGGTGCAGCACGATTTCCGGGCTTTCCGGCGAAGACGGCTCAGCGCTCCAGCAGAAGTGTCACCGGGCCGTCATTGATGAGCTGGACCTGCATGTGTTCCCCGAAGCGCCCGGTGTCGACATTGCCGACCCCCTGCTCTCGCAGATGCGCGACAAAGGACTCGTAGAGGGTCTTCGCGTGTGTGGGCGGCGCGGCCTGAGTGTAGTCCGGGCGATTGCCCTTATCGGTCCGACCCGCGAGTGTGAACTGCGAAATGACCAGTGCCGCTCCGCCGATGTCTTGAAGCGAGCGAGCGTTGATCGTGCCATCCGCGCCGTCAAACAGGCGCAATTTGGCGATCTTCTGCGCCAGCCACACGCCCTGTTCATCGGTGTCGCCGTCCAGAATGCCGACAAAAAGAAGGTAGCCGCGGCCGATGGAGCCGACGACTTCCCCCTCCACCGTCACGAAGGCCTCCTGAACTCGTTGGAGCAGAATACGCATGATGGCAGGATAGCGGCTTGGCGATCAGGCACGAAACTCCTTGAGGACGGTGTAAACGGGTATTGACTTCGCGTTCGATGTGAGTACACTATACGCACGTCCGAAGACCGAGGGCACAAGGCCGCAGGCCGACATAAGCCCCTCCGAGGAATACAGCATCGGCCACTCGGTCCCGACTTGGTGATTCGTGCCGTGTTCCTCGCTGGTCTCCCGGACAGACGTAGCAACAATAAGCTCCTAGAGCCTCTACGTGTGTACCAGGGAGGCTTTGCGTTGTTGCGTCCTCCGCCCCAGCCACTCTCCCCCTCACTCTCATGGCCGTCTCCCGCGATCAGAAGAAAGTGCTCCTCTCGGAGCTTACAGAACAGTTCGGCAACGCTTCCTCGGTGATCTTCGCCAACTATATCGGCCTGAAGGTTTCGGAAGTCAGCGCTCTGCGCAAACAGCTCCGCGCCGCCGGCGCAGAGATGAAGGTCGGCAAGAAGACGCTCATGCGCCTCGCCGCCGAGCAGAACAAGCTGCCGATGCTGGAGGACAAGCAGTTCACGGGCCCCGTCGCCTGCATCTTCAGCTTCGAGGATCCCATCGCCGGAGCCCAGGTCGCCTTCAAGTTCAGCAAAGAGCATCAGCAGGTCGCGTTCCTCGGCGGCATCTTCGAGAAGAAGCTCCTCTCCAAGGCTGATGCCCTCACTCTCGCCACCATCCCCGGCCGCAAGGCCCTCCTCGGCATGTTCGCTGGCATCATCAACTCGCCCCTCGTCTCGTTCGCCAGCATGTGTAGTGCCCCCCTCACGGGATTCGCCCGCGCGATGCAGGAGCTCGGGAAGAAAGGCGGAGTGTCGGCAAAGGCCGCCTGATACTCGTTATTCATTTCTTTTTCTTTTTCCCTCTTATCCATCATGGCAGACATCACCCTCACGCCTGAGGAACAGGCCGTCATCTCGGCGCTTGAGAAGCTGAACGTCATCCAGCTCAACAACGTCGTGAAGTACATGGAGACCACGTATGGCATCTCCGCCGCAGCCCCCGCCGCCGCAGCCGCTCCGGCCGCAGCAGCAGCCGCCCCCGGCGAGGAGAAGACGAGTTTCAACGTCGAGCTCACCGACAGCGGCGCACAGAAAATCGCCGTCATCAAGGCGGTCCGCGAAATCACCGGTCTCGCCCTCGGCGAAGCCAAGGCGATGGTCGACGGTGCCCCGAAGATGGTGAAGGAGAACGTCTCCAAGGAGGACGCCGAGAAGATGAAGAAGACCCTCGAGGCCGCCGGCGCCAAGGTCACCCTGAAGTGATTTTTCTCTCTCCAGAGAGCCAAAAAGGCAGCGGACTCCGGTCTCCTGCCCTTTTGCGGATGGCTCAGGGATGGCACCAGGGCATAAATCAGCATTCTTGTCATTGACTGTCTCCGGGATTGGTTTACAATAGAGACAAGCAATTCCTTCAAACCGGTCCAACGGTACGACAAGCACTAGCAAGTCATCCGAGAAACGTGAGAGAGGGAAAAGCGATTACTATTTTTCTTTCTTTCTCACAGTATGGCTGATCAGCAGATCACCTGCCGCGATTGCGGCCAAGCTTTCACGTTCACCGATGGTGAACAGGAGTTCTACGCCAGCAAGAACCTGAGCGCCCCCCAGCGCTGCAAGGATTGCCGCGCGGCTCGCAAGACGGAGCGCTTCGGCGAGCGTCAGATGTACGACGCAGTGTGCGCCAAGTGCGGCACGAACTGCCAGGTACCGTTCAAGCCCCGTCCCGTCGAGGAGGGTGGCAAGCCGGTTCTCTGCCGCGATTGTTTCGCAGCGGAGCGTGGTGGCAATGGCAGAGCGTAAATCGTTCTCTCTTGCACTCAACCAAAGCCCCGGGCAACCGGGGTTTTTTGGTAGTGCGCCTAGCGGCTGACGCCGGGACAGCACTTCGTTTCTAGAGCCATCTCACGCGAAGCGTCCCTGTACCGACTTCGGGTATCCTCTCTCCCATGTCCCGCCCCGTCCGCTACCCGGAATTGGATCTGCTGCGCTCTCTCGCGATCGTCCTGATGATCGCGTACCACACGGCCTATGATCTCTGGTCGTTTCATGGCTGGGACATCAATCTGTTTTCCGGCGGATGGCTCGCCATACAGCGCGGAACGGCGGTGCTCTTTTTACTGCTCGTTGGCGTCGGCTTCGCCATTTCCTTCGGGCGCACCAAAGACGAAGGCGCATCGCGCAGGAAGATCGCGGCCAAGTACGCACGCCGCGGAGCGATAGTGATCGGCTGCGGCCTGGGCGTGTCGCTCGCGACGTGGCTCGCGGACCCGGAGACATTCGTACGCTTCGGCATTCTGCATTTGATCGGGGTATCGGCGCTGATCCTGCCGTTTTTCGCGCCGCTGCGCGAATGGAACGTGCTGACGGGACTGCTCGCGCTGGTGCTCGGCCCCGTCATCGGAAACGTCACCGCGTCGTCATCGCTGCTGCTCCCGCTCGGCGCAATGCCCGCGGACTTCTCGAGCGTCGATTACTATCCGCTGCTGCCGTGGTTCGGCTGGATTCTCCTGGGCGTCGCACTCGGGAACGCGATCTACGTGCGCGGACTGCGTCCCGCACCAGCGTCATCCGCTGCGTCTCCCCTGCTCCAGTGGTTGACCTGGCCGGGCCGCTACGCCCTCTGGATCTATCTGGCGCATCAGCCGATTCTGCTGGTGATTCTGCGTCTGATCGCGGGCTGAAAAATGCACTGGAGAGCCCGGGCGCGGGCATGACCACAATAGTAGTCTTTTTCGGCTGCCTACTGACCAAAACACCAATTGCTAATTCGTGGTTTTTCTGCCCTCGGAGGCTTTCTCGGGCGGCCCCCTTCCACTACACTCTCACGCACATGACATTCACGACTCGTCGCATCAGCGAGGAGAAACCTCAGCATGTACCGGGGTTGGTCAAAGCCGCACCACTCTTGGCACGGGTGTCCGGCGCCGTCTTCGGCTGGTATGCACGCTGGAAACAGCGCAAGGAGGAGGAAAAACAGGCGCACATCCTCAAGCGGATCCTGCTCGTGTTGCTCTCGATCCTGCTCGGCCTCGTGCTGCTCGCGGGCACGGTGCAGGCGCTCGTCGCGCTGCGCATCCTCACGCCGCATTCATTCCTGTCCGTCGCCGGCGCGGATCTGCCGACGGACTCGCACGGCTATACGAACTTCCTGCTCCTCGGCTCGGGCGACAAATCCCACGAGGGCGTGGACCTGACGGATTCCATGATGATCGCGAGTTTCGACCCGAAGAAGAGCAAGAGCGTCGTACTGCTCTCGATCCCCCGCGATCTGTATATCTCGTCCCAGCTGATGGGCAAAGGACGCGTTAACGCGCTCTATCGGGACTATAAGGGCTATCTGCGCGCGCAGGGCAAAACCAAGGAGGAGGCGGCCAAGGAGGCGCTCGTGGAGCTCGGCAACGAGATCAGCCGCCTGTTCCATGTGCAGATCCACCACATCGTGAAAGTCGACTTCATCGCCTTCGTGAAAGCGGTGGACATGCTCGGCGGCATCGACGTCGTCGTGCCGGAGGACATCGTGGACCCGCAGTATCCCGGTCCGGACTACAGCTACGAGACGTTCGTGATCCATGCCGGCCCCCAGCACCTGGACGGCGAAACGGCGCTCAAGTACGCGCGCAGCCGCCACAGCACCAGCGACTTCGACCGGTCCGCGCGCCAGCAACTGATCCTCAAGGCGATCGCGGAAAAGGCCGGCGAGGCGGGGCTGGCGACGAGTCCGGGCAGAATCACGTCCTTCCTCCAGATTCTTTCGGAGAACGTGCTGACGACCATGAGCTTCCAGGAGATCCTCGGTGCCGGGAAGATCGCCGATCGGATGGAGCGCGGCAACGTTATCAGCGTGCATCTCAACAACCAGACGGGCTACTCCACGTTCCAGCCCGCACCGGGCGGCCTGCTCTACAACCCCCCGCCGGCGCTGTTCGCCGGCGCATCGGTCCTGCTTCCCGTCTCCATTCCGGAGGGCTCGGGCAACTGGCGGCAGATCCAGACGCTCACGGCACTGCTACTCGGCAGCCGGTCGATCCTCCTCGCCCATCCGCAGATCTACGTCTACAACGCGGGCGCTCCGTCCGGGGCCGCAAGCAGGCTGGCCGCCGAACTGGGACGCTTTGGCTTCCTGGTGGAAGAATCGGGCAACCTGGTGGAAGACCGCGATGACCCCGCGGGCGAACGCGTGACGTCAGCCGTCATCGGCAAGCTGCCGGAGGACGCCTCTCTCGCGGAGTTCTTCGGCGGACTGCTCCAGATGCCAGCCACGACGCCTCCGGCGGACATTCTCCCGGATCTGCTGGGCCAGGTGACGATCGTACTCGGCAAAGATTACACCTACACTCCCCTCCAAGATCTGATGCCGGTGGACAATCAGTGGAAGGATCTTGAGGCGCTGTCGGTACCGGAGCCGGATGCCACCGCGGGCAGCGGCGCCCTGTCCTCCTCCACGGAAACGGGCAGCGTGGCCCCGTCTTGGCTGAGCGGCAGCGGGGCGGCGTCTTCGTTCCCCATCATTGACGCACCCACGGCCAGCGGCTCTTCCGACGAGGACTTCTCCCTATGACACCCCGTGAAATCATCGCAGAAGCCTGGGCCCTCACGAGGCGCGAAAAGGTTCTGCGTCGCTGGGGATTTTTCTCGTCGTTCTTCCAGACGCTGCTCAACATCAAGCTAATCGGATACCAGCTCTACTTCCTGTACAGTTTCACGAGCGGAAAGACGGTCGGCCTCTTCGATGATGCGATCTGGCTCTACGAGCACGTGCCGCTGTGGGGATTCATCACCGTCGTGGCGATCTTCATCATCCTGCTGTGCATCGAGTTCATCTTCCCGAACCTCGCCATGGGCGCCATCATCGGGCTCGCCGCCAAATCGCACTGCGGCGAGGAGGTGAAAGGCGGCTTCGTGCTGGCCCTCTACAACTTCTTCCCGATCCTCGCCATCCACGAATTCCTGCTCCTGAGCAGCTGGACGACGGCGCTCAGCCTCTCCTCGCTCACCGCACGCTACATCCCCGGGGACGTGAAATTCGTGATGATCATGATCATCATCGGCGTCTGGATCATCTCCAACATTCTCAAGTTCTTCTTCAGCTTCGCCCAGCCCGCGGTGGTCATCTCCCGCACCGGCATCTTCGAAGCGATGGGCCAGAGTTTCAAGCTGATCGTGAGCTACCTCGGACACGTCATGTTCCTGCTGATGCTGCTGCTCGTCATCTCCATCCGCACGATGCTCAACACCGTGATCGTCATCCTGATCCCCGGCATCGTCGTCGGCGTCGGGATCATCTTCGCCTACTTCTTCTCCTTCACTATCAGCGCCATTGCCGCGGGCGTGACGGGCCTGGGCCTCGTGTACGGCGCGAGCTACCTGTTCGGCTATCTGCAGGTCTTCCAGGAGACGGTCTGGACGATCACCTACATCGAACTGAAGAAATACAAGGATCTGGACGTGATCGAGTGAACACTGGCCGAACAGCCGGATCTCGGTAGAATCCATACATGGAATCCGCCGCCGCCTGGCGCCGAAACCGGGTGAAGCTGACCGTGCTCAAAGCGGGCACCAGTTCGCTGTTTTACCTGCCCATCCTGGTGGTGTTTTTGCAGCAGTCGGGCATGTCCCTCTTCGAGGTGCTAATCATGCAGGGCATCTCGGCGCTGGTGCTGGCATCCTGGCAGATCCCGTCGGGATACCTCGCGGACCGGTGGGGGCGGAAAAACACGCTGATCGCGGGTGCAGTTTGCAACTTCATCGGCGTGCTGTGCTACTGCATCGGCACCAACTACTGGTTTTTCCTCGCGGCTACGTCGCTGCTCTCTACGGGACTGAGTTTTCAGTCCGGGACGATCGAGGCGCTGACATTTGAATCGCTGGAAGCCGAGGGCAAAGCGCAATCGTTCCGCAGGAGCCTGGGAAGCCAGACATTCATGCGCTTCGCGGCCGAGGCACTGGCCGGCCTCATCGGCGGCGCACTGGCCGTCATCAGCCTGCGCCTGGCCTTCTGGGCGACGCTTCCGGTTTTCGGAGCGTTGATTGTGCTGGCGATGACCTTGGACGAACCGCCGCGCACGACGCTCTCCAGAGGTCAAAAGGCGCTGAACACCATGCTCGCAGTGGCACACCGCAGCCTCATTGGGGACAAGCGCCTGCGTTACGTGATCCTGATCGACAGCCTGTTCGGCTCGCTGCTCATCACGCTCTACTGGTTCACGCAGCCCTACCTGGTGGAAGCGGGCGTGCCGCTGGGCTACTTCGGCGCCGTGCACGCAGCGGTCGTGCTCTCCGCGGCCATAGCATCGCGCGAGTCGTACCGGTTCGCACACTGGCTTAAGGACCGGCAGTTCCTGCTGTTCATCGCCATCTCCGCCGTCAGTTTCCTGCTGCTGCTCGGTGTGTTGCCTCCCGCGCCTGCGGGCATCGCGCTGATTATTCTCGTCCGCGTGATGTGGGGTTTCCTCGGTCCCCTCACGTTTGATCTGATGAACCGGATGACGACCCCCGACGTGCGCGCCACGATCCTCTCGGTGCGCGGATTCATGTTTCAGATCTTCTTCGCGTTTTTCCCGCCAGTCTTCGCCGCCATAGCGGACCGCACGTCGCTCTCCACGAGCCTCATCATGCACGGCCTCTTCACCGGCTGCTGCATCGCGGTGTTGCTCAAGTTGATGCGCCCGCTGTGGAAGAAAATCCCGAAGGAGATCGGGATGGAGACGCTGGGAACGCTGGTACAACCCGTGACACCCACGGTCTAAGGCTCTGGAAAGCCCTGAAAGCGCCTTTCTGTGATAGCATTTGACAGTGAACGGTCGTACACCGTACTCTGGTGGACGATCGTTCCCCACACACCCATGACCGACGCGCTCACTCCACATCAGCGGACCGTGCTCAGCTACATCCGGGAGTTCCAACACAAGCGGGGTTACTCGCCGTCGCTCGCGGACCTCGCGCTCGCCTTCGGCGTGCGGAGCAAGAACGCCGTCGCCAAGGTGGTGAACGCGCTCTTCAAGGCCGGTCATCTGGAGAAAGACCCCAAGGGCCGTATCAAGATCCTGGAGCACGAGGAAGACACGAAGGACACCTTCGCGCCCATGACCCTGCCACTCTTCGGACCCATCACGGCCGGTTTCGCCGCACCCGTGGAGGAGCAGGCGGAGGAGACGGTGACGCTGGAGGATTACCTCGTACACGACAAGAACTCGACGTTCCTGCTGCGGGTAAAAGGTGACAGCATGATCAACGCCGGTATCAACGAAGGCGACCTCGTTCTCGTGCTGCGCGGCAAGACGCCCAAGCCTGGCGACATAGTGGTGGGCGTGCTCGACGGCGAATTCACGCTCAAGCGCCTGAAGAAAGAGAAGACTGGCAAATTCTTCCTACACGCCGAGAATCCTGCCTATCCCGATCTGCACGCGCTGGAAGAACTGCAGGTGGCAGGCGTCGTGCAGGGGCTGATACGGAAGTACTGAGCCCGGATCATCATCGCCTTTTTCCTACCTTTCCTACGCCAATCCATGATCGCGCATATCGACGCCGATTCTTTTTTCGCGTCCGTCCTCGTCCGGCAGAGCCCGCGGTTGCGCGGCAAGCCCCTCCTGGCTCTCGGCATGGGCGGTGGGTTCGTGATCGCGGCCAGCTACGAGGCGAAAGCCAAGGGTATCCGCACGGGCACGCCACTCAAAGAAGCGATGCGCCTCTGTCCCGACGCCATCCGCATGCCCTCGGACTTCCACGAAACGGGCTTGGCCTCCGAGCAGATCGAAAGCGTCATCCGGGAACACTGTCCGATCGTGGAACAGATGTCGATCGATGAGTGGTATCTGGATCTGAACTCGATTGTCAGCGGCGTCCCGGCCGATCCGGATATCTGGGGACGGACTATCCAGAAAACGATCCTAGATAAGACCGGCCTCTCGGTCTCGGTAGGTATCGGACCCAGCAAGCTGCTTGCCAAGATGGCGGGAGAGTACCGCAAACCCTCCGGCGTCACGGCCGTGGGCATGCTGGGCCCTCTGGCGCTGCGGATCGAGGAGTTCCTGCGAGACAGGCCCGCGCCGGCCATCCCGGGCATCGGGCGGCGGCGCCAGCCCCATGTGGCGACCCACGGCTGGGAGACGGCCTGGGACATCGCTGCGGCCCCAACAGACCTGCTCGTCTCGCTCTTCGGACGGCCCGGGAGCGATATGCAGCGCGAACTACTGGGAGAAATGCTCTCGCCCGTGGACAACGAGCACCATGCGCCCAAATCGGTCTCGCGCGCCCGCAGCTTCCGCCGGGAGACAAACCCTCGCACGCTCTGGGCCCACCTGCTGCGTCACGCCGAGTACACGGTGCTCAAGATGCGGCGGCACGAGCTGGCCTGCCGCGGCGTCTCGGTATGGCTCCGAGACGAGCGCTATCGCTGGAAGAGCGCCCACACTTCCCTCCCCCAGCCCACCTGCACCGAAGAGGCGCTGCACCCCTACCTGCGGCGCTGCCTGCGCCAGGTGCATGACGCGCACGCGGGCTACACGCAGATCGGCATGGCGCTATGGCGGCTCGGCCCCGCCGGAAGCGTGCAGTACTCGCTGTTTGAAGACGCCGGGAAGATCTGCCGGGACGAGGACGTCCAGAAGACACTCGACCGCCTGCACGAGAAATACGGCCGTAATACGATCACCCGCGGCGCGGCGATGGAGGTGCGCAGCGGCACCAAGCGCGGCTTCGACATGCCGGCCTACTGATCAGGCTTTGCCCAACGCCTTCAGTCGCTCTTCGATCTTCTGGAGCTTCTCAAGCGTCGCCTTCTCTTTGGCTTTTTCTGCGTCCACAACGGCGGCCGGAGCGTTATCCACAAACGACGCGTTGCCGAGCTTGGCGCGGATGCCGGAGGCAAAGCGCGTGAGCTGCTCGTGCTCTTTTTTCAGGCTCTGGAGTTCTTTCTCTTTGTCGACAAGACCCTCCAGCGACAGATGCACCTCGGTACCCTCCAGGAAAATGCTCGCCACGTCCGTGCCTTTGGGCGCGGCGTTTTTCTCGATGGTGAGCGCGGCGACTTTACCGAGCTGCGATATACGCGAGACCTGCGACTGCAACAGATCGGCATGCGCTTTGCTGACGAGAATCACGTTT
Source organism: uncultured Candidatus Peribacteria bacterium (assembly GCA_964460365.1). Lineage (GTDB taxonomy): Bacteria > Patescibacteriota > Gracilibacteria > Peribacterales > Peribacteraceae > DAISLF01. The sequence continues at coordinate 47,291 of CAYWPL010000008.1, read as the reverse complement.
ACTTCTTTCTTGGGCTCCACGGATTGATCCGTGCGCAGCTTGCGGATGGCCGTGATCACATCGATAACCACCTGCAGATCCGTGTACGACTGACCGTAATCCGAGGCTTCGTTGATCACGGGCCACGGCTGGCGGATGAGGGCCGGTGCGTCCGGCGTCTTCACTTGGCCCCAGAGCTCTTCCGTAACAAACGGGCAGTACGGATGGAGCAGCATGAGAATGGTGCGCAGCGCGTGGATGAGGACGCCGGTGTTCGCCTCACCTTTGCTGAGTTCCAGATACCAGTCGCAGAAGTACTCCCATACAAAAGTATAGAGCCGCTCTCCCACCTCGCTCAGGCGGTAGGCGTCGAGTCCGGCGGTGACATCGCGGACGAGTTCCTCCAGCGCGTGGATCAGCGCTTTGTCGGCGAGCGTGCGGGCTTCGTAGGTCGTGATGGTCGTGGGGTCTTCCTCGGCCTGCTCGCACTGCAGCAGGATGAAGCGGCTCGCGTTCCAGAGCTTGTTCACGAAGTTGCGGTAGCCTGCGATCTTCTCCTCGTACAACCGACTGTCGTTGCCCGGACTCTGCCCGACGATCATCGAGAGGCGCAGCGCGTCGGCGCCGTAAATTTTGATCATGTCGAGCGGGTCGATCCCCGTCTCGGGATCGGACTTGCTCATCTTCTTGCCCTCGCGCGTGCGGATCAGACCGTGCAGATAGACGGTTTCGAACGGCACCTGGCCGTATTCCATTTCGGGGATCGAGCCAGTGGCATACGTCGTCATCAGGATCATGCGCGCCACCCAGAAGAACAGAATGTCGTAGCCGGTTTCCATCACCTGCGTGGGATGGAACGCCTGCACATCTGGACTTTTCAGCAATAAATCGCGAAGGCTGAGTGTATGGTCTTTGGCGAGTTCGGGATCGATCAGTGTGCTCCAGGTCCAGAGCGCTGAGCTGAACCACGTATCGAGCGTGTCCGGATCCTGCTCCCAGTCACCCTCGGGCGGGAGGGCCCCCACGTGCATGTCGCGGCTGCCGCGATCGTCGCGGTACCACACCGGCACGCGGTGCCCCCACCAGATCTGGCGCGAGATGCACCAGTCGCGGAGGTTATCGATCCAGTGGAAATACGTTTTTTCGAACCGGTCGGGAATGATCGTGATCTGCTTCGTGCGTACCACCTCCTGCAGCACTTCTTTCAGGCTGAGCTGGCGGCGCTTCCATTGCACGACCGGCTTGTTCACGTCGATGAACCACTGCTCTTTGATCTGCGGTTCGATCATGCCTTTGCCGCGCTGGCTGAGCGCGACGTTGTGGACGTAATCCTCTTTGACGGAGACAAGCAGGCCCTTAGATTTGAGCTTCTCGACGATCTGGGGACGCGCGTCCTCGATGTGCAGGCCCGAGAACTCCCCCGCCGCGGGCAACAGCTTGCCGTCGAAACCGATGATCTGCTGCTTTTCCAGATCGTGACGTTCGGCGATGTCGAAATCGATGTGGTCATGCCACGGCGTGATGGTCATGACACCCGTGCCAAAGGTCGGATCGACCGCTTTATCCTTGATGATGGTCGCGGTGACGGGCCCGTTGATCCACTCGCACTCGAACGTCTCGCCGTGCGTGTACTTGGCATAGCGCTCGTCATCGGGGTGCATGATGACGTACTTGTCGCCGAACTTCGTCTCGGGGCGCGACGTGGAGATCTGGAACGGCCCGTACTGGAACGTGTAGAACGGCTCCTTGCGCTCGGTGTATTCGATCTCATCATCGGACACCGTCGTCTGCAGTTTTGGGTCCCAGTTGACGATGCGGTGACCGCGGTAGATGAGCCCGTCCTGGTACATGCTCACGAACATCTCGTTCACGCAGCGGTTGAGCGTGGGCTCCAGCGTGTACCGCTCGCGCGACCAGTCGCAGCTGGATCCCATCTTGCGCACCTGCGAGCGGATCGTGCCGCGGCTGATCTCCACGAACGCCGCGATCTGCCGCAGCAGTTCCTCACGACCAAGCGTGGCGCGCGGATCTTTCATCTTCTGCTCTTTCTGGATCTTCTTGATGATCATGCTCTCCGTGGCGATGGCTGCGTGGTCCGTGCCCGGCACCCAGAGCGCCTCCTCGCCCTTCATACGGCGATACCGGATGAAGATATCCTCGAGCGCGAGCATGACGGCATGACCCAGATGCAGCTGACCCGTGGCGTTGGGCGGCGGCATACTGACGGTGAACGGCTTCTTGTTGTTCTTGATCACGTTCTGCGCGTCCGCGCGGAAGGCACCACTGTCCTCCCACAGCTTGTAGATGCGATCTTCGGTTCCCGATGGGTCGTAGGCTTTATCGAGCATGGGAAGGGGGCTTGCCCTGAACGAGCGAAGCGAGTCGAAGGGTGGGCTTTTCAGGCATGCGGAAAGAGTAGTGGCTCGTCCTGCCGCCTCAAAGATCATTTCTGGACGACCTGGACGTTCTGGACATAGACAAGCTCGTAGGAGTCCCTGCTCTCCTTGGGAAGCGTGCCGGCGAGCTGTACGTGCTGGCCGTCGTACTTGCGCAGATCAACGGTGCTGCTCTTGAGTTGAACAGACGCACCCGCCGCGAGGCGCAGCATGTAGCGCCTGGGGCGCTCCGGGGACCCGTGTGGCTGATCCGCCTCGACCTGGCCGTAATACGTGACACGCACTTTGTCGCCATCCCGCACCACGGTGGCAGGGGCGCGGGGATCCGTCCGCAGCGGATGCGTCACCAAAAATACGACGGATCCGAAGACGCCGAGAGCGAGAACGCCGAGAACGAGAGGGAGGGCAGCGGACGCCTTTTTCATATGGGACACAGTATACCGATGGCGCCACCGATGGATAGAGCACCTGCGCTGACCTGCTTGCAGATCAGCGCGCGCGGCTGTCCTTTAGGCAAAATCACGGTGCGTGCAACAAAAAATGACCGCCGTGTGACGGGCGGCCATTCGTTAAAGAGAAAGAGCAACGCTGCACAGAAGTGCAAAGCTCACAGTTTATACAGTAACGCATTCGACCCTGCAAGGTCTTCCATTCGTCAACCGCGCTTGGGGATGCCACGAAGGAGCTGTCCAAAGAAAAACGGCGCATATTCCTGCCGTTTTTCTTGCAGTGGATGCTGAGAGGCGGGTCATTCCTGCATGAACCGGGCAGAAGCTACAGGGAAGTTGATCAAAGAAGACCGCGTGCATGTGCTGCAGATCGGCGCAGGCGTGCTCGTGGCCGGCATCGCGTTCGCCGTCGGCAAGCGCATCTTCTAAGACCATCGCCGGGGACTGAGGAGACAAACAGCCCAAAAACCGCTATACTGAGGGGAATGGTCGACGTCCCGCACCTCCTCTCCACGGCAGTCGCCCCGCTCCCTGCGGCCGATGTGCTTCCGCAGGCCACCCGCCTGCTCCCCGGTCCCACGCTAAGCGGACAGGCCGCGCAGCTGGGCGTGAACGTCGCGAACCGCACGGGACTCCTTGTCGGCAACGGCCTCCTGATGGCCGCCCAGACACTGGGACCGATCGGACTCTTTGTCGGACTCAACTATTTCGCCATCAACATGCTGCTCGGACGCAATGTCCTCAAGGGCGGCGGCGCCTGAGCCTGCTATACTGAGCGCGTCATGCCGACCTTCGATTTCCGCTGCAAGAGGTGCTCTACGGTATTTGAGTTCGCCCGGCCATTCGGCAGCAAGACAAGTCCGTCGTGTCCCGCGTGCGGTTCGAAGAGCACCGAAAAACTGCTGACGCCTCCGGCGGTGCATTTCAAAGGCGGCGGCTGGTACAAGACCGACAGTCGTCCGGCGGCCAAGTCCGCAGCCCCCAAGCCCGCTGATTCACCGTCGAAACCTGAAGCGGCACCGACCAAGAGCGGTGCTCCATCTGCGAAACCTGACGCGCATGTTCCGGCGCCGGAGAAGAAGGCGAAGAAGAAAGAGTAAAGAGCATCCCTCGTTACGAAACTGCTCCGCAGTTTCTACTCGGGATGACAAATTTTTTCAGTTAATACATATGTCATGCCGAGTAGGTCGTCGTGAAGCGCGACCGTAACGAGGCACGCATATCAACAAAAATCCAGCGGAGGTTCATGAACCTCCGCTACGGATTTGTGAACGAATTTCAGCGCCGGAACGGCGGGCGTCCGCCACTGGGCCCTCCGCGCGGAGGGCCGCCGAAGGGACGGCGCACCGGGGCCACGTAGCCCTCGGGCGGCGGCGTCATCTGCTTGAGCGACATGCGCGTCTTGCCTTCCTGGGCATCGTACTCGATGACCTTGGCTTCGACTTCCTGGCCCATTTTGAGCACGTCCTCGACGTTCTCGGTGCGGCCCCAAGCCAGTTCCGAGATGTGGATCATGGCGTCCTTGCCGGGCAGAAACTCCACGATCGCTCCGGTGCCGTCGATGATGCGGACGACTTTGCCCTTGTAGACCTTGCCGACCTCGGGCTTCTCGATGATCGCCGCGATCCATGTCTTGGCCTTCTCCATCGCCTCACCGTTGAGCGACGTGACGAAGATGAGACCGGAATCCTCGATATCGATCTCCACGCCGAGCTCGCCCGTGATCTTCTGAATCATCTCTCCGCCCTTGCCGATGACGAGGCGGATGTCCTCCGGATCGATCTGGATCGTCTCGATGCGCGGCGCGAAGGGACTCAGCTCATGGCGTGCCTCGGGGATGACCGCGAGCATCATGGAGAGCACCTCTCCGCGGCCGGTGCGGGCCTTCTCCAGAGCATCCTTGAAGACGTGGTCCGGGAGACCCTTGATCTTGATGTCCATCTGGATGGCCGTGACGCCCTTCTCGGTGCCGGTGACTTTGAAGTCCATGTCGCCGCCGAAGTCCTCTTCGTCCTGAAGGTCGGTGAGGATGACGTACTTGTCCTTGGATTCATCGGACATGAGACCGAGCGCGATGGCCGAAACGGGCGCCAGAAGGGGCACGCCGGCCGCCATGAGGGCAAGTGTCGAACCGCAGGTAGCCGCCATAGAGCTGGAACCGTTGCTGGCGAGAATCTCGGTGACGGTGCGGATGGTATAGGGGAAGTCCTCCTGCTTCGGGAGCACCGGCTCGATGCCGCGCTGCGCGAGGTTGCCGTGGCCGATCTCGCGGTTGCCGACGAAGAGACGGTTGCTCGTCTCGCCCACGGAGAATGGCGGGAAGTTGTAATGGTGCATGTAGCGGAGCTTGTGCTCGCCCTCCATGCCTTCGACGATCTGCTGATCGCCCGGCGCGCCGAGCGTGCAGGTCGTGAGACCCTGTGTCTCGCCGCGGTTGAACAGCGCGGAACCATGGACGCGACGAGGCAGCACGTCGATGATCGCGGAGAGTTCGCGGATCTGGTCGACCTTGCGGCTGGACATACGGATGCCCTCCTCCAGCACGAGGCGACGGACTTCGGCCTTGATGATCTTGTCGACGAACGCCTTGCCGTTGGCCATAAGGATCTCCAGTTCTTCGACCGGCATCGTGGCGAAATGCTCTTTGAGTTTCTCGGCAGCCTCATCCATGAACTTGTTGAAGATCGCGCGACGGACGTTCTTGGCGAGATCGTCTTTGACAGCCTTGTTCACGTCGGCAAGAATCCACGACTTGAGGAAATCGTATCCTTCCTGATGCCAGTACGGCTCGGCGATCTCAAATTTCGGCTTGCCGATCTGCTTTTGCAGATCCGCGAAGAAAGCGGCGATCTTCTGGGCCCACTTTTTGCCAAAGTCGATGGCGCGGACGACATCGGCCTCGGGCACCTGGTTGGCGCCGGCTTCGATCATCACGACGCGCTCAAGCGACGCGGTGAGGAGCATATCCAGGTCCGCGCGGGTGCGGGCTTCCTTGGACGGGTTCAGGACGAGTTCTCCGCCGATCAGGCCGACACGGACGGTCCCCAGCGGGCCGTCGCACGGACAGTCGGAGAGGGCGACGGCGAGGTTCGCGGCGTTGGCCGAGACGACGTCGTGCTCATGTTCGAAGTCGTAGCTGAGCACCGTGCAGAACACCTGGATGTCCTGGTGCATGTGCTTCGGGAACATCGGACGCAGGCCGCGGTCGATGACGCGGGCGAGCAGGACGTAATCGTCGCCCGGGCGGCCTTCGCGCTTGCGGAAGCGGCTGCCGGCGATCTTGCCTCCGGCGTAGTACTTCTCCTGGTAGACGACCTGCAGTGGCAGGAAATCGACGCCGTCGCGGGCGCGACCGACGGTGCAGTTGCCCATCGCGACGGTGTCGCCCATCTGGCAAATGACCGTGGCGTTGGCCTGCTGCGCGAACAATCCCGTCTTGATGACGAGCGATTGGTTCCCAAGCTCAAGGGAATATTCTTTTTGCGGGTTCATGCGGATAAGGGGGAAAGAAACGTGAGTTTCCCCGTGGCTGCCTTCCGCTGTTGTACTGGATTCACATGCGAAGCTTCGGTCGGAAGCCTTGAACGTAAACCCAATCCGTCCGGTAATAATTCGTGGACGGGAAGCGGAAAAAACGAGGGACGGGAAAGAACTACATCGATCCTACCCGATCCAACACCAAAAGAAAGGCGTTTTCGGTTTTCCTGGCAATACACGAGATCAGGGAACGACCACCCCGGTGAGCGTCACATCCTTGAGAGTGCCGTCCGGCTTAGGCCAGGTAAGCGCCATGCTGCGAGTAGCCGCAGTGAAGGTGCCGGTGTACGAGTCGAGACTGGACGTCGTAGTGTACCGCAAACCGGACCGGTAGTGTTTGGCCCCTTTGTTGTCCTGAGTGATCTCGCGTTCCTGGATGGTGATGGCCCCCGTGGCGGGATTCAGCTCGCCATCGGCGGCGATGAGCAAGGGCTTGTGCGGGATCACGCGTCCATCGCGATCGTAAATCGTGCTCTCGAAGGCGTGCTCGCATACGAAACCGATCGTACCATTCTCCCTGCGCGTGACGCTGCGGACTGTGAGGGTGAAAGAGACGGTCCTTCCACTAGCGAGAACATACTCGCCTCGAAACTGCATGTTCTCCCGCAGCACTTCGGCCTGCTGTTTCTCCAGGCCTTGGCCCGCCGGCGTGGAATGCTGGACTGGAGTCGCCTCGACCGCGACCGTGGTGGTTGCGCGGCGCGGCCCGTCACCAACGACGATCGGAAGCGAGACACGCTGGGTCTGCGCCGGCGCCGTGATCTTCAGGATGCCAGTGGAGATGTCGCGTTCAAAGGTGAAGCCCGACAGAGCAGGAACTGTCTTGGTCCCATCCTCGCCGACAGAAAACACTTGCACGCCCGCAACAGTCACGGCTGCTCCTTCCGGAGAGACGTTGCCCTGGACGGTCTCGCCACGTCGCATCCGCGGCGGGAACCCGGCCGAGTACGTGATCTCGGGCGCGGTCTCCTCGCGCGTGATCGGCGGCGGGTCGGCGGCGGGCGGCGAGATCCTGGCGATCCCCATCAGCTCCTTGGCCGCCTTCTCACTGGGCTGGGAAACAACATCCTGCATCGGCGGCACGGCCATAACAGCAGGAGGCGTGACAACGTTTATTTTTTGACGGACCTCCGTCAGAGCTTTCCTGGCTTTTTCAGTTTTTTCAGCCTGTGCAGTCTTCGTCACCTTTTCGAATTTCTGAGCCCTTTCTATCTTCTCCACTGCCTGCTGGTTACCGCCGACGCCCGAGCCGACCACACGGTCCATCAGCGCCAGCGCCATGGCCCAAAATCTGTTCATGCCTTGATTCGTCTCCTCGCGACGTCCCGCCACCATGTCCGACACCCACTTGAAAATATTCTCGGGCATTCGTGGCGTCTCCGTCGTGTTCGCCGGAGGCACGATCGGAGGCACGATTTCACTCGAGAAATTCAGCAGTCTCGCCTCCGCGATCTCCCGGAACTGGATCGGTTTGTTGTGCATATCGGATGATCATAGCAGAAAACGCTACTTTTTTCCAGAGGAGACACGGGAAGAAGCCCCTCCCCGTGCGAGGACGAAGAGGGGCGCGGATCAGTCGTCCAGTTCCCAGCCCGTTCGGGGACGCACGACGGGCGCGGGCGGGGTGCAATAGCAGAGCAGCCGCTTGCCGGTGTACGGGTCGAACAGCCAGTGTCCGGGGTAGGGGTCCCCCCTCCGGCGGCTGCGACCGTCACCGATACGAGCTTCCGTGACCGAGAGGCCGTAGCAACCCCAGTACCAGTAGCATTCCGTGTCGGCGTCGAACATCGCGGTCGGCTGGGACGGGAGCGGCGTCGTGAAGGACCCCCCGCGGGCCGCCGCGCCCGTGACGGGGTGGAACAGCATCCATTCACCGCGGTCCATCTGTTCGGGAGTGTAGTCGTGACGCAGACGTTTCATGGTTTCTCCGGAGGAACAGCTACGGTCTCGCGCAAATAGAAAATGACCGGAAATTCATGGCGTATTGGCATTTTAAGCTCACTTTACTGTATCCTCAGATTTTGACCTATATTGATTATGTTGTATAATATACGTTAACCTGCTCCTTTTCATCACTGGGTGTCCCCATTAGCGGTGCTTCCACACCGACCCACAGCAAGTACCATTCTTGCGTGAGCAAGAGGAAGTACCACGCCGTGGGGGCACAACCTGTCCAGGAGAAACGCGATGAAGGGTTGGAAACTGGTCCTGGCGATGATCGTCGGCGTCCTGTTGGGCGTCGGCGGTACGTTCGTCATCGTGACCTACGTGGCCCCGACCACGCAAAAAACCGGGAACCCCCCGCCGCCCGCCAAGGGCGGCACCCCCGTCGTCACCCCCAAAGACAAGGCGGAACCCCCCGCCAAGGTCGAACCGGCGAAGATGCCGGAGAAGTACGTCATGGTCATCGCGCGCGGGGAATCGAAGAAGAAGGACTGCGTCCTCGACTTCGTGGGAGTCGAAGTGGACGAGCGCGCGAATTGGGGGGGCAAGAAGCCCACGGATGTCGTCGTGGCTGGCACGGTGCGGACCTACCCGAAACACGTCTTCCGTTACAGGGGGACGTGCAAGGGCGACAAGGTCGAGATCAGTTACCAGGGCTTGCCCTTCGGTGACTGGTACTTGGACCTCTATACGCCGGAAGGCGTGCCCGTGCTGTACGCCGACAAGAAGTGAGCGGCTAACCACCGCATCCCACCCCATCTCACCTCTTAAGCAGTGTTACACCTCACGGCCGCCGGCTGCTCTCCCCAGAGCAGCCGGCCACGTCGTGTGCCAATTTTCCCAATCCGTAGCGGAGGTTCATGAACCTCCGCTACGGACAAAAAAAGCGGCCCTCGGGGACCGCTTGAATCACTGCGTGAGACGGCTCACTTCTTGAGCTTATGGAGCTCGAGCACCTTCTGGTACTGCTCGGGCTTGTTCATGCGGAGGTATGTGAGGAGCTTGCGGCGCTGCGCGACTTTGCCGAGGAGTCCGCGGCGGGCGGAGTGATCCTTCTTGTGGTCCTTGAGGTGGTCGGTGAGAAGGCCGATTTCCTTGGTGAGGATGGCGATCTGGACCTGCGGAGAACCGGTGTCCTTGGTGTGCGTGCGGTGCTTGGTGATGAGGTTTTTCTTCTGCGTGCGCTTGATGGACATGGCTTTCGGGAATGAATAAAACAGTTAGTGCCGCGCCACGGAAGGAGATTCCCTGTCTGGAGCGCGGACGGGGATGTATTCTATGAATCTGGCGGGAAAAAGCAAGACTGGGGCCAGGAAAATGGCTCTCCGGAGAGCCTCTTGGCAATGACAGTGGACGATAGTCCACCCTGTCTGCCAAGAGTGTTCAGACGGACGCGTGTGCTAGGATGCGGCCCGTGAGTCTCTCCTCTCTTCTCATCGGCTTGGTCGTCGGCGGAGCACTCGGCGCGCTCGCCGTGCAGTTCATGGCGGGCAAATCCAAGAAAGACTCTGAGGCGATGGTGGAGTCGCTCGCAGCCGCGGTCGTCGGCAAGCAGACCGAGCACATCCTGCGCCTCGCGGAGACGAAGCTGACAGGTAAGAAGGAGGTGATCGATGGCACTTTGCAGTCGATGAAGAAAGACCTGACGCGCGATCTCGATAAAATGGAAAAACTGATGCAGGAAATCGGCAAGGGCAACGTGAAGATCGATACGCGCCTCGGCGACGCCGCGAAAGTCATTCATGATCTCAACGAGACCACGGGCAACCTCAAGAGCGCGCTGACCAGCAACAGCGGACGCGGCCAGTGGGGCGAACGCATGGCCGAGGACGTTTTGCGGCTCTCGGGTCTGATCGAAGGCATCAACTACATCAAGCAGAAGCGTCTGGAAGCGGCGGGCTCCAAGCCGGATTTCACCTTCCTGCTGCCGCAGAACCGCAAGCTGAACATGGACGTGAAGTTCCCATTCAACAACTATCAGCTCTACGTGGAAGCCGAGGGCGAGAAGGACCGCGAGGACTACAAGAAGAAATTCCTGAAGGACGTCCGCGACCGCATCAAGGAAGTGCAGACGCGCGACTACATCAACGGCGAGGACCAGACGGTCGACTACGTGCTCCTCTTTGTGCCGAATGAACAGATCTTCGGCTTCATCAACGAGGTCGACCGCTCGCTCATCGACGAGGCCATGCGCGCCAAGACCATCATCTGCTCGCCGCTCAGCCTGTACGCGATCCTCTCCGTCATTCGCCAAGGCATCGACAACTTCAGCATGGAGAGCAAATCCATGGAGATGCTCTCGGTGTTCGGCGCGTTCAAGCAGCAATGGGAGAAATTCAAGGAGCAGATGGAGACGGTCCGTGCGCGCTTCGAGACAGTACACAAAGGATATGAAGAACTCGTCGGCACCCGCGAGCGCCAGCTGGACCGCCAGCTGACGAAGATCGAGGAAATGCGCGCCGATCGGGGCGTCGCTGCCCCCTCATTGGAAATCACCGTGGAGAGCGTGACCGCGAAGAAAGTCGCGGCTGCCAGTCGTGCACACACCCTGCTCTAATATGCCAGTCGATCGTCATGTCAGCGACGGCATAGGGGAGGAGGACTTTCTCCCAACCATCACGTTCGACCAAGACGGTCACCCAGATACCGAGAGCCTGGCACTGATCGCCGATACACTCGCGGACAAGGGGATCGAAACCGGCTTCGCCGTTCCGCGGCAGCACAAAGAGGCATTTCTCCAACACCTTCGCATGTGTAGGGCGTGCAGGACCGAGATCTTCGAGGTGCTCGGCATCCTGCACGAACAGGCCAGCGGAGAACATGTATATCCGCCTCCGGGCTTCGGATTTGCGGTAATGGGCGGTATCAAAACCAAATTGGACGATAACGACATGGCGTGACAGAAGCATCGCGATCCGGTCGCGCAGACCGGATGCTTCGGGCATCATCAGACCCCCACGCATGCAGACCGATACTGATCCCATTCTCGGCAACCTCAACGAGCCTCAGAGCCAGGCAGTAAGACAGATCCAAGGACCGGCATTGATCCTCGCGGGCGCGGGCAGCGGCAAGACGAAAGCCCTCACCCACCGCATTGCCCACATGATGCAGCAGGGCGTTCCGCCGTGGCAGATCCTCGCCGTGACCTTCACGAACAAGGCCGCGACCGAGATGAAAGAGCGCATCAAGAATTTGCTGAAGGTCGCCTCCTCCACCCCTATCCCCTCCTCCTTCGGAGGAGGGGAACTTGGGACAGAGATCCCCCCTTCCTCTCTTGGAGGAAGGGGTTTGGGGATGGAGGAAAGGAGACCGGAAACAGGGATAGAAGGCCGCCTCCCCATGATGGGCACCTTCCACAGCGTGTGCGTGCGCATCCTGCGCCGGGACATCGAACGCCTCGGGCGAGACCGGACATTCGTGATTTACGACACGGACGACCAGGAGAAGCTGATGAAGACCGTGCTCAAGGACATGCAGATCGATGAGAAGGAACTGAAGGCCCGCGCGGCCCTCGGGTACGTCGGGCGATTCAAGAGCGAGGCGCTGAGCCCCAAGGACGCGATGCCGCAGGCCACGACGGCGCACATGCAGCAGATCATCCGGGCGTATCAGCGATATCAAGATGCGCTGAAGGAGGCCAACGCGCTCGATTTCGACGATCTGATCCTGGAGACGGTGCGACTGTTCCACGAGGTGCCCGAGGTGCTGGACCGGTACCAAGAGACGTGGAGATTCCTGCACGTCGACGAGTATCAGGACACCAATCACGCGCAGTATCTGTTCATTAGCTTGCTCGCGCAGAAGTACCGCAACCTCTGCGTCATCGGCGATCCGGACCAGAGCATCTACGCGTTCCGCGGCGCGGACATCCGCAACATCCTGGAATTCGAAAAAGAATACCCGGACGCGCTGCGCATCAATTTGGAGCAAAACTACCGCTCCACGCAGATCGTGCTGGATGCCGCCAATGCCGTCATCGCCGCCAACCCCGACCGGCCGGAGAAGATGATGTGGTCCAGTCGCAAGACCGGTCCGATGGTGACGATCCACGAGGTGCGTGACGAACGGAAGGAGGCCGAAGAGGCCATCATGGCCGCGGAGACGATGCGCAAAGCCGACGTGCCGTACAACGACCAGGTCATCCTCTATCGCACTAACGCGCAGTCGCGTCTGTTTGAAGAAGCCTGCATGCGCGCGGGCATCCCCTATCGCATCGTGGGCGGCGTGAAGTTCTACCTGCGCAAAGAAGTGAAGGACGTGCTGGCCTACCTGTACGCGATCCTGAACCCGGCGGACACACTCTCGCTGTTGCGCATTCTGAACGTACCATCGCGCAAGATCGGACTCACGAGCATCGGCCACATGCAGGCATACGCGTCAGCCAACCGGCTGACGCTCTGGCAAACGCTGGCTGCTGCGGGCGAGATTCCGGATCTGAATGAAGGCGTGCGCACGCGCATCGAAAAGTTCATCGAAACGGTCGTGCGTTTCCAGGGAATGACGACCACGCATGTAGTCTCGGAGCTCGCCTCGCAGCTGCTGGAAGCTATCGATATGGAAGGCTGGCTGCGGGACGACACGAGCGATGGCCCAAATAGTGGACAAGAGCGGTGGCAGAACGTCCAGGAATTGCTCACAGTCACGCACAAGTACGACGGGCTCGATCCGCACACCTCCCTGACGAGCTTCCTGGAGGAAGTCGCGCTGGTCTCGGAAGTGGACAAGCTCTCGGACGTGAAAGACGACGCGGTCACACTGATGACGCTGCACCTGTGCAAAGGCCTGGAGTTCGAGCACGTGATGATCGGTGGCTGCGAGGAAGGCATTTTCCCGCACAGCAACTCGTCGATCGATAAGAGCCAACTGGAGGAGGAACGGCGCCTGATGTATGTCGGCATGACGCGCGCCAAGACGAACCTCCGTCTGCTCTGCGCCCGCAGCCGCATGCTCTGGGGCGAGACGCAGAGCAACGCCCCCAGCCGGTTCCTCGATGACATTCCCGCGCACCTCACTGAGCGTCGCAGCGACGAATTGCTCAGCGCTTTCGCGTGGGCCAGCGAGAGCGGCCGCATCAAGGCAGGAGGCTACGGCTCCGGCGGCCCCCGCGCCAAGCTTCAGTCACCTGCGGTGAGCCGGGTCGAACCATTCCGTCAAAATAACGATGCATCTCCGGCGAATGTAGAGTTCAACCAGGACACGCAGTTCGATGCAGATATGAATCAAGACGGATCGGACTTTGGCAAAGGTACGCGCGTGACGCACCCGAGCTTCGGCGCCGGGACGATCACGGGACGCCGTGGCGACATCGCCACGATCACATTCGATTCGGGTCAGACCAAATCTTTCGCGCTCAGCATCGCGCCGCTCAAGACGCTATAAAGGAACATTTGACGCAAAAATTATCAATATTTCAAAATATTATCGTGAATGCACAGCCTTCCGGGTGAGCGGGTATGGCGGGAAACTGGCTCAAGGAGTTCTGCGGACTTCCTCTGACGCTGGCACGCAAAGCAGCTGTCCGCCCAGCTGCAGACAATCAACGTGGACACGATGATTCTGGATCACTTCGCGCGCAATCAGCAGTAACGCAAAGGGCCGACTGCTGGTGGCGATCCAGCAGTCGGCGGATGTGGGGCATCCGGGTCCTTTGGGGTCAGCGCTGCGCGCGGCGGCGACCCTTCTTCATGTTGCGGTTGGCGAGGTCCAGCGCCTGCTCGAAGTCGCTGAGCGTCTGCGTGGCGCAGTCGGCGTCGCAGGACAGGCACTCGGATTGGAGATTCATCGGAGCCGCGAACGTTACGTGACGGTTTTTTTGCTGTCAATAAAATTTCCTCAGCGGACGGGGAAAAGCCCCTTCGGTATACTGAGGCACATGCGCCTGCCTTCTCTGGAGCGTCTGTCCATCCGGTGGATCGCCCTCGCGGCGTTCGTCCTCTGCGTCGTGCTGTATCTCCCGTCGCTGCGGCACGGCTTCATCGACATCGATGATCCGCGCTTCATCGTGCAGAGCCCGCTGGCGCAGGATCTGTCGATCCGCGGCGTGGTACAGGCCTTCTCGTCATACACGATGCTGCTCTACATTCCGCTCACGATGGTCTCGTACCAGGTGAACGCGGCCATCGGCGGGGTGCAGCCGCTCATCTACCACCTGACCGACATCCTCCTGCACGGCGCGAACGCCGCGCTCGTCGCCGTCTTCGTGTTCCTCCTCACTCGCCGCAGATTTCCAGCCGCCGTCACCGCGCTGCTCTTCGCGGTGCATCCGCTCCAGACCGAAGCCGTCCTGTGGGCATCGTCGCGCAAAGACACGCTTTCGGCGTTCTTTACGCTCCTCTCGCTCATCACCTACGTGCGCTATCTCGACACTCACCAAACGAGGCAAAAGTGGTGGAGCGTCGCATTCTATGCCCTGGGGCTCTTCGCCAAAGTGGCAACGCTGCCGGTCGTCGTGCTGCTGTTTTTTGTCGACGCCGTCCGCGGCAGGACCTGGACCAAAGCGCCCGTCATGGAAAAAATTCCGTATCTCGTCGTCGCCGCGCCGATCGTCATCGCGGGCGTGTTCGGCGGCAGCCAGGCCCTTGCGCCGCTGGGACTATTCACGATGCTGCTACTGGGTGCGAAAAGTATTGCCTATTACCTCTGGGCACTCGCGTGGCCCGCGCATCTCTCGCTCCTCCATACCCAGACGCAACTCGTCACACTCGGAGATCCGCTCATCCTCTTGTCCGTCGTCGTCACCGCCACGCTCGGCATCGGCATCATCGCGTCACTCTTGCACAATCGGGGCGTGCTCTGGACATTCGGACCGGCGATGTTTCTCCTGATGCTCGCGCCCACCTTCGCCGCGGCGCAGAAGGCTGGTCTGTTGTTCTTTGCATCCGATAAGTACGCCTACGTACCATCCATCGGCATCTTTCTGTGCGCCGCGCTGGCGTGTGAGAAACTTGCCCGGACGCGGCGCGCACTCGCGGTGCCGGTTGCCGTCGCGGTATTTGCTGCCGCCGGAGCGTTTACGCTCGTGACCCTGCGAACGATTCCTGTCTGGCAGGACAGCGAATCGCTGTACCGGCATGTGCTCCAAGAAAATCCGCGAAACGCCGTAGCCCTCGGCGGCATGGGAGTACTGCGAGCCACCGCGGACAACAGTGAAGAGGCGCTGGGCTACTACCGACAGGCGATGGAAGCCGATCCGCACTACGCGCTGCCCTACATCAACGCAGGGTCCGTGCTGCTCAAGCAGGGCAAAGCCGCCGAGGCGCTCGACACGTACAAGCAGATGATTCCGATGCTCACCGAACGCGAAGTCCGGGGCGACGACACCCTGGCCGAAGTCCTGTTAGCAGTTGCCACGCGTCTCCAGGACGGCGGTGAGGATGATGCCTCTTTCGCCCTACTCGAACGTATCACCACCTTAGACCCGCAGAACGCCAACGCGCAGGCGAACCTCGGTGACGCGCTACTCGCGCACAACCGCCGTGACGAGGCGCAAGCGGCCTACGAACGTGCCGTAGCTCTCCGCATCGCGAACGTGAATCCGTACTACCACCTTGCAGAGATATACTCGGACCAGAATCGCATCGACGACATCGTCCGGGTCCTGCGCAAAGCCGTGGTGCTCGATCCCGCCAATGCGATGGCACGCACGCAATTGGAGCGATTCGAGCAGATGTCCAAGCACAGATAGAAGACCCTATTTACCGCCCCACGATGGGCAGAGACCGTAAAGATGCGGCCCCGGACGGTTGACTAACCTCGCACCATCGGTACCATATTCCCGCAATGACTGCCGCAACCGCCGCACAGGCTTTCCCGCGCAGTGCCTCCGCGTATGGTTTCGGCTTTTTCTTTTTTAGCTAAGCACCTCACTCTTTGACGGATCAGCCTCAGCGCTTCCGACAAAGAGGAGGCGGACTTTCTGCTGTTCCTCCCTCTACCCACCCGTCCCATGCTCATCGTCCTCAAAGAGAAGAACGACAAGCCCCTCATCGCCCATATCCGCGAGCTGCTCAAGCACAAATACAACTGCGAGAGCCATGTAATCGGCGAGAACGGCCGCGTTATCGCCGTCCCCGGCGACACGGCCGCCGTGGAAGTAGACCTGATCCGCAACATCGACGGCGTCCGTTCCGTGGATCGCGTCGATCGCCCGTACAAGCTTGCATCCCGCGAGAAGAAAGACCGCACCGAGATCGAACTGCGCAAAGGCTGCATGATCGGCGCGCGCGACACCGTCGTGGTGATGGCCGGTCCGTGCTCGATCGAGTCCGAATCGCAGCTGGACGAGACGGCCGCGATGGTCAAATCCGAGGGCGTGCAGGTGCTGCGCGGCGGCGCTTTCAAACCCCGTACGGGTCCATACTCCTTCAACGGTCTCGGCGAGGACGGCTTGAAGCTCCTGCAAAAAGCCGGCGAGAAATACGACATGGCGACAATTTCGGAGGCAATGAATGAAGCGCAGATCGATTTGATGGAGCAGTACGTCGACATCATCCAGATCGGCGCGCGGAACATGCAAAACTACGACCTGCTGCGGAGAGCAGGCAAGAGTCGTAAGCCCGTCATGCTCAAGCGTGGCTTAAGCGCCACGCTGGAGGAGTTCCTGCTCGCGGCCGAATACATCCTCGCGGGAGGCAACGGCAAGCTGATCCTCTGCGAGCGCGGCATCCGCACGTTCGAAGAAGAAGTCCGCTTCACGCTCTGCCTCGGTTCCGTCCCGGCACTGCGCGAACTGACACACCTCCCGATTGTCGTCGACCCGAGCCACGCGGCGGGCAAGGCGCGCTGGGTGGCGGACAACGCGCGCGGCGGCATCGCCGTGGGTTGCGACGGTCTCATCATCGAAATCCACCCGCGTCCCGAGGAAGCTCTCTCCGATGCTCCGCAGCTTCTGGACGCCGAACGCTGGAAAGACTGCATGCACGGCGTCCGCGCGGTCGCCGGAGCCCTCGGAAAAGAGGTACGCTGATCCGCACTTCCCCACACCTCCATGCGCACGGTCGAACTCCGCATCCCCTCCCCCCGGCAACGCTCGTATCCGATCCTCATCGGCGCCGGAGCGGCGCGCGAACTCCCGCGAATCCTGAAGGACGCCAAGCCATCCTCCATGGTGGTACTGTGCGACGCGGCTCTGCGGGAAATAGCCGAGGCCGTGGCCAAGCTGACCGGTGCCGCCGGCGTGATCCCCGTGAAGACCGGTGAAGCGTCCAAGACGATGGGAGAAGTGGAGCGCATCGCGGCGGAATTACAAAAACTCGGTACCGATCGCTCGACAGTGCTCCTCTGCGTGGGCGGCGGAATGCTGACCGATCTCGGCGGCTTCGTGGCCGCGATTTTCCTGCGCGGCATCCGGGTGATCCAGGTACCAACAAGCATGCTCGCGATGGTGGACGCGTCCGTGGGGGGCAAGACGGGCGTGGATCTGGAGCACTCCAAAAACATCATCGGCTGCATCCATCATCCGCTGGCCGTCATCGCCGATATTGATTTTCTCAGAACCCTGCCGGACACGCCGTTACGCGAAGGTCTTGTAGAAGCCATAAAAATGGCAGCCATCCTGGATGCAGGAGCGTTCGAGTGGTTCGAGAAACATCTGGCTGCGCTGCTAAAGCGCGATCCGGAGACGCTGGCAGCGGCGATCGAAAGTGCCGTGAAGATGAAGGCCGGGACAGTCGGTGAAGACGAGCGCGAAGACGGCAAGCGCATGCTGCTGAATTTCGGCCACACGGTCGGCCATGCTGCCGAGGCGCTCTCGGGTTTCGCCATCCCGCACGGGCAGGCCGTATCGCTTGGCATGATGGTGGAAATGCGCGTCGCCGGCACAAAGGGCTGGGAACGCGTCGAAAAGCTGATGAAAGTGATGGACATGCCACTCGCTATCCCGCAGGACCAGACCAACGACGCGCTTTGGCAGCTGATGCTCCGCGACAAGAAGACGCAGGGCGGCGTGGTGCGCATCGCGGTGCCCGACCGCATCGGTCACGGAAACGTGCGTCCGATGACCTTTGAAGAATTCCTCGCCGTCCGCCATGGCTGAGCCGCTGTTGACGGTCGTGCCCCTGTCCCTGCCCTTCGATGCGCGCCTCGCCATGCCCGGTTCCAAATCGCACGCAAACCGTGCCATCGTGGCAGCGTGTCTTGCGGGCGGAACGACGGTGCTGAAGCACGCCACACCGTGTGATGACGTCGCGGCGCTGGTGAAGAACCTGCAACAGATGGGCTTTGATCTGACGTGGACCGATGCAGAAAAAGGCACGCTCACGGTGCGTGGAGGAATCCCCTCCTCAAATACCCCCGTAGCGGAGAGTTCGAACTCTCCGCTACGAAACATGCGCCGCATTACCCTCGACTGTGGGGCTGCCGGCACGACGCTGCGATTTTTGACGTCGCTCGCATGCATCACGCCGGGCGAGTGGACAGTGACTGGCAGCGAGCGCATGCGCCAGCGCCCCATTGGAGATCTCACTGACGCGCTGCGCGTCCTCGGCGCGGACATCGAAGACACCAACGACTGCCCTCCGCTGCGCATCTGCGGCAAGCGGATCACTGGCGGCGACGTGACGCTCGATGCCGGAAAGAGCAGCCAGTTCCTGAGCTCGCTCCTGCTGATCGGTTCGTCATTGGAGCGCGGACTTCAGGTGACACTGCCGTCCAACCCGGCCTCGCCCTCATACATCGACCTGACGGAGCGCGTTCTGCGCGACTTCGGAGTGGAGATCAAGCGAACGCCGCGGCGGTATCACATCGGACCGATCACGCCGGCCTCCCCCGGCGAATACGTGATCGAAGGCGACTGGAGCGCGGTCGGGGCGTATCTGGTGCTCGCGGAGATCACGGGCAGCCGCATCGATGCGCTCAATCTCTCGCCGGACTCCATGCAAGGCGACAAAGCGCTGCCCAAAGCCATTGCAGCACTGCGCGGCGACGGCGCACGGACGCTCGATGCGAGAGACATTCCGGATCAGGTGATGAACCTCGCGGTGTTAGCCGCGCACCGGGAAGGTGAGACGACAATCACGGGCGCCGCCAATCTGCGCTTGAAGGAATGCGACCGGCTCGCCGTCATCACCACAGAACTCTCAAAGACCGGCATCATGATCGAAGAGCGTCCCGACGGCCTCGTCATCCGGGGAAAATCCGGCCTGCGCGATGCCATGCTCGACCCGCACGACGATCATCGCATGGCGATGGCCTTCGCGATCCTCGGCTGCCTGCATACCGGGATCCGCATCAGGCATCCGGAATGCGTGTCCAAGAGCTACCCCCGCTTCTTCGAGGATCTGCACGCGGTGACAAAGAGCCCCCGCAGCATTGCCATCGTCGGCATGCGCGGCTGCGGCAAATCTCACCTGGCGCGCCAGCTCGCACGCCGGCTGAAACTCAAACACGTGGATACCGACAAAGTCTTCTCGGCCGAGCACGGCGACATCCGTGCGTTCGTGGAGAAGCACGGCTGGGAAGCCTTCCGTGAGAAAGAAGCTGAAGCCGTTGAAGCCTGTCTGCGTCCGGGTTTCGTGACGGCACTCGGCGGCGGGGCTGTCGAGACCAAACGCGTCCGGGCATTGCTAAAAAAACACGCGACGGTCATCTGGATGCAGGTGCGCGAGAAAGACGTGGTCGAGCGGCTGAAAAAGCTGGACCGCCCCGCGCTCACCGACATGCCACTGGAACGCGAAGTCCCCATGATCCTCAAAAAACGCACGCCGCTCTACGCGTCGGTCGCCGATCTCGAATTGCCCGCGTCGATCCCCTTCCCGGGACACGCCTCGTATCTCACCCGCAAGCTCCGCGCACGATGTTCGTGGTGACTTTGCCGCCATCGGCTGCCAAAGACCCGGTCGCCTACGCGAAGCGGGCGAAGGCCGCGGGCGCGGAGCTGATCGAGATCCGGGGCGACAAGACGCCGCATGTCTCTGCATTCGTCTCCGAACTGCCGCTGCTTCTCTCGCCGCGCGGCGCGGGCCAGGCCTTTGTAAATCGCCATACAGCCGCCTATGTGGATCTGGAACTTGGCGAAGAACTGACGGTTCCGGCAGATACGAAACTTATCCGCAGCTATCATGACCATCAGGGCATACCATCGTTGGAGGAATTAAAAGGGCTCATGGACCTGTTGCGAGCAACCGGTGCTGTCATCCACAAGATCGCCGTGACCATCAACACGTATGAGGACCTGCAGATCCTGACCGCCTTCCAGACATCACAAAAATCCGACGACAAGGCGGTCATCCTCGGCATGGGCCCCAAGGCGCATCTGAACCGCCTGCTCTCGCCGATCCACAACGCCCTGACCTACACCTATCTGGACGAGGGCGAGCACGCTGCGCCGGGGCAGATCCCGCTGCGCGAGTACGCGACTGTCGGGCACTGCAAAGCTCCCGCGCTCTTCGGGCTGCTCTGCGGCATGCACATCACTCGGAGCCTCAGCCCACTCATCCATAACACGCTCAACGCGCAGAGCGGCATCGACGCCGCGTTCACGCTCTTCCTGGCCGACGATCTGCAGGACGCCTGGAAACACCTGACCGCGATGGGCGTCAGCGGATTCTCGGTGACATCGCCGTGGAAGCGCGACATCGTCGGCGCGCTGGACGATGCCGATCCTCTCGTCACCGCACTTGGGTCCGCCAACACGGTCATACGGCATCCGGGGGGCTGGGTAGGCTACAATACCGACGTCGCGGGTTTCCTGCACGGCTATGCCCTGCGCCCCCGCAAAACCGTGGCGATCCTCGGATCCGGCGGCGTGGTGCCGGCCGTCATCGAGGCCTGCCGCCAGGCTGAAGCGGCCACCATCACCGTACACGCGCGCAACGTCGGCGCCTGCGAGGACCTGCACGACCGCTTCGGCGTGGCCGTGTCCGGGATGGAAGCGCTCGCGCTGACAAACCCCGACGTGATTGTCTGCGCCGTCACCGACGATGTGTCGATCCCGCTGCTTCCGCCCCGGGAGGGCGCGATGGCCATCGATCTGCGTTACGCCCGCGACACCAAGTTCCTCATGGATGCAAAGCGCCTGGGCTACCAGACCCACAACGGCCTGCCGATGCTGATCGAACAGGCACTGGAACAATTCCACCTCTTTCACGGATATGCTGCGCCCCCCGCAGCCATCTCCACTCTGCGTCAGCGTCTTTCTTCTTCCTTTCCCGCCTGAGCCATGGCCAGCAACTTCTTTGGAGATCTTCTCCGCATCACCACCTTCGGCGAATCGCACGGCCCCGCGCTGGGCGTCGTCATCGACGGCTGTCCCGCGGGTATCCCGCTGACCGTGGAAGATTTTCTGCCCGAACTCGCGCGACGCCGTCCCGGCCAGAGCGCCGTCACGACCGCGCGCAAAGAAGATGACGCCCCCGAGATTCTGTCGGGCGTGTTCGAAGACAAGACGACTGGCATGCCGATCGCCGTCATCGTCCGCAACGTGAACCAGCGCTCGGAAGACTACGAACGCCTGCGTCTGGAGTACCGCACCGGCCATGCCGACCAGACCTACGCCGAAAAGTACGGACACCGCGATCATCGCGGAGGCGGACGCTCGTCGGGCCGCGAGACGGTCGCGCGCGTGATCGCGGGCGTGGTGGCGCGCAAACTGCTGCCGCCGGAGACGCACATCATCGGACACACCATCAAGATCGGCGCGCACGAGGCGAAGAAATTCCTGCCTGACACCATCGAACAGAATCCCGTGCGCTGCGCGGACCCGGCAGTCGCCAAAGAGATGGAAGCGACGATCCTGAAACTGAAGCAGGAGGGCAACTCGGTCGGCGGCCTGATCCAGATCCGCGTCCAGAAGCCGCCCAAGAGCCTCGGCGATCCGGTCTTCCGGAAGCTCAAAGAGCGGCTCGCGGACGGCATCATGAGCATCGGCGCAGTGACGGGCTTCAGCTACGGCGCGGGCTTTGCCACGGCAGAGATGCACGGGCAGGATTACGTGACGAACCCCGAAAACTTCGGCGGCATCCTCGGCGGTATCTCCACCGGCGACGATCTCGTGCTGACCGTGAGCATCAAGCCCGCATCCTCCGTGGGCGAGACCGCCAAGCAGGGCCGCCATGATCCGTGCATCGTGCCCCGTGTCATTCCCGTGGCCGAAGCGATAGTCGCGCTTGTCCTCGCCGATTGTCTGCTCCTGCAACGCATATACACCTTTTGACCTCACGACCTCCTATCCTTCTGCCTTCCCATCCTTCGTATGAACCTCCTCCGCATCCGCCAGGAAATCGACGCCATCGACCGCAGCCTGCTCCAGCTCCTCCGCCGCCGCCTCCTCCTCGTCACGCAGACGACGGGCTACAAAAAACAGGTTGCCGATAATAAACGTGAGGCCGAGTTGCGCGCGCTGTGGGTCGAGGAAGCCAGGCAATCCGGCCTTTCCGAAGATTTCGCACTGCGCCTGCTCGACGACATCCTGACCGAATCCCACCGTATCCAGAAAAACGCGTAAGCGTCTTCCCTCCTCCGCTCCCATGAACGTTCATACACTCGGCCCAGCAGGCACCTTCTCGCACGAATCCGTCCAGGCGCTCTACCCGGACGCCGGGATCCTGCTCTGTCCCAACTTCGATGGCGTCTTCGACGCTGTCACCCGCGGCGGCGACATCGGCATTGTGCCGATCGAGAACAGTCTCCATGGCTCGGTGGATGAAGTGCTCGACCTGCTGATGAGCACCAGCGCACGCATCTGGCGCATGCACGACGTGGCGATCCGCCAGGCGCTGGGCGCGCTGGACGTGGCAAAAGTGACGCGCGTCGCCAGCCATCCGCAGGCGCTATCGCAGTGCCGCGCGTTCCTGCGCAAACGCTTCCCGCTTGCGGAGCGTTTTGCCGTCAGCAGCACGGCACAGGCGATCGATCTCGCGCTCGCCGACCCGACCGTGTGCGCCATCGCCTCGGCCAGGACAATGAAGAAACGTGGACTGCTGGTAGTGGAGGATGATATCCAGGGGAAGAACAACACGACGCGCTTTGCCGTCATCGCCAACGCGGACCCGTTCCCCGACGTGGAAAAAACCCAGATGAGCGCCGTCCTGCATATTCATCCCGGCGATGACCGTCCTGGCCGCCTGCACGCGCTGCTCACCCCTTTCAAGATCTACGATGTGAACCTCTCGCGCATCGAGAGCCGTCCCACGGGAGAGAGGCTGGGCGACTACTCGTTCTTCGTGGACTTCTTCGGCACCCGGAATTCCGCGCGCGTCGCCGCACTCCTCAAAGACATAGCGGATATCGCCGACATCCGTGTGCTCGGAGAGTGGTGAGCCCTATACTCCCCCTGACCTCCATGTCCTCACCCGGTTTCCACGCACTGCCCCCCGCCAAGCCCGACCCGATCTTCGCCATCGCGGGAGCCGCCAAAGCCGCGGGTCCGCGCGCCATCAACGGCACGATCGGCGTGTACATGGACGAAGAGGGCCGCACGGCGCTCTTTCCGAGCGTCAAAGCCGCGCTGGAAGACGTCACGAAGACACTGACGCATCGCTCGTACTCGTATCCGGCCCTGCTGGGGCTTCCGGAATACCGCCAGAGCGTGACGAGCCTGATTTTCGACGACAAGGCACCGATGACGGCGTCGATCGCCTCCACGGGCGGCACCGGAGCCGTCGCGCTCAACCTGCGCCTTGCCCGTCTGATGGACCCCGAGATGCCGCTGATCCTGCCGATGCCCGCCTGGGCCAACCATCCGCCGCTCTGCCGCGCCGCAGGCTTCACGGTGCGCGAGGTGCCCTGCCTGCACAACGGCAAACCGACGGTCGCCGACATCGCCGTGGCACTCAAGAAAGAACAACATCCCTGCACGGTGCTGCTCCAGGTGGGCTGCCACAACCCGGCGGGATTGGATTTCTCGGATGCCCAGTGGATCGAGCTGCGGGACCTGATGGAACGGTACGGCTCGGTCGCCATCCTCGATCTGGCATATCAGGGCTTCAAGGATGTACCCAAGAGCGACGCAGCGCCGGTCAGGATGATGGCCGCAAGCGGCGTGCCGACGCTCGTCGCGTGGTCGGCCTCCAAGAACCACTCGCTCTACAGCGAACGCACGGGCATGGCATTGGCGATCGTAAAAGACGAAGCCGAGAAGGCACAGGTGGAGGGCCACTACTCGACGATCACGCGCGGGATTCACTCCGCCGCCGCGTCGTTCGGGCAATCGGTCGTGGCCGCCGTGCAGATGTCGCATAAAGACGCGTGGCTGGCCGACATGCAGGCGGCGCGGACGATGCTGGCGCGCAAGCGTCAGGCACTGTTCCAGGCGCTTCCGGAGGACATGCGTGCTTCCGTGACGGGACACGGCATGTTCGCGATGCTGCCGCTGACGGCAACGGAGATCGACCGGCTTAAAGTGGATCATCTGGTGTTCCTCACGGGCGACGGACGGATCAACATCGCGGGCATTCCGCTGGCGCGCATCCCCGAGCTGGGCGAGAAGATCCTGAAGGCACGGGACTGAGCCCTCTGGTAGGCTCACACCATGGAAACGGATCTGGAAGACGACGTGCGACAATTCCTGCAGGCAAACGGCCTGCGCCTGAACACTGATCTCGGGCAGCACTTTCTGATCGACCGCGAGGTGCTGGAGGCGATCCTGGACGCGGCGGAGATCGAGTCGGAGGACCGCATCGTGGAGATCGGCCCGGGCATCGGCGTGCTCACGCGCGAGCTGCTGATGGACGCCGCCTCCGTGACGGCCATCGAACTGGACCCGCGCCTACCGCCTCTGTTGGAGCGCTTCATCGGGCCAGAACATCTCGGGAAGCTGACCATCGTGAAAGGCAACGCGCTCTCGACGCCTTTCCCGGACACGCCGTACAAAATCGTCGCCAATATCCCGTATCACATCACCTCGCCGCTCCTGCGCCACGCGTTTTTGGAATCCGCCGTGCGCCCGACGACGATGACGCTGCTCATCCAGCGCGAAGTGGCCGAGAAGATCTGCGACACCGAGAGCGCCGGAATGCTCACGATATTGGTCGCGCTCTTCGGCGAGCCGTCCATCATCCAGATCGTCGGAAAGAACGCCTTCCTCCCCCCGCCCGAGGTGGAATCGGCGGTCCTGCACATCAAGAGCCACCCGACACCCCTTGCGGACGCGGAGACGATCGACGCGATCTTCCGGCTGACGAAGCTCGGCTTCGGGCAGAAGCGCAAGATGCTTCGCAACACGCTCGGCAGCCTGCCGGACGGCATGGAACTGCTGAAGACACACAGCATCGACCCGACGCGCCGCCCCGAGACACTGACGATTGAGGAATGGATCGCGCTGGCGAAAGCGCGGCGCGGCGCCTGAGCGTTCCGCGGAGGGATGAAACCGCCGGCATGTCCGTCCGGAAAGCAAAAGTCCGCGTGGACGCGGTGATCGTTCCGGCGTGATCCTCCGCGCGGCCGATGCGGAGCGCACAGTGAGAAAACATGGCCCCCGCGCGTCTCTCCGTCTGCTTTCTGCTCTCGTTCCTTGGAACGGTCTTTTTGCTGCAATGGAACCAGGCGGCCGCGTACCCGATGTCGGTCTGGCTGACCCTGGCGCTCGGTGCGCTCGCCGGACTCTACGGATGCATTGTGCCCGTGACGCGCAACGTGGGCGGATGCGTCGCGGCCTGCGCCATCGGGATGCTGCTCGCCTTCTCCGCGGTCAGCCGCACGACGCGCGTGGAAACGGCGCTCTCGGTGGAACGCTATGCCGTAGAACGCGTCGTCTCCGTCCGCGGCCGGATCGCCGCCGAACCCGAGCGCCGGCCGCTCTTCACGCGCTACGCAATCGCCGCGGCCGCATTGGAAACCGCGACAGGTGCTCTGCTGCCCGTGGAGGGCAAAGTTCTCGCCACGGACCGGTCCGGCTGGCCGCGCTACCGCTACGGCGACGCCGTGATCGTGCGCGGGAACCTGCTCCGCCCGGGGGGCATCAAGGGCTTCCGGTACGACCTGTACCTGGCCCGCTACGAGATCACCGCGATCATGCCGCGGGCCACCGTCGCGGCGGGCGGCGGCACCGCACCGGCCTCGATCCTGCGCACGCTCTACGACTGGAAAGACGCGTTTGAGGCGCGCCTTGCCGTGCTCTACCCGGAGCCGCAATCGTCGCTGCTGGCCGGCCTCATCACGGGCTCGCGGCGGGGCATCCCCGAGGATCTGCAGCAGGATTTCGCCGATGTGGGCCTGAGCCACCTCGTGGCCATCTCGGGGACGAATGTGACCATGGTGATCGCGGCGCTCGGCACGCTACTCTTCTGGCTGCCGCTGCGCTGGCGGTACATCCCTTCGGTCTGCCTCGTGTTGCTGTTCGCGCTCTTCACGGGCGGGAGCGCGTCGGTCATGCGCGCCGCGATTATGGGCGTGCTCGGCCTTACGGCAGTACGGCTGGGCCGGTCGCAGTCGCTGCGGCTGTCCATCCTCTGGACGCTGTGTGCGATGCTCGTCTGGAATCCCAAACAACTCTGGTACGACGCGGGGTTTCAGCTGTCGTTCCTGGCACTGCTCGGCATTACCGAGATCGCACCGCTGGTGGAGCGCTGGTTTACGTGGCTGCCGGAGCGGTTCGGCCTCCGGGAGACCCTGCGCCTCACCGTCGCGGCGCAGATCACGACCGTCCCGTGGATGGCGATGCTCTTCGGGCGACTATCGCTCATCGCACCCATCGCCAACGTGCTGGCGCCACCCGCCGTTCCCGCTGCGACGTTCTTCGGCCTTGGGAGTGCGGCCGT
Source organism: uncultured Candidatus Peribacteria bacterium (assembly GCA_964460365.1). Lineage (GTDB taxonomy): Bacteria > Patescibacteriota > Gracilibacteria > Peribacterales > Peribacteraceae > DAISLF01. The sequence continues at coordinate 20,294 of CAYWPL010000008.1, read as the reverse complement.
CTCGCCCGTTCTGCCCTTCATCGCAAAACTCATCAGCATTCCGGGCTCCATCGCGCTGCAGTGGATCATCCTCTGGACCCGCGCACTGGCCCGTCTGCCCTTCGCAGCGGTGGGGTTCCAGGTCGGCCCAAAAACCGTGACCGTCTGTTACGCCACGCTAATCATCTGGGCCGTCGCCCGGAACCTGCCGCCGGGATTTCTCACCACTCGTAGAGCAGCAGCGTCTTCGACCTCCGGCCCCACGGCACCGTCACCTCCTGGCTCGGCGTGAGATCGCGGAAGCGGAACGCATGCGACACCACGCGGGTGCCCTTGCGCAGTTCGGCGTCGAATTTCGTCTTCAGTTTTGCCATCAGGGATGGCAGCAAGTAGACGAACACGACGTCTGCGTCGCGCAAATCGACACTCAGCACGCTCCGCATCCGCCATTCGATGCGCTGCCGCGCCAACCATGTCCGCGCCAGCCCCAGCAGCCAGACGGTGGGCGCCAGTTCCACGGCGACGGCGCGGATCCCGGGCTGTGCGCGCTTGGCGGCAAGCAGGATGCGCCCGTCCCCCGCCCCGAGATCGTAGACCGTGTCCGCTGCGCCCAAGCCCGCCAGTCGCACCATCTCCGTCGCCAGTTTCTCGGGCGTCGGCACATAGGGCACCCGGAGAATGAACATGTGATAGATCCCGGTGACAAAGATCGCCAGGACGACGATAACCATCAGGCCCGTAATGATATTCGCGAGGAGGATGACTCGCAGGATACGCCGCCGTGGGACTGAAAACACGGTAATTCGCGGCTGCGTCTCTGTCGCTGCCCGAGCCGGGATAGTACACTCCGCCCATGCGCCGTCTCCCGACTCTCCTCTCCACTGTCTTCTGCCTCGCGCTCACCGCGTGCGGGAATGCCACGCCGTCCGTGCCCCTGACGGAGCGCGGGACACTCGGCACCGGCATCGTGCTCGGCACGAGCCAGGCCCCGGTCCTCTCCAAAGCCGAGATCGAACAGAAAGTCGCGGCGGGAGATCCGGATGCCATGTTCCAGTTGGGCGCGATGTACCACGACGGCGACGGCGTGCCGCGGGACTACGCACGGGCCCGGGATCTGTTTGAGAAAGCCGGCCAGGCGGGAGAGCGCAGGGCGCAGTTCAACCTGGGACTGATGTACTACAAGGGCGAAGGCGTGAAACAGGACTACGTCGCCGCGCGCCGCTGGTTCACCGAGGCCTCGCGCAACGGCAATCCGCGATCATGGTACGAGCTCGGGCTGATGGCCTACCTCGGACAGGGACAGGTGATCGATTTCGACGCGGCGCTGGAGAACTTCCGCAAGGCGGCGCTCCTTGGCGTAGCGGACGCGCAGTTCAATCTGGGGATCATGGCGATCCGCGGCGAGGGCATGACGCAGGATCTGGTGGAGGGCTACGCATGGCTCACGTTGGCCTCCAAACAGGATTTCCCGAAGGCCGCCGACAACCTGGGCAAGCTCTCGGACATGCTCTCTACCGAGCAGCGCGCACAGGGCCAGAAGCGCGCGGACGCGCTCAAAAAAGACATCGACGCCGCAATGAAGGCACTCCCTACCTCAGCAATTCCAGCGCGACCGGTCGGATGAGCTCTTCCCATGCGCGATATTCCAGGCCTGAGGGATGCAGGCCATCATCCGCGACGAGCGAACGATCCTCGCCCATCCCCAGGCTGACCGGATACAGATCGACGAGTGGCAGCGATCTCTTGACGGCTTCGTCTTCGATGATCGCGTTGAACGCCCGTACGCCCGCGGCATTCATCACAGGATCGCCGAATCGCGCTCCGGCGGGCGTCACGGAGTAGTCGGGAATCGTGAGAATGATGAGCCGTCCCGGTGGCAGGACCGCGAGCATCTGATCCATGAGGAACGCAAGGCGCGTGCGGAACGTCCCCGCATCCACGCCCTGCACCCAGTCGTTCACGCCGACGAGCAGCGTGGAAAATGCAGGCTGTGACGCCTCGAACAGCGGCAGTTCGCCGTCGATGGCGTCCTGCGTCGTCCAGCCGGTGCGGGCCGGATTCTCGATGAGACGCAACGGAATGCCCTCGGCGCGCAGCGACTCCGCCAGCAACGACGGCCACGCATCCTCGGTGCGCACACCCTGTCCGATCGTGTACGAATCCCCGATCGGGATAAACCGGATCTCGTCCGCCGTCACGGTATCGCCGACGGTCTGCGGCTGCGTGGAGGGAGCGCAGCCTCCGAGCGAGGAGAAGAGAGAAAGCATCAGTAAAAAACGGAAGGGATGCATGTCAGCCGCCCATGAACTGGCCCAGGAGATTGCCGGCACCCTGCGAGCTCTGCCGGTTGGGCAGGAACGGATTGAGCGACTCGGCGAATGTGCGCAGGTTGCGGGACTGCAGGAGAATCGTGCCCGGTCCGGTGTACACGCAGACGAGGCCTTCTCCGGTCGTGACCATGCTGAACGGCCCGGAACCCGCGGACTCCACCGTGTACTTCATGGAAGCCGGGAACGCGACGATATGGCCGTTATCGACGATGAACTGCTCTCCAGCCGTAAGGATCTTTTGGATAATGCCGCCGAAGCTGGAGACGAACACGGTACCCGTGCCCGAGGCTTTGATCATAAAAATGCCTTCGCCGCTGAGGAAGCCTTTCCAGCCCGTGAACGCCGTATCGGTTTTGACATCGCCGTTCGAGGCCAGGAAACACCCGCCCTGCACGATGTACTCGTCGCCCTTCAGGGTGATCGCCTCGATGTCGCCCGTCGCGCGCGGCGCGAGATAGACCTCTGTGTCGTCCTTGGACGCCGTGATCGTCGTGACGAAGAAACTCTCGCGCGTGAGGAACGCGCGCTTGAGCGCCTGGATCGCGCCACCCTTCATGGAGCCCTCGATCTTCGCGGTCGCATCCATGGCGAGCATGGAGCCGGATTCGGCATGGATGTCGTCGCCCGCATCGAGCACGCAGCGGAGCGCGGAATACGACGGACGGAGGAGGATTTCGTGTTTCATAGAATGCGGGGGGGGAACGTGGCCAGTGTACCCGCCTTCCAGCCCGATGTCAGATTTAGGCTTCCGCAGGCCATAGCGGGATTGTGCGGCACTGAACGGTTGATTTTCGCGGAAAAAAACAAGAATCGGCCCTTCATGCGCAGACCGCGACCCGCCGTCACCGGGATCTCCGACACAGATGCCACTCCGCAAAAGAGGGCAGACACTGCGTTGGGTATTATTCCCGGCAGTTCGCGCGCGGCGTGATACACGCGCTGCTCCGCTTACCGGGAACAATGGACCACGACCCCGAACGCGACCCCGCCTATTACCGGACGTTGCTGCGCAAGTTGACCGCGAAACTGGAGAAGCAGCAACAGGAAACCCGCCACACCGGAGACCGGAACAGCGGGTCGCAAGAACCGTGATCAGATGAACAGCGCAGCCAGGGCAAGTGTCAGCGTCGCGAACAGCTTGATGAGCACGTGGAGGCTGGGACCGGCCGTGTCCTTGAACGGATCGCCGACCGTGTCGCCCGTGACGGCCGCCTGATGTGCAAAGCTCTTCTTGCCGCCGTGGACGCCCGTCTCGATGTACTTCTTCGCGTTGTCCCACGCGCCGCCCGCGTTGTTGAGGTAGCAGGCCATGAGGATACCAACGATCGTGCCGACCATGAGAAGTCCGGCGACCGCTTCCTTGCCGAGCAGCAGGCCGATGACGACCGGCGCGGCGACCGCAAGCAGGCCCGGCATGACCATCTGGCGCAGCGCGCTCTTGGTGGCGATATCCACCGCGGCGGCGTAATCCGGCTCGGAGGTGCCGGCCATGATGCCCTTGTTCTCGCGGAACTGTCGGCGGACCTCCTCGACGATGACGCCCGCGGCCCTGCCGACCGCGCGGATCGTGAGCGACGTGAAGAAGAAGATCACCATCGCACCCAGGAACGAGCCGACGAATACGCTAACGTCCGCGAGGTTCACGGAGGTCAGACGGGTCTCTTCGAGATAGGCCGAGAAGAGCAGGAACGCGGCGAGCGCGGCGGAACCGACGGCATAGCCCTTCGTGAGGGCCTTGGTCGTGTTGCCCGCGGCGTCGAGCTCATCGGTGACGAGGCGGTACGCGTCCGGGGAGTTGGACATCTCGACGATGCCTCCGGCGTTGTCCGTGATCGGACCGAACATGTCCATGGCGAGGATGTAGGTGACGGTGGAAAGCATGCCCATCGTGGCGACCGCGGTGCCGTAGAGGCCGCCGCTGTCGAGCCCCGTCTGCGCGCCCAGCCAGTACGAGCCGAAGAGCGCGATACACACGGTGATCACCGAGAGGCCCGTGGACTCCATGCCGATGGCCGTTCCGGCGATGACGTTCGTGCCGTGTCCCGTGGTGGACGCGTCCGCGATGGAGCGCACCGGGCGGAACTGCTTGCCCGTGTAGTAATCGGTGAGATAGACGAACGCGACGGCGGTCAGTAGGCCGAGGAGACCGGCGCCGAAGAACCACAGCCCCGTGCCGAAGGTCCGTGCCACGCCGTCCGCTCCGGCGACGGTCACGTCGACGTTGAGGAGCCAGGTGCAGAGCGCGTAGAGCGTGATGCCCATGAGGATGGTGGTCGCCCAGAAGCCGCGCTTCATGGCCTTCATCGGAGCCTCGCCGTCTTTGGCCTTCACGCAGTACACGCCGATGACGGAGGCGACGAGCCCCACGGCGCCGAGCACCATCGGGAAAAGAATGCCCTGGACGCCGAACGTCCCGAAGAGCACCGCGCCCAGCACCATCGCGCCGACGTTCTCGGCGGAGATCGATTCGAACAGGTCCGCGCCGCGTCCCGCGCAGTCGCCGACATTGTCGCCGACGAGATCTGCGATGACGGCCGGGTTGCGGGGATCATCCTCCGGGATGCCCGCCTCCACCTTGCCGACGAGGTCGGCGCCGACATCGGCCGCCTTGGTGTAGATGCCGCCGCCGAGCTGGGCGAACAGCGCCACAAAGCTCGCGCCGAAGCCGTAACCGATGATCATGGCCGGCACGTCACGGGCCGGGAAATCGAGGGCCATCGTGTAGAGCAGATAGAGTCCGCTGATGCCGAGCAAAGAAAGGGCCGTGATGATGATGGCCGGGACCGTGCCCGCGCGCAGCGACATCTGGAGAGCGGCATTCAGGCCGTTCTTGGCAGACGACGCGACTTTCAGGTTCGCCTTCGTGGCGACGACCATGCTAATAACGCCGGAGAGGCCCGACAGAATCGCGCCGAGCAGGAACGCCGAGCTGACGGCGGTGCCGCGCATCCAGCCGGTCATACCGGTGGTCGCGCTCGCGCCAGCCCAGCCGTAGGCGAGGAGGATGAGCAGGGCCACGGCGAGCGCCAGGACGGTGATTGTCCTGTACTGCCTCCGGATGAAGGCCCGCGCACCGGTGGAAATGGCCTTGGCGACCTTCTGCATCGCCGGGGTGCCGTCCTCGGCGGACGTAACGCCCTTCCAGAAGACCAGGCTGTAGCAGAGACCGATCAGCGCCACGACGGGCGCGAAGAACTCGAGAGAGAAAGACATGCTATTAGAGAGGAAAAGAGGATGCAGAGAGCCTCGCCGATCGGCAGAGATCGGCGATTCATCGAAGAGCGTAGGGAAGAGGCGCCGAAAGTCAACGCGCAGGGCTTCACGGGGCGCGAAAACGGGTGGGAACGGCGCTGCCGGCGGGCGTCTCCTGTATCATCCGGCCGTGCCGAACCGCGGCTCCATCCACAAGACCGGCAAGGGCGGGAAAGCCGCGAAGACGGAAAATCCCCGCCTGAGGGCGCTGCGTAAACGCGTGGCGGCCGCGACGACCGAGCCCGGCATCTACCGCTGGCTCGATGAAAAAGGTGACGTGCTCTACGTCGGCAAGGCCAAAAACCTGCGCAATCGCCTCAGGTCATATGTGAATCCCCAGCCGGGCGCGGATATCGGCCCATGGCGCCGGGCCTTTTTGGAACTGATCGCGGACGTGGATATGACCGTGACCAACAGCGAGCTAGAGGCGCTCATCCTGGAGACGAATCTGATCAAGGAACTGAAACCCAAGTACAACGTGCTGATGAAGGACGACAAGAATTACCTGTTCGTCCGGGTGGCAGTGACGGACGCGTGGCCGCGCGTGGAGCTGGTGCGGCGGATGAACGATGACAAGGCCAGGTACTTCGGGCCGTACCTGAGCAGCGAGGAGGCGCGGGAAACGCTGGAATTGCTGCACGAAGCACTCGGATACCGCGCATGCCGCCAGTCGCTGGATCTCCTGAATGCCAACCGCGATCCCCTGACCGTCATGCGCCCGTGCCTGGATCATCAGATCGGCCGGTGCTGCGGCACCTGCGCGGGCGCGATCACGCGGGAAGAGTACGGCGAGCGCATCGCGCGCCTGATGGAATACCTGCGCGGCGACCGCTCCCACGTGCGCGCGATCCTGGAACAACACATGAAGACCGCGGCGGCGGAACGCAAATTCGAGATGGCCGCGCGGCTGCGCAATCATCTCCAGCGGCTAGAGGGCAAACGCGAGGAGCAGATCGCAACGGACACCACCGGCGAGGACGGTGACATCGTCGGTGTCGCGATGCTCTCGGGTCGCGTGCACGTCGTCGTGTTGCACCGGCGGGAAGGCCGCCTGATCGGCGAATCGCACTTCGCGCTGATGGGGCAGGCCGATTCCGCGGGCGACGTGCTGGAGCAGTTTTTGCCGCAGTTCTACGACGACGCGCAGGATATCCCGGGCACGGTGACGGTGAGTGAGAATCCGGGCGACCGCGCGGTTCTGGAAGAATGGCTGACGACCAAGCGCGGCGGCCGCGTGCATCTCGCGGTGCCCGAGCGCGGGAAGAAATCACATCTGTTGCAACTCGCGGAGAAAAACGCGCTGGAAAAGGCCCGCCAGCACGAAGCCAAATGGGAATCCGAACAGGATAACATCAAGCGCGCGCTGGAGGGTTTGCAGGAGCGCCTGAAGCTCGACGGCCTGCCGCAGCGGATCGAGGGGTATGACATCTCGCACCTCGATGGCACCGAGACAGTCGGCAGCATGGTGGTGATACGCGGCGGCAAGCCCGCCAACGATCACTACCGGTCGTTCACGATCCGGTCGATCAAGCGCGGCGACATCGACGACTACCGCGCGCTCAAGGAAGTCCTGCGCCGCCGCCTGCGCCACATCTGCGAGGATCTGCCGGAGGAGGAACGGCGCTGGAAGGACCGAGGCGTGACATTCGGCAAAGCGCGAAAGGCGGAGAAAGACACACTGGAAACGCTTGATGCAGAGGCAGCAGCAGGAAAGAAGGGCATCACGACAGCCGAGTATCTGGTGGCGCGCCAGGAGGGGCGCATCGTCGGCTTCGGCCGGATGACGGACCTCGGCGGGCAGGCGATGGAACTGCGCAGGCTCTGGACCGACGAGGAATACGCGCAGGGGCCGCTGGGGCGGTTCATCGCACGCAAGCTGCAGAGATCCGTGAAGAAGGGAAAGATGTACGCCATCATCGAGCCGGCCTTCGAGCTGACCTACGCGGACATCGGGTTCCGTTACGTCATCAAGCCCCCCAAGGCGCTGCAACCGTCGCTGAAAGCATTCGCCAGATCGCACGACGGCGAACCCGTCGCCGTGATGTACGAGGCGTCGCAGAACAAGGTTGACCCGTCGCTCTCCAGCAGGCCCGATCTGCTCGTGATCGATGGCGGCAAGGGCCAGCTCAACGCCGTACTGGAGGTGCTGAAGGACTGCGGGCTGACGCTGCCCGTCATCGGACTGGCCAAGCGGGAGGAAGAAGTGTTCGTGCCGGACAATCCCGTGCCGATCCCCTTCCCCGATGACAGCCCCGCCAAGTTCCTGCTGATGCGGCTGCGCGACGAGGCGCATCGCTTCGCTAACCGCCACCGCGAGAAACGCGGACTGCGCCATGCTGTGAGTTCGGCGATAGACGACATCCCGGGCATCGGCGAACAGACAAAAAAAGACCTCCTGCGGCGGTTCGGGACGCTCTCGGGCGTGCGCGAGGCCACGGACGAACAGCTCTCCGAGATCCTGACCGACGCCCAACTCCAGTCGCTGCGCGCGACGTTGCGAGGGTGACGCCAGCCGATCTTGTAAGGACTTTCGTTGCAACGCGTCTACTCATCAGTAGAATTGTTTGTACTTCCCTACCCTCTCTGCGTTATGAAAAAGTTTTCCCTTCTGCTCGGCACCCTCGGCGGCGCCTTCGCCGGTTACATCCTCAGCAACGATAAGCTCCGCGCAGAGCTCTCCAAGGCGAAAGACGCCGAGTCCGCAGCCAAGATGCTCGGCTCGCATCTCTCCAAGGACGGCAAGAAGATCGCCCACGAGGTGAAGAAATTCGCCGAGAGCGATGACGTCCAGAAGAACCTGAAGAAGGCCAAGGTCTACGCCTCCAAGAAGCTCGCCGAAGCCCAGAAGGGCGTGGAGAAGATGATGAAGGACGGCGGCAAACAGGCGTCCAAGCTCTGGAAAGAAGGTGCCAAGAGCTTCAGCGGCAAGAAGATGACCATGAAGAAGTCCAAGGTCTGATCCGTCTCCCACGGAAATTCAAGCGGCGCTCCGGCGCCGCTTTTTTTGCGCATAATTCTGCGGCAGAGCGATGCTGCATTATCAGTGACCCTCGGCGATATGCTTGCCAGCAGTCACCGCTCTCTATACTACTGGGAGTTGTCGACATGCCTCTCTCTTCGCATCCCACCTTCACTGCGGATGGCATCATCAAACGGAAGGAGATCGGTCGTATGCGCGAACAAGGTGGGCACCCGTCCATGGATGTTACAATGAGCATTCCTCTTCGCGACGACGCGGAGGAAGCTCAGCTACGAGGAATGCTGGATCACGCACCGGACGAGACGGGACGGATACGGACACTCATTCGCAGCGGATACGCGCAGCTGGGATTGAACATCTTCCCGGCATCGCCACTGAAAATCGGCGGCCATGAGGCGGAAGCCCGGTTCACCATTCAATCGGTGCGTGGCACGACCGGCGACCGCATCCTCAGCACGCTGCGCGATCTGGTCAAAAACAAGGAGAGTATACGTCCCGGCGGACTCGCGCTGATCCCGCACGGCTCCGCCTGCACCCGCGAGCAGGTACAAAGAATGATCGAAAAATCCCAACTGCTCCTGCCGGACGGATCGGCGATCGAGGAAGACGGACGCCTGCTTCTTCCAATCCGAGGGGCGTACGATTTCGCCGACGAGCTGCTCGATACCGAAGCGATTGGCCGCATTCTGCGCGACGGCAAGCACGGACTCCAGCGTCTCCGCGCACGCGCGCCTCTTCCATCCGTCATCCAGCCCGGAGCGTTCTTCCTCGGCTATATGCGCGGCCTTTCCATCGGCGGCGCAACGGGCATTCTGGAACGACAGACCACTATCGCGGGCGCCGATCACCTGCCGGCGTTCCGCATCCACGGCATCCGCTCCACGGGCAAGGACATCGACCGCCAGGTAGAAATTGTGTACGCCGGCGATGGCCCGGTTGCCACGGGCGACGTGCGCGCGCAGATGTATCTCTACCCGCCCGACGCCGACCTGCGTGCGCTGGCTGAACGCGTCATCGTCCCCCGCACGATCCGGGACGGCGTCGACCTGACCGATCTCATCACCGAGCGGAGTTTCCTGCACGTTGCACGCAGCGTATCGGACAGAAAGGACCCCACTGAGTCACGGCCGTTCGGACTGCTGCTCCGGTCCGGCCGAGCCGCCGAAATCCCGTGGGCATCTCGCGCTGGCTTTCAGGACGGACTCACGGAGTTGCGGACCCGGCATTTTCTGGAAGCGCGCATGAGCGACAAGGACTCGGATTGGGTCGACGGCCAGGGCATACCACCCGCCGCGCGACCGGTGACGGACATGATCGGCTGGGTGGGGGGCGAGCAACAGCACGGCAAGATGCTCGTGACCGCGGGGTTTCCTCCGCCCACAGTGATGGACGGACTTGTAGATGCGGATATCGGCGTGTTCGTCGCCGAAGGCTTGCGGATCCGGCCCGACGCCTTCCCCGAAGACCGGGAAGAGCGCTGCGCCACGATCGAGGGAGATATCGGCATCGATATGCACGATAGCCTCCCCGAAACGGAGAGGATGCGTCGCAAACATGCGCTGTTCTTCGACAGCGTTCTCTACGGGCAATTCAAGAGCCTCGAAGGCCGCGGCGCGAAGCTGTATCTGATGCTACCCGATATGGCAGACGAAATCACCGGCGATCCCGTCCCCGCGCACATGCGCGAGTTCCACCGCGGACTCTGGGTGAAACCGCATGAGAAGGAACGGCTGGGTAAAGTGCACACGGTCATTGCCATGTACGGCTCGCATGTGAAGGGACTGGATGACACGTTCCAGTCACAGCTCGACACGTTCATGCGCGGCCTCAAGAAGCAATTCGGGGACGGCATCGCCGTCACGCACGGCAAGGGTCCGGGGTTCATGAAGATGGCCGACGTCTCTGCCGAGCGCCAGGGCATCGTTCGCATCGGCGTCGGCATTTGCGTGGAGGGCCAGGCTGGCAACTGCAAGCCAGAAGCCATGGTCGATTTTCACCACATGGACCGCCTCACGCGCCAGAAACTCATGGACGACATCGCGACGTTCAAGGTCTTCAATCTCGGCGGGGCAGGCACGCTGGAAGAGGCCGCGATCACGCTCTGTTCACAGAAGCTCGGCAAGAAGCTGATCACGCCGATTATCTTCGTGGATCCGCTTGGACTGGGGCAGAACGGTGGCAACCTCTGGGAACTCTTGCGTCAGCAGATCGTGCTGCTCGCAGAGAAGAAAGTCCTCACGTCCGAACAGATCGGAACCATGGAGATTCAGCTGCAACTCCTGCAGTCAAGCGCGCCGAATTACCTCCACTGCGTCTCGTCATACGACGAGGCCCTCAGAATCATCCAGAATTTCAGCAATGACCCCGTGGGCTACTATGACCAGCAGAAGATCCCCCTGGAAGAAGCACTCGCCGCACAGGCCCGCGAGGCCGAAACATTGGAGCAGACGGGCTTCCCGAGGCCCACGTTCGAGACCTGCCTTCAGGCGGCGGACTGAACGCCGAATCGTTCTTGCCAAAGCACTTGAGATGCGTAAGATAATCGGCGGGCTCCTCCCCCGGACGGACTGCCCAATTTGCGTATGAGTACAATCAGAGAATCACGGGAGATCACCAAGAAAGCCTCAATAAAGAAGGCAGAAGGCAGAAGGCAGAAGGCAGCAGACCGCACGCGCTTCATCATCGTGACCGGCGGCGTGTGCAGCTCGCTCGGCAAGGGCATCGCGGTCAGCTCCATCGGCGCGATCATGAAATCCTGCGGATTGAAGGTGTTCGTGCAGAAGCTCGATCCGTACCTGAACGTCGATCCCGGCACCATGAGCCCGTTCCAGCACGGCGAGGTGTTCGTCACGGACGACGGCGCGGAAACAGATCTCGACCTCGGGCACTACGAGCGCTTCATCGACGAGCCCATGAGCAAGCTGAGCACGGTGACGACGGGACAGATCTACCAGTCGGTCCTGAGCCGTGAGCGTCAGGGCGACTACCTCGGCAAGACCATCCAGGTCGTACCGCACATCACGGATGCCATCAAGAAACGCATGTCCGAGGCCGCGGAGAAGAGCGGCGCACAGATCATGCTCGTGGAGATCGGCGGCACTGTGGGCGACATCGAAGGAGAGCCCTTTCTGGAAGCCGTCCGCCAGATGCGCTCGGAAATGGGCTCCAGCCGCGTGTTCCACGTGCACCTGACGCTCCTTCCGTACCTCGCCGCCAGCAAAGAATTGAAGACCAAGCCGACGCAGCTCTCCGTGCGCGAACTGCGCCGCATCGGTCTGCAGCCGGACATGATCCTCGCCCGCGCCGACGCGAAGATCCCCAATGACCTGCTCGATAAGATCAGTCACTTCTGCGGCGTGGAGCGCCGGGCTGTCATCCCCGCCCCCACGGTGCGCTCGATCTACGACGTGCCGCTGAACTTCCAGCAGTTCGGCATGGCCGAGATCATCGCGGAACGCCTGGAGCTGGGAAAGGTGAAGCCCGACATGCGCGAGTGGGAGGCCGGACGGAAGCGGTACGAAGCGGCTCTCGGACGCGAGATCCCAGTGGCGATTGTCGGCAAGTACACGCACCTGGACGACGCCTACCTGAGCGTGATCGAGTCGATCAAATCGGCGGCGGTCTTCGAGAAAGGCCACGCGAAGATCGTCTGGATCGATTCCGAGAAGCTGGAGAAGAACGACGCCGACACCTGGAAGCAGCTACGCGCCTGCAAGGGCCTCGTCGTGCCGGGCGGCTTCGGCAAGCGGGGCATCGAGGGCAAAATCGCGGCAGCGAGATACGCCCGCACCGAGAGAGTTCCTTACCTGGGCCTGTGTCTCGGCGCGCAGCTGATGACGATCGAATTCGCGCGCGCGATGCTCAAGGACGCGTCGCTCACCAGCGAGGAATTCGACGAGGAGAGCGCCCTTACCCCCGACAAGTATGTCGTGCACTTCCTGCCGGGACAGTACAAGGAGCGCAGCAAGGGTGGCACGCTGCGCCTCGGCGCGTATCCGTGCAAACTGAAGAAAGGCTCCAGGGCCTACGCGGCCTACGGGGCGGGCGAGATCTCGGAGAGACACCGCCACCGCTATGAATTCAACAACGATTACCGCACGCAGCTGGAGTCTCATGGCCTCGTGATATCGGGCGATTCTCCCACGGGTGACCTGATGGAAATCGTCGAACTCAAAGACCATCCGTTCATGGTGGGCAGCCAGTTCCATCCGGAGTTTAAGAGCCGTCCGCACCGTCCGCATCCGCTGTTCGCGGCATGGATGAAGGCAGCCGCGAAGCGCTGATCAGGAGAATGAGTATTCTGAAGCTTTGGAATACCAAAATACTAGAAGCTAGACCTTCAGGCTGCGCTTTTTTGTCCTAGTGCACTAATCCCTAGTACTCCAGTACTCCAGTATTCTATTATTCTCCCGTGAACCTCTCCCAGACTATCCTCGGGGTGACCTTCGACAACCCGACGGTCCTCGCCTCGGGCATCATGGGAGTAACGTCCAACAGCTGGAAGCTCGCCGCCGCGAACGGCGCGGGGGCGGTCACGACGAAGTCCATCTGGCTCAAGGAACATAAGGGCCACCGCAACCCGACGATCATCTCGACGGACCACTGGACGCTCAACGCCGTCGGCGTGCCGGACGCCGGGCCCGAGAAGGCGCATGAGGAGATCGGCGATTACATGAAGACCAAGCCTGTCCCGCTGATTCTCAACATCATCGCCGAATCCGTGGAGAACTACGGCAAGACCGCGGCTGTGCTGATGGATCTGCAGCCGGACTTCATCGAAGTGAATATCAGCTGCCCGAATATCGAGGATGAATTCGGCCGCCCCTTCGCCTGCAGCGCGCCCGACGCGGCGGCCGTGACCAAAGCCGTGAAGGCTGTCAGCAAGAAGATCCCGGTCTTCGTGAAGCTCTCGCCAAATGTCGATAGCATCGCCACTATCGCAACCGCCTGCGCTGAGGCCGGCGCCGACGGCTTCACCGTCATCAACACGGTCGGACCCGGCATGGCCATCGATCTGCCCAGCCGTATGCCGATCCTCGCTAACAAGGTCGGCGGCCTCTCGGGTCCCGGCATCAAGCCGATCGCGGTGAAATGCATCGCGGACGTGTACGCGGCAACGGACGGCAGACTGCCGATCATCGGCACCGGCGGCGTGCACACGGGCGAGGACGCGCTCGAACTGATCCTCGCGGGCGCGAGCCTCGTGGGCATCGGCACCGCAGCCGGCACGCGCGGCATCGACGTGTTCAAGCACGTCTGCGACGAGATGCAGTACTGGTGCACGAACGAAGGCGTGTGGGACATCTCGCAGCTCACCGGCAACATGCACAAAACCCTCGCCGAATTCGCCAAGACCGGCGTCGTCCGTCCCCTCGTCTGACCATGCCCATCCAGCTCCAGAGCCGGCTGCCCCGCACCTACCGCATCAAGCACATCAAGCAGGAAACGGAGATGGTGCGCACGTTCACCTTCGACGGTTCGCTCGGCGCCAAGCCCGGCCAGTTCGTCATGGTCTGGCTACCGGGCTACGACGAAGTGCCGATGAGCGTCGCCTTCGACGACGGCGCCCACACCAAAGTGACGTTCTTCGCCGTCGGCGACATGACCAACGAACTCGCCAAGCGCCAGGTGGGCGACCTCGTGGGCCTGCGCGGCCCGTTCGGGACGTTCTACGAGTGGGAGCCGGGCCAGCACATCATTCTGGTGGCCGGCGGCTACGGCGCGGCGCCCATGTACTTCGTGGCGCAGTCATCCGTGGAGCAGGGCTGCACACTGGAAGTGATCGTCGGCGCGCGCAGCAAGGAGCATCTGCTGTACATCGAGGAACTGGAAGCACTCCCCCACGTCGCGCTGCACATCGCCACCAACGACGGCTCGGTCGGCTACAAGGGGTTCAACGTCGACGTGCTGGATAAGCTGCTCTCGGTCTGCCCGCGCGACTCCAGGGACGCCAAAAAGCAGAAATGCTCGCCGGTCGATCAGGTCTTTGCCTGCGGTCCGGAGATGATGCTCAAGCGCGTTTCGGAGATCACGCACAAGTATCAGGTGCCGAGCCAGCTCTCGATGGAGCGCTACATGAAGTGTGGCTACGGCATCTGCGGCAACTGCACGATGGACCCGCTCGGCATCCGCATGTGCATTGAGGGACCGGTGGTGAAAAACGAGGTCTGCGTGAAGCTCGAGGAATTCGGCCAGTATCACCGGGACGACCTGGGGAAGAAGCAGCCATTCACGCCGCCTTCTGCGAAAAAATAAATCACGAGCCGCTCGTAGCGGAGGTTCATGAACCTCCGCTACCGCATCACCCCCCTCTTTTGGAAATTGTATTTGCAAATTTCAAAATATATGCTATAATATATTTGTTATCGGTCGCCTCGACGCCACTTCGTACGACTGGTAACCAACATCCAAACCAACCGTCATCCGAACAGTCGCCGGACGACGGTTTTGTTGATGGACGCAACAATAGCCTGCGACAAAAGCGCCCGTCCTCTGCTATCGTCAGACTAGACGGTCGCGGAAACCCGTGCTGAGCGGGAGCTTGATGCGGCGGCGCTGCATCCAGTGGCGCAGTGTCCCGTCCGCGCGCAGCAGACAGAGTAGATGGAATCCGAAGCCTGCGAGGATCAGCAGCATGCCGACGAGGAGCTGCACTTCCTGATCGTCCGCGCGCAGCACCCCGGCATCAACCACATTACCCCCCTGACTAATGGACGCTTCGCCCGAGGGATGAAGCGCGTTCTGGACGATAAGTGTTCCCTGACCAACGTCGCCAGCCAGCATCATCTGCGTCGTACTCGTACAGATCATCGTGATTCCCATCAGCAGAAAAGCAGTGGTCACGCAGCGCAGGAAGTGGGGTTCGTGTGTGTGAAGCATGTTAAGTTTATTATACTATTTTTCGTCGTTTTGGACAACATCTCAAAAACACTCAGGAGCCCGTTCTTCGCGTTGGAGGAGCTTTCTTGGCAGCCTTATCTGCCTTACGGGCGCGGAGTGCAGTCAGTTCCTTGCGGAGGTCGCCGATCTCCCTGTCGTTGATGCCGAGTCCCTCCTGACATGCCACAATAAGAATCACTGCAGGATTCGTCTCACCGTCGATATCGAGCGTGTCGAGCGTCGGTGTGGGCGGCAACGGCATATCCGGCTGCAATGCGAAGAGCCGTCCAGCGACGCCACCGATGTTCTGGTGCACGAGTCCGAGGGCCTGGCGTCCGCGGCTGGGCGCCGCCAGCGGAACACGTTCATCTTCCGCATCAATGGCGCGCTTGGCATCTTCCTCCATCCGATGAACCGTGGCATGCGTGGCGACGCGCAGGCGGGCCTGGTCCGCGGGATCCAGCGGGATGTCCGCGTCCTGGAACAGCGTCTCGGCTTCGAGCAGTTCTTTGCACAGATCTTCGAGATCTTTGGCGAGCGTCTCCAGTTCGTGAGCTTTGTCGAAGTCCATTTTGACGATACGCGCGGGATCGTCGGGCGGTTCGGGCACGGCGGGCGTCCCTTTGCCCTTCTTGACCTTGAGTTTCAGCGCCTCGAATCTGCCGACGAGAGCCTTGAGACGCTTCTTCATTTTGGGCGCCTTGATGGAATCCAGGATGTTGGCAATGCGTTCTTTCTCGGTCTTAAGATCCAGTTCGGGCCCAACTGGTGGTGGCGCGGCGGATTTCTTGCGGGCCAGACGTGCCAGCATAACCTTCTCCGCGAAGCGGCGGAACTCGCGGCGCTTCCCCTTGAGACTAATGACGCCTTCCGTGCCCTTGTATGTCGTGATGAGGCCGATAATGAACAGAGCCGTCTGCCACCAGGCCCACTGACCATTCTGCATCTCGCCTAGGACTCCACTCCACTCATCGCTATACGCAGCAAGTGCCAGGAGATTGGCGAATTCCTCGGTGAGGAACGGCTTCACGGCATCTTGACGCTGGTCTTCGAGTGCGAGGCGCAGCCCGAGTTGCTCTTCTGGGGTCAACGTGTCGAGACGAGACAGAATATTGCCGACAGACTCGCGCGTGAGCGATGTCTTATTGTACGCGGCGCGCGCGGATTCGATACCAGGTTCTTTGGCGACGCGGCGGTTCTTGACTGCACGCTCGTCAGAAGACGCTGCGCTGTTCTCAAAATAGGCGAGGAGAGCATCGTAGGCGCGGTCGAGACGCTCCAATGGCCCGCGATCCAGGCGCTGCACGATCTCGCGCAGTTCGATGCTCTGGGGCGTGTTCTGCCCGTCCTGGCCCGCGGCCTTCTCGAGCACGTTCAGGAACATGCGCAGCATCCGCACAACGCCGGACGCGGCCTCGCGTTCCAGATCGACGGGCTTGAGATTGTGCTCTTCTCCCAGTTCGCGGAAGAACGTCCGTACGCCCTTTCCCCGCTCCACGGACTGACGAACAAGATCGGCACGCAGGTTGCCGCCCACCTGCGGATCCAGCACGTACTGGCTATCACGCGCGCCATCGTCCTCGATACGGTCCGTGACGGGGGCACCACCCGCCTGCAGACGCATGCGGGTGCGGCTGAGGCGCTCGAGTTCCCACATCGCACGGATGATCTGGCGCGCGACGTCCTGACGGCTGCGGGCGTAACGGTCGCGGTTGCGCTGCCGGCGAAGCGGCTGGGCGGGATCGCGGAATGATGCCTGGTTCTCGCCACACCATTCCACAAAGATGGATGCGAGCTCATGAGCGAACGGCAGGCTCTGGTGCTTGCGTATTTCATCATAGACCTCCTGAGCGTGCTTGCGTTCGATCGGTCTGTTGCTCATCAACTTCTCGCAGATGGCGCGGATGTGGCGCGTGCGGTCGTCACCGCTGTCCTTGGTGCGCTCCAGAAACGCACGCATGGCGATGAACGGGGCGTTCGGATCGCCGCGGTCGGCATGCTCCGGACGGCGTTCTCCCGCGGGATTCGGCGGCACGGTGAGGGTGTAGGTCATCGCGCGGAGGATCTTCTCGGCCTCCACCCAGTCCGGATGATCGTTGTTGAATTCGGCGCGGAACTCGTCGAGCAGGCGGATCCAGCGATTGCGGAGAAGCACGGCGATCTCGGCTTCCGGCGGCATGAAGCCGAGCAGTTCCTGTACGGCAGCGTCGGCCTCGCGGATCAGGGCCGGATCAAGCGCCGAGGCATTGTAGAGCTCCAGAACCGTAAGCGTCTTCTGCAGGCTGTCGCCTGCGGCGAGGATGCGCCTGAGACGCGCATCGACTCCCTTCTGGCGGGCATCCGCGGCGTCCACCTTCAGGCCGTGACCGCGCATCTTTTCGAGATTCTCCTTGTGCAGCTTGGCGGCGGTCTTCACGGAGGAGACGGTCTCGCGGTACGACTCGAACATGTCTTTCATAGCGAAACGTTCCAGGATGAAGTCATTGAGCAACTTCTTCTCGAAGTCGGCGAGGCGTCCGGCGCCCGTCGCGTTGATGGGATAGCCGCCACGGCTGATGGCGACCGCAAGATCGGCGGAAAAGGGACGGCGCCCGGTCTCGACGATATAGGCGCGCATCTGCGAGCATGCGACACGCACGCGTTCGCGGTGCGCCGGGTTGTCCGCAGGGTCGTTGAGCGCCTCGCTCCAGCGCTTCCAGTTGGTGTCCATCGTGTCACCGCTGCCCTTGGCCTTTCTCAGCTGCTCAGCGAAACCGAGCGCGCCCTTCTTTTGGTCACGATTGTTCACGTCGAACCGCATCTGGGGCAGACGCGCATAGAGCTCGTTGGGATCGGCGGCCTTCGCCTTGCTGGTCTCGATGGCCCGGTAGCGCCGCGCGATTTTGACGAGCTCGCGGTCCTGCCAGGCATTGAGGATATTCCAGACGCGGCGGTTGCCGTCCGAGTCGTTCGGGTTCTTCATGTACCGGTCAATGGCGGCTTTGACGTCCTCCTCTTTGATGGTGCGCAGCTGCACCCGCGACTCTTCTTCGACAATCTCATCGATCAGTCTGGTCGCGTCTCCGCGGGACACCTCCACGCGCTCGCGGGCGGTGCGGTACGGACGGTCCTCGGGGCCGCCGATGCCGAACGCGCGCTCGATCGGACGAACGAGTGCAGGCGGCGCAGTAACGACTGTCAGCGTTGCGCCCCCCGCTGCAGCCAAACCGTAGAGCGCCATGCGGATGGGCGCGATGCCGCGTGCCGCATCGGCAGCGTCTTCTCTGATCTCCGCGCGCTCACGGGCATCGGTCGCCTCTGGGGAATCGTCGGGACGATCGGGATCCGGCGTGGGTGTGGATGTAGACATGGGAGTGGAGGAAAACTTCTGTTCGGAGATGTGAGGGAGGTGGCGACTGCGTCAGATGCCGCCCGGGACTCTCGTGGTCGGAGGCGTGAAACCGCCATACGTCTCGACCGCGGCGGGCAGCGGACCCACGCCGGGCATCTCCCCGGCCGGGGCGAACTCGCCGAGACGCTTCATGACTTCCGGAACACCGCCCATACGCACGTCTCCGCCCTCTCCGGCGAACTGCGCGAGCGGGATGCCGTACTGGTATGCAAGAAATGCGAGCAGCGCGGTAACGGTGAGCGTCGAAATGATCGGATGCTTCTTGAAGGCCCACTTCACGGCCTTGAGCGGGGCCAGCGCGGCTTCCTTCAGACCATACCCCAGCTTACCCAGCAACGTAGTCGGCGCGTCTTTCTTTGCCGTCACAACCTCGTCAGACGGACCTGTGGCATCCTTCTTTTCCGCTTCGGATGGGAGTGCAATGGTAGGCGTTTCATTGCCGTCGGCCGCATCGGGGACGATCTCCTTCTTCTCGTACAACTTGTCGCGAAAATCTTCTTTGATGGCGATCTGCCTGCCGTGGCCAACGTAGGCCTCAACGAGCGCGTTTGTATCGGCATTGGGAACGGCATCATGAAGATCGCGGGCAGCAGACTGTTGATTCACGGTGGAAACGGACTTCACGTCCACGCGCTCAAGCACGGTAGCGGCGCTGTCGCCGTACTTCTCCCGGACTTCCCGGAGAAGGCCTGCCCTGTCCTGGGAGTCGAAGAGCACTTTCTTCTCGACGTTGTTGGCGTTCTTGTAAGCCATAGTCGTCAGCGGGAAAGAATCTTGGCGTTGGACTCGAGGATGTTGCGGCGGAAGTGCGAGAATCCGGCGATGGCCTGCACTTCTTCGTCCATCGTGACATTGCGGAGCATTTCATCGATGAGCAGCGAAATGCCGCGCGCACCGATAGAGAAGAGCAGTTCGGGAATCAGGTCATCGGGGATGGCGCCGAGCGTGGAGATATCCACCTTCTTGCCAGCGCGCATGTCGGCGATCATGGTTTTGAGGGCCGGGAACGCGGCGACCTCGGCCATGTGTGCGCGAATCGTCAGCTCGTCATCGGTCTCGTAAGCGGTCCCGGTCTCGTCGTTGACCGTCCAGTCCGCCTTCAGTTTTTCCGGGAGGGCATCGAAGCGCCTGCGCTCGGATACCGTCAGGAAGAGAGTGGTAAGCATTAGCGTCTATTTTCCTTTATATTGTCTTTTCAGTCAAGAATTCACATCGAAAAACTCAACAATATGGCAATGTGCGCGGTGCCTCGGTTTTCGGCCAAAACTTGGCCTGCATGGCGGGCAATCTGGTTGTATACTCCGCGCGCGACGACCGTGGCCCCAATCGCCTGCGATCCGTAACTCGCAGAGCGATGGAGGTTAAAGGAATGATATCTCCGCAGGTCGCTGCTCTTTGTCTACCACGGCCCCATCGTCTAGCGGTTAGGACAGCGGGTTTTCAATCCGTTAACCGGAGTTCGACTCTCCGTGGGGCTGCCAAC
>CAYWPL010000007.1:0-83635 GCA_964460365.1 uncultured Candidatus Peribacteria bacterium | reverse complement strand
ATGTGTTAGGCGCACCGCCAGCGTTCACTCTGAGCTAGGATCAAACTCTTCTAAATGAAGAATCGACCAAGCGATCAAAGATCACTGGTGATTAGTGATTGCATTCACGACCGTAAACGGTCGCATATTTTTCATCGCGCAATCAAACGATGGTAATTCCGAGGAATTATTGTGTCCGGCCGTCGCCCCGAAGGGCTAGGACCAGACATCCATGCTAACCATCCACTAAAGGACGGAAGATGGATTCACACTTCTCTACTGCACGATGCTGTGAAGGAGCGCCGTCGCCCGCAGCGGTGGTAACACCAACCGCGGGACGACCCGGCTCGTAAGCCGAATCGAAAGCCTGCAATCCGCTCGGTAGAACGGACG
Source organism: uncultured Candidatus Peribacteria bacterium (assembly GCA_964460365.1). Taxonomy (GTDB): domain Bacteria; phylum Patescibacteriota; class Gracilibacteria; order Peribacterales; family Peribacteraceae; genus DAISLF01. The sequence continues at coordinate 83,263 of CAYWPL010000007.1, read as the reverse complement.
CAAAGCCGATCTATCTTACTAAGGAAAAGTCTGGGGTCAAGAACTTCTGTCTACTTTCTTTACTCGCTCCGTGGCTTCGGGAAGAGCAGGGTTTGTCCACGGGGCGGGGGCGGATTATGCTCGGCGTCCTATGCACAGCGAGCCTCGTGTCGACAGTCAAACCGCGGCCCAGAGCGGCAGGGACACGGTTGTCGCATCCGCGCGCGAGCCGGGCTCCGCGGAACAGGGGACAGCGGCCGTCCAGCAGAGGATCGACGATGTCCGCCGGGGATACGGCGGGGAGGCGCTCACGCTCGTGGCGGGCGGGGCGCTGCTGCTCGGTCTTGCCGCCGGATACATGGCCGGGTGGAAAGGGGCGGAACACGACCGGCAGAACATCGTGCGGTTTCAGGACGACCATCGTTTCTATCTGGATGGCCACGAGTGGGATCGCGAGATGACGGCGCGGGTGGACCTGTTTGGGTTCCGGATGGATGCCGACCGCGACCTTCCGCCGGCATCGCGCATCCGCGTGTGCGGCGAGCGGCTGAAAGAACTCGACGGTCTGCGCGCGGAGTACCGGCGCCACGCGGGGATCGTGCAGGGGTTGATGGACCGCGCGCCCGACAGGCAGACGCGCTGGACACTGGAACACCGGTTGCGGCACATCGAACAGACCATCGATGGCAAGATGCGGATCATCGAGGTCGTGTACCGCGCGGAACGTGATCGGGCTGAGCAGCAGGGCGACTGATGGCGCTGGCACCCGGAATCTGCTACAATGAGGAGAAACATGGCTTCCATAGAAATCATGCCCCCTGCAGCTCCCGAGCGTCTGAGCACCGGCCAGTTCGAGAATCTTCTCTCAGAAATCCGTCAGCTCAGCGGTCTGGAGAAAGGCAGGGCCACGGCCCAGCGCGATGCCGGACAGGAACAGATCCGCGGACGCATCGATGCCAAGTACGCCGAGCTGCGATCGGCCGAGGTGGCATGTTCGCAGCGCGAGGCCCGTCGCCTCCGACGCGCCCTCGTTGACCTGAAGAACGCCGAGTACCAGAACCACCCCGAACGTATCCAGGCGCTGGACACCGCGATCGGCAAGCTCATCCCGCCCGCCCCCGTGACCGCTGAACTCACGCCCGAAGAGCGGCGCCCCGCCGTCGGTCCCGATCTCAGCCGCGTCACCGTTCCCAACCTGCAGCGCTCGGTCGTCCGTCGCGATGTCGTGCGCCGGCAGGACACCAACGAGCCGAACATCGTCGCGGGCACCGCCCAGACCGCTTGGTCGGGCGCGTACCTGAGCGCGCTTCCCATTGTCGGCATGCAGGTGCTCGGCGGCACGTTCCTGGGACCCATCGGCGGATTGGCGGTCGGCGCAGTCGGTACGTACTTCATGCAGAAGCTTGCGACCTACGCCGGCGAGCAGGTCGCCAGCCGCAAGGGTCTGATGGATGAGATCGGCAAATTCGCCGTGCGTGCCGGCACCGTCGGCGCCGTGGCGTGGCTCCTTCCCGGAGCTATCCCGGCCATTGCCTTCGCTTCGGCTGTCGGCGGCGGTATCTACGCTGTGATGCGCCTGGTCAAAGGAGCGGCAGACGATGAGCAGCCCCAGGGGCGCCTCCGCGCGGCATAATCCGCCTCCCTGAAATCTCTTGACCTCCCCGGGAGGCGTGTTTAAGGTGTGCGGGCTGTTCCCTCTGCCCATTCGTGGCACAGGGTTTTACCCACGCCAGCAATGCCCACGCTCACGCCATCATCCGAGGACGTCCGCATCTACGAGTGCTGCATCCTCTACCCGTATCCTTTCGGTCAGAAGGAAGAGAACGATCTCCTCAGGGAGGTCGAGGGCTTCTTCGCGGAGGTGGGCGCCAAACAGGTCTCCAGGGACAAATGGGGACAGCGCGGTCTGGCCTACCCTATCGGCGGATTCAGCGAGGGCTCGTTTATCATCTATCACTACGAGATGGACCCGCTGAAGCTCAAGGAGGTCGACACGCAGCTGCGCATCGCCAAGGGCGTCCTGCGCCACATGTTCGTGAAGCCCCCCAAGAACTACCAGATCATCAAGTACAGTGAGGCCTACGAGACCTGGCTGAAGGAGCGCGAGAACGTGCAGGACAAACGCAGCCGCGAGCGCGAAGAGAAGCTCAAGGAGCAGGTTGCCCGCAAGGCCAAGCGCGCCGCCCAGCGCACGACCGAGCGCAAGAAAGACGAGGTGAAGCAGCCCGCCCCCAAGATGGGCGAGGGCGTCATCCAGGAGAAGCTCGACAAGCTCATTTCCGACGACATGTTCGAACTCTGATCCCTTCTCAGGGCAAGTCCCCACCCACCCCCATGCAACAGCGTCAGCAACAGCGCCGGCCCGACCCCCGCCTCAAGCAGTGCGCCTTCTGCGAGAAGAGCGCCAAGTACATCGACTACAAGGACTATCCGACCATCAAGGAATACACCGATTACTTCGGTAACGTCCGCAAGCGCTACTACTCCGGTGTGTGCCTCAAGCACCAGAAGATGCTGCGCACGGCCGTCGAGCGCGCCCGCTTCATGGGCATGCTCTCGTACCGCAAGTGAACCCTTCCGCGTTGATCGCGTCCGGCTTCCCCCAAGGGGAGCGCGGGTACGGTTGTCGTGAATGAGAAGCGGCCTCCGGCGGATGTCAGGCAATAGGTGCTCAAAGCCGTGCTCCGCCATCAGGCGGCCGACGACCTCAAGCGACGTGGCGACCGGATACGGAATTCTCGCGTCCTTCAGTTCGTTATTCGCCGATATCGTTGAGTTGGACCGCGTAGGGCCTGCCCCGGACGTTGAAGCCCAGCATATTGAGGTCTTGCACCAGCGACAGCGCCTTGTCGCGAGTCACATTGCCGATCGGCAGCGTCGGGAAGACGAATACCTTTTTTCAATAAATCCGCATTTGAGGAATCACTTCTTCATGGGGCTTAGTGACGTACGGGCCGCCCCTTATTTCACAAAGACTGCTACTAGCTGGGAAGGGAGGGGTGGGCAGCGTTTGGCCAGCAGTCTATGCTGTGGCCATGTCTGGTCATAGCAAATGGGCCAATATCCGGGTGCGCAAGGGCGCGCAGGACGCCAAACGGGGCAAAGTCTTCACGCGCCATGCCCGCCTGATCGAGATCGCGGCGCGAGCCGGGGGGGGAGACCCGGGGAGCAACGCAGGCCTGCGCACCGCCATCGACAACGCCAAGGAAGACAGCGTGCCGAACGCGAATATCGACCGCGCGATCAAGAAGGGCGTTGGCGAGACGAAGGGCGAGGAGATGCAAGAGATGCTCTATGAGGCCTATGGTCCGGCCGGGACGGCGTACATCATCGAATGTCTGTCCGATAACCGGAACCGCACGGCCGCCAACGTCCGCATGGCCGTCTCCAAGCAGGGCGGACGGATCGCCGATGGCGGGTCCGTCGCTTGGATGTTTGAGCGCAAGGGCGTCGTTGCGGCAGAGTTCGATCCGCTCGCGTTCCCGCCCGCGAAACTCGAGGAGTTCGAACTGGAGCTGATCGATTTCGGCGCCGAGGATTTCTCGGCGGGAGAGGGCATGATGCGCGTCGTGACGGCGGCGGGGGACTGGCCGAAGCTCCGCGACTTCCTCCGGCAGAACGGCTGCAAAATTCTGTCCGCCGGATTGTCGTTCGTTCCCAAGCAGCGCGTGCCTGTCACCGATGAAGCAGCCGTCACGAAAGTGACCGGCTTCATGGAGGCAATTGAGGAAGATGACGACGTGTCGGAGGTGCACACCAATGCTGAGCTTGGTTGATGGACAATAGGCTCTGGGAGGCGGAATTCCGATAGTCAGCTATTTTGACATGGGATTTCCGTGTCCCAGGGGAAAACGTGCCAAATTTACTCTATACAAGGCCAAGTCTCGTATATTGACTCATCATAAAATTGATGGTCCATCGTATTGAGAGTGCAATGGGGTCGCTATCCCCCACTTCGTCTATGCCGACAGAGTCATCCATGCCCTGGTACGACAAGGAGCAATTCGGCGAACGCGATGCCGATGCCGAGAAGGAGGCTGCAGATGCGAGGGAGCTCAAGCTCGGATCGACTCGCCGCTATGGCCAGCCGGTGGCACGGACATTCCGGGACAAAGTCCGCAATCCCGAGGCCGCAAAATTCCTCGAGCGCATCCGTGAAGCACAGAGGAATACCGAAGCGCCTCAAGCCGCGCAGAGGGTCGCGGGCCTGATGCATACCGCACGACACTTGTTCAGCGATCTCTTTGATCCGGATCGCAAACTCGCTCCCGAAGAAGCCGCCCTCGTGCAGGCCGTGGACGATTACGAATCGTTCGGCACGCGCGGCCCGCGCTGAGACTCAGTTCGACGCGCCGCCGCTGCCGCTCGCGCCGATCATGATCTGCACCTCGTCGCTCGCAACATTGCCCGCCAGATCCGTGGCGACCGCGCGGATCACGTGGCTGCCGGGTGCGATCTTCTGCGTGTACACGAGCTCGTAGGGTTCGCGCGGCTTGCGGGTGAGCAGCGTGCCATCCAGATAGAACTCCACGTACTTCACGCCGCCCTCAGTGTCGCTGGAATCCGCTCGCATCGTGACGGGCGTGTTTTCCGCAAGCGACGCGCCGTCTTGCGGAGAGGTGAGCATGATGCGCGGGCCGCCGGCGTCGGCGCCGAAGGTGAACGTCACGTCATCTGATGCACTGTTGTAGTACTGGTCCATCACCGTTACTTTCAGCTTGTGGGAGCCGGATTCCTGGATCGACCGCGGGACGCGGATCGGGCCGTCGAACGGCGCCTCAGTCACGGACGCCACGACCTTTCCATCGATCTCATAGCGCACCTCGCGCAGCGGCGAACCGGCGGATGTCTTGAGCGACGGCTGAAAGGACGGGTATGACACCACGCCGCCCTGCGCGGGCGTGAGGATCTTCACGGTGATCGGATGATCGCGGCCGGGCGTCAGTGCCATGCTGCACTTCTCCGTCGGGGGGAGGGGGAGCGGCAGATTCGAGCCCGTGCCGACGGCGGCGGACTTGGCCCACGCCTGCACGCCTTGTTCCCACTGCGGCCAGCGGTCGGCGAGAATACTGCGGGGCTGGAAGAAGCTGCGCTCCTCGCGTGCATCCACCGGACAATCGTCGGAGGCGAGCAGGCCCGTGACTTTATCCACCGTCAGGGTGACGCACGCAGGGTCCGGCGTCGTCGGGGCGTTCTCGCGCAGGAAGACGTCGGCGCGGCGGCGCTCGACCGGCGTGCATTCCGTCGGGAGCTGGCCGGAGAGCTGTGAGACCTGCGGCTGCACGATGCCGTCCGGCACTCTGAACGACGTCGCGGTCGGTTTGAGTAGCTTCTGCGCGGCAGTCATAAAATCCTTCCAGATCGGCGCCGCGACAGTGATGCCGTCGGCCGTGCTGCCGAGCGCCTCGCTGGTCGCGTTGCCCACCCACACGCCCGCCGCGAGGGTCGGCGTGTAGCCGAGCGTCCAGACGTTGTCGGGCTTGCGCTCGGTGCAGTTGCCCCGGCCATCGCGCTTGAGACATTTGTTGCTGGTGCCGGTCTTGGCGGCGTTCTGCGTGCCGGGCACCGTCAGGACGGAGCGCCAGTAGTCACCCGGGCGCACCGAGGGATCGCTGAGGATCGAGGTGATCTCGTAGGCCACGCGCTCGTCGATGACCTGCTGACCCGGCTGGTCCACGTCGTAGTTTCCCGAAAGCGGCAGGATCGCACCGCGCTTGTCGGTGATTTTGCGGATGGCGATGGCCGGCTTGGCTTTGCCCGCGTTGGCGAATGTGGCGTAGCCCTGCACCATTTCCAGCAGCGGCGTCTCGGCGGTGCCGATGGCCATGGAGGGTCCGTAGCCTTCCGTCGGACGCGTGGCCTTGGGCGTCGGGACGCCCATCCGCTCCACGAGATCCAGCAACGTGCTTTCCTCTCCGCCCATGAAGTACGCCTTGATGGCCGGGATGTTGCGCGAGCCGCCGAGCGCCTGGCGTGCGCTGGTCACTCCCCAGAAACCGCCTTCGTAGTTCTGCGGCTGGTAGTCGCCGAACTTCGTCGGTACGTCGTAGACCACGGTCGCCGGGCCGTAGCCCTTGAGGAACGCGCCGGCGTAGATGAACGGCTTGAAGCTCGATCCCGGCTGGCGGGGCGTCAGCGCCATGTCGATCTTGCCCTCGTGCTCGTCGTCGCTGTAGTCGGTGTTGCCCACGTATGCGAGGATCTCGCGTGTCTCGGGATCGACCGCGACGAGCGCGATATTGTGCCCGCCGTAGAGGCGCGCGATCTCATCCTTGTGCTTCGCCACGGCTTCTTCCGCCGCCTGCTGCAACTGCCAGTCGAGCGTCGACTGGATCGTGAGGCCGCCTTGCAGGAGCAGCGTCTTGTCCGCGCTGCCTTCCAGCATCTGTTCCACCTGGTCTTTCAGCCACAGCACGAAGTGCGGCGCGCGAATGCTCTCGCGGATGGCCTTGAAACTGATGGTCTGCAATTCTTTGAGTGCCTCCTGCCGCTGTTCCTCGGTGATGTAGCCCTGGTCCAGCATGTTCTTCAGCACCTGGTCCGTGCGTCCGCCGACGTAGAGCAGAGTGGAGCCGGTGCCGACCTCCGCGCCGATAAGGCCGATGCTCACGTCATCATCGTCCATCTGCGTGGTCTTGGTGATGCGGCCGTCGATGATGCGTTCGAGGATGCGGTCCGTCACCGTGGTGCGCACGTGGCGGCCGTAGGGGCTGTAATACGAGGGGAGCTGCGGGAGGCTCGCGAGCACGGAGGATTCGGCGAGGGTCAGGCCGCTGGCCGATTTGCCGAAGTATTTGCGGCTGGCCTGCTCGATGCCGTAGGCATTCTGGCCGAACGGGATCCAGTTGAGGTACAGCTCCAGAATTTTCTCCTTGTTGTACTTGCCCTCCATTTGGCAGCCGAGGAGCACCTCTTTGATCTTGCGGCTGACAAGGTTCTCCTGCTGCAGATTGAGCGCGTTGCGGGCGAGCTGGCGCGTGAGCGTGGAGGCGCCGCCGCGGCCGCCAAAGTTGAGTACGGCGCGGGCGAGCGCGCGCACGTCGACGCAGCCGCGATCGTAGAAACGCTCGTCCTCGATGGCGACGATCGCGTCACGCATGGTCTTGGCGATCTGCTCGCCGGGGACGTATGTGCGGTCCTGGTCCGCGTAGAGGCGGTAGAGTTCAACGCCGTTGCGGTCGGTGATGATGGTGCTCTGTGAGGCGCGGAGGCTCGCGGGGTCGTCCAGGTTCGGGAGCGTGAACCACAGGAAGAGCACATAAAGGATCATCAGTCCGATGAACGCCCCGAAGGCGCGCAGCAGGAACATCTTCCAGCCGAGTCGGCGTTTTTCTTCGATCAACCAGCGGACGACACGTCCGGGGATGGCTAGCAGTCCGCCCTTGCCGCCCTCCGGGCGCACGCGCCGCGGACGGCGCCGGAACGGCACGCCGGAACCGGAGCCCGAGGTGGCCCGCGGAAGCTCTTCCCCATGCGACCCGAGGGAGCGAACCTGGAAACCGTCGTTACCCATATCAGGAGAGCTGAGTGTAAGGCCAAAACGCCCCTCTCGCAATCCACTGGAACGCGCTTTTGACGATGTTTTTTGGGCCGTCCAGGACGTTCCCTTTTGACCGGTTCTGTGCTACAATGATGTGATGTCCAAGAAGAACCTCCTTCGGCTTCTCGCGGCCTACGCCGCGTTTCTCCCGACCGCTACGTTCGCTCTGATGCAGCGGTCCGTGGTCATGACGACGGGCATCCGTATCACCGTGGAGCAGGCGCTTGCCAACATCACGGGATTCCTCGCCTTCAGTATCGTCGGCATCAGCATCATCCTCTTCCTGACAGGTTCCTTCATGATGGTCATCTCCCACGGACAGACGGACCTGTTGGATAAGGGAAAGAAGACCATGAAGACGGCCCTGATCGGGCTGTCCATCGTTTTGGGCTCCTACGCCATCCTCCGGACCGTCCTCTTTCTCGTCTACCAATAAGTGGCGCGCGGGATTGCGGTGACGTACAGTTCCTACCCATGCAGCCGGACGATCCCTCTTCGGACACGCTGGAACGTCTTGAACGGGCCGAACAGCTCAAGCTGGCGGGCGACCACCAGGCCGCTCTTGCGATCCTCGAAGAGCTTCTGTTGGAGGATCCGGAGAACGTGTCTGCTCTCGAAGAGATCGCCGACAACGAACTGAGTCTGGGCGAGTACGTGCGCGCCGAGAACGCCGCCAGCCAGGCGACGAATCTTGATGAAGGCAGCTACACGGGGTTCTACATTCTGGGATTCCTGCGCTCGCGCACGGAGGAGTGGAAGGACGCCACTGCGCATCTGCGCCGCGCCAACACGCTCAAGCCCAACAACGCGGAGATCCTGCGGTGCCTCGGCTGGGCGCTCTTCAACGAAGGCCAGCGCGCGCAGGGGATCGTGACGCTGGAACGCGCGCTCAATCTGGACAGCGAGAGTCCGCTGACGCTCTGCGATCTCGGCGTCTCGTATCTACAGGTGCAGAACTTCCAGAAAGCCAAGGCGCTCTTCCAGCGCGCCATCGATCTTGATCCCGACAACCCGCGTGCTTTGGAGTGTCTGGAGGCCGTCGACCGGCTTTCCAAAATGCTGCCGCAGGACAGTGCGGGGAAGAAGTAAATTGTCCCTCGTTACGAAATCCGCTCTGCGGCTTTCTACTCGGGATGACAACGTTTTAGCTATGTCATGCCGAGTAGGTCGTCGCGGAGCACGACCGTAACGAGGCACGCATACCATCAAGACACATGCTTTGATGCTTCTTTGTCCGCTCAGGAAACCCGCCTTGCCGCAACACCTCTTGGTGGCCGCGTTCATGCCGCGCGCCGTACACTGTGACCCATGGCGACGACGGACGCATCGGCTTCTCTTCACTTGTCCCGTGGCATCCGCCGGGGATGGTTGCTGCTGCGTCGCGGCAGGGGATGGTGGACGACGCTCGGGGCGCTCACGGGCGTTGTGCTCATCATACAGCTGCTGTGGACCATCGGCCTTGGCGCGCAGGGCATGCACCGGCTGCTGGAATCGCGTCTGGACCTGCGTCTGCAGGTGCAGGCGACGGCGAGCGATCAGGAGATTCAGGAGTTCATCATCGCGCTCAAAGACCAGCCCGGCGTCCGCGAGGTGCTCTACATCACGCGCGAGCAGGCCTACGAACGCGAGCGCGCACGCAGCCCCGACCTCATCGCGTTCCTCGAAGAGTTCAATATCGCCAATCCGTTCCCCGACACGCTTGCGGTGACGCTGAAGTCGCTCAGTGAGTACGATGACTTTGCCGCGTTCGTGCGCCAGTCCGCATGGGCAACCACCGTTGACCCCGCGTTCCTCTCGCACGCGACGGATCAGGAGAAGGAAGTTCATCAGCTCCTGCGCCTCGCCGGAGCGGCGACGACCGTGGTGGCGGGGTTCCTGGTGCTCGCGGCGCTTGTGCTGCTCTTCGTCCTCATGGAGCTCATCCGCCGCCGCGCGCTGATGCGCAAAGAGGAGATCCTCGTGGAGCGGCTGGTCGGCGCGCATTCGATCTTTACACTGACGCCGTTCATCACCGAAGCCACCATTCTCCTCTGGGCCGCGACCGCGCTCAGTATGCTGCTGCTCGGCGGATTCCTTTTCGGACTGCCGATTCTGGTCCCCGCGCTGGCTTCCGGCGGTCCGTTTGATGTGGCGCGCCAGCAGGTGCTTCCGCTGCTTCAGACCGGCCTGCCCGTGATCCTCGTCGTCGAAATCCTCGCCATGCCGCCGCTCGCGGCTGCCGGAGCGTATCTTGGCATGCGGCCGCAACTCTCCAGTGGGCGTCTGCATTTCGCACACGCGTGAGCGGGGTACACTGCTTGAAATGACGCGATTCCGGACCGTCGAGGCGATCGTGCTGCGCACCTATGACGTAGGTGAGGCGGATCGCTACTGCATCCTGCTGACGCGCGAGTGCGGCCGACTGCCCGCGCGCGCAAATGGCGTCCGCAAGCCCAAAAGCCGCATGGGCGGCTGCCTGCTGCCGTTTCAGCGCGTGACGGCGGAACTCACAGAATCCTCCGCCGGATGGCTCGTCACGGGCGCTACGCACCGCGGCGGCTCGGCGACGGGAATCGATGCGGGATCCTTCGCCGCGGCCGCGCGCGGGTTCGAAGTGTTGCTCCGTCTGATCCAGGATGACGAGCCGCTTCCCGAGGTGTTCGACGCGACGCTCACGTTTCTGCGCGGATGCGAGCTGGGCATGCCGCATATGGCGACCGCGTACACGCTCCGTCTGCTGCATCTGCTCGGATTCCTGCCTGCCGAAGACAATCTGGAAGCGCTGTTTACACTGGAACCCGGCGAGCGCACATTCCTCCAGGCAACGCGCGAAGGGGTGTTCCTGCGCGATCCGCCGGAGGTCTCGATCGACCGGCTGGAGCGGGTGTGTGACCGGTTTTTGCAGGATCAGCTCTCGGGACCGCTGCGCGCTCCGGGCGTGGCGGCGGCGATGGAACGCGGCGCCTGAGTTTCAGAACACATACGGCGGTTCGGGCGTGTTGATGTCCACGGCGGGCGGAGTCGGGAGCGCCTCGACGCCGACCTGGTAGAACAGCGGACGCGACTGGTAGATCGAATACACAGGCTCCACTTTCTCCTGCCCCTGCGCGTCCACGAGGATGCGGAACCACGCGGTTTGCATGCCGGGAATGCGCTCGCCGAGCTTCTTTTTCTGCCGGGGTGGCAGAGCCGTCGTGTACTCGATCTTGTCGGGCGGGGGCATCGTGCGGCCCCAGATGTACGGTCCGATCACCTGCGCGGTGCGTCCGTCCTTCGTGCCGTAGTAGATGAAATACGCATGGTTGTCCTGGGTGTAGGTCTGCATCAACAGCGCGCCGGGACTGTCATTTTTGAACTTCATGTCCGGATGCGGGGGATACACCGTCGCGTCCGTGCCCTGCGGTCCGTAGTGACCGACGGCGTAGCTGTGGTTGATGCGCGCCTCGATGGGGAAGCCATACTCCCACGCGCCGCGGTACGCGGTGGTGCTCACCTGGCAGAGGCCGCCGCCGTAATCCGGCTCGGTGCGGTCGCCTTTGATGACGAGCTCCTTGCGGTACCCGGTCGTGCCGTTGACAGGGCCGAGTGTCTCACCGAACGAGAAAGACGTGTCCTTGGGAATCAGATGTCCGTTGAATTTGCTGAGGCCCGTGGCGATGTTGTGGCGGCGGTTGACGGGGGAATTGCTGAAATCCGATTCACCAACAGTGACGACTTCTGTAATGCCCATAGCCGTAAGCTCGGGGTCCGTGACCGTGACGGACGGCTGGAGGATCGCCACGGGCAGGAAGATATCCGTGATGCCGCGATCAAGTGCTTGCACGACCGCATCCGCGGCGGCATCCGGATCGACGCGGCGTCCCGTCAGGCCCACGCCGTCAAACGTGATCGCGCCGGAGCCGTTCCGGTTGATCGTCACCGCGCCGGCCGGACGGTCGAAGAGGCGGGAGACATCATGCACGATCGTCATGCGGATCGCTTCGGTGTTCCAGATCACGCTCTGCCGTTTCTCCATGCCCTCGGGCAGCGCCGGGACGATATCGCCGTCCACGCGCAGTTCCGCCGGGGGGCGGATCTCCTCGCCGCGATACGTCCACGTCTCGCCGGTCTTGCGCCACTCGGGGTGATAGTCCGGATCGATGGTGAACAGGAAATGCTCATGGCGCAGCGTCAGCGCGGCATAGGCGGCCTTTGCATTTTTTGGCAGTGCAAAGACGATACAGAGTGCCAGAGCCAAAAGGCCGATGCTGCGATATGCGGCGTACACGCTGGCATTGTAAAGGTGAATCGGGAATTATGAAGTATGAATCATGAGTTATAGGCGGGCCCGCGGAGGCTCCGAGCCCATAATCCAGACTTCAGGATTCATCAATCGCCTCAGAACATCGGCCGTTGCGGCGGTTGGTAGCGTGAGGGTGCGGTCGGCGCCGGATGCTCGTCGAGCGCTTGGTTCACCAGCGCGTCGGCGCGGTAGTTGTCGCGGCGGGGGATGTGCTTGAAGACGATGTCCGCGAACTCCATCGAGAGTTCTTTCACTTCGTCATACAGCGGCTGGAGCGTGGACATCTTCACCAGATATTCGCCGTTGAGCTGTTTCACCACCAGCTCCGAATCCAGATGGCAGATGAGCCGGTTGGGCTGGTACTTTTCGGCAAGCTTGAGCCCTTCAATGAGAGCGCGGTACTCGGCGACGTTGTTCGTCTCGATGCCGATGCGCAGCGCGAGCTGCTCCAGCGTTTCGCCGCGCGCGGGATCTTCCAGGATGCAGCCGATCGCGGCCTGACCCGGATTGCCGCGCGAGCCGCCGTCGGAAAAAAGATGCAGCGTCCCGCCGACGGACATCGGCAGATGTTCCTGTCCCGCGGGCTGGCGATCGAGCGCTTCGCCGACGACTTCGGCCACGAATTTGTCGCGGTCGCGCGCGCGCGGGAACATCTCGGTGAGTCGGCGCTCGAGGGGGGCGGGCAGGCGGATCATGTGATCATGCCGCAGCTTACACCTTCCGGCGGCGTCGGGCAGCCGCTCCCGTCTCGCTGCAAGCGCAGCGCCCTCCGGCGCAGCCGCATGCGGCGCCTGCCTTGTCCTCCTGCGGAAGATCCAGCTTGAAGCGCCCATCGCGGAAATCAATCGTGGAGCCGCCAATGCGCGAGAGCGTGAGGTGCGATGCGAAGATGCGGACTTCCGGAACTTCCGTGTTGCAAAATGTTTCCTCGTCGCTGCCGGGATCGGCGCGGAACTCCATGCAGAAGCCCCCTTGTCCGTCGACGATGACCGCGAGACCCTGGCCGGTCCGTCCTTCGTCCTCCGCCACGCCACTGATCGCGCGCGCCGCGTCAGCCGTCACGGTGAGCGAGCGCGGGCGCCCCGGTTTTTCGGCGAGCAGACGATTCACGCCGTTCACCAGCTCATCAATCTCCTCATCCTCGAAGCCGTGACTCCTGCATCCTTCCTCCAATGTCTCCAGCGCGTTCTGGTCGCAGCGGAAACAGTGCAGCCCGTATTCGGCCAGTAGACTCTCGGCCTCGGGGCACAGCGTGACGATGTCGGACACGGGCATGCCGCGCCGGATGGTGATCCTCGCCTCCTTTTTCGCCGTCTTTTTGCGCGTCGCCATGGCCCGATGATACCGCATGTTTTCCCGCTGGGTTGCCGTATGAACAGGATTTCGCGCGTTTCCCGAAATCCCGTTCCTCCCGGTCGATTCCGGGTGAATCCTTGAGTAGACTGGCACGGTGGCTTCGTCATCTGCTTCCCCTTCGCGCCTCCGTTCTCTCCTGCTGAAAGCCGGAGTTCCGCTGCTGATGCTCCTCATCGGCGTGCAGATCGGATCGCGCTACGAACAGCTCTCGCTCGAGCGCAGTCTGCGCGAGGCGGGCATGCTGCCGGCGTCCGCATCGGGCCAGGTGCTAGCCGATCCCCAGAAAAACGCGAATATCTCGGCGCTGTGGCGCGTGTGGAGACTGCTCAACGAGAACTACATCGATCCCCAGAAATTACAGGAGCAGCCGCTGGTGCAGGGTGCCGTGGAAGGGCTTGTGCGAGCCGTCGGTGATCCGTACACGGTCTTCATGACGCCGGAGGAGAACACGCAGTTCCGCGACAGTCTGTCGGGGAATTTGCAGGGTATCGGCGCGGAACTGACCGAGCGCGACGGCGACGTCATCGTGGTCGTGCCGCTCAAGGGTTCCCCCGCGGAACGCGCAGGCGTGATGCCGCAGGACGTGCTGACGGAAGTGAATGGCGAGAGCATGGAAGGTCTGGGCCTGGGCGACGTGGTCCGACGCGTGCGCGGACCCCGTGGAACGACGGTGCGCATCACGGTTTTCCGCGACTCGTCCCCGCAGCCGGTGCATTTCGAGATCGTGCGCGAAGATATCCACGTGCCGAGCGTCGAGTCGCGCGTGATCGGGTCCGGTTCGGGAACGATCGGCTACGTGGCGCTCAATCAGTTCGGGGAGGGGAGCATCGATGAAGTGCGCCGGGCGCTTGAATCTTTCCGCGAAAAGAAGCCAAAAGGACTGATTCTCGACCTGCGCTACAACGGCGGCGGCTACCTCGATGGCGCCGTCGATCTGGTGTCGCTGTTCCTGCGCGACGGCAAGGTCGTCTCGGTGGAGCACCGCAAGGGCGCGCCCCAGCAGCACTACGTCTCCGGCCGTCCGCTCTATCCCGACACGCCGCTCGTCGTGCTTCAGAACGAAGGCTCCGCGAGCGCGTCCGAGATCGCGGCGGGAGCATTGCAGGATTACGGACGCGCGACCGTGATCGGCAAAAAAAGTTTCGGCAAAGGCACCGTGCAGGAAGTCATCGACCTGCCGGACGACAGCAGCTTGCGCGTGACGGTCGCACGCTGGCTCACCCCGAAGGGGAAGGATCTCGGCAAGGAGGGCGTGCACCCGGATATCGAGATCGAGCGCACCACCGAGGACCTGAAAGCCGGCCGGGACCCTCAGCTTGACGCAGCGGTTGAATGGGTTACTAATAAGCGTGTTCTGACGGCTAGCGGGACCGTCATGTCCGCCTGGTCCTCCGTGGCACAATAGGCGGCTGGAAGAGGCATTGCATAAATAGTCAACTCATGCATTGGTGTATACTTGTCATGCTATCCAAAATTCTACTCAAATACATGTTTTCTGACTGAAAGTTCAAAGATCTGTGACAGATTTTCCGTCGGCGGGACGGTTCCGGAACTTCGCTCAACGATTGGCAAAAGTCCTGTTTGCCTGATGCCCGGAAATACTGCGGGGACATGGCATTGTCGAAATGTTACATGTGTGATACAATCATGAGATTTCCCCGGACAAAAATTCCGGTGAGAACACCCACATGCACATCCACGCCTTCACCGCCGAAGAGCTCTCGCGCCTCCTTGCGCGCGCGGACGAGCTCGCGCTCAGCGCGAAAGCGCGCGAGCGTTTGGAGTGGCTGACGCACTACGTCCGCGCCGGACGCTCGGTGAGCGCGACGTGCCGGCACTTCGGCATCACCCGCGTGACGTTCTACCGCCTGCTCCAGCGTTTCAACCTCGCAGAGCCGCGGACGCTCGAGGACCAGTCGCGCCGTCCGCATGGCGCGCAGAGTCCGGTGTCGCCCGAGGCCGTCGCCTTGATCCGCAACTACCGCCTGCGCTTCCCGCAGATGGGCAAAGAAACCGTCGCGTCGCTGCTGCTCGAGGAGCACGGCATGGTGCTCCCGACATCGGCCGTGGGCCGCGTGATCGTGCGCGAGGGGCTGTATTTCGGCGCGACGCCGCTGCATCTCAAGAAACGCCATGAGCTGGGAATCCGGCCGCAGGAAGCAGCTTCCGTCCTGCCGCATCCTGCTCTTCAGGCCGCAGAGAGCGTGGCGCACCACGCCGCTGACGGCTGCCCCCACTGCACCGCTTCCCGCTACGACTGGTCGATGCTGAAGCGCGCGCTGGTTCTGGGAAGCATTCTCTCGAATATCGCCATCATCGTCCTGCTGCTGCTGACCGCCGTGTTCGAAAGCGGCCGCATGTCGGCGAGTGTGCAGACCAATCCCTCCGCGCCCGGACAGGCGTCGATTTCCTCCGTGCCCCTCCCGTGACTCCCGTGACCCTCCGTCACCGGCCGTCCGCCGTCAGCCAGCATTCCGTCTGGCACCGCCGCCTGACCGCGGCGCTGCTCGCGCTGATGCTGCTCGGCATGGTCGACGTGCCGTCCTTCGGGTTCGACGTACCGGTCGCCGAGGCCGCCGCGGGCATCTACCGGCCGATCCACTACCAGGGCAAAGTCAGCCTGACGAACGGCACGGCCGTGGCGAACGGCAGTTACAACATGCGCTTCCGCATCTTTGCGGCGTCGTCCGGCGGAGCATCCCTGTGGTCCGAGACGTGGGATGGCAGCTCGACGCGCGTCACGATGACCGGCGGACTCTTCTCGATCGATCTCGGATCGATCACCACCATGACCGGCTCGGTCGATTTCAATACCGACTCGCTGTTCCTCCAGGTCGAGTTCGATCCGGGCAACGATGGCGTCTACGAAGAGACATTCTCGCCGCGCCGCCGCTTCGCCTCGGTGCCCTACGCGCATAACGCCGACAAGCTCGACGGCCTCGACGCGTACAATTTCGTCCGCCGCGACACCGACCAGACCGCGAGCGGCAAACTGACGATCAACAACGCCGGCATCGGCCTGAACATCACCGGAACCGCCTCCGGCAAGATCCTCCACGCCGGCAGCCAGCTGCGCTCGTCGGGCACGCTCGTGGTGCAGGGCGCGACCACGCTCAGGAACTATCAGAACTGTTCCATCATCACGACCGACACCGCAGGCAATCTCGGCTGTTCCACGGGCACCGTCATCACGCAGACCAACGGCGACAGCCGCTACGTGAACGTCTCCGGCGACACGATGACCGGCGGCCTGCTGATCCAGAACGGCGGCACGCCCGGCACGATCGATGCCGGCTTCCTGCTGGAGATCGCGGGCGCCGCCTCCGGCCGCGTTCTCCACGCCCAGGACCAGCTCCGCTCCAGCGGCTCGCTGGTTGTCGAAGGGGCCGTGACATTCGGTGGAATCCCAAGCTGCATCGCCATACAAACCTCGTCGCTGGGCGCACTCTCTTGCAACAACGCCGTCTATCTGGCCACTTCCACGGGCGCCCTCAAAGCGGCGTTCTTCCCGCAATTGCTCAATTCCTCCACTGGCGCCCTTCAGACGTACTTCAACAGGCAGTACGTGAACGTCTCGGGTGACATCATGACCGGTGCCCTCGTCATCGACGGCACATCGGACGTGCCGCAGCTCTACCTGCACGGCGACACGAATCTCCGCAAGTACGTGCTCTCGGTCTCCGGCTCCGCTCTCACCTCGGGCGGCCTGGCGTCCTTCTACAGTAACGCCTCCTCCTCCACAGGCCGCGTGCTCGTCCGCATCTTCAACGACAATCCCTCGGCCACCGGCTCCACCGCATTCGCCATTCGTCAGGACGCAGGGGCCAGCGGCGCCTACATCGACCAGAGAGGAGCGGGCGTCGCGCTGGACATCAAGTCCTACGCCCTCAACAAGCCCGGCATCCGCATCAACATGGCCTCGGGCAGCTCGGCCAACCACCCGCACATCCTCTTCGGCTACAAGGGCACCTACGACGCCGCGCTGCTGCGCAACGTCAATACCCGCTCCGTCTCCGTCTCCGGCAACCTGCTCCCGGTCGTCGGCGACTACTACAGCCTCGGCTCCAGCACCTATCGCTGGAAGGATCTCTTCCTGACCGGCGGCAGCATGCACCTGGGCACCAACGGCAACGAAGGCATCGTGGGCTACAGCACCACCGGCAACTACCTCTCCTTCAATGCGAACGCATCCGGTGATCCGGAGATGGTCGTCCTCTCCACGGGCAACGTGGGTATCGGCACGCTCAATCCGGAAACGCTGCTCGAGATCGCGGGCGCCGCCTCCGGCCGCGTTCTCCACGCCCAGGACCAGCTCCGCTCCAGCGGCTCGCTGGTTGTCGAAGGGGCCGTGACATTCGGTGGAATCCCAAGCTGCATCGCCATACAAACCTCGTCGCTGGGCGCACTCTCTTGCAACAACGCCGTCTATCTGGCCACTTCCACGGGCGCCCTCAAAGCGGCGTTCTTCCCGCAATTGCTCAATTCCTCCACTGGCGCCCTTCAGACGTACTTCAACAGGCAGTACGTGAACGTCGCAGGTGATACCATGACCGGCGGCCTGCTCATCGTCTCTGGCGGCCCCGGCACCCAGACCATCGACGCCGGATTGCTCCTCGAAATTGCTGGCACCGCTTCGGGCCGCACCATCCACGCGCAGGATCTCCTGCGCAGCTCCGGGGCCCTGATCATCCGCGGCGCGTCGCTGCTCCAGGGCACCCTCACTGTTCGCTCTTCCATCTCCGGCTCCTCGCTGCGTATCTCCGGAGGCATCCGCACCGATTCCGGCCTCGTCATCGCCCGGGCCTCCTCTGGCGCCTTCCTCACCCTCTCGGACACCGCCAAGAGCGCGTCCGTCCAGATGACCACGGGCACGGGGGATCCGAACGGGAAGATCGCCATGCCGAGAGGGTCGCTCTTCTTCGCCTCGGATACCGCCAGGATCTGGAAGAACAACAACGGCGGCACCGTCTGGGTGGAGGTCGCCACGGGCTCTGGCACGGTGCATATGGCGAAGATGACGCGGGATGCGGCCCAGAGCATCCCGAACGCTCAAACGCAAAAAGTCTACTTCGACACGGAGGAGTTCGACGTCGGGAGCATCGCCAACGTCACGCCAGGCTCCTCCGGCTCCGGCCGCATCGTCATCGCCAAGGCGGGCACGTACCTGGTCACGGGATTCGCATCGTTCGGTAACGTCATGGATGACACCGAGCGCGTGGTCGTATATCTCTACAAAAACGGCGCAGTGCATGCGATAGGAGAGAGCCAGGGAACAACGACGAACACCCCTGTGGTGAACGGGGCGTTCACGACGACGGTACAGCTTGCCGCAGGGGATTACCTGGAAATGTTCATGTACCAGAACGAAGGTGCGGCCCAGGATACGCCGACAAACGTGCATCTCAAGCCCCGCCTCTCCGTTGTCCAGGTCGATGGCATCGCCGGAGCGGGCAGTTCCGGCACCTTCGACCAGGGCGCCACCGACGCCCGCTACGTGAACGTCTCCGGCGACACGATGACCGGCGGTCTGCTGATCCAGAACGGCGGCACGCCCGGCACGATCGATGCCGGCCTCCTGCTCGAGATCGCGGGAACGGCTTCGGGCCGCACACTGCGCGCCGCCGACACGCTGGCCAGCTCCGGCACGCTCATCGTCAAGAAGAAGTCCGGCACGGCCACCGGCAACATCCTCATCGTCGATAGCAAGGGCCTCGTCTACGACGCCACGAACAAGAACGTCGGTATCGGCTCGCTCAACACCGCGGGCGTCCGTCTCAATGTCGCCGGCACCATGTCCGGCCGCAGCCTCATCGTGATGGGTACGGGCGCAGGCGTGCCGCTCCTGTCGTCGTTCCTGCCCACGGGCACCATTCTGATGGGCACGGGCTCGATCCGCAGCGGTTCGGGATACTTCACGCCCCAGATGTACGTTGCCGGACAAGTGCCGCTGACGCGCCTTGGCTCGGGCTCCACGAACCTTCAGCCCATCGCGCTGGCCGTCCAGAGCAACTACGTCTACGTGATCAACTCTGGCAGCAACCTGATGCAGACCTATGACGTGACGGTCGCGTCCCGTCCGCGCGCGAAGGGCTCGGTCGCAACGGGCACGAACCCGCGCGACATCATGGTCCAGGGCCGCTACGCCTACGTGACGAACTCCGGCAGTTCCACGATGCAGATGTTCGACATCAGCAACGTCACGAACCCCGTGTCCGTAAGCACGGTCACACTCACGACGGGTGGCGGACCCGCCGGTCTCGCGCTGCAGGGCCACTACGCCTATATCGCGAACTTCAACGCCGACACCATCCAGACCATCGATGTGAGCAACCCGCAGGCGCCTGCGATCGTCGCCACGCTGGCGCTCGCCTCCGGCGCCAAGCCGTCATCGGTCGTCGTCCAGGGCCGCTACGCCTACGTCACGAACTTCGGTACCACGACGCTCCAGGTGCTCGATATCTCCGTCGCCAATGCGCCCACGCTGGTCGGTTCCGTGACCACGGGCACGAACCCGATCCACGTCGCCGTGCAGGGCCGCTATGCCTACGTGGCCAACCATGGCGCCGACACGCTCCAGATCTTCGATATTGCCAATCCCACCGTCCCGACGGCCGTCGGCATTATCGGCACCGGCACCCGTCCGCGCTCCGTGGCCGCTCAGGGCCGCTACGTGTACGTGGCCAATAGGGGAGGCAACACCATCCAGTTCATCGACGTCAGCAACCCGAGCCTGCCGCTCTCCGTGGGCACGGTCACCGCAGGCAACGGCCCCCAGGACATCATCGTGCAGGGCCGCTACGTCTACGTGGTGAACTCGGCGGACAAGAGCATGAACTTGTTCGATCTTGGTGGCGCGTACCTCCAGCAGATGGAGGCCGGGGCCATCGAAGCCGGCAGCCTGAGCCTGCGAAACTCCCTCATCGCTTTTGACGGAGATTTCCGCGGCACGGTGGTGATGGCCCGCGGCTTCCTGGCCCAGGCGCCGTCGGCCATTACGGTGAACCAGTCCGGCGCCACCGCGCTCACGGTCCGCCAACTCAAGAGAGGCACCGGCGCTCTCATCTACAGCTCCGGCGGCACCGTGCTCGCGCTCGATTCCTACACCAAGCAGGGCAGCGGCAGCACCGCCCCTCACATCATGTTCGGTTACCGCGGCCTCTTCGACAGCAAGCTATACCGCAGCGGCACGGGCGCGCTGACCATGCAATCCAGGACTGGCACGGTGCTGACGCTCAAGACGAACATGGCCACCACGAACACGGCGTTCCGGATCGTCTCGGACTACCTCTCGGCGAATAATACGGTCTTCCGCTTCACCGCCCAGGGCAACGGATACGCCGAAGGGAGCTTCACCGGAGGAGGCGCCGACTATGCCGAATACTTCTACACCTCCACGCCCGATCTCGGAGCCGGAGAGATTGTCTGTATCGACGTCACCCGGAAGAGCACCGTGAAGCGCTGCGACCGCGATGGTGACGCCGACGTGATGGGTATCATCTCCACCAAGCCGGCCTTCGTTGGCAACAAGTTCGCGGGAGCCGAGGGCCTGCCGGTGCCCAACACCGCGCTCGTGGGTCTCATCGGACAGTTGCCTGCCCGGGTCATCGTGGAATCCGGCGCGTCTATCAGACCCGGAGATTCGCTCTCTGCAGCGACAAAGCCGGGTTATGCCCGCAAGTCCCGGCCCGGTGAATCCACTGTTGGCGTCGCCATCGAGGCGCTGGAATCTGGCGAGGGCGTCATCGAAGTCCTCGTCGCCCGCAAGAACGAGTCGCTCAGCGTCGCGCAGGTGGAAGAGCACACGCTCGAGGCCATCAAGGCCATGAAGATCGAGGACGAGGTACAGATGATGGTGCAGGACACGCTCGACAACCTCAACGTTGACGAGGACATCAAGGCCGAAGTCCAGAACCAGATGGTCACGCTCAATGTCGCCAGCCGCCTCTCGGCGCTGGAGGCGATTATCGCGGGAATGCAGAGCGGCTCGTCCGCGGTCACCGGCGTCGTGCAGTCCGGAGGCGATGCGCACTTCGGTTCGGTCACGCTGAGCGGCTCGCTGCACGGCTCGAGTCTGACGGCCAGCACGCTCGAGGCCGAAGACACGCTCGCGGTCGGCGGCGACACCCGCGTCGGCGGCGACCTCTATCTGGAAGGCACGCTGCGCGTCAGCGACATCTTCGTTCCGGGCGGCATGCGCCTCGACGGCGGCCTGGACGTCGGCGGTACGATGCGCGCTTCCATCCTGGACGTCGCGTCCGGCGGCACCATCCGCGGACCGTTGCTGGTGCAGGGCTCGCTCCAGATCGGCAGCGGCGCCACGCTCGTCTTCCAGACCGGCTCCACGCTCGACCTGCACACGCTCTTCGTCCGCGACGCTCTGCGGGTCCTCGGCGACATCACCATCGAGGGCCTCGCCACCTTCCTCGGCGATGTGGACATCCAGGGCCAGCTCTCCGTCTCGGCCCGCCAGGCCGGCTTCGCCCTCATACCGAAGACGGGCACGTCCGTCACGATTCCGTTTGATCCGCCGTTCACCGCGGTGCCCGTCATCAGCGCCACGGCCAACGGCCGCACCGGCTCCGAATGGTGGGTCGACTTCTCGTCCGCCACGGGCTTCGTCCTCCGCCTCACGCTGCCCGCGCCCGACGACGTGAAGTTCTCGTGGTTCGCGGTCGGCGTTGCCAACCCGTCGCTCACGGGCACCTCCTCGCTGCTGGGCGCGCAGTCCGCCGGCATTCCGTTCCCGGTCGATGAAGAAGGCGTGCCAGTGTCCTCCAATCCCGCCTGGAACGCCTGTATCCGCAACCATATCATCCTCGACGAAACCGGCCAGCCGCTCAGTTGCAGCCGCTACCACGTGGGCAACGTCTGGGACCATCCGGATCTGCTGATCAGCTTCACCTGGACCACTAATGTCATGCCGGCGCTCCTGCAAATCCCCGAGGGCTACTACGTGACCGTGGTCGACCGCGGTTCGCCTGACGTGCCGGACGGCGTGCTCGAAGACGGCGGACCGGAATCCTCCAGCAGTTCCTCTGAGAGTTCGTCGTCGGCAGTCAGCGAATCGTCCTCCAGCTCGTCCGAGTCGTCCGAAGCTGCATCATCGTCCTCCAGTTCCGAAGCCAGCGAATCGTCGTCCAGCGCCGAGGCATCCTCTTCTTCTGCTGCGCCGGAGCCCGAACCTGAACCCCAGCCTGAACCAGAGCCGCAGCCGGAAACACCGCCTCCGGCGGACGATCCGGGCGATGGCGGCGGAGCGTGATCAGTACGGGAACAACTCGCTGTCCTTGAAGAACCGCTTCACCTCCTTTTCTGCGGTCTCGGGACTGTCGGACGCGTGGGCGACGTTGACCATCTGGTCCACGCCGAGTTCCGCGCGGATCGTTCCGGGCGCGGCCTTGCGACTGTCGGTGACGCCGAGCATGTCGCGCATCTTGGCGACCACGTCATCGGCCTCCAGAACCAGCGCCACGACCGGGGCGGAGGACATGAAGGCCTCGACCTCGGGGTAGAACGGCTTATCGGCGATGTGGGCGTAGTGCTCCTTTAGAATGGCGGGATTGAGGCGGATCATCTTACAGCCGCGGACGACGAAACCGGCGTCTTCGAAGCGCGTGATGACCTTGCCGACGAAGCGTTTCGTGACGGCATCGGGTTTGAGGAGGATGAGCGTGCGTTGCATGGAAGCAGGGGGAAGCGCGGATTGGCGCTTGCACTCTAGCTATTTTCGGCTCCGACGACTAGTCCATATCCCGTAGTAGCGGAGAGTTCGAACTCTCCGCTACGGGCGATTATTCTTCTCAGCGGCAGTCCATCGGACAGTTCAATCCGCCGCAGTCGCGCGTGCAGATCGAGCCGTCGCAGTGGCTCGGGACGCACTTCTCGTACGCGTCGCAGACGCCGTCACCACAGAGGGCGCAATGCACGACTGTCTTGTTGTTCGTCACGTACTCGGCGCACTGGGGCTCGGTTGGCAGGTCCGGGTCGGCATTCACGCAGACTCCGGCGCATACCTGGGCGCAGACATCGGAACCCGGGGGACAGGCCGACTGGCAGTCGCCGCGCTCGGTGGAGCAGACCTGACTTGCGCCGCACTGGTCGGACGAGAAGCACTGCTGCTGGCCGGTAAAGCGGCCGAAGAGCGCGATGATGATCGCCATGTCCGCGCGCGTCACGAAGTGTGCGCCGTCACGGTCGATACGGGAGAAGAGCGTCGTGGAGGCGGCGGCGTCGAAGTACGGGTCGTACCAATGCTCGGGCGCCTGGATGTACGTCGGGAGGGTGAAATCGAAGGCGAGCGTCCCCATCTTCACGGCTTCCGCGAGGTTCACGAGGCGGCCGCCCTGGAAGGATCCGTCCGGGTACCCCGAGACGAGGCCGCGCTCTTTGGCGGCGCAAGCGGTCTGCCAGTACCACTGCTGCTCACCGTGAAAATCCGAGAAGCACGAGAGGCCGCGCTGTGCGGTGTCGCCGCGCGTCGACGCGAGGATGAGCACCTTCAGGAATTCCGCGCGGGTCACCGGTGCGTCGGGGCGGAACGTGAGGTCGCCGTATCCCTGGATGAATCCCTGGTCGGCGAGCGCGCGGATCTCGGTGGAGCCGTGGGTGGAGTCGCTGACGTCGGAGAACGCCTTGGCGGCGAAGGCATGGGGCGCGAGCATCGTGAGCATCATCGCGGTCGCGGCGAGGCGGATGGCGGAACGGCGCATGGGAATGAGGAGGGAAGGGGACAAGGGCACCAGTGGGTGACTGTACTATAAACTAGACATTCCTGCCAGTCGTTCCTCAGCGGCCAACGGCAGCGCAAAGACCCGACTGGCAGCGCGCGGTGACGTTGTCGCAGCTGTCACATGCGGGGGTTTCGGCTCCGCAGATACGGGCGTACTCCTCCGCTCCGGGCCGGAGCAGATCCATCGATGACGCCCGAACGGCGATGCATCCGTCGAAGGCCGCGCACGACTCCGCGTACACCGCGCAATCGGCGTCCGTGACGCAGCGGAGATTTTCCTCTACCAGCCGTTCGAGCTCCACGCGCGTGGAAATGCACGAGAGCAGCGGCGACTGCTGCACGGCGGCCAACGCCCCGGCCAACAGCACGCCGGCGGCGAGCAGCAGGAACACGAAGGGAAACCGTGGGAGACGCACGCGCGCAGTCTACTCCTTATCCGCGCTCAGCCGATCAGCGCTTCCAGATCCGATTGGCGCTCCTCGCGTCCGATGACGACGAGGCGCAGCTGCCCCGGCTGGAGCAGGCGGCGGGCGAGCAGATTGATCTGCTGTACCGTGACCGCATCGATCTTCCGGAAGTACGCGGTGATGTCGAGCGTCTCGGGGTAGAGCAGCTGCTGCTTGCCGTAGAAATGCGCGCGCTCCTCGCTGTCCTCGAGCGAGAGCGTGATTTTGCCTTTCAGGTAGTCTTTCGCGCGCTGCACTTCCTCGTCGGTCACGCCGCTCTTCACGCACGCGTCATATTCGGCGCGGATCGCGGTGATGGCTTCGTGCAGGCGCGTCTGGTCGACGCCCGCACGGGTAGAGAGCGAGCCCGCGTCCAGGTAGCTGTCCGTCTCGGTGGCGATGTAGTAGCAGAGGCCGCGCGCCTCGCGGATGTTCAAAAACATCCTCGAACTCATGTTTCCGCCGAGGATCACCGCGAGCAGCTTATGCGCGAAATGATCCGGATCCTGCGACCCGACACCCGGGACGCCGAGGACCAGGTGCGCTTGCTCGGTGTTCTTGGTGCGCAGGAAGACGCGCTTTTTGCCGTACTCCTTGAGCGGCAAAAACTTGCGCTCGCGCTTGCCCTCGATCGGCAGGAAATATTTTTCGGCGAGTGCGCGGGACCCACGCGGCGTGATTTTGCCTGCGAAGGCGATCACCAGGTTGCCCGCGGTGTAGAGCTCGTTCTTGTGCTTCTGGAAATCCGCCTGATTCACCGAGCGGATCACCTCCTCGCGCCCGATCGTGTCCCATCCCAGCGGATGATCACCGAAGAGCAGTTCTTCAAAATCCCAGCCCGCGCGGTACATCGGCGTGTCCTGGTACATGCGTTCCTCCTCCATGATGACGCCGCGTTCTTTCTCGATCTCCTCCTGCGGAAATGACGCGTGCAGGAGCATGTCCGAGAGCACGTCGCAGGCCAGGTCCGCCTCGGCGGCCGCAACTTTCACGTAGTACCCGGCATATTCCTTTCCGGTGAAGGCGTTGAAGTCCCCGCCGACCCCATCAATGGCGGCGCTCACCTCCCGCGTGTTCGTGTACTTCTTGCCCCCTTTGAAAAACATGTGTTCCAAAAAGTGGCTGATGCCCCGTTCGCCGTTTTTCTCGTACCGGGAGCCGGCACCCGCGAAGACCAATACGGTCACGGAGCCCGTTCCTTCAATGGGAGCGGTCAGCAGAGGCAAGCCGGTGGGGAGACGATCGACAGTGAACATGGCGGGAGTGTAGGGGACCGTCCGACCCCCGGCCAGCACCCCCTATACCCGTTATTTTCTCTTGTCGGGCCCCAAACGATCTCCTACCATACCGCGGCAATGCTCAGGAAACTCAAATGGCGTCGGCGTCTTCGCAAGCACGGATTTCTCAAGCGAAGCAAAACGGCGGACGGACGCAAAGTCCTGGCCCGTCGCCGCAGGCAGGGGCGCAAGCGCCTGACCGTGCAGAACCGGAAGAAGGGAAAGAATCTGTGATCTCTGATGTTTGGAAGGCTGCAGCGCAGGAGATTTTGACAGGCCTGTAGACATTCTGCCCTGCCGCCCTCTTTGGTGTACCATCGGCGCAATGGCGAAATACCTCCAGCAGCTGTCGGCATTCTTCTTCTACGCCCTGGGAATCTCGTTCTTCGTGGCGTACCTGCTCCTGCGCAACAACGTCGTGCCCGAATGGTCGTCCCTGTGGCTCCAGGTCGCCGATCTGCCCTTTGCGTTCTCGGCCATCCTGTACGGCGGGCTCAGCCTGTATCTCAGCCTCCTCGTCCCGGGGAAATCGTCGAAATTCCTGCCCTGGCTCATCGGCGTGCCGCTCGTCGCGCTCTTCGTCTTCCTCGTCGCCCTCAACTTCTGGGGGATCTGGCCGTTCGTGACGGCGTGATCAGTACTTCACCTCCACGTCCGGTGCGCCGAGATCGGCGTTGGTTTTGCGCGCGAGGATGAACAGGTAATCGCTCAGGCGGTTGAGGAAAACCTGCACTTCGCTGTTGATCTTCTCTTTTTTGGCGAGAGTGACGATGCGGCGTTCCGCCCTGCGGCAGATGGTGCGGGCCAGGTGCAGCGCCGCGGCCGGAGCTGTGCCACCCGGCAGTACGAAGCCGGTCTGGGGCGGGACGCTGGCTTCCAGAGCGGTGATCCAGCTTTCCACCAGAGCCGTGTGGACGGTTGCCACACGATGCATTTTCAGTGTCGTTTCCAGAGGAGTGGCCAGGTCGCCGCCGACGCGAAAGAGCAGATGCTGGATCTTCTCCAGTTGCTCGCGCGCGAACACCGGCAACGACGCATCGGCGCATGCCACACCGATGGATGCGTTCAATTCATCCACCGTACCATAGGCTTCGATGCGCATATCGTCCTTGGGCACGCGTTTGGTTCCGAAGAGTCCGGTGGTGCCCGTGTCGCCGGTCTTGGTGACGATGGACATGCTCATGATGGAGCGCGGTCAGGACTGGACGGATTTCAGGATCTTCTCGTGCACGGGGCGCGCCTCCTCTTCCGTGAGCGTCTTGCCCGTCGCGCGGTACGTGAAGCGCAGTGTCAGGCTGAATTCGCCCTTCGTGTGCGGCTTTCCGCTGTAGAGATCCACGATCTCCACGTTCTCCAGCAACGGATCGGCGCCGCGCAGGCCGCGCAGCATGTCCGCCGATTGCTCGCGGTGCGAGAGAGGGAACGTGACATCGTAGGTGACGGCGGGGAACTGCGGAACGGGCGAAGGCACCGTGGCCGGGGAGGCGATCGCCAGGAGCGCGGAGAGATCGATCATCGCCGCCGCCGCGCGGTGGCGGAGATCGAAGCGTTCGCGCACGTCGGGATGCACTTCGAACAGGCGGCCGACCGTCGCGAGTGGATGAGCCGGGGCGTCCGCGGACACGCCGCGCCGCGCCAGGTGGATCTCCGCGTAGCGGCCCGGGTGCGCGCAGGCCGGAGCCGTGCCCGCGTGGCCCGTTTCCAGCGTGAAGCCGAGCGCCTCAAGCGCATTGCCGAGGTGGCGCTTGAGCAGCAGGAACGGTTCCTCCAACAGGTTATCGCCGTCGCCGCGCGGCGAAATATCTGCAAGGAGAAGCGACAATTCGCCACGTTCGGGCGCGCCGCGCGAGAAGACGTGTCCCCAGTGGAAGGTCTTCAGGCGCGCGCCGGTGTTGAGCAGGTTGCGCTGCGCGTGCTCCAGCAGCGACGGCAATGTGCTGGTGTGCAGGAGGCTCAGTTCCTCGCCGATCGGATTGCGGATCTCCAGCGCGATGCGCGTATCCATGCCGGCTTTTTTGAGCAGCGACGCGCCGACGAGCGACACGGGAAGAATCTCGGTGAAGCCTTCGGCGCACAGCGCGTCGCGCAGGCGGTGCATGCGGCGGTCGCGCGTCGGCAGGCGCACGTCGGTGACGGGCATGGCGGCCTCGATACCGTCATATCCGGCGACGCGTCCGATCTCCTCGATCAGATCATGCGCGCCGCGGATGTCGCCGAGGCGGTGCTGCGGCGGCGTCACGATGAGCGAGCGATCAGTTTTGTGCTTACTGACCGCTGATCGCTGACCACTCTTCACGATGAATCCCAAGTCTTCCAAGATCTTCACGATCTGTTTTTCAGGGATCTCTATTCCAAGAACGCTGCTTACGTGGGCCAATGGCAGAGTAATGGCTGTAGCCTTGCCCTCATCGCCCCATTCCTCCAGCGCCGAGACGATGCGTGCTCCCGGGACCAATTGGCAGAAGAGCTCGGCTGCGCGCGTGAGCCCGCGCAGTGCCGCTTCGCGCGGGATGCCCTTCTCGTACACGGTAGCGGCGTCCGTGCGGTGGCCCGTGGCGATGACGGTCTTGCGGATGGCGACGGGATCGGCGATGGCGGCGTGCAGGTAGATGCGGCGCGTCGTGTCCTTGGTGGAGTTGCGCAGACCTCCCATGATGCCGAGCAGGTCGAACGCGCCCGCGTCGTCGCTCAGGATGATCGCGCCCTCGGGAAGTTTGCGCTCGATGCCGTCGAGCGTCGTGATCGTCTCACCCGCCTTGGCAGTGCGCATGTGCACGTCGCCGCGGATGTCATCGGCGTCGAAGCTGTGGAGCGGCATGCCCGTCTCCGTCGCGACATAGTTGGTGATGTCCACCGGGAGGCTCACCGCGCGCCAGCCTGTCGCCTCCAGGCGGCGCTTCATCCACGCTGGCGTCTCGCCGGGGCCGTCGATTTCGATGCAGCATGCGGCGTAGCGCGGTACGAGGTCGCGGCAATCGACAATGCAGCGGAAGGGGAACTTGCCCTTGCCGAACTTGAGGGCCTTGACGGTCTTCTTTTTCTTCCAGCTGGCGAGGCCCAGCGCCACAAGCTCGCGCGCGAAACCGGCGTGCGAGAACAGGTCCGGGCGGTGCGTGATCGCATGGTTATCGACGTGCAATACCACGTCCTGCAGATCCAGGTACTCGGCCAGTGGTTTGCCGACGCCGTCCTCGCCGTCGCCCAGGTCCATGATGGCGCGCGCGCCCTGGTCCGCGCGGGGCGGGAAGCGCTCCGTGAGGTCCAGCTCTTCGGAGGCGCAGATCATGCCGTCGCTGTCCTCGCCGCGGATCACGGCCTTGCTGATCGTCACCGTCTCCTCGCCGTGGCGCACGACCGCGCCGACCTTGGCCACTGCCACGCGCATGCCTTCGCGCAGGTTGGTTCCGCCGCAGACGATCTGTTGGGCATTGCGATCCGTCTTCACCGCGCACACCGAGAGGCGGTCGGCGTTGGGATGGCGGCGCACCGAGAGGATCAGGCCGACGACGCAGTCTTTCAGGAGTCCGCCCTGCACCTCCACGGCGTCGATTTCCGAGACGCCCGCAGTCACGCGGCGCGCCACTTCCTGCGGATCCTTCTCGCGGAGGTCGATGAAATCGCCGAGCCAATCCAGGGAAATCTTCATGGGCGGAGTATACGGCGGCCCAAGTAACTCGTCATCACGGATTGCGCTTCCCCTCCACCTCCTTTTCTTGTGTCCGGAGGCCCGGACTTGTAGGTTTCACGATCGTTTCCCCCTCTTCATGTTTTTTCTCCATCGCAAGAATGTCCACAAGACGGGTTGCCTCGTCTTTCACCTCGTCGTCCTCGTGCTTTTGGGCCTGGCGGCGCTGGCATCCCTCATCGGGGTGTTGTTCGCGCACTACGACCCCGTGCACGACACGCTGATCTTCGGCACGTCGGCTGCGTCGCTCGCGATCCTGTCCTTCGGCGTCACGACCACGCTGCTGTTCTACCACTGCCGCAGCTGCATGGGCACGTGTGGTATCTGCTCGACGCCGAAGAAGAAGTAAGCGGAAAGCCGCCTGCGCTCTGGTCGCGGCAGCATCCGCTGCTGTACCCTTCCAGCCATGAATCGGCGTCCGCTGCGAGCGGGTTTCCTCCTGACAGGCCTCCTGCTGATCGCAGGCGTCGTCTCCGTGCAGACGCTGATGCGCGGTGACGCGCTAACCGGGCAGCAGGCAGTCACGTTCAAGGAGTGCGCCGCGGATCCGGCCGAGCCCGTCTGTTATAATTTCACCAAGACGCTGTCCTGCCTCAGTGACTGGCCTGCGGATGACGACGGCCGCGGAGGTTTTGCGGACGTGACGCTCGGGGGATCGGGAGGATGCGCGCCGGGATACGTCATCTACTACCAGGTGCCCACCGTCAGCTGCGGCACGCCGAGTTGCCCGGGACGCTGCGTCCAGTGCATACCCGCGTCATCGGTGCCGCCGCAGTCGTCCGTGTCGTCGGCGGGGCAGTCCTCCGTGCCGCGCAGTTCTGCAGGGCCTATTTTCATCAGCTCCCGGTCGTCCCGGTCAGGGAGCAGCACGTCCGCCGTGCAGATCTGCGGCTTTGATTATCCGTACTGCAGCGAGCGCATCATCCTGCAGTCGTCATCCGTGATCGGTTGCGTCACCGTGAACCCGTGCCCCGCAGGCGCGGTGCTGGAGTGCGGGAGCGCGCCCGTGCGCTGCATGGCCCAGCCCGATCCCGATGATCCGCGCTTCGGCACCATCCCGCCGTCCTCGTTGCCCATGGGCTGCACCGGAGACTGTTGCCGCTGCGTCCAGCCCGGCACACAGACGTCCTCCATCGTGCCGCGTTCTTCCTCCAGCTCGCGCCTGAACAGTTCGTCGATCGCGTCCTCCGCTCCCGCCGTCGCGGTCGTCGTCTCCAGTGCCGCGAGTTCGTCGGTGCGTAGCTCCGCGCAGCAGTCGTCACGTCAGCCAGTCGTGACCGACGTGCGATCGTCCCACTCCTCCATCGGGTTATCAGCCATGAGTTCCGCGCCGCCTCCCGTCATCGTGCAGACATCGTCTGTGCCATTCGTTGTTGTCCCGGGCAAGCCCACGACGTTCTATCCGCCGAGCCAGCCCGTGCTGGTGCTGGGTGACAATACGACAGTGGAGCTCGCCGCGTCTTCTGCCGCCGCTTTCTCCGTCGCCCCGCCTCCGGCGTCGTCCGTGCCTGCGCTGCCGCCACCCGATGTCTGCGGCGACGGCGTGATCGCGCCCGATGAAAAATGCAACGAGCCGGGCCTGACCTGCCCAGCCGGGTGGACCTGTCACACGACCACCTGCCGCTGCGAGCCCCCGCCCCCGTCTCGCATCGTCTCGCCGACACCGACGGTGATCGATATCGATGCGCCGTCCGCAGCGCCTCTGGCCTCGGTCACGCCGCTTGTGACGGTGCCGCTTTCCTCCAGCGCGCCGCCCGAAGAACCGCTCACGGAATCCGGTCCCGAAGTCGTCCTGCTGATGACGGCCGGTGCTGCGACGGGATACGCGTGGGTGCGAATGCGGCGGAAAAAGATTGCCTGAGACGGGAAATGCGGTTGAGGCCGGAGGCCGGCACCGCAAAAAAAGAATAGTGCCATTCGGCTTCTTGTATCATCGTTTTTGTCGAAGATCCCGGCTGTGGAAAATTTCCAGCAAGCCGAATGGTGGAGAGGGTGAGTCCAGAACCCAACCCATTGTGAACTGAGTTGCGGGGTGCGTGCAGCCGCAAAGCAGCTCCTCGGTATGAATCTTGTACATGCGGAGTCCCCGCCATTTCCCGATAAGCCAATAAAATTGAAGCAGCCGCATATTTTCACTACCCTTATTCAACATGACACGCCCCCTGTTGCCTGCCATCTCACTGGCGCTCGCACTTTCTTTCACAACTCACTGCTTCGCGGTAGCGCCACAGCCAGTGCCGCTGACTGTATTGCCCACAAAGCTGGATACCTCTGCACTGCTGTCGCGGACTGTTTCAACAAGGGAAAGCGCGGTCTTATCGCGTTTGCAGTTTGAGGGGGAGTACTTCGACTATCTCTCTTGCAGAAAAGACAAGTTCGGTCGCGGGAATGCCTTCTCTGTTCGATGTACGGAGAAACCCGATCAAGTGTATCGCGTGGAAATTCTCAAGAACGGGAAGCGGCATGCACTATATGAAAATGTGTCCGATGGTGGAGTCTCTTCCGATGGTGCATACCTCGCCATCCGCAATGCGACGGTCGCGGGGAAGGACCGTGTGACCGAGCAAGTGCGCATCATCGACATCGCATCCAAGGCCTTCAAGAGACTTCCGATCGTGCCATGTACCACAAACATCCTCCGCTGGAGTCGGGGAAAACTCATCACCTCTTCGAATCTCATCTACGATGCCATCATGCCTGGCTACATTGAAATCTGCACCTGGGATGCGCAGGGCAAACTTCTCGGACGCGTACAAGCGGGTGATATTGCCACGGCCACGACCGAGCGCCCAATCAATCGCATTGGATTCTTACCCACAGAGAAATCGGCTATCTACATCCTCGGGGGTATTGGGCCGCAGCCAGGCGGACAATGCACGCTCCGAGCAGTAGACCTAAAGGATTCTTCACGCACAGCAACTGTCATTTTCGATCCGAAACTTCCTGCACTTTACAACTGCTCCGATGGATCACTCGACAGCGTTGAACTCGACCTACGGAATTTTACCATCGATCGCCCTTCCCTTCGCTTTCGCATTCATCAGGATGTGAACGCGCCCAACGATGGTCCTGTTGGTCCATGGAAGACCGTTCCTGCCCCTCGGTAATCAACGCCTGCAGTGCATCAGAGCCGGATCGACTTTTCCGAGGACTTTTATTTTCCCCAGGAAAGCGTACTCAGCAAGAGGAGCAAGTTCGTTGGTATTCACATAGAAATGCCGCTCGAGGGAGAATGGAATAGAAAACACATTGGTGCTATAGTTCTTGGCCAAAAGCTCACATTTTGGAATTTTAAAAAATGTTGTACAATCACAACCGCTCATTCGCAAAAAGAAGGGAGGCCTTTTATGGAGACCGTCTATATTGGTTTTCTGGTTCTCGTTAGTGGCGCGAGTTACTACGGTTTTCGCCGATGGGTCCCAGAGCTCCGCGAGGGGCTTGAGAACTGGCTCACCAGGCGCAATTCGTGGCTCGCACTCCAACAATTGTCCAAGGCCACTGTATTGCTGATTGCAGTATGTGCACTGGGTACTGGCTCGGCATTCGCGGTGCAGTATTTGTTCGAGAATGAAATCGCGACGACCATAGTCGCGTGCGTTCCTATTGGAGCTCTAATGGGCTTCAAAATCGAACAATGGACTGTCATGTGGGGAATCATATGTAGACCCCGCGAGGAGGAAGACGATGAAGAATGAGCGGAAAGCTGCTGGCACAGTGCCAGTAGCTTTTTCGATTTCGAAAATCGTCACGACACGAATATGTACGCGTTCGCCTCCACGCCATTACACCCCGCTGCTGCCAATATCTGATCAAGCAAGGTGGGTCATCTCAGAGCCGCAGCTTCCTCTGTGCATGTTGGTTCATTAGGCCCAAAACATCGTGGCGGAGAGGGAGGGATTCGAACCCTCGATACCATTGCTGGTATACGCGCTTTCCAAGCGCGCGCACTAGGCCACTATGCGACCTCTCCGTGCGGGGTACGATGCCACAGATCGTGGCTTGGGTGAAGGGACTCCGGCAGTTTCGACCGTATCGGGGCTCCGGAAAGCCCGTGTATATGCGGTCGCAGTTTTTGGCTCTAGTCAACACAATCCGGGTCTTACGGCCCCATGCAGGCGTATTGTGAGCGGCAATTTCCCTTTTCCCCCTTCCTCTAATGAACCCGAAGCAATTTCTTCAGCTCGGAGGCGTGATCCTTGTCCTCCTGGGCATCGTCGGATTCCTCGTCCCGTCGATCGGCACGCTGCTGGTCTTCACGATGGCCGAGAACGTCGCGCACACGGTGCTGGGCATCGTCGCCCTGGTGCTCGCCCCGCTCCCGCTCGCTGACCTCAAGAAGTGGGTCGTCGTGCTCGTGGGTCTCGTCGCCCTCTACTTCGCCGTCGCGGGCTTCATGGTCGCCGGTCAGGCCGTTCCCAACTACTACGGGGTCGCGCAGCTCGACAACCCGGTCGACAACATTCTGCACCTCGTCGTTGGTATCTGGGCCTTGGCTGCCGCCTTCATGGGCAAGGAGGCCAAGATGGCCTGAGAGCATTTCCTCACGGCTTTCAAAACGGACCGCGCAGGCGGTCCGTTTTTTGATCGGCGATTCTATCGGGCACGGCGAAAGAGCCCGCGGCTCATCTGGGTCATCTCAGACGGCGCGGCCGGCCTGCATGCGCTTGGCCAGCGTGCGGAGGTAGCTCGTGGAGACCTTCATGGTCACCATGCGGCCCGTGCGGGGGTCAAACACGCGCTTCTTCTGGATGTTGGCCTTCCACGTCCGGCGGGTGTGACGCATGGAGTGGCTGCGGGTGTTCCCGAAGCTCGTTTTCTTGCCGGTTTTGACGCATTTGCGTGCCATTGGACGCCGAGGATAGCGGCCTGCGGGCACCGCGGTCAATAGGAGAAATGGCCCTGGAGCTGCGTTTTTCCGGCATCCGGACGGGCCCCGGAGGCCGGGACGGCGGACAGGGCCTTCCGGTACACTGCGTCCGATGTCTCTCTTCCTCCAGCCGACGTACCTCATCAGCTTGCTCATCGCCATCACGGTGCATGAGTGGTCGCATGCCTTCGTGGCGACGCGGCTCGGGGATCCGACGCCGCACAACTCCGGGCGCCTCACGCTCAATCCCATCGCGCACCTCGATCCGCTCGGCGCGCTGCTGTTTCTCACGGCCGGGTTCGGCTGGGCCAAGCCCGTGCCCGTCAATGCGTCGTACTTCCATCACCCCCGCCGCGATCTGCTCCTCACCGCCGCCGCAGGCCCCGTCAGCAACCTGCTGCTCGCGATTCTCGCGTTCATCGGACTGCTGTTCATCGGCTGGCATCCGGGCGTGACCGTGTGGGAACTGCTCTCGCCGTCCGTCAGCGGTTCCATCGGCGCGCCGTTCTTCAGCCAGCTCTTCGCATACTCGCTCTTCGTGAATCTCGGCCTCATGGCCTTCAACCTGCTGCCCGTCGCCCCGCTCGACGGCTCCAAGGTGTTGGAGGCGTCTATCCCGCCGTCCATGCAGGACACGTATGACGACTGGATGCGTTATGGCCCGTATGTGCTGTTGTTCCTGCTCCTTGGTGAAAACTTTCTCGGCATCCCGCTGCTCTCGTCGTGGATCACGTGGATCATGGACGCCGTGCTTGGCCTGTTCGCGCGGCTGTCCGGCGTGGCGTGACCGTCAGTTGGTGAGCACCGTGATCGTGACGGTCGCTTTGTAGGTGTCGGTGGGAACGATGACGGCGCCCTGGATGATCGTGCGGAAGCCGATATTCTCCGTGTCCCCGGCCACCGACGTGCGGGTCGTACGTTTGGCGATCATCACCGACGATCCCGTGCCGACGTTCAGCCAGCGGTCCGACGTGCCGTCCGTGCCCCAGGAAATGCCCGATCCCGTCGCGGTCGTGCTCGTGGAAGAGAGCCGCGCCGCCCAGCGCGCGTCATTGCTCACCGTCATCGTCTCGGGGGTGCGCGCCGCTCCCGGCGTGTAGGCGAGGATCCGGCGTCCGGCGACAAAGCCGTTCAGGTGTCCCGTGCCCGTGCGCCCGCCGAGAGCGCCCGTGCCCGATGTGATCGTCCAGTGGAGGCCGTAGCCCGCGTCGCCGTCCGTCACGACCGTGCACGCCGCGGCGTTGGATGCGCAGTAGCCGGTCGATCCGCAGACGTTCACGCTCGTGTCACCGGTCTGGACGATGGAGCCCATGTTCACGCTGCCCGTGCAGTTCAGGCTGAGATACGCCGCGAGCGTCTGGCGGTATCCTGCGTTGAGATCGTAGGTGGCGGCGCGGGAGGGGCCGATGTTGCCTTCGCCGATCGTGTCATCCAGATGGTAGTTGGTGGAAACGGCCTGTTCGCCGCCGCCCGCTGCGACGACGTCCGGACGGATGTGGTAGTTGCTGCTTGCCGCGCTGTAATAGACCGTGATGCGCATGTGGTCGACCGAGGCGATGATGGAACCGACCGCGAACGCGGTCGGTATGATCATCATGAGTGTCACGACAGCGATCGCGAGAGGCAGGAGCCGGCGATACGGGGTGACGCGGTTCATGGGATGGGCGTGTGGATGATCGCGCTCAGGACCGCGCCGAAGTTACTTGCGTTGATATCCGACGGCGCGAGCGTGAGGCCCCACAAATCGGACGCGCTGCCGTAGGTGGCGTACGCGTCGGAAGTCGGCCACAGGGTGGAAGTATCCCCGTTATTGTTGCCCTGCACGGTGCCGCCCTTCACCAGTTTCACCGTGTCGTCGGTGCAGCCGGTGGGGGCGGAGTTGAGATTGCATTTGCGCTCGATCTCCACGACGACGCCGTCGATGGTCATGTCGCTCGGGATGCTGAATCCGAAATCGACGGCATTGAGATAGTGCGTGCTCGCCGTGGGCGCGGTATTGGAGTGGGTCGCCGTCGCAAGGGCGTTGTCGCTGGCCGCGGCGTTGCCGGGGTTCGTCCATGTCTTCGAACCGTAGCTGCCGTCGTCCGTCACCGTTGCCGGACTGTTGGGTCCCGACGAGGGATCGATGATGTAGGGGAGGGGAAGGCCCGCGGGATCGTAGTCGTAGGCGTAGTTCCCGTCCGCGCCCGCGATGGTCACCGGTGGCGCGAGCGGACGGCGGCTTACATCGGTGAGGAACGGCGCTTCCGTGATGAAGACGACCGTGTCTCCGCGCAGCATCCGGATGCGGTTTTCCGCCAGTTCCTGATGCACCCCTCCGGAGGCCCGGATCGTGAAGTTGAGGCCCTCCACGCGGCCGGGAGCCGTGACGACGATGTCTTTGCGCACGATGTCGCCGTCGACGGTCCACCGGAGCGTCGCCGCGTCCGACAGGCGGTACGAGACCGTGTGATCGTTCTCGATCACGCCGCGGGCATCACCCGGGAAACGCACCACGACATTCACCCCGTCCCGTGACAGCAGGTATGCGGGCCGCGTCAGATCAAAGGCCACCCGCTCTCCGCCGGGGAGAAGATCGAAGACGAAGGTGTCGCCGATTTTTTTTCCTCTCCCGTCGACCGGCACCCATCGCCCGCCGTCATCGCGCGTGAAGAGCGGCGCGCCCACGGAAACCGCGGCAAACTGTCCGGACGGCAGGACGAACGTCGCGGCTTTTTCCGTCCGCAGCTCCGGCAGCTCCCGTGCGAAGGCAGGCAATCCGGCGGAGACGGGATCCAGCAGACCGTCCCGTCGGACAACCGGACGGCCGTCGATGCCAGCCATGTACGTCGCGGCTGCGCCGTACGCGGAAGACGATACGAGCAGGAGGACGACGATCGCCGTGGTGAGACGCAGGAGACGCATGACGGCATGCTACCACGGTCAGCGCGGCCCGATGCAGCGCTTTCCGCTCAGGACTGGATAAATCTCGATGTTTGTGGTACAATTTCCTGATACGTCCACGCCAGGTTTTCTCCGCGACATCCATGAAAAAGAAGGCCGCATCCCGCTCCCGCGCTCTCTGCCCCCGCCATGTTGCCCTCGGCGTCGCCTGTGCGGCGGTGCTCGTTTTGAGCTTGGGCCTCAGCCGCGGCGCCTTCCGCGCGCAGTCGGTGATGGTGGGCGTGAGCGTCGTCAACGAAGACGACGATCTGGAGGATCCGTACGTCGAGGAACTTGCCCCCTCGTCCGGCGCGACGCTCGTTTCCATCGGCACGACGGTCTCCATGCACGTCAAGGATTTCAAGAACAACGCGGGCATTCTCGCCGGCTCGGGCGTGGATCTCGCAAGCATCCGCGTGACCATTAGTTATGGCGCGACCAGCACCACGTATCAGGATGGCGACCCGGAATTCAGCGCGAGCGGCATCGCGGCGAACCGGACGATCGTGATCACTCCCGCCGCGTCTTTTCCGTACAACACCGCCATTCACGTCAGCGTGGAGGCGTCGGATCTCCATGTTCCCGCCAACGTGATGAGCACCTTCCGCTACTCGTTCCGCACTGAGACCGATCCCGCACCGTCTTCTTCCTCATCCTCGTCGCCGTTTGTGTCGGACAACGATCAGGGCGTTGCGCCGGGCAACGGCGGCAGGCGCGGATCGCGCACCGAGATCCTGCTGCAGAGCCTGGATCCGTCCGAATTCCCGATCGTCATCGAGCGGCGCAAGCTGCCGGATAACACCGTCGTCGAGCGCGTGCTGCCCCGCCGCGACGCCCTGAGGTTTCAGCGCTGCTACCTGGAAGACACTCTGCATCCATCCGCGCCGCTCACCGGCTTCACCGATGTCCCCGCGGGTGCCTGGTACGAGGAATCCCTCGCCGCTCTCGTGATGATCGGCGCCGTCGATGACACGGGAGGCGAGTTCCGCCCCGCCGCGGCCGCCACGCGCGCCGAGCTCGCCAAATTGCTCGTCGCTGTCCGCGCTGCTTCCCCGTCCGCCTCGTCTTCTGCCTTCGACGACGTCGATGTTTCCGCATGGTACGCCGCGCCCGTCGGCATCGCCGCCGAGGCCGGATGGATGCGCGGTGATGACAACTGCCACGGCACGCACCCCTGCACCGTCCGCCCCGGATCGGCCGTCACGCGTGCCGAGGCCGCCGCCATGGTGCTCCGCGCGTTCGGCTATCAGCCCCTGGGACTCGCGCGCCCCTTTGGCGACGTGGCCCCGGACAGCTGGTATGCGGAGACCGCCGCGACGGGTGCCGATCACTGCATCCTGGAAGGCAATGCCGGACAGTCGCTGATGGTTCCCGCGCGCGCCGTCAATCGCGCCGAACTCATCGTGATGCTCGACCGTGCCATGCGCGATCTGCGCTACGGTCGCGACTGCGGACTCTCAGAGTGAGACTTTCGTCTCGAATTCCACCCGCCCGTCCGTGCCGAGCAGCTGCGCGGGACGGAGCTTGAAGAGGCGGAAGTACATCCCGCCCAGCGGATTCTCCTGTTCGTTGTTCCAGCTCTGCGCGACGACGTTGTATCCGTCGAGCAGGGGCTTGAGGTCCCCGTCGCGCGCCGCGTCCGCCCGCAGGCGCACGGCGGCATCCGATTCCGCTATCAGATCATCCTGCGCGATCGCACCGAAGAACGCATCCAGGCGTTTCTGCACATCGACGATCTGTCCGAGGACCTCCAGGCGCGTCCGTCCGTCCGTGGCGAGGTCCGCGGACCGCAGGGCCCCGAGCGCATCGCGTTCCTCCGCGCTGCCGGACCCACTCACGGCGATGCCCGGCGTCTCGCGGCTGAGCAGATCGCGGTAGTATGAGGCGACCGCGACCGCACGCACATCCATCGAGCGCGACATCTCGGCCAGAGCGTAGCCTTTCCACGCGATAACGCCTGCGAGAATGATGATCGCAAGAAGGACGACGGTGAGAAACCTGTTTCGGGAATCGCGTGACATGCAAGGCGCACTATAGGGCAGACAGTTGCTATGATTCAATTGCGTGCGGTAAGATTGAGTCCATGACT
This sequence comes from uncultured Candidatus Peribacteria bacterium, assembly GCA_964460365.1. Lineage (GTDB taxonomy): Bacteria > Patescibacteriota > Gracilibacteria > Peribacterales > Peribacteraceae > DAISLF01. The sequence goes on along the minus strand of CAYWPL010000007.1, from coordinate 44,112 downwards.
GCTTCTCGTTTCACGCATGCCGCGCGCCTCGCGCTTGCTGGTCTTTTGGTGATGACGACGGGATTGCCGGCTCTCTCGTTCGCACAGGACGTTCCGGGCGACGCGCAGGAACAGGTCGTCGACGCCGGGAAACGCGAAGTCGTGACGAACGCGGGCGTGCGCGTAAACCTGCAGCAGGGGACGCCGTTCGCGGAAGATTTCGTCTTCGGACCGGGACGATTCATCATCAATCTAGCGCCGGGCGAAGAGCAGACGGTGGAAGTGGAAGTGACGAGCCGTATGCGCGACATGTACGAATTCGTCTTTGAGAACGAGGACTTCGCCGCCGGAGCGGGCGCGGAATCAACGCAGCTCTACGGAACCGCCACAGGGCCGTACAGCGCGAAAAACTGGATCCATCCCGCCGTGCCGGCTTTCGAGCTCGCCCACGGCGAGCACGCCTATATTCCGGTGACGATCTCCATCCCGCCGGATGCCGATCCGGGGGATCACTACGGCGCCCTGCTGCTCAAGCGCGGCCTCAAACCCCGCGAGACGTCGGCGCCCGGCGTGAGCGTGGTGTCGCGCGTGGGGATCGTGTTCATCATCAGCGTCAAAGGTCCGGTGGAACAGAACGCCAGGCTGACATCCCTCACGTCGCGCTCCAAGCTCTACTGGGATTATCCGGCCTACCTGCAATTGACCGCCAAGAACGACGGCACGGTTTTCGCCGCCCCCTCAGGCACCATTCAGATTCGCAACATTCTCGGTCTTGTGGTCGACGAGATCCCGGTGCAGGACTGGATCGTGCTGCGCAACTCGTCACGGTCGTTTGTCACCGAATGGCGTCCGCGCTTCGCACTCGGCCGTTACACCGCGAGTACCAACCTGAGCGTCTACGGAGAGCCCGGCGAGCTGCTGACCGTGAGCTTCTGGATGATCCCGGCTTTGCCCGTGCTGATCGCCATCCTCGCCATTTTCCTCGTATCGTTCATTGTTCAGGTGTTCTTCTCGCGCTTTGAGATCAAACGGAAGAACCCCTGAAATGCCTGTTTGCTGAGCTTTTCTGCACCTATTGAGCAGGCTTTTTTGTGCGAGGCGCAGACTTGCAAAATTTTTCTACATGATCTATAATGTTAGCGGTTTGATTTTCACACACATTCACAAACATCCCATGCGTACCTCTCTCAGTACAAACCGCCGCGTTCGCGTTGTTACCGTCGGCATTGCCGCAACGGTTTCGTTGTACGCCATGGTGCTGGTCCTGGCCGAACCTATGCGCTCGCTGGCCGCTTCCGCAGCCGCGAACGTGAAGGTGTCCGTTACTGTCGCTGCCGCCATCTCCAACAACTGCACCAACAACGATACCAGCACGCCGCTGACCCTCGGCACCATCACGCGCACCGGCGATACCGCCAACAACGCCGACGGCAACTGCACGACGGGTTCCACGGGATACTTCTGTTCGACGCACGCCACCACCTGCACCATTATCACCAACAACAGTACGGGATACACGTTCAATTGGGCCGTGACGACGGGCACCGGCGCCGCCGGAGCCCGCACCGGCACCGGCCACCTGAACGGCTACGTCGCGGGCAACCGCATCCGCGCCCTCAAGCCGGGCGCGGTGAACACCCCGGAGAACTTCAACTTCACGCCGACCAGCAACGTCACCAACGACGCGCGCTGGGCCGGACGCCTCTCCTCCACCAGCACGACGGCCACGGGCGCCAGTGTCTCGTGGGGCAGCGATGGTCCCTCCACCGATCTCTGGCTCAACGTGGCCACCGGTGCGGGTCTGAACATCGCCAAGCGCAACAGCCAGACTGCGGTAGCCGGCGACAGCGAAGTGATCGGCTTCCGCGCCATCATCCACGGGACGGCCATCGTCCCGACCGACACCTACCGCGCCACCGTCGTGTTCACAGCGACCACCAACCCCTGAGCGGGCCGACGCACGATCTCAAAACACCCCTTGCAGGGGTGTTTTTTTATCGAATTCAGTGATTGCAAGAATGTCAAAAAAGTACTATAATATAATTAAAGGTTTGGTTCCATTCACACACACATCCCATGCGTACCTCTCTCAGTACAAACCGCCGCGTTCGCGTTGTTACCGTCGGCATTGCCGCAACGGTTTCGTTGTACGCCATGGTGCTGGTCCTGGCCGAACCTATGCGCTCGCTGGCCGCTTCCGCAGCCGCGAACGTGAAGGTGTCCGTTACTGTCGCTGCCGCCATCTCCAACAACTGCACCAACAACGATACCAGCACGCCGCTGACCCTCGGCACCATCACGCGCACCGGCGATACCGCCAACAACGCCGACGGCAACTGCACGACGGGTTCCACGGGATACTTCTGTTCGACGCACGCCACCACCTGCACCATTATCACCAACAACAGTACGGGATACACGTTCAATTGGGCCGTGACGACGGGCACCGGCGCCGCCGGAGCCCGCACCGGCACCGGCCACCTGAACGGCTACGTCGCGGGCAACCGCATCCGCGCCCTCAAGCCGGGCGCGGTGAACACCCCGGAGAACTTCAACTTCACGCCGACCAGCAACGTCACCAACGACGCGCGCTGGGCCGGACGCCTCTCCTCCACCAGCACGACGGCCACGGGCGCCAGTGTCTCGTGGGGCAGCGATGGTCCCTCCACCGATCTCTGGCTCAACGTGGCCACCGGTGCGGGTCTGAACATCGCCAAGCGCAACAGCCAGACTGCGGTAGCCGGCGACAGCGAAGTGATCGGCTTCCGCGCCATCATCCACGGGACGGCCATCGTCCCGACCGACACCTACCGCGCCACCGTCGTCTTTACTGCCACGACGAATCCGTGATGTTGCTGTGCTGCGGGGAAGAGGATGATCTATAGTTGCGCGGATGCGACGTTTCGCAATGGCGCTGCTTGTCGGTATGGCATTCACGTTGCTGCTCAACGCGGCGCGGATCCCCGCGGCCCTGCGGGGTGAACTAACGCTCGCCACGCTCCAGAATCACGGCAAGGACGAACTGTATTATTTCTCGCACGTGCGGGACGCAGCGACCGGCTACCCCAACCTGGGGCACACCGCATTCAAGGAGCACCGGCATGAGGCTTCCGTGACGTCCTATGCGCCCGTGCCGCAGGGATTACTCGCACGTGTCACCGGGTGGCCGTTGCCAATGGTGATCTTCCTCGGCGATGTTCTATTCCCGCTGCTTGCCGTCGCCTTCCTCTTTCTGGCTGTCTGGTGGTTACTCCGCTCGGTGCCGGCGGCTGTTGCGGTGTCCCTGGCATCCGCCGCGTATCTCGACATCTACTGGTTGCGCACGGCCAACCCCCAGATTCCCTACGTCTTCGTGGCCGCGTACCTCGCGTTGTATCTCGCTGACCGTCCGGGCAGGCACGCGCGCGACCTGCTCCGAGGGCTGCTCATTGTGCTGCTCGCCTACACGCAACTTCTTTACGCATCACTGTTCCTCATCATGGAGGCCGTCGATCTCCTGCGCCGCTGGGTCATCAATCGTGAGCAGTGGCGGTCCGTGGTCCGGACAGCCGTGATCACACTCGGTATCGCCTGTGCGGGAATCCTCTCCAAGATCGTGCTCTTCGGCGGTCCCCGGGACGTAGCCGCGATCGACACGCTGCACCGCCTCGGCGTGATCCCCAGTCGGTATCCGGCAGCGCCCGGTATCCAGATCCTTCTGCTTCTCCTGGGTGCGGTGCTGTGGTTCGAGCGCAAACGGTTTCCGCACATGCAGCAACGCCTCGACCTGCTGCTCACCATCATCGTTGCCGCGCTGCTCGGTCTCAACCAGTCCGTCCTGCACGGTATCGACGCGACGTTTAGCTCCTACTACGTCAACATCCTTTTCTTCATCTTCTGGCTCGGGGGAGCCATCGCGCTGTGGACCGCCGCGCCGCGCAAGGTGTCTCTGATGGTGCTCTCGGCTGTGTCCGGCTATGTGCTCACTTCCTGCGCGTTCGCGCTCCATGCCGATGCTCGGCGCGATGCGTTGCGCCAGGAGGCATTTGACCGCTCGGACGCTTCCGCGCTGATTGCGTGGCTGCGCACCCAGCCTGCCGACCGCGTGATCGCGGCGCCTATGGATCTCTCGGACCTGATCCCGGCTTACACCGATCACTACGTGCTTTTCAATGCCTACGCCTACAACCAGCGTGCCACGGATGCCGAGCTCACAGAGCGTTTCCTGCTGGAGCGTTCGCTGTTCCAGTTCACGTCCGATCCGTCCTACAACCTCGTTTTCGGCGGATACGGAGGTATGCTCGCGGCTCGTGAACGGACGGCGTGCAAGGTGTTCCAGCCGCTCGGATTGCCCTTTGGCGACTGCTCCGCGACGGCATCCTCGCGTGTGTTGCATCAGGAGCTGCTGAAGCGCCTGCGCGACGAAAAGCCGAATGTCCCTGCGCTGATGCGCACCTACGGCATCGATCTGCTCGTGACTACATCGAATCAATCTCCATCGCCCGATTGTGTGCTCCAGACGACCGTCGGCGCATACCGGGTCCTGCAGTGCGATTCCTCTACGCTTTCTTCCGGAGAAGCGTGAGCTCAATCCAGAGACGCAGCATGTCGAGCGCCGCCAGCTTGACCGTGCGGAAGCGGGCGCCGCGCGCCTGACCGCCCTTGCGCGTCTCCTGGATGATCTCCACTTTGCCGATGCGGTAGCCCCGCTTGAGCGCCCGGATGATGCGCTCGGCTTCCACGTAGACGCTCTTTGACGTCACGGGAATGCCCGTGAAGATCTCACGCTTCACGACCTTGGTACTGCCCGGATCGAACAGATCTTCGCCGAAGAGTAACACCGTCATCCAGCGGTATGCGCCCGAGACGAGATGGCGGTACGGCGTGTAGTTCTTCTGTCTGCGCTGACATACGACGATGTCGCAATCTTTCAGCATCGGCCAGGCTTCCCTCAGCGCTTCGGGCGGATATTCGCCATCCGCGGGGATCAGAAACACATAGTCTTTGTTGGCAGCTTTGTAGAGATCCTCGAACGTCGCCGCGATGCCCATGTTCACCGGATGACGCAGGGTTTTGATGTGCGCGGGATTCTCGCGGCTGAGCCGCTCGGCCACCTCCGCCGTTTTGTCCGCACTGCAGTCGTCCAAAATGATCAGTTCGTAGTCATCCGTGCATTTCTGGATGACGTCGATGCACCGCCGCACGGTTGGCTCAAGGGCAGCTTCCTCGTTGAAGGCGGGGACGACAAGGGAGAGAGAAGGCACGGGGATCAGTGTACGTGTCGGGTGGGAGGAGAGGGAAGACGAAGAAAAAGGCGTTACAGCAACGCTTTCAATCGGCTTGTTACATGGACAATCTGCTCATCCGTCATCTCGGGATACAGGGGCAGCGAGAGGATTTCCGAGGCGATCGTCTCCGTGACGGGCAGGTCGCCTTTCTTCCAGCCCAGGTCTTTGCAAGCCACCTGCAGATGTAGCGGGATCGGATAGTGGATGCCCGCGCCGATGCCCTCGGCGTTGAGGGCCGCACGCACGCGATCTCGATCGGCGATGCGGATGACGAGCAGGTGATACACCGGGACACAATTGGCGTCTTCGGCGATGAAGCGCACGCGAGGTTCATCTCTTAGCAGCTCGCGGTAGCGCTTTGCATGCGTTCTCCGCGTCTCGTTCCACTGTGCCAGGTGTGGCAGTTTGGCCGCCAGCACCGCGCCCTGAATGCCGTCCATGCGGTCGTTGCGGCCGAGTATGATGTGTTCGTACTTCGTCTTCGAGCCGTGCTCACGGAAGAGCCGCACGAAGTCGGCGATCTTGGGGTCATCGGTCACGGCCGCGCCGGCCTCGCCATAGGCGCCTAAGTTCTTGCCGGGATAGAAGCTGAATGCGGATGCGTGCCCCAATGTTCCGGCCGTCTTGCCTTTGTAGGTCGCGCCATGCGCTTGACAGCAATCTTCGATCACGGTCAGGTTGTGCTTCTTCGCGATGTCTAGGATCGGGTCCATGTCGGCAGGCTGGCCGTAGAGGTGCACGGGGATGATGGCTTTGGTCTTGGGCGTCACGGATGCTGCGACAAACGCGGGATCGATCAGCGCCGTGCTGTCGAGCACGTCCGCAAACACCGGCGTCGCGCCGGCAAGCAACACACCCTCGGCCGTGGCGTAGAACGTGTGCGAGGGGATGATCACCTCGTCGCCCGGTCCGATGCCGTAGGCGCGCACGAGCAGCTCCAGCGCCGCCGTGCCCGAGCTGAGGCACATACAGTGCTTTGCCCCGCAAAAGGCGGCGAAGGCCTTCTCAAAGGCTTCTACCTCGGGCCCGCCCGCGAATGCGCAGGAGGCGAGCACGCGGGCTATGGCGGCGTCCGCCTGGGGCTTGATGGATGCGTACTGAGCCTGCAGATCGACGAGCGGGACGTTCATGATTGGAGGGGGTGAGCGGGATTGCCGACGACGACAGTATTGGGGGCGACGTCTTTGGTGACAACCGCTCCTCCACCGATGATGGCACCTTCGCCGATCGTGACGCCCGGCATGATCGTGGCGCCCGTCCCGATGGACGCGCCGCGTTTCACGAGCGTTTTCTCCAGTGTCCAGTCGGCCTCGGTCTGGAGCGAGCCGTCGGGGTTCACGGAACGGGGACGGCGATCGTTGGTGAACATCACGCCGTGGCCGATGAAACAACCATCCTCGATCGTCACGCCCTCGCAGATGAAGCAATGACTCTGAATCTTGCAGTTCTTGCCGATGACGACGCCTTTCTGGATCTCCACGAACGTTCCGACGCGCGTGCCGTCGCCCAGTTCGCACCCGTAGAGGTTCACGAAATCGCGGATGATGACGTCTTTGCCCATCTTCACGTTGTTGAGTTTCTGGAGAGACATCAGAGGGGGATGAACGAACCGTTTTCGGCGATGGAGCGCTGACTTGCTTCCAACAGGCGCACGACATCCAGACCCGCCTGTCCGTCCGAGAGCGGCGCCTTGCCCGTGCGGATGCACTCCAGGAAATGCCCCGTCTCACGCTTGAGTGCCTCGGTGCGGTCCAACGCGGGGATCAACACGTCGCCGGCGCGATACACCGGGTTAAACGCCGTCACTTCCTCCGCGTGCTTGAGCGTGACCCCCTTGTCGTAGAGGCGGATCTTTTCGCTCGGTTCCACGTCATCGAACACGATCATCTTCTTACTGCCTGCAAGCAGCGTCAGACGGATTTTGAGCGGCGAGATCCAGCTGGCGCGGATGTGGGCGTGGAAGCCGCTCTTGTACTTCAGGACCATGAAGGCGAATTCCTCCTGCTCGTCGCCGACGTGCCGCTGACCGAAAGCCTGGAGCGAGTCCGGGCGTTCATCAATGAGGTGCAAAACAATCGACAGGTCATGTGGCGCCAGGTCCCAGAGCACGTTGGCGTCTTTCTGCAGCAGCCCCAGATTGAAGCGCGCGGAGTCGAAGTAATAGAGCGATCCCAGCTCGCCGGAATCGATCAGTTCGCGCATTTTCCGGACAGCGCCCGTGTAGACGAATGTATGGCCGACCATCAGTGTGCGGTTATGCTTCTTGGCCAGCGCCATCAGCTCGCGCGACTGGTCGGCGGTCTGGGTCATGGGTTTTTCGATCAGCACGTGCTTGCCTGCCTCCAGTGCTTCTTTGGCGAGAGGGAAGTGCGTGAAGATCGGCGTGGCGATCGACACGGCGTCCACCTCCGGGTCGTGAATCAGTTCCTTTCCGTCGCGCACCGTCCGTACCGCGGGATAGTTGGCGCGTACCTGGGCGAGGCGCTTCTCGTCGAAATCGGCGATCATCGTCACCGCGGCGTCGTCGTGTAGGTGGAAGTTGCGCACGAGATTCGGACCCCAGTATCCATAGCCGATGACGCCGACGCGGATGGGTGCCTGTGCCACGGGCGTAAGCCTACCTCAGCCGTGTGCGCTTAGTAAGTATGCGCGCGGTCCAATCCGGCAGGCCGCACGGGCGGATCGGCGGTGATCTCGCGGATCGTCGCAGGCCGAACCGGGTCCAGCGCGTCCCAGACGGCACCCTGCACGACGAAGAACAGGCCCAGGCACAGCCAGAAAGCCAGAAGCAGTCGTCCAAACCGGTCCCGGCGCGCGACGAGGGCGCTCAGTGCCGCAGGGAAGAGCGTCAGGCCAATCGCGGCGAGCGGCAGACCGTAGCGCGCCTCTACAGAGAACACCACGCTGTACGCCCAGTAGACGAGCGCGTAGAGCGCTGCAAGCAGGCCCATCGATGCCCACTGCTTTCGTTGAATCATGTGCAACGTCCATGCTGCCAGCGCGAGAAATCCAAGGAATCCGAGCAGACCGCCCGTGCGGTTCGTCCAGGTCACCCACATGGGAGTCACGACCGTCGCATACGGAGTGAGGCCGGGATGATCGAGCAAGCCGACGGTTTTTTTGAGGAAGAATAGCGGGAGGAACGGCGCGTTCCGGGCGTAGCACCGCAGCAGATCCGGGGCGGGATGGATGATCGGACAGCGCGCGAAGGAGTTTTGAAAGAACGCGTCGGTGACGGTGTAGATCGCACTGCTGCTTTTGCCCCATACGACGGTCTGCGTGCGTGCGCCGTCATTCCCAACCTGAATCAGAAAGGCCGTTTGATACGCGCTGTCGCTCGGCGGGGTGAAGCAGAGCGTCCCTGCGTGCATGCTGCATGACGCGATGCGTGGCGTGAGCGGCAGGATGAAGCACGTTGCAGCGATGCATGCGCAGGCGAACATGCCGACGTCGTATCTCCGCCATTTACGTACCCCGGTGAACGCCAGCCATGCGAGGATCACCGCCACAGACGCCGGTAGATGCGAGGGACGCGTGATGACGAGCAGTCCCAGAAAGAGCCCGGCGAGAACGGCCCACAGGCGCTTTTGTGTCTCGGGCGCGACCCGCAGCAGCGAGCCGAGCGTGAGCAGGAGCAGGCTCACCGCGAGCGAATCGGTGAGGGGCACGGCTGTGTGCGCGACGAGCGGCGGATACGCGAGCAGCAGGAACAAGCCGACGGGATGCACGTCGGTGTGGCGCTGCACTCCACGCCAGAAGAAGAGTGCAGATACCAGGTGTAGGAGCAGCGCGGTGAACGTGGAGAGGGCAAACCAGTCGACCGCCGAGCTGAGACCCAGCATGTGCAGTCCGTAACGGTGCGCGGCGAGGAATGCCGGATACCCGAGTGTGCGGTAGCCAGTGTCTGCTGTGAGTGCCGTGAACACGGTGTGGACCAGTGATGATCTAGCGGTCACGGCTCCCGTTCCGACCGTGGTGAACGCGGCTGCGATTTTGCTGCTTTCCGCGAGGTGCAGGTACGACACGGCATCGCAGCAGGTCTTGCCTCGCAGGAGCGGGGGAAGGCTGGAGGCCGCGCAGAACCAGACCGCCGCGGCGAGAGAGCCGAGGACGAGCCAGACGACCTGGGAGCGGAGCAATCCGGCGGTCTGCCGGGAATCGGAGCGTATGTCGGTAATGCGGTCATGGTTGCCGCCGTTTCCGGCTTCGTCAAGGCTGCGATAGACTTGGCGTCGTGCAGTTTCCCCGCGGCGACAAGAATATCCGGCCCGTGCGTCTTGCGATCTTGCTGGTTGTCGTGACCGGGCTGATGGTGGGCGGGCTCCTCTGGTGGCGCTACGGTGGGCCCGAATACGCCTTCAAGCACGCGCTCTACATGCAGATGATGGACTGGATGTACCAGTGGACGGGACGGAGCGGCCTGTGATGCCACTCCGCGTGCAATACCGCGTACACATCTCGCATGCAGAGCAGGCATTTCTCTGCGGAAAACGCTACGAGGCACGCAGTCACTCCAGGCTGTTCAGGATCTGGGGCAGGACTTTGCGCGCGGCGGCGCGTCCGGCTTCGATGAATTCCTCCATTTCGTGCCTTTGGCTCTTCGGAAGACCAAAGAGAGACACAAGAGCCTTCTCGCACGGTTTGAACCGGAAGAAAGCCGCTCTGGGAGCGGGCAAAGACCAGATCGAGAGGAAGTGAATCTTGTATGGAGCCGCCCACGGGAATTGAACCCGTGACCCCATCCTTACCATGGATGTGCTCTACCTCTGAGCTAGGGCGGCTTAGTGACTGCGGTGGATGAAAGAAACTGTTCCGCAACCGAGCTGAGCCTTTCTCTATTCCGTCTTCGACTGCGAAGACGGGGGCTCTGAGCTAGGGCGGCATTGCGTGAGAGACAAACCTACGGTTTTTCTCTCACGGGCTCTCTTTTCCCTGAGAGGTGTCGCTCAGCGCGGCAGAGCCACGCTTCACGACGGTCTTTCGTCTGAAAACCGCAGTAGTCCGTCAGAGCCCGCATACGCTACCAGTTCCCGTTGCGCCGCAACAAGGTCAAAGAAGGTGCAAGTTCTCACTCATCGGCCAATTCGACCGTATCCAGCCAGCCCTGGGGTGGCAGGCCTTCGGCTTTGCGCAGCGCGTTTTTGAGGGTGTGCAGGCAGAGCAGCGCGCATTTCATCCGCCGGGGCCCCACGGGAACTCCCAGCAATTCATGGATCTCTTTCTTCCCAATCGCCTGCGCTTCCTCCGTCGACTTGCCGGCCAGTTCCTCGCTGAGCAGCGACATGCCCGCCTGGCTGATGGCGCAGCCTGTGCCGTTCCAGCTGAGACCCTCAAGAATTCCGCCGTGCAGCTTGAGACGGAGCGTCAGTTCGTCGCCGCAACTCAGGTTCATCTCGCGGTGCTCCACGGTTGCGTCCTCCAGCGGCGCGGTGCCGCGCGGGTGGCGGTAGTGCTCCAGAATGTTCTCGGCGTAGATATCCATGTCAGCGCTGGAGAACGGAAACAGCTTTTTCGATGGCGTCGGGAAGGAGTGCAATTTCCTCGACCGTGTTGTACGCGCCGACGGACACGCGGGTCGACGCGGTGATGCCGAGACGCCGGTGGAGCGGCTGGGCGCAGTGGTGCCCGGCACGCAGGCAGATGCCGCGCCGCCCGAGCAGTTCGGTCAGATCATGCGGATGCACGCCGTCGATCACGAAACTCACGCAGCCGTTCACCTCTTCCGCATCAGCGGGGCCGAGCACCCGGAGTCCGCGCACGGTGCGCAGCGCTTCCAGAATCGCGGCGATGAGCATGTGCTCGTGCGCCTCCAGATCCGCATGCGGAATTGACTGCAGCCAGCGCAGCCCCGCGGCGAAGCCGACGATATCCGCGACGGGCTGGGTGCCGGCCTCAAACTTGTGCGGCGGATCGGCAGTGGTGAATCCGTCCTCGCGGACGTTCTCGATCATCATCCCGCCGCCGAGGAATGGCGGCATTTCCTTGAGCAGATCGAGCTTTGCGTAGAGCGCTCCGGCACCCGTGGGTCCGTAGATTTTGTGCGCGGAAAAGGCGAGGAAGTCGCAGTTGAGGCCGTCCCGGGATACGTCCAGTTGCCCGTGTGCCGCGGCCTGCGCGGCATCCACCAGAACCAGCGCTTCTTTCTCATGCGCGAGGCGCACGATCTCCCGCAGGCGCGGACGCGTGCCGAGCACGTTGCTCTGGGCTGTGATTGCGAGCATCTTCACCCGTCCGTCGCGCAGCGCCTCGGCGACCGCCTCGGGCGCGATCTGGCCCTCGTCATCGCAGTCGATCCACCGGATCTCCGTGCCGGTTTCTTCATGCAACTGCAGCCACGGCACGATGTTGCTGTGGTGCTCCAGCCGCGTGAGCGCGACGCAGTCATCTTCGGTCAGTAAGCGCCCCCAGGTTTTTGCCACCAGGTTGATGCTCTCGGTCGTGCCCCGCGTGAAAACGATCTCCTCCGCGCGCGCCGCTCCCAGAAAATCCCGCACGTCGCCGCGTGCATTCTCCTGCGCGACCGTCGCGCGCTCGGCGAGCACATGCATGCCCCGGTGCGCGTTGGCATTGTCCTTTTTGTAAAACTCCGTCAGGGCATCGATCACGGCCTTGGGCTTCTGGGCCGTCGCGGCGGTATCGAGGTACGTCAGCGGCTGCCCGTCCACGGATTGCGCGAGGATGGGGAACTGCCGGCGGATGGACAGGGGATCGAGTGCCATCGGACGGGGAGTATACGGCAAAAGCTCCAGTGCGGGTGGAATCCCTGGATTTGCCTTTCAGGAGATCGCAGGGATTTTCCGGCTACACGAATCGGCTCTCTGGAGTACACTTCGGCGTATGCAAGCCAGTACCGTCCGCACTCTCAGCATTGCTTTCTTCGTGGGTCTGCTCACGTGGGGTCTCTACACCCTGCTGGCGTATATCGGCATGCCCATCCACGGTGCCGTGCTGCTTGCCGATCCTGCCAATCAGATGGTCACGGCGGCCTGCGGTACCGAGAACCTGATCTGCCGCGGCATCTACGGATTCTTCCCGTCCCTGGCGCATCTCGGCGCCCGCGCGCTGCCGTTCCTGTCCTACGGCCTCTTCGCGCTGCTTGCGTATGTGCTCTACCTCGGATGGAAGTGGTTCCAGGACAACAGCGATGCTTTATATATCTCCTGGACCCCATGGAAGCTGCTTCTGCTCTTCGTGGCTTCCGTGTGGCTGATGTTCACGGTGCTGAGCTTCGGCGTCGACAACGGCCGTTCGGTCCGCATGTATGTGGAGCCCCGCTCGGATGTCTATAACGTCAGCCCGCAAGGCCTGGAGGAACTGACCAAGGATTACCAGAGTCTGCTCTCTCGCGGATGCCTGACGGAGATCGGCGAAACGCAGGCGGGCGCGACGCTCTACAACATGGGCACGGGCTGCGTCCAGATGTCGTTCATCGCGCGCGTGATACCGCAGATCCTCTTTATCCTGCTGCTGCTCTTCGAGCTGCTGATCGCAGGGCGCGCGATTCTCACGGTGCTCGGCTACCGCACCGATCGCGCGATGATCGAAGCCCTGCTCTCCGCGGGCGCGGGTGCCTGCGCATGGATCGTGCTGCTGTGGCTCGCGGCGGTCGCGGGCATCTACACGAATACCGTCGGCTGGCTGCTGATCGCGGCCGTCCCCATGCTCGGCTACCGGCATACCATCTACTGGTTCCAGAAGTTCCTGCATCACCGCTGGGACCGCCAGTACGGCTGGTTCGATCTGCAGATCGTCCTCGGCTTCCTGCTGATGAGCTACATCGCCGTCAACTTCCTGACGGTCGTCCGCCCGTTTCCCATCGGCTGGGATGACCTCGGCAGCTACCTCAACCGTCCGCGCCTCCTCGTCAGTTACGGGCACTTTATCTTCTCCATGTCGCCGTTCGACTGGACGTATCTCACGTCGCTCGGCTTCCTGCTCTTCGGGTACGACAGCATCGTCGGCGCGACCTTCTCCATGATGATCAACTGGTCCGCGGGTCTGCTCGCGGTCATCGCCATTTACGTCTTCACGCGCGCGTACCTCGGCAAGCGGGCGGGCATCCTCGCCGCGCTCCTCTATTACGCGCTGCCGCTGGTGGGACACTTCTCATTCGCGGACATGAAGATCGACAACGCGGTCTTCTTTATGGGCGCACTCGCGTTCTTCGCGATGTTCCTGGCACTGATGCCGCCTCCGGCGGACGAAACCGCAGAGATCGAGGTCGCCGGCGTCGTCGAATCCGACTCCGGCAAGCCGTGGTGGCATCCCGCGTCGTTCACCGATAGCTCCCGTCTGCTCCTCTTGTGCGGCGCCTTTGCGGGCTTCGCCTTCGCCATCAAGTCGACGGCGATCATGGGCATCCTCGCACTCGCCGCGACGATCGCGGGTATCGGGCTCGGCGTGCCCGCCTTCCTCGGCGTCATACCGCTGTCCTTCTTGGTGCTCCTCAAGTTCGGCGGCTTCAACCTCAGCGGCATGATCGCGCGTGTCTCCGGTGTGCAGGTGACTCCGGACCAGGCGTTCCTCCCGTTCGCCACGATTGCCTTGATGCTCGGTGTCGCCGGCTTCGGCTGCGCGATGTACCTGCGCCGCGATGCCATCAAGCCGTTCCTCCGCACCGTCGCGCTCTTCGCGGTCGGCTTCGCGGTCGCAACCGTGCCGTGGCTCTATCACAACAACCTCGAGGCCGCCGGTCCGATCCCCAAGCGTCTCGAACTCAGTTCCCCGAACCGCCTCACACCGACCATGGCGCCCTTCGGAAAGGACACCGTGCCGGATCTCGGCCAGCAGATCCGCACGCTGCCGCCCGAGCTCGCGCTCCAACGCGATCATCCCACCTGCAGCCCGACGGGCGGCATCGAGGAACTGGATCGCTACTGGGGCTTTTCCAAAGGCTGGGGCCACTATCTGACGCTTCCGTGGCGCACCGTCATGAACGCCGATTCCGTCGGCTACTACGTCACGACCTCGTCGGCTCTGTTGCTGTTCCCGCTCATCCTCCTGCTTCCGTACTTCTGGAGCCGCAAGGGCCGCTGGCTGCGCTGGCTGTGCGGCGCGACGGCGTTCGTCATCGTCGAGTGGATGTTCCTCGCCAACGGCGTGCCGTGGTACGGCATGGCGATGTTCCTCGGTCTCATGGTCGGGCTGGAGGTGATGATCGTCCGCGCGCCGGACGCGCTCAGCCGCTGGTTGGGCGGCTTCCTCGTCGCGATGGCACTGTCCTCCTGCTTCGCGATGCGCCTGTGGCAGTTCGAGCAGCAGCGCAATATCCTGGAGTACTCGTTCGGCAAAGTCTCGGCCGGTTCGCTGGAGCAGCTGACCATCCCGCTCTATAACGACATCCGCGACGAGGTCGTCACGCGCCATGAGGGCCTGCCGGACCGCCCGTACCTGTACCGCGTCGGTACCTTCATCCCGTACTTCATCCCGAAGAACCTGGAGATCATCGGCATCAACGACCACCAGCTCGATATGTTCAACTGTCTCTATCAGGAGCGCGATCCCGCCATCACGCTGCGGCGCCTGAAGGCTCTCGGGTTCAACTCGATCATCTTCGATACGAATACGGCCACGATCGAACAGGACCAGAACGGTTCGCTCCACAAGAAGGTCAACGCGTTCCAGCAGTTCGTGAATACACAGGCCCTGGGCCTGCAGGTGCTGGTGAATGACGTGAACGCCGGCGTGGCGTTTATCCTGATCCCATGAGCACGGCCCCACTCATCATCGCCGTCATCCCGGCCTACAACGAGGCGACCCGGATCGCCCGGGTGGTCAGCGAGGCGTCCAAGCACGCGTCTACGGTGGTCGTGGTCGATGATGGCTCCGCCGACGGCACGGGTGACGCGGCTCGTGCGGCGGGAGCAACGGTCGTGACGCACATCGAGAACAGCGGCGCGGGCGCGGCCACCATGACGGGCATCGAGGCGGCGCGACGACTGGGCGCGCAGGTCATCGTCACGCTCGATGCCGACGAACAGCACGACCCGCGCGATATCCCGCTCCTGCTGGAGCCGATTCTTAAGAGCGAAGCCGACATCGCATTCGCCAATCGCTTCGGCCAGCGCAATCGTATCCCGCTCATCCGCCGCGTCTTCAACGGGCTCGGCAACCTGGTGACGCTCGCGGCCACGGGCAAGTGGGTGCAGGACAGTCAGTGCGGGTTCAAGGCGTTCGGACCCAAGGCCGTGGCACAGGTGGATCTGCGGATGCGGGGCTTCGAGTTCTGCACCGAGATCGTCCGCGAGTGTGTGCAGCACCGCTGGCGGGTGGCCGAAATCCCGGCAAAAGTCATGTATTCCGAGTACACGCTGGCCAAGGGCCAATCTTTCGCCGGAGGCATGAAAACCGCCATGAAGATCCTGCTACGGTCGTTCTTGAGATAAGAGAGGGCGGACATCAGATGGGAGTTTGCCCCAACCAGAGGCCGTTTCTGCCATCTGCCATCTGTCTTCTGATATCTGATTTCTCGTATCGTTTCGTGTAGGATACAGCTTGTTCTATGCGCCTCACCGTCTATCAGATCGTCGCCCCCCTCGTCTCGCTCATCGCGGTGCTGTATGCGTGGAACCTGGTCGTGCGCGGCAAGAAGACCATTTGGGAGGCTCTTCTGTGGAGTGCCTTCTGGGGCGCCATCGCGGCGCTGGCGATGTTCCCGGCCTTCATCTCGTATCTCTCCGCCATCACGGGCATTGCCAACCAGACGAGCGCCGTCACCGTGACCTTCATCGGCATCCTCTTCTTCGTCGTCTTCTACCTCGTGATCCGTCTGGAGGAACTGGAGCAGCGGCACACCCGGATCGTGCGTGCGCTGGCGCTGCGCGAGGCGGGCATGCCCGAACCCGCGCCCGAGGAGAAGAAGCGCGCATGAGCGCATCCCGCATCGTCTCCATGGACACTCCCAAGACCATCCTCCTCATCAGCCCCTACTGGAAGGAGCCGCACCGCTGGATGGTGAGCTCGTTCAAGCTGGCCGAGCTGTGGCAGCGCCTGGGCTACAAGGTCGTCGTCGCGTGCATGGGCTCCGAGACGGGTGTGGACATCGTCTCACCCACGCTGACGATCCATCGACGCAAAGATATTTTCCTGCCCGATCCGCTCAACTTCGGCATCGCGTTCGGCTTCGCCGGATACGTCCGGCGCCTCGCCCGCGACTTGCAGCCGGATCTGCTCATCGTGAACAAAGTCCTCTTTTGGACCTCGTTTTCGCTCATCCCGCTGCGGTTGGCGGGCTACAAGGTGCTGCTGCTCACGGATGCACTTGTGGGTATGACGTGGAAGCCCCGCGGGCGCATCCCGGGTATCATCATGGCGTGCGGCGCGTGGACGGTCGGCTGGGCGGTGCTGAAGAGCGCCTACAAATTCGTCACGTTCCATCCGCAGCCCGAGACGCTGCTCAAGCGCCTCGGTGTCGCGCACAAAACGAGCGTCATCCCGACGGGCATTGATCCCGTCAAGTATCTTGCCGCGTCTCCGTTGCCCCGGCCCGTGCGTGCGGACGGCACCGTGTGGATCACCTACGTCGGCCGGATCGAATCCGTGAAGGGCGTCGATGACTTTCTCGCCGCCGCGACGGAGGTCGCGCGTAAACGCCCCGAGGTCCGCGTGCGCGTGGTGGGCTGGTACAAGGACGGACATCCGCTCGTCGAGAAATACCGCCGCGAGGTCGCGTTCACGGGCTTAAGCGACGACATCGCGGGCGAGCTCTCGCGTACCGACATCTTCGTGCTCCCCAGCTACAGCGAGGGGTTGAGCAACGCGCTGATGGAGGCGATGTCCTCCGCGTGCGCGTGCGTCGCATCCGACGTGGGCGGCAACCGGTACCTGATTCAGAACGGCGTCTCGGGGCTGCTCTTCCCGGCGGGGGATCGTGAGGCGCTCGCCGCGCACCTGCGCCGCCTGCTCGATGATCCCGCCAAGCGCCGGTCGCTCGCCGAAGCCGCCCGTAAGCGCATCCTGGAGCACTTCAGCTGGGAGACGGTCGGGGCGCAGTACAAAACACTCTTCGCGACCCTGCCGAAACCGCGCGTCTGAGCGCAGAAGCCGCTCTTCTGATATTCTCGTTCCATGCGCCCCAAAGTCGTCATCCTGTCGGCCTTTCTCACGCCGTTCCGCAGCGGCGCCGAGGCGTGCGTGGAGGAAGTCTCGCGCCGCCTGAGGGGCCGTTACGACATCACCATCGTCACGTGCCGTCTGCGTGCGGGCCTGCCCAAAGAAGACACGCTCAACGGCATCCGCGTCATCCGCGTTGGCCTCGGACTGCCGCTTGATAAATGGCTCTTCCCGTTGCTCGCGCCCGGCGTCGTCGCGCATCTGCGCCCGGACATCATTCACGCAGTTCTCGAATCCTACGCCGGTGTCGCGCTTGGGCTGTGTCACCGGTGGTCGCCCCAGGCGAAGCGCATTCTCACGTGCCAGAGCACCAACACGACGTTCCTGATGCAGTGGATCCATCGCGCCGCGCACCGCGTGACGGTGATCAGCTGGGCACTAATGGCGCGCGCCAGACGCATGCACCGCGAAGACGCGCTGCTCCTCCCGAACGGCATCGATTACTCCGCGATCCGCTCCGCGTGCGATGTACATCCGCGCGTGCGCGGACGCCTGCTCTTTGCCGGACGCCTGGAACGGGTGAAGGGTATCGATACCCTGCTGCACGCGCTCGCGCTGGTGCGCGATCAGCTGCGCTTCGACGTGCATATTGCGGGCCGGGGCTCCCAGCGCCATGCGCTCGAACAACTCGCTAAAACGCTCAAAATCGACGATCGCGTGCGTTTCCTCGGCTACTTGGAGGCTCCGGCGCTGTACCGTGAATACGCCGAAGCCGAGATCTTCTGCGGACTGTCGCGCAGCGAGGCGCTGGGCAATGTCTTCCTGGAGGCGCAGGCCGCCGGTTGCGCCGTTGTCGCCACGAATGTCGGCGGTATCCCGGACAGCGTCGCCGACGGCGTCACGGGCGTGCTCGTTCCGCCGGATGACCCGCAGGCAGCGGCCGCCGCACTGCGCAAATTCCATGAGGATCACGAATGGATGCAGAGTCTGGCGATCGAAGGCATCGTCCGCACGCGCTCCTATGACTGGAACGAGATCGCGGAAGAATACGACGCGCTCTACGCTTCCGTGCTCTGACGGCATCGATCACGCCCGGACCGCCATCTTCGCTTTCTTCTCCATGGCCATGCCTTCGCCGAGCGCGCGCGTCTTGGCGTTCTCCATCATCTGCAGCTTGTGGTCGCGCACGAGCACGGCCGCGCGATGCAGGCTCTCGAACGTTCCCGCGTCCACCCATTCGCCCTTGAGGACCGTGGCGCGAAGTTCCTTGTGGTCCAGATACCAGCGCGTCACGTCGGTAATCTCCAGCTCGTCGCGGGCGGAGGGCGTGAGTTTGCGGATAATGTCGAAGCAGCGCGCGTCATACAGGTAGCAGCCCGTCACCGCGAAGTCGCTCTTGGGCGTGGCGGGTTTTTCTTCCACGGAGAGTACGGTGCCGTCGCCCGACACCTCGGCGACGCCGAAGCGCTGCGGGTCGTGCACGGCCTTCAGGAAGATATGGCCGCCTTTCCTGAAGCCGGCGATGACCGGGGCAAGATCATCAAAGTAGATGTTGTCGCCGAGCATCGCGCACACGCTGTCGTCGCCGACGAATTCTTCCGCCATGCCGAGCGCCTGGGCGATGCCCTGGGGCCGATCCTGCACGCGGTAGCTGAAACTGCAGCCGAAACGCTCGCCGCTTCCCAGGAAGCCCGCCATCTGATCGATATGTTCGTTGCCCGAGATCACGATGATCTCGGCGATACCCGCCTGCCGCATGGTGTGCAAGGGGTAGAGGATCAGGGGCTGGTCGTAGACGGGGAGGAGACTCTTATTCGTGATCTCCGTCAGGGGACGCAACCGGGACCCTGTGCCGCCGCAGATAAGAACGCCTTTCACAGGAGACAAGAATACTGGAGTACTAGATGACTGGATATGCGATTTTTTGGCTAAGATAAGACACAATCCTCTCCATTTTTCTTCTTTCCAGCCTCTGGTACTCCCGTACGCCAATCCCTAGTATTCTCTTTGCATGAATTTGCTTGTTACCGGAGGCGCCGGCTTCATCGGGTCGCACTTCGTTTTGCGCCACAAGGAGCAGTTCCCCGACGACACTATCGTGGTGCTGGACAAGCTCACCTATGCCGGAGACAAGACGTTCCTGGACCCCGTCATCAGCCGCATCCGCTTCGTGCAGGGGGATATTGCGGATATCGAACTCGTCTCGCAGCTCATCCTGCGATATGAGATCGGTTGCATCGTGAACTTCGCCGCCGAGACGCATGTGGACCGCAGCATCAAAGACGCCGTCCCGTTCCTGCATACCAATATCGTCGGCGTGCAGGGGCTGATCGAGGTGTGCAAGGTGGCAAAAGACGTCCTGCTGCTGCATGTTTCCACCGACGAGGTCTACGGCGATCTGAAAGACGGCGAAGCCGGACACCAGCCGACGGACGCCGTGCGCCCGAGTTCGCCGTATTCCGCCAGCAAGGCCGCGGGCGATCTGCTCCTGATGGCGGCCGTGCGCACCTACGGCATCCGCGCGCGCATCACCCGGTGCACCAACAACTACGGCCCACACCAGGCCACCGAGAAGTTCATTCCCGTCATCATCAAGAACGCCGTGGCCGACAAGCCCGTGCCGATTTACGCGCAGGGGAAGAACAGGCGCGACTGGCTCTACGTCACCGATCACTGCGACGGCATCGAGGCCGTGCTCGCGCTCAAAGACGGCGACGGGAAGATTTTTCATATTTCCGCCGATGACGAACACGAGAATATCGAGGTCGCCAAGTCGATCCTCTCGATGCTCGGCAAGCCCGAGAGTCTGTTGCGCTTCGTCGACGACCGCCCCGGCCACGACTGGCGCTACGCACTGGATTCCTCCTCGGTGCGCTCGCTCGGCTGGAAGCCGCGGGTGGATTTTCAGACGGGCCTCAGGAAAGCCGTGGACTGGTATAGGGCACGTCTCCAGAAGCCCTCTCCAGCGCGCTGAGAAAGTCGCATCCGGGCCTCAACAAACCCTCCTTTTCGGAGTAGCATAGACACTCATGCAGATCCTCCTCGCTACCGGCATCTACCCTCCCGACATCGGGGGCCCGGCGACGTATGTGGAGAAGCTAGCCGAGGAACTTACCGTCGCGGGCGAGAAAGTCACCGTGCTCACGTATGCCAAGGCGGGCAATCCCATCGCCGAGGGCCGGGGCTGGGAGGTGATCCCCGTCGTCAAATCCGGCGGGCCGCTCCTGCGGTGGAAGCGCTACGCCGCCGCGCTCCGCAAATACGGCAAAGACGCCGATCTCGTGTACGCGTTCTCGTCCGTCAGCTGCGGCGTGCCCCTGATGCTCGCGCGTCTCAAGAAGCCCAAGACCGTCCTGCGCCTCGGCGGCGATTTCCTGTGGGAGCGCTACACCGACACTGGCGGCCGCAAGTCGCTCAAGGAATTCTACCGCGCCTACCCAAGCCTGAAGAAATCCATGCAGCCGATCCTCAAGTCGTTCGATTATCTCGTCTTCTCGACGGCGTATCAGGAGGAGATCTACAAGCGCGTGTACCGGGCGCTGCCCGTACACTCCGTCATCGAAAATGCGCTCCCCGCGCGCGAGACGGTGCAGCACGCCCGCCACGAGCCGCTGCGCCTCCTGTTCCTCGGACGCTTCGTGCGTTTCAAGAACCTCCCGGCGCTCCTCCACGCCGTCGCACTGTTGCCGCACGTCCGCCTGACGCTCGTCGGTGACGGGCCCATCGCCTCCAAGGCGTCCGCGCTGGTGCGCAAACTCTCGTTGCAGGGCCGCGTGTCGTTCCTGCCCTCCGTCCACGGCACCGAGAAAGACAAGCTGCTGCGCGAACATGACGTGCTTATCCTGCCGTCGCTCACGGAACTCAGCCCGCACGTCGCCGTCGAGGCGCGCGCCGCGGGACTGCCGGTGCTCCTTACCGAGGACAATGGTCTCAGCGACGCGCTGCGGGAGGGGATGAACGTCCGGGTGCTGCGAAGATCGGCGGACATTGTCCGCGCCGTGCTGGAGATCGACCAGAACTACGAGAAGGCCAGTGCCGAAGCGGGAAAGCCGTTCGAGCCCCGGCCGTGGAAAGCGGTGTGCGACGAGCATCTGCGGCTGTTCCGTGGTCTGCTCACGTCCACGCCCCCCGCGCCATGAATCTGCTCATGATTTCCGGAGACCGGTCGGTTCTGCGAGGCAGGAAGGGCGCTTTCTGGTACACACTGCAGGAACTCTCCCGCCACTGGGAACGCATCGATGTCATCTGCCCGAACGGTCCTGCGCCGGAGGGGGCGTTCTTCGGCAACGTGCACTTTCATCCGTCCCCGCGCGGCCTCTGGTACCAGCCCCTCTGGATCCGCTCGCGCGGCTCGGCGCTTGCGGCGGAGCGTGCCTACGGCGTGATGACGGTCCACGAATTCCCGCCATTCTATAACGGCATCGGGGCCCGCTGGCTCTCGCGCCTCACGGGCATCCCGGTCGTTCTGGAAATCCACCACGTCGTCGGTCATCCCGATCCCGCGTCGGCAGCGGAGGCTGCGGGACTCGCGCTGGCGCGGGTCTATCTGCCCGGTGCCATCAAGGCCGCGCGCGCGGTGCGCATCGTCAGCTCGGGCGTGCGCGAGACGCTCATCGGCTTCGGTGCGGACGCGGCCAAACTGCACGTGGTGCCATCGTTCTATCTGGACAGTGGCATGCTGCGTCCCGATCCCTCCATCAAAAAAACCGTCGATGTCGTCTTCTGCGGACGCATCGTAGCCAACAAAGGCCTGAAAGAACTGCTCAAGGCCGTGGCGCTCCTCCCCGCTGCGACACTGCTTGTGATCGGCGACGGGTCCGAATTGGTGCACAGCAAGCGCCAGGCGAAGACGCTCGGCATCACGGGTCGCGTGTGCTTCGCTGGCTGGCTTCCGACCCAAGCCGACGTGGTCGCGGCCATTCAATCGGGCAAGATCTTCGTGATGAACTCGCGCAGCGAGGGCGGGCCGCGTGTTGCGCTGGAGGCCATGGCCTGCGGGATGCCGACGATCGCCACGCGGGTCGGCGTCATGCCGGATGTGCTGGAAGACGGCGTGAACGGCCTGTTCACCACCGGTTCGTCCGGCGATCTCGCCCAGAAGATCCGCACGCTACTGGAAGATGCTGCCCTGCGTGCGCGTCTGGGCAATGCGGCGATGTCCATCGGCGAGAGATTCGAGCGCAGCGCGCTCATCAAGAATTACGCGGATTTCCTGCGTTCCGCTTCCACCCTCCCGTAACGGGCCGTCCTCCGTTATCCTGTTGCATATGCGCCTCCTCGTCGTGACGCAGGTTGTCGATCGCCGCGACCCGATTCTCGGGTTCTTCCACCGGTGGCTGCAGATGCTTGCCCCCCAGTGCGACCGGCTCATCGTGATCGGCCAGCGCGTCGGCGACAAAGACCTGCCGAACAACGTCCGCGTCGAATCACTGGGAAAAGAAGACGGCAGTCCGACCCTGGGACAGGTGCTGCAGTTCTGGCGGATCATCCTATTTCATGCGGGCGGGTATGAAGCCGTTCTGGTGCATATGACGCCCATCTGGATCGTCCTGGGGGCGCCGTTCTGGATCCTGCTCCGCAAGCGCATGTACCTGTGGTACGAGGCGCGCGGCGCGCGGTGGCCGCTGCGCATCGCGCTCAAGCTCGTGCGCAAGGTCTTCAGCGCGTCCGCGTTCGGTATGCCGATCAAGACGCGCCGCAGCATTATCACGGGCCACGGCATCGATGTCGACGTGTTCCGCCCGTCCGGGCAGGAGCCCGAGAAGGGCCTGCTCGTCACCGTCGGACGCGTTACCAGGGCCAAGCGCCTGGATATCCTGCTCCAGGCTCTGCGGCAGCTCCCGGCGTACTGCCGTCTGACGATCGTCGGCAAGGCGATGACACTGCAGGACAAGGCGCTGGAGGTGGAACTGCAGGAATTCATCCACAACAACGGACTCAACAATCGCGTGACCATCGGACCGCTGCCGCCGGAGGAGACGCAGCGCCTGCTGGATCGCGCCCAGATTTTCCTCCATTCGAGCGAGACCAGTCTCGACAAGGCTCTGCTTGAGGCGATGGCCTACGGCATTCCGGTCGTCTCCTGCGCGGTCGCCGCCCAGGACGTGCTTCCGGACGCCTGCCGTTCGACGCCGGAGACGTTTGCGGCGGTCACCGGCAAACTGCTGGAGATGCCGCCCGCCGAGCGGCAGGCCCTCCGTTCCGACCTGCGCATGCGGGTCGCCCACGGCCATGCCCTTGGCGAACTGGTGCGGAGATTGTGCGATGAAATGCGATCCTGACTCGTGTAGGCTCAGGACGATGGATCAGCCCAGGCTCAGCATCGTCGTGCCAGTCTATAACGAGGAGCGCACCCTCGCAGCGCTCGTCTCGCGCGTGTTTGCGGCGTGCGGAGATTTCAGCGAAGTGATCTTCGTCGATGACGGGTCCAAAGACCGGTCGCTCGAGATCCTCAAAAAGATCGCCCGCCCGCAGGACCAGGTTCACACCAAGCAAAACGGCGGTAAGGGCTCAGCCGTCCGCATGGGCTACGAACATGTGCGCGGCCGTTACACCGTAGTGCAGGACGCCGATCTGGAATACAGCCCGGAGGACATTCCACGCCTCCTCACGTTCGCCGAAGAGCAGAATCTCCCGGCGCTCTTCGGGTCGCGCCGCCTCAAGAAACAGAAGCAATTCTCGCATCTCACATTTTTTCTCGGCGGCACGCTGCTCACCTGGACCTGCAATATCCTCTACGGCACGCGCCTCACTGATCAGCCGACGTGCTACAAGATGGTCCGCACCGACGTCCTCAAGACCCTACCCCTCAAAGAGAACGATTTCCGGTTCGATCCCGAACTGACGGTGATGATCGCGCTGCGCGGACACGCCATCGCCGAGCTGCCCATCTCGTACTCGCCACGGTCCATCGAAGAAGGCAAAAAGATCAACTGGAGGGACTGGTTCAAGTGGATGTGGGTGTTTATCACGCTGCGCTTTGCGCGCCTTCCCTGAGCGTTCTCCGGTATACTTCCGGCGTGGATGACCCCTTCGACCGCCGCTTCCCTGTCACGCTCTTTTTGGCCGCGTGCTGCGCTGTGCTGTTTCTCCTGTGGCTGCCGCAGCTGCATTATCCGATCCTCAGCGACACCGCGATCTACGCGCTTCTCGGCAAGAGCGTCTTCACGCAGGGTCAGTACCTGTTCTTCGGTGAGCCCTACGCCAAGCACCTGCCGCTGCAGGCTATCGCCTCGTATCCGCTGACCGCTGCATTCGGGTTCCAGCTTGGCATGAAGCTCAGCACGCTCCTCGCCGGATGGGGCACGCTGATCATGGGCTTCCTCATCGTACGCCGTCAGTTTTCGCTGCGTGTGGCGCTCCTCGGAGCCGTCGCGCTGCTGTTCCACCCGGCTTTCGTTCTGATGACGACGCTTGGATCCGCCGATCTGCTCTTCGGCTTCCTGTTCCTGGCCTCGGTCTACGCCTACCTCCGCGCCGCAGATGACACGCGCTGGTATCTCGCCGCATTCGGCTGCATCGGTCTTTCGTGTCTTGCCCGCTATAACGGTCTGCCCGTGCTGCCGCTGTATCTGGTCTGGACGGTCTGGAAGCGCCCGGAGCATCTACGGGAAAAGTGGTTCCTGCTGGGAGGCGTGCTCGGCATCGCGCTCGCGGTGAGTTGGTTTGTCCGCAACGCCATCGTCTTCGGCAGCCCGTTCCACAGCGAGTACACCGTCGAACTTGGCGCCGAGGCGCCGAACCCGGTTCATCAAGTGATCAAAAATTTCTTCTACTACCTCAATCCCGTCCACAATCTCTTCCCGTTCGTGTTCCCGCTCGCCATCTGGGGACTGATCCAGAAGAGTTCCAAGCAGAGCTTCCTCCTCGCGTGCATTGGGGCCATCTGGGTCCTGACGGCGATCTGGTGGGTACAGGCGATGCGCTTTGCGTTCCCTGCCTTCCCGTTGCTCCTCGGCTTCGCCGGGGCGGGTTTCTACGACATCCTGCGTCGCTTCCCCAAGTGGACAGCCGCGCTCTGGATCATTGCCGCGCTTGGCTTTATTGCCGTACATGCGCCCGCTCTGTGCCTGTACACCTACGGTGCCTGCAACGCGGCGTTTGACCGCACGGTGGGTCTGCTCCCGAAGAACCTCGGTCTCTCGCCTGAGGGGTTTTATTCCTGGAATCAGGCACGTACCTGGATCGACGTGCACGCGGAGACCGGCGCCACGCTCATCACCGATGACGGCGCCAATGCGGGCGTGTGGCAGACTGGAGTTTTCCGGAAAGACATCCGCATCGTGCCGGCGTTCGACGATCATTGTCCCGCGTACCGCATCACCACGACTCCGGTCGACAACGAAACATCGGTCTTCGTCACCACAGATTCTCCGGTCACGCATGTCGCGCGACGCGCCTGCGTTACAGGTTCGCTTTGAGACGCTCCGAGGTGTCGTCGACTTCGTGGAAGTAGGATTTTTCCGGCAGGTACTGTTCGTGGTCGCTCCGCAACTTTTCCAGCTGGGCGCGGCTGGGGAGGGCAGGCAGGGAATAGGGCTTCCCTTTGAGCTTTTCGTAGCACTCCTGGATGGCGCGGATCGCGAGCATCGCCGACAGTGTCCCGAAGAGCACCGTGCCCTGCCACTGCTTTTTGGGCGGCGACAGGTAGTAGTCCATCACCTGATCGGGCGTTGTAAAGTAATTGAGCAACATCACCGCGCCGCTCATTCCGGTGAAGCCCGCGATATACTCGCGTCGCTCGGTCTTAGGGACGATCGCGCAGCGGTAGCCTTTCTTCAGGAGCAGTTCGTTGCTCTTGTCGAAGCTGTCGTAGCGTTTCACGGGCTTCAGGATATGCGACGGATGCGTATTGCCGTCGGCTGGCGCAAAGGACACGTGTTCTTTTTGCACGATTTCTTCGTTGAAGGCGATGCAGTATGTCCCACTCGGCTCGTATTGCTTGCCGTCGATCTCGAAGTGCCACCATGGACGTGGTTCAAAACTGACGCACGCGGTGTTCGGCACGGCCAGTTCCCGTTTGATGCGATCGAGCGCCGTCCCGCTCATCAGGAAGACATCATCGTCGCAGACCCAGCTGATCGCGCGCTTCCTCGCGATATGCAGCAGGAACTCGTCGCACTTCACGGCGTGGCGGGGGTTCAAGAACTTTTGAATGCGCGCCCCGGGGAAATCTTCCTGTTTCAACGTACCCGAACAGTCGAAAATCACGATATCGACGGCGTTGCCGAGGCTTTTCCGTGCATAGTGATGCCAGACGGTCATCATCGGCGGGAGGATGTTCATGGTGAAGAGCGCGCTGCGCTCGGAGGGGGGCAGCGGAGTGCGCGTCAGATAGTGGCCGATGGTGGGAAGCAGCGTGCGCAGAGCGCTCAGCAGGCTGAAGCGCTTGAAGGCATACGGCAGGAGGCGGGCGTAGTTCACGGAGCCATCATACGGGGCGTTGGCGCCGGGAGTACACTGTCCGCATGTCCGAGAAACGCCTGTGGTCCCTGATTTTGCTGGGGTGCAGCCTCCTGCTGGGCGTCGTCATGCAGGTGCCGCACTGGCTGCACACCCAAGATCCGGCCTATCGCGGCATCCCGGTGCATCTCAATTCCGACGAAGAGGTCTATCAGGCGCGCGTGATGGAGGCGCTCTCTGGCCGCCCGGAGCAGGCAGCGGAGGCCATCGTCGGCGATCCGAATCTCCGCGGGGCACAGCTCGCGCTCATCGAGCAGACCGAGGGCACGGCGTTCTCCGGGGCGGGCATGCGGGCCGCGGATGTCTTTAGGATCATGGACTCGGTCATCCCGGTTCTGCTGTTCCTTACGCTCTGGTATTTCCTCCGCGCATGCGGCTTCTCCAAAAAACAGGCGCTGCTCGGCGCGGGCCTGTTCTGTCTGCTGGAGCTCTATAACCTGCACCGGCCCGTCTATCAGCGCACGAGCTTCCTGCTGACACTTCTCGCCTTGCTCAACATCATGCGGGGCATGGAGGGAAAGCGGTTTCATGGGATAGCCGGCGGCGCGCTACTCGGCATCCTCGTCTCCGGGTACTTCTGGGCGTGGACGGCCGCCTGGACATGGTTCGGGCTGCTCGTTGCCTGGGAGGTCATCCGCTGGTTCCGAAGCCCAACGCGTGATGCGCTCCGTCTCAAGCGTCTTGTGCCCATTGTCATCGTTGCCGTACTCGCCGCGCTCCCGGGCGTGCTGCATACCCTCTCGCTCCTGCGTGATCCGCTCTATGAAGCCGCCAAGTTCCGCAGCGGCATGTATCCGTCGCATCTTCCGGAATCCTGGCCCTACACGGTGGTCTTCTGCGGCATGCTCGCCGGACTCGTCGTCGCGTTCTTCCACAATCGTGTCCGGCTGCGCTCGTACCGCTACGCGCTGCTCACCGTCCTCACGGCGTTCATCCTGCTGCACCAGCAGGTCGTCCACGGCGTCGTGTTCATGTTCGCCTCGCACTATCTGTTCTTCCTGATCCTCGCGGCGATTCTTTGCGTGCTGCTCTGCCTCGCGCTGCGCCCCCGGTCGCCGTGGCTCATCGGCTCTGCGCTCTGTGCTTGCGTGTATCTGGCGGCAATCGGCTACGACGGACGTTACATCCTGGGCCAATGGAGCGTGCAGGCGACGCATTTCTCGCAGCAGCATTTCGCCGACGCGCTGCCGATCCTCGATGATCTGCCCCGCGGGCGCATCCTCTCAGATCCCAAAACTTCGCTCTTCCTCGCGGGCTTTACCAAGCATGACGTCGTCTACACGGTGTACCTCAAAAACGTCCTGATGACCCATGAGGAAATTGCCGAGCGCTACTGCGCCGAGCAACTGCCGCTTCTCCCCAAAGACCGTGTGATCACCGATGCGACTCTGCTGATCTACCCAGATGCCGTGCAGGCATTTCGCGGGGATCCGTCAGTCCGGGCAAACGAGGTCGCGATGGTGGAGGAGGCCTGCGCGCGTCTCGACCGCGATCCTCCGGCGGCCCTCCAGCGCTTCGACGTGCAGTACGTTTTCTGGGACCATGTCGGGCAACCCAAGTGGGATCTCTCGCGCCTCCAGCTGCCTCTGATGGTCGTGGCGCAGGGGGAGGGGTGGTCGTTGCTCAAACTCTGATCACGTCCGCTTGGGCCTTGGCCTCGTCTCCCAGAGCAACTTCCACGCGTACCGGTATCGCAGGCCTTCGTATTGGAGCGGCAGGCGGGGGCCGGGCAGGGGGATGAGCCAGATCCAGGCGAGTCGCAGCGTCGCAACCACTCGTCCGCGCAGCGCTCGCACTACCCGTCCGAACCATCTGCCCCAGCCGTCATTGGCCGAGCGTTTGGCTTCCAGAGCGATATACCGCAGGTTCTTCTCCCAGTACTCCTCGGGCGTCCCGAGCGGCGCCAGGCTCCAGCCCTGGAAGTGCGCGATGCGCGCATCGGTCTTCAGTTGCGGGCGTTCATGCACGGGCTTGATCCACTTCTCCACGGCGTCTGTGCGGAAGAAATACAGGCGCTCGTTGGGATATGTCGTCGCTTTGCGGACCACCCGGCCATCCGGCAACACATAGCGGCGCGGGACGTAACACGCATCGGCATCATCGCGCTTCACCGTCGCTGCGACGTCCTTCATGAGTTCTTTGGAGGCCGTCTCGTCACTGTCGAGAGACAGCACCCACGGCTGCGTCGTGCGAGCGAGGCCGCGATTGCGTGCCGCGGCGAAGTCCTCCAGCGGCGTGCCCTGCCCCTCGTTGCGCTGTGGCACAAGGATGGCGCCGTGCTTGCGTGCGATGCGCAGCGTGTCATCGGTGCTGCCGCCGTCGATCACCAGGATCTCGGCACAGCCCACCACACTCACCAGCGCCGCCCCGATCGTCGCGGCGGAGTTGAATGTGAGGATGTGCACGCTCACCGGAAGTGACGATGTCTCAGGCATACACCACGAACTTGTACAGGATGAAGTTCCAGCACACCGCGCAGCCGATACTGAGGATCTTTGCCCACATGGGCGTTATGCCCGCACCCTCCACAAAAGCGATCAAAAGGGCATTTTGAGCTATAAAATTGAACCCCGTGAGCATGCCGTACTTGATGGAATGCTTGGCGATATCGCCTCTCTTTTTGAAGGAGAAGTACTTGTGGAACAGGAAGGCGCTGACGGTGCCGAGTACGCTGCTCATCACACCCCCGACAGCATACGGAATCCCGATGACGAGGAACAACTTGTAACTGAGCAGTTCCACGGCCGCCGCGCTGCCGCCGCTCAGCAGATAGCGTCCGAACTGGATCGCGGTCGGTTTGACGTGATGCGCTTGGGATTTAAGAAACTCAATCATGGGGGAACGGCGGACACGGGTAGGGGGGCGCGACGATCTGATATCCGCCGATCTCGTGCACGATGCTACCGGAGACGGTCAGTTTCTCCTGCGGGTTCAACTTCCGGAGGAACGGCATCCTGCACCAGACGCCGGAGAGCTTATTGTATTCCTTCGGCAGGCTGAAGGAGAGGTTGGGCATCAGGAAGTGCCAGCGGGGGTTCTCCGGCAGACGGGCGAAAATCTCGGTCTGCTGGATGACGATGTCCGTGTCCGCGTATTCGTTCTGGACGAGAGCGGTCATCGCCAGCGCCGTATCGCTTTGTCCCGAGCCCCGGTGATCGAGTAGCCAATAGCCCTGCGCCAACGCTATGGACACCATCAGCCCCGCTCCTCCGCGCTTGCCGAGCAGGCGCATCGCTCCGGCCGGGACGAAGATGAGCAACAGAAGATGGGCAGGCAGGATCAAGCGGTACCAGCCGAACGTGAGCGCGCAATAGAGTATGAAAAGTATGATCAACGTGAAGAGCGTGACGCGTGCGGAAGCATGCATCCTCTCGCGCGATGCGCGCCACCCGATGATGGCGAACACGAGCAGGAGTCCGAAGGCCAGGAACGGGAGATTCAGAAAGATTCTCGGTTCGGTGCGCAGCGCCGTCAGAAACGTCGTTTGCTCTGCAGAGCCGATCAACTGACTGCGGATCTCATCCTCCAGTCCTCCCGCGAGCGTGTGCATCACCTCCACCAATCGCCACGCACCGAAGACGATGGCTGATGTGACACCCGCGATCGTCAGGTGCTTCAACTCGTTGCGGTTCTTCATCAGTAGCGCCGCGGTCCACGCGACGGCCAAGGCTGGCAGGATCAATCCGAACGTCACCTTGGTCATCATCGCCAACCCAAAAGCGCCTCCTGCAAGCCATCCCCGATGTTTGCCGAGAGTGACCCACGCGAGCAGTCCGAGCATCACAAAGAAGAACGCAGGCACCTCGCCAAGCACCGGTTTGCCGGTATTGATGTAGGCCGAGAGCGTCACGAGGAGTAGCGTCGCCCAGCGCGCGCCGCTGATTCCCTGGGTTTTGCGGGCGAAGGCGTAGAAGGCCGCGCTCGCGAGCACCAGATAGACGACCATCGGGGTGCGCGCGGCTTCGATACTTGTGCCGAAGAGCTTGAGGCTCAGCGCGACGGGGAGGATCAACGCCGGACCGACATTGAGGAAGTACGGATAGCTCCAGGTGCGGTCGAGGAGCGGCAGGACGTAGCCTTTCCCGGCCGCGATCATCTTGGCGACGATGATGAAGAGTCCCTCATCCGACCACGCGGCCGGATACGTGCCGAGTTCCCGTACCGAGACGAACAGGAGAAGGGCGAGCAGCAGAAGCTCCGGCAGCCAGCGCTTGAAGAAGGCGGACACCGGCATAGGATAGCGGTTCCGGCTCAAAACATCTTGTTCGTCCACGTCTTGGGGGTCTTCTCGTTGAGGATCTCGATATCAAACGTGTAGCGGAACTTCTTGGGGCCGCGCTTCTGGATCGCCTCGATCATTTCGGCCAGACCCTGCCTAAGCGTGTAGTTGGTCTTGTACCCAAGCAGCTTGCGCGCCTTGTCTGCGCTGCAGGTCGCGAGTTTCACTTCCTGCGGGCGTCCGGGGACGTATACGGGATCCAGCTTGAAATTCAATAGGTCAGCGATGACGGTGGCCAGCTCGTTGATGCTCACGAACTCTTCATCGGGGCCGATGTTGATGATCTGACCGGCGACACGCTTCTCGTCCATCAGTTTCTCCAGCACCTGAATGTCGTCCTGCACGAAGCTGAAACAGCGCTTCTGGCTCCCGTCTCCGTAGATGATCGGCTGGCGGCCCTGGAGCATCAGGTTGATCATGATGCTCGCCACATTGCGGTACGGATCGTCGTACTTCTGGCGCGGCCCGATGATGTTGTGGGGCACCGCGATCACATATTCCATGTCGTGGACGTCCGCGAGGTTCTGCAGCGTCAGCTCGCCCGCGAGCTTGGCGATGCCGTACGGGTCTTGCGGTTTGCAGATCATGTCTTCCGTGAAGGGCACCCGGTCCTGCGCGCCGTAACGTGCCATGCTAGAGCAGTAGACGAACCTCCGTACCTTGGCGGCGATTGCGGCGGTGATGACCGATACCGAGATCTGATACGTGTTCTGGGTAACAAGATACGGCGAGAAGACACTCAAGCCCTCGTAGGCGGTGGCGGCGCAGTGATAGACGGTATCGACGCCTTGCATGATCTTCTTCATCGAGTTCAGGTACTTGCAGTCGTACTGGAAGAATTCGGCACCGTCCGGAACGTTATCGAGGTAGCCGCCGATCAGGTTGTCGCAGCCTACCACTTCGTAACCGAGCTCCAGGCAGCGGTCGGCGATGTGGCTCCCGAGGAAGCCCGCGATGCCGGTGATGAAGATTTTCCTGGTGCTCATGCCCTTGGGTTCCGGAACGTCTGATGAAGGAGGGGTGTGCGTCGGAGCGGCGATTCTGGAATCGCCGCTGCGCGTGGCAATGGTTATCCGCTGATGGCTCTGAAATTTTCAGGAGCGGAACTAGCCATGCGGATGCGCGCGGAGCCAGTCCGCGAGCGGGGAGACTATGGCACGGGGCTGGAATCTTTCCAAGGAAAGACGGCGTCCGTTCTGACCCAGGGTTTTGCGCAGTTCCATGCTTCTTTTTAGCTCCAGGAGCTTGTCTGCGAGGTCTTCGGCATCGCCCGGGGCGGTGAGTAGGCAGTCGGTGCGATCGTGGAGCATCCGGATGGCCGGCCAGCTGCGAGCGGTGACGAGCGGCTTGCCGCAACTGAGGATCTCGTAGGCTTTGTTGGGGATAACGCGCGACGCCTTGTCGGTCGTGCCGAAAATGCCGAGGCAGACGTCTGCGGCGGCGATGTACTCCGGCAGCCGCTCCATGGGCACCGGCCCGACGAATTCCACCGTCGTCACGCCGAGCGTGCCGGCCAGCTCGCGCATTTCCTGCGTGGTCTGCCCTTTGCCGATGATGACGAACTTCGCGGGCTCGCGGCGTTCTTCCAGCGCCCGGGCGGCACGAAGAATGACATCGATACCCTGCAGAGGAATGAACGTCCCGTGGAATTCCACGGTGAAGATCTCGCGCTTCGCGGCCGATTCGCGCGGCA
Organism: uncultured Candidatus Peribacteria bacterium; assembly: GCA_964460365.1. Lineage (GTDB taxonomy): Bacteria > Patescibacteriota > Gracilibacteria > Peribacterales > Peribacteraceae > DAISLF01. The sequence continues at coordinate 11,381 of CAYWPL010000007.1, read as the reverse complement.
CAAAGAGATCGCTGCGGCAGCCGATGGGCAACGCCAGGATCTTGTCTTTGCTTACGCCGTAGCGCCTGATGAAATAATCACGATGCTCGTCGGTATCGATCAAAACGACGTCGCACAGGCGGCAGCAGAGCCAGTCGGTGAACCACAGGAACCAGCCGCGCGCGCTCCATCCCGCGATCCGTCCGCGGTCGCAGACTTCCGTGTCATACAGCGACAGAAATGCATCGAAGATCACCGGAACGCCGCGCTTGCGCCCGAGCACCCAGGCGAGTGGCAGCACCCAGTGTCCCAAAAACGGTACGTAGATGGCGTCGGCGATCCGGCTCACCTTGCGCCAGTTCTTGCGCAGCTCGCGATACTTGTCGACGATGCCTTTGGCCTCCGTTCGGCAGAGCTCGACCATATACCCGTGTTCGGCAAACCCTTTGCGGATCGCCCAACTCCGTCCCCCCTCCAGATCGAAGTTGCCGAAAGCGACGACCGTCCGTGCCACCGTTATGCGGCAACCGACAGATAAAAGCCCGTCTGCCCGTCCGTTTCCGTGCCATGCTCCTCGCGATCAATCCGGAATCCCGATGCCGTGATCATTCCCCGAAAAAACACCGAGCTGAACCGCACGCAGTGCAGCGCGCCATGCCACTCCATCGGGCCGTAGTGTGCGGGGTTTTCCTCTTCTTCTGGCACATTGTCCTCCACGAAGGCCGTCAGGAAGACATGGCCATCCTTTTTTAGCACACGGCGGAATTCTCGCAGATAGGCACCGACGTCCGGGGCGCGCAGGTGCGAGAAGACGGAGTAGAGATAGACGATGTCCACTGACGCATCGTTGGCGGGGAGACGCAGATCCTCCTGGCTCAGCGTGCCGGATTTGTTGTAGCGGTCGTTCTGGACGTCGACGTGGGTGAAGACGAACGACGAATGGCGGCGCGTGATGTTCTTTTGGCACCACTCGATGGGCGTGCGGCTGACGTCCAGACCCTGATACTGGCGGATGTCGCCGACACGATCCAGAATGCCGATGGGAAGACGGCCCGGGCCGCAGCCGATCTCCAGCAGCGACGAATCCAGATTCAAACCGAAAGACATCACGAGCCGCATGGCCTCCTTCCTTGCTGAGCTCGCGAACGCGTCGTTCTGTTGGAAATGTCGCCCGCCGAAACGCAGATGGCGGCCGGGGAGGATCATTCCTTCGTGGGACACACTTTCCCTGCGCAGCGTCGCTATGGCGCCACGCGCGAGGCGCCGGAATTGCGTCTGCACGGTCATGGAGCCAGTGTATCCCGGGCGCGCGGGGGCGCCACTCTTCTTTTGAGCCATTCCGCCGGGGGCGGGAGCGCGCTATTCTTGGCGTCTGATGCGTGTCACCTATGTCACCCATACCCGGTTTCCGACGGAGAAGGCCCACGGCCATCAGATCGCGCAGGTATGCGATGCCCTTGCCCGCCTCGGTCACGAGGTCACGCTCGTCGCGCCGACCATCACCAGGAACATCACGGACGATCCACATGAGTATTACGGCCTGAAGCCATCCTTCACAGTCGTCCATCTGCCCAATTTCGACGCGCTCAACAGCAAACTCGTCCCGGGACCACTCAGCTTCGAGGTCAGCATGTGGTCCTACCGCCAGCACCTCTGGCATTTTCTGCGCGATCACCAGTGCGACGTGCTCTACGCCCGCTCGCCCGTGCTTCTCCGTCCGCTCATCCGCTCCGGACACCGCGTAATCCTGGAGCTCCACACACTGCCGCGCATCGCCGGACGGTTCTTCACGCGGCTGTGCAACCACTGCGACCGCGTGGTCTGTCTGACGACACCGATGCGCGACGATCTAGTGCGCCGCGGTGTCGATGCTGCACGCTGCGTCGTCGAATCCGACGGCGTCGACCTCGATCGCTACGCTGCTCTTCCGTCTCTTACAGAAGCCAAAAAGAAGTGGTCCCTCCCAGTGGACCGTCTGATTGCGGGCTACGTCGGTTCGCTCGTGGCGCGCAACACGCTGGAGAAAGGCGTCGATGTCTTTATTTGCGCCCTCTCCCTGCTGCACATCGACGGACACCCGGTCTTCGGCTGGATCGTCGGCGGGCCGGAGGACTGGCAGGTCCGGTATCAGGTGCTCGCGCGTGAGCTTGGCCTCACCGAGGAGCACATCCGTTTTCATCCCCGTGTCTCTGCGGCAGATGTTCCCGCAGCCATCGCCGCGTCCGACCTATGCGTCTACCCTGCGCCGGCCACGGATCACCCATTCTTCCTGCGCGATACCTCGCCGCTTAAGCTTTTCGAATATCTTGCAGCAGGAAAGCCTGTCGTGTGCGCGGACATTCCCCCACTGCGCGATATCGTCGATACGGATTCTGTCGAGCTCTGCCGCCCTGGCGATCCTCGGTCGCTCGCGGATGCTATTGTTGCCATCATCACCGATCCCGCGACCGCCGCCCGGCGCACCGAGGCCGGACGGGAGATTGCCCGTAGGCATTCCTGGACCGCTAGGATGCAGAGAATCCTCGCTCTGCGCCCGTAGCGGAGGTTCATGAACCTCCGCTACGGATATCCATGTGACCCACATCGCCATACTCCCCAGGTTCTGTTACCGTTTTGGCAGTCATGGAACGCATCACACGCGTCATCAACGGCACCGAGACGTACGCGCTTTTTGTGCGCGGCACCGTCGAGACGCAGGCGGCAAAGTTCCTCACCGAACCGACCGATCCATTGCAGGCCGGAGTGATGGAACGTCCGAAGGGCTTTGTGGTCCAGCCGCACAGTCACCCGTACACCGAGCGCCGCATCGCGCAAACGAGCGAGTTCCTCCATATCCAAAAGGGGAAAATCGCAGTCACGGTGTTTGATGACGATTGGAAGCAGCTTGCGCAGGAGACGTTCGAGGCAGGGGACTTCCTGATTTTCTTCCGGGGCGGGCACCAGGTGGAGATGCTGGAAGACACGCGCATGATCGAGGTGAAACAAGGCCCGTACATCGGCGACGCCGCGTCCAAGAGCTTTCGCCCTTCCGCATGAAAATTGTTCCCGTCAACGAGCCGGTCATCACGCCGGAGGCTAGGAAATACGTCGCGGAGGCGATGGAGTCCGGCTGGATTTCGTCCGCCGGGCCGTACATCGATCTCTTTGAGAAGCGTTTTGCGGAGTTCCTGGGCGTGAAGCACGCGATCACGACGACGAGCGGCACGACGGCGCTGCATCTCGCTCTCCTCGCGCTCGGCATCGGGCCGGACGACGAAGTCATCGTCCCGGATTTCACGATGATCGGGAGCGTGTGCGCGGTGCTGTATACGGGTGCCAAGCCCGTCTTCGTCGACGCGGAGCCCGATACTTACAATATCGACGTTCGGCTGATCGAAGCCAAAATCACCAAGAAGACCAAGGCGATTATGCCGGTGCATATCTATGGGCACAGCTGCGACATGGATCCGCTCCTCGCGCTCGCAAAGAAATACGACATTCAGGTCATCGAGGATGCAGCCGAGGCGCACGGCGCAACGTACAAGGGTCGGATGTGTGGCTCGATGGGCCACATCAACGCCTTCAGTTTCTACGGAAACAAGATCGTGACGACGGGCGAGGGCGGCATGGTAACAACCGACGACGACGCGCTGGCCGCTGCCGCACGAGAGTTTAAAGACCTCGCGCACAGTCCCAAGAAGCGCTTCTGGCACGAGAAACTCGGCTACAACTATCGCATGACCAACTTGCAGGCCGCCTGCGGTACGGGCCAATTGGAGCATGTGAAGGAATTCATCAAGAAGAAGCGCTGGATGGCCGCGCTGTATCAGAAGCATCTGGGGGACATTCCGGGTCTGCGTCTCCCCGTCACCCGCGATTACGCGGAGAACGTCTACTGGATGTACGCCGTCCTTGTGGAGGACGGGTTCCCGATGAATCGTGATGAACTGCGTGCCGCGCTCAAGGCCAAGGGCATCGATACCCGTGATTTCTTCTACTCGTCCGCGTCTCAGCCTATGGTGATCGAGCGGGTTGGCCGCCAGGGGCCGTTCCCCGTCTCCGAAAGCATCGCTGCCCGTGGCTTGTATCTGCCTTCTGGTCTCGCCCTCACCGAAGAGCAAATCACGACCGTCTGTACCGCTCTCCATGACCTCGTCTGATTCCATCCGACTCGTCTCCGTCGTCCTGCCCACCTACAACGAGGCGGGAAACATCGTCTCGCTCGCGGAGGCCATCCACGCTGCGGTGAAACAGCCGCACGAGATCATCGTCGTGGACGACAACTCGCCGGACGGCACCTCGCAGCTTGTGCGCGATCGCATGGCGAAGGGCGACTTCCCGGAACTGAAGGTCGAGACGCGCATGACCGATCGCGGACTCACCAAAAGCATTCGTCACGGCATTGAGACGGCAAAAGGCGACGTGGTCGTGTGGATGGACTGTGATTTCTCCATGCCACCGGAAAAAATCCCGGAGCTGCTTCAGAAGATCGCCGAAGGCGCGGATATCGCTGTTGGATCGCGCTTCGTGCCGGGCGGCAAATACAAAGAGAGCGACCGGCTGATCGGTGGCGAGGAGTCCGGGCTCGCGATTCTGCTCAGCCGTCTCATCAACTGGTTTCTGCGCGTCAGCCTCTCGCCGCGCTTCCACGATTACACCAGCGGTTTCGTCGCCGTGCGCTCGGAGGTCTTCCAGAAAATCCGCCTGACGGGGGATTACGGCGAGTACTTCATCGATTTCATCTACCGCGCGATTCTGCTCAAGTACACGATTACTGAGATTCCCTACGTCTGCATGCCGCGTCGTGCGGGCGAATCTAAGACGGGTGCGTCCCTCAAACACCTCTGGAAGTTCGGCATGAATTACCTGGCAGTCGTGTGGCGCATGCAGCGGATTCGTCTCAAAAAGGCTTTTGGAGGCGATATCACAGGATGATCAGCTTGTGATGCCGCAGCGCTCCGACGATGACGTCTGAGGCTTGTTCGATGGTCCTGGCGCTCGGATGCACGGTGTCCCAGTCGAGCGTCTGCGGCGCGTTGCCGAAGACATCGTAGAGATCCAGTACTTTAAAACCCTGCGCCTCGGCCAAGCGCGTGATGCGCGCACGCAGTTCGAAATGCAGTGGTGCCTCGGGCCAGATCACGAACAGGCGCGGCAGGTCTTTGGGTAGCAGCGCGACGAGTTCGGGCAACTGCTTCTCGTAGAGTGCGACATTCTCTGGTTTTAGGTATTCACCGAACGGATTGGCGCGCTCATTTTCTTCCTGCACTTTCTTGTTCGCGGCTCCTGTGCGGGCGATGACGAGCTTCTTGATGACGCGGTAGATCGCGCTGTGCGTGTCCAGCCAACACTTGCCGGGAATGATCCTGAGCAGGCCGTCCGTCACCGGTGCGCAGTTCTTCGCGGGCGGGACGTAGTTCTTCGGATACAGGTTTCCGTCATCGGCGAGAATCGCCGGTTCCATGTCCTGCAGATCATTCCAGTAGAAAACCAGCACCAGCGCTTTGGGCCTGAGAGGAGCCACTTTATCGTGGTAGGTCGCGGTCTGCTGGAGCAGGTTGTACCCTGGTACGGCGGCGTTCACCACATTGTAACCGGTCAGTTGCTGCCCGACTCTGGCCGGGATCGTCTCGTCTGACTGCACGCCGTAGCCGAAGGTCATTGAATCTCCCAAAAACGCGATTGTGGGCTTGGTGGGGTCGTGCTCCGGTGACCGAAATCCGCGCGAGTCTGTTTTGATCACCGACCGGAACGCCTTCACGGTCATGTCCGACTTCAGTTCGTAGCTGATGTCCGGATTCATACTTTTCCTATAAATCGGCGGCGGTTCCACATGGCCTTTCTCGATGCCGAAGACGCGTAGTCCTGTCTCTCCTGCAATAATGCAGCAGAGGAGCGTGGCAGTGAGGAGGCCGAGATTGGTCAAAAAACTCTGAGGGCGCGTGGACATCAATCCAATTGGAACTGCTTCAGGTACGCCTCAGTGTCGCGCTTCACGCTCTCCGGCATGTCTTTCTTGCTGAGCACGCAGTTGCCGAGGACGAGGTAATCCATGTGCGTGTGCAGGAAGCAATTGAGTGCGTCCTCGGGGCTCTCCACGATCGGCTCGCCGCGCACGTTGAACGACGTGTTGATGATCACCGCACAGCTCGTGTTCTTCTCAAATTCCTTGATTAGATCGTAATAGCGCGGGTTCTGGTCATGCCGGATGGTCTGGATGCGGGCCGAGCCGTCCACGTGCGTCACGGCCGGGATCAGTGTCTGCTTGTCGGGCTGCGTGTTGGCCACGAGGAGCATGTACGGGCTCTCGCGGTCGAGCTCAAACCACTCGGAGACCTTGTCCTCCAGCACGGTCGGGGCGAACGGCCGGAAGCTCTCGCGGAATTTGATCTTCAAATTCACCTTCTGCCAGTTCTCCTTATTCCGCGCGTCAGCGATGATCGAGCGGTTGCCGAGCGAACGGGGACCGAATTCCATGCGTCCTTGGAACCAGCCGATGACGTTCTCGCCTTCTAGCAGCTTCGCGACGTTTGCGATCAGCGCGCGGTCATCGAGCCGCTCGTAGGGCAGCTTCTGCTCTTTCAGGAATGTTTCAATCTCGTCCTGGCCGTACTCATTGCCCAGATACACGTGTTCCATCTTGGGCGTGCGTGCGCCTTTGAAGTGCTTGTGCCACACCGCGAGGGCCACGCCCAGGGAGCCGCCGGCATCGCCCGATGCTGGCTGAATGAAGACCTCTTTGAACATGCCGCTCCGGAGGATCTTGCCGTTGGTCACGCAGTTGAGTGCGACACCGCCGGCGAGACACAGATAGTCGCTGGGGCAGAGTTTCTTGGCATGAGCGCAAATCTTGAGCATCGCCTCCTCCGTGATCTCCTGGAGGCTGCGGGCGACGTCCTTGTGGAACTGCGTCAGCGCGGCCTCGCCCTTGCGCGTCGGCTGTCCGAAGAGCTTTTCGATGGCCCGTCCGGTCATCCGCAGGCCGTGTTCGTAGGTGAAATATTTCATATTGATGGCGAAGCTGCCGTCTTCTTTGATATCAATCAGCTCGCGCATTTCCTTCATGTATTTCGGCTCGCCGTAGGGAGCGAGACCCATCACCTTGTATTCGGCGCTGTTCACCTTGAAGCCGATGTAATACGTGATTGCGGAATAGAGGAGTCCGAGTGAATCCGGGAAATGAATCTCCTGCTTGAGGGTCAGATCCGTGTCTTTGCCGTGGCCGATGGTCGTGGTAGCCCACTCGCCGACACCGTCCACCGTGACGACCGCGGCGTCCGGGAAACCCGAGACGAAATACGAGGATGCGGCGTGCGATTCGTGGTGCGTCGTGAAGAAGATCTGGCCCTTGTACTTGAGCTGCTTTTCGATGTCTTGCGGAATCCAGAGCTTTTTGTGTATCCAGTCTTGCATCGCGCGGTGATACTGGACGAAACCGCGCGGCCAGACCTTGAAGAACGTCTGTAGGATGCGGTCGAAGAACTTCAGCATCGGCTTCTCGTAGAAGCCTACGGCCGAGAGGTCATCCGCCGTGATACCGGCGAATGCGAATGCCTGTGCCACGGCCGATTCCGGAAACCGCTCGTCGTGCTTCTTGCGTGTGTAGCGCTCCTCCTGCGCGGCGAAGATCACCTCGCCGTCCTTCATCAGGCAGCAGCCGCTGTCGTGGTAGTAGCACGAGATGCCGAGGATGTAGACGGGCTTTTGCATGTCAGAACTGACGCTGGAAGGTGTCTTCGGACAGCGTGGGAACCTCGATCCAGTACGTAGCCTTCGGGTCTTTGCTGCGCGTGAGTGCGATGATCTTCATGACGATGGCGTAGATGCCGAAGCCGATCAACCAGAGGATCGTCAGGACGATAAAACTCATCACCTTGCCGAGGACCTTGCTGAAGGCCATCCAGACGTCGTAGAGCTGCCGGAGTGGGGGCGGGAGACGCACGGCCAAAGTGTAGCACGCGGACGAGAAGAGTTTTCAGTTGTACGTTTTTGGTTTTTAGTACATTTTTCGCACCTAAAACCAAAAACCACAAACGAAATTTTATTGTCCGATGACGTCCGTGCAGACGAAATCCGCCATCAGAGCGGCTGCGAGGGCGTGTCCGTCGACGTTCCAATGGCCTTCTCCCAGGATAGTATTGGCGAATCCGTGCAGATATGTCTGATCGTGTTGTGCGGCATCGGCGAGCTTGGGCGCGAGCGTCAGGACCGGAAAGCCCTCGCGGCTGCCGAGGTCCGCGATGCGTTGGTCGGGGTAGAAGAGCGTGTTGATGTTGAGTTGCCGACGGAAAGCCTCGCGGATGGCGAGATCCGGATGCACCTGGATGCCGTTGCTGAGTGTCGTAACCACAAAGACGGCGTCATGGCTCCGCACCTCGTTGCGCATCATACGCACAAGCTCTTCCGTGATTGACCAGGCCTCGGTCCACTGTTCGTTGGCGGGCGGCAGGTAAATCCCGCTGCGGATACCGGATTCGGTGCCTTGTATGGCACCCGACTGGGTCGCGGGCGCGGGAGCGTGCAGCACGCGGTTCAGGATCTGCAGGATGCGCGAGTGCGAGAGGGCCGAGAGGGCAAACCGGCCCGAGAGGGAGTTCTGGCGCTGGAAGACCGGGCGCTCCCGGAACGATTCATCGAGTGTCAGACCGTCATCACCCGGCAGGAAATACGGCTTGTCCGCGTTCTTTTCCAGTGCATACGAGTTATTCACGACATCATTGCCGGTCGTGAAAGCCAGCAGCACCAGATCGGGCTGATATTTCCACACCCGGTCCCGCAGCTGCAGCAATTCCTGCGTTGTCCCGAAGCCCGACACGCCGAAGTTGATCACTTCGGGCGTCCGGCCGGCGAGCACGTCGCAGGAGGCAAGCGCCTGTTCGAGCTTCTTCGGGAATGATGCTTCCAGAGGAACCTGGCGCGCCTCCGCGTAGGAATCACCCAATACTGCGATGCGGTACGTACCGGATGGCTTGATTACGGCGTGCGCAATGTCCCGTTGTCCGTCGGCATTGATCGCCACCCACGCCCTGCCCTCGTCCGTTTGCCAACCTGAGGCGCCGGGGCGCAGCGAAAACCCCGTCACCCCATCGGTGTGGGTCCAGAGTGGGTACCCAATGCCAAATAGGCGCAGCATGACTTCCAGGATGACGACGCATACGGCCAAAGCGGCGCAGAGGAGGGCGAGGTTGAGAAGCAGTGTGCGGAGCCGGAACTGCATGGTCATCCGGGAACGGAGCTCAGATCAGCGTATAAATGAACGGCGCGAGCGGAGACGCCTGGGCGAAGACGAGCAGGAATCCGAGCATGGCGATGAGCAGTACTATCGGCAGTAACCACCACTTCTTGCGCACGCGCAGGAAGGCCCACAGTTCGGAGAAGATCGAGAGTTTTCCCATCGGCGTGGAGTGTAGCAGGGGAGAACGACCGAGTCACCGCGCTTGCCGCATGCGGACGGTTAATTCCGCCAACACCCCGCAGAGCCCCACCTGAAAACTCGCCAGCAGCAGTGCTGCCCCCCAGACAAGCATCGCGCTGCCGGCCCCGAACATCGTCGAAGCCATGAGCGCGAGTCCGCAGGCTAGAAGGATGCCGGCGGGCCACAAGAAGAACCGCAGCGGTCGGAAGTAGCTCACGATGCGCAAGATGATGTGGCCGAATCGGAGGAAGTTCGTGATACCGCCGATGCCGGCCGTGAGTTTGCTCTTGCCGACGCGAGGGTTGTAGGCGATGGACGAGAAGCGCACCAGAAAGCCGTTGACCAGCGCACCGAGCGTGATCGTGATGTGGAACGAGAACCGCTGGGGATAGAGATGCAGAAAGCGTTCGGCCAGTGTCCGACGGAAGATGCGCATGCCCGAGTTGAGGTCCGGGATGCGGCACTCGGTGAGATACTGCGCGAGGCCGATGAGCACAGCCTTGGCGATCTGCTGGATCAGCGGGATGTGCGCGGCATTCGCGGGGCGCGCGCCCACGATCATGTCTGCTCCCGTATCGGTCATCTCTCTGAACAGGCGGGGGAAGTCTTCCAGCGGATACGTGCCGTCCGCGTCGACGGTGGCGAGGATATCGCCGGCCGAGCGGCTGATGCCGGTCTTGATCGCGGCGCCATTGCCGAGGTTCTGCGGATGGGTGATCACGGTGACGCCGGACAGAGTGTGCCGGGCAAGGATCTGTGGTGTCGCGTCCGTGCTGCCGTCGTCGATCACGAGGATCTCCCAGGGCATGGCTTGCCCAGAGAGAATCCGGTGCAGGGAACGCACGGTCGGTTCGATAGCCTCTTCCTCATTGAAGACGGGGATGATCAGCGAGAGCACGGGCCGAGCATACCTGTACCGTCCGCCGGGGGCATCACAGAGCCCCGATTGCCACGTGGTGGCGTCCGCCGTAGCGGAGGTTCATGAACCTCCGCTACGCTTGCCGCATGGGTGCCCTTAAAGACGTCTCCCGCACGGTCGCGGGCCTGCCGGTTCTCCGCCATCTCATCAATATCCAGACGGATGTCGCCGTGCTCAAAAAAAGTCTGACCCGCGCGATGGTCGATGACTATCTGAAGACGCACCTGTTCGATAATCCCAAGTACGCCGATCCCAAAAAACTCAATCGCTATGAGTTCCAGGCGTACTCCCAGAACGGTGAGGACGGCGTCATCCAGGAGATCTTCAAGCGCATCGGCGCTACAAATAAGTTCTTCGTGGAGTTCGGCGTTGGCAACGGCATGGAGTGCAACTCGTTCTATCTGTTGATGCAGGACTGGAAAGGTCTGTGGATCGAGCCGAACCAGCGCGATCTGCCGCATCTCAAAAAGCAGCATGCTCAAGCGCTGTCCGAGAAACGTCTGACGCTCCTCGAAGAGTTCGTCACGTCCCAGAACATCGAACAGCTTTTCGCGGCCGCCAGCGTCCCGACCGAGCTCGATCTACTCTCCATCGACATCGATGGGAACGACTACTGGGTCTGGAAGGCGCTGAAGAAATACGAGCCGCGTGTCGTCGTGATGGAATACAACGCCTTGCACCGCCCGCCGGTGAAGTGGGTCATGAAAGAAAACTCGAATCACGTCTGGAAGGCGGATAGCCTCTATGGCGCGAGCCTCACGTCGTACGCCGATCTGGGACGCCAGAAAGGCTACGTGCTCGTCGGTTGCACGTTCACGGGCATCAATGCGTTCTTTGTCCGGGAAGACCTGGCCAAGGACCTCTTCGCGGCACCCTATACCGCAGAACACCACTACGAACCGCTGCGCCTGCACATTGTCCGCGATGCGAGCGTGTATGACGTGAATTTGGGAGAGTACGAGAGGATCTGATTGTAGTGCGTGTCCTGTGCGACATCCGTTCTGGCGTGCCTCGTTACGGCCTACTCGGCACGACATATAGCTAAACCAACATAGTTTGTCATACCTTCTTCTGAGAGTATCCTTGTCG
>CAYWPL010000006.1:31940-84388 GCA_964460365.1 uncultured Candidatus Peribacteria bacterium | reverse complement strand
CCCATGATCTTTTTTTGTGCCATGAATTATGACGTTTTATGTTGGTTTAGCTATAGATAAAAGATTGTTGACTCGGGCATCATCAAGCGCCGGCAAAAAATATGTCATCCCGAGTAGAAACCTGCAGCGCAGGTTTCGTAACGAGGGACACCTAATCAGCTCTTCTTCATCACCTTCACTACCCGGATCTTCAGGATGCCCCAGTCTTTCTGGAAACGATCCTCGGGTTCCAGGATGCAGACGTCGTATTTGCTGCGATCAAGTCCATCGATGAGTGTCTGGCAGCCAAAACCCTTCATGTGGTCTTCGGTGTTGGAGAAGTAATCATCGAACATCACGACCGAGTGGGGGCCCATCAGCTGCTCCGTGTTCTTCCAGTCTTCGGCGATCGTCTCGATGGCGTGTCCGCCGTCGATGAACGTGAAATCGATCGTCTCGTCTTTTTTCTTCATGTCGGCGACCCAGCCCGGCATCGTCTGCTGGCTGTACCCGCGGTACAGGTGAATGTTCGCGCCCGTGCGCTCCAGCTTCTCCTGGATATTCTGCATATCAAATGGCTTCTTGGAGTACTCGGTCTGCAGGATCTCCGGCTTAAATTCATCGAACAGATCAAAGCCATAGAAGTGCACGGCTTTGGCATCATGGAAGATCGCGGCCGTCTCGATCATCTGCTGCGAGCGGATGCCGCGGTACACGCCGATCTCCAGCAACGTGCGGGGACGATGGCGGTACAGCGCCTGCAGGATGTGGCGGTAGCGACGCGGCTGTGAAGACGCATAGAGCCGGGCCAGATACATGGCCCGGTGGGGGATGGACTTCATAAAAGACCGTTTGGATGTGTCATTGCTCATGGCTCGCATTGTAGACCGCGACTGAGCGCTGTCTACGCTGTTTCCCGGGTGCCGGGTGGATGGCGCCGGAGGGCCCACCAGGCGTAGGCGATGTAGATGAACCGGTAGACGCCTCGGGCGATAAGAGCGCCGAGCGGGCCGATGGTCGGAATCAGCCAGAGGAGCAGCGCGCAGAGCGTGATCGATGCCGTCCACTGGGCGTTCCGCAGGTCGCGCACCATGCCGCGTGCCTCCAGGTATTGCGGGAAGAGCGTCGCGGGAGTGGTGATGAGCGCGATGGCTGAAGCTTGCGACCAGAGGATGACGTCCTGCATTTGGCCGAGGTACCGGGGGAAGAGCCACGGCAATACAAGAGGGGCGATCACCACGTAGAGGCTGATGCCGAGTGCGAAGATCAGCGTCCCGATCCACACGGCCCGTGTCATCTTGGCGCGGCGGTCCGCGCGGTCGTCGCCTGCGGCCTGGCGTGCGTAGCTCACGGGGAGCATGTATTTGCACCACGTCTTCACCTGCTCGGGGATAAGAATCGCGACGGCGAACACCGCGAGGTTGTTGAGACCGAAGAACGCCGAGATCAGCAGGCCGTCCAGATGCGACGCAAGCGTGATGGGGATCGTGTTGAGGCTCAGCAGTGCGCCGTATGTCGTCACTTTCCAGGATTTCTCCGTGGACGGAAAAGCGGGCAACGCGCGGCGAATTTCCAACAGGTAGAGGAGCGCGGGCAGACCGACCATCAGGCCCATCAAAATCACCGGCGACGGACGCAGCCAGAGCATCAGCAGTACCGAGGGGATCACGATCAGACTGGAGATGGTCGTCGTGCGGAGGTTCACGGAGAATTTCTCGGTGCCGGCGACGATGCCGCTCAGGAAGGTTGCGCCCACCTGGTTCGGGATGAACAGGAGCCCGCCGACGAAGAACAGCGGCCACAGATCCTGACGGTCCCAGAGGTGCAGCAACGGGATCGCGCCCCAGAGGATCAGTACGCCGATGACGCACAGCGCGATGTTGGTCATCATCGTGAAACGCAGGGGCGTCTTCTCTTTGCCGTCGCGAGCGATGGAGCGGCTGACGGCCGAGGCAAGGCCGGGGATACTCACCATGCTCACGATGCCGATGATGCTCAGCACGAAGCGGTAACTGCCGTAAATCTCCTTCGGGAACATGCGCGCCACGAGGTAGCCCGTCACCAGGCCGCTGGCCACGGACGCGATGTACGTGAAGGTCACAATCGCGGAGTTCTTCACAAAGTACGTCAGGTCGATCCCCAGCCTGCTTCCCGCTTTCACGAGGAGGGCCTTGAGCGGGGAGAGCCGGTTGGCGGAGGGCGCGGCCATGGGGATCAGAGCGGGTCGACGCGGATCGTGTCGGCCTCGTAATCGGCGGCGGTCTCGCGTTCGCGTGTCGTCAGACAGACCATCACAGAGGGCTCCAGCGCCCTGTACGCGTGAATCAGCAGCGGCGGCAGTGTCACGAAGTCGCCGGGTACCATCACCACCGTCTCGGTCTTCGCGGCCGGGTCCCTGCTGTCTTTCGTTTTCATCTCCACCTTGCCGCTGACCATGTAGGTATATTGCGTCTGGAGCTTGTGATAATGATTGCCGCGCTTGGCACCGTCCGTGAAGGTCAGCAGGCCCGCGTGATGCAGATCACCCGCGAAAATATCAATGATGTCGCCGCGCGCGTCAGTGAAGGCCGGGGCAATTTTTTTCAGTTCCGCTTTCATACGAGGATGGGGGAAGGGATCGGGACGACGAACCGTCCGCCGCCGTCTTTGTAAGCTTGCAGGTTGCGCATGATCTCGGGTGCGAAGTTCCATGCAAGGATCAGGGCGTAATCGGGCTTCAGCTTGAGGAAATCCGCGTCCGCCTTGATCGGCAGATGCGTGCCCGGCGTGTAGAGCCCCTGCTTGAGCGTCGATTTATCCGTGACGAACTCCAGGAGGCCGCGCGTGATGCCGCAGAAGTTGAGCAGCGTGTTGCCCTTGGCCGGCGCGCCGATGCCCACGATGGTTTTGCCGGTGTCTTTGAGCTCTACGAGCATCCGTGTCAGCGCCTGACGATGTGAAGAGACATCTCTTGCGAACCGCTCCAGACGCGCGATGTCGTACGCGCCGGACGATCCCTCCAGCGCAATCAGTTCTGTCACGATGGGTTTGATGGGACGCGAGTCGGTCTTCCCGACGAACACCCGGATGCTGCCGCCGTGCGAGGGAATGCGCTCTACATCGTGGATCTCCATGCCGAAGCGCGCGAAGAACTCCCGCAGCGGGCGGATGGAGTGATACGAGAGATGCTGATGATAGAACGTGTCGTAGAGGAGACGCTCGAGAATATCCACGAGGTAGTTCACCTCGAAGACAAAGACGCCTTTCTCGGCAAGCAGCGTGCCTACACCCTGCATGATTGCGTCGAGATCGTCGATATGCGCAAAGACGTTGGTGGCCGTCACGATGTCCGCTTTGCCTTTTTCGGTCACGATTCTCTCTGCGACGGCGGGCGAGAAGAAATCCACGATCGTCTCGATACCCCGTTCTTTGGCGATGGCCGCCACGCGCGGCGCCGGGTCGACGCCCAGCACGTTGAGTCCCAGTTCTTTGAACGATCCGAGCAGCAGTCCCACGTTCGATCCGATATCCACGGCCAGTCCGCCGGCTTTCAGGTCTTCGCGCTCCTTCACCGACGCGGCGAGTCCCGCGAAGTGTTTGCGGAACGTGTCCGTCACCGAGGGGTCATAGACGTAGCTCTCGCCGTACAAAAACTCCGGCTTCACCGCGTATGTCAGCTGCGTGAATCCGCACGCGCGGCACTGGCACGCGACGAGCGGGAAAAAATGCTCGGGCTCTGTCAGATCCTGCTCGCGCAGGAATCCGTCGCTATGCGGCTGCATGCCGAGATCCAGGAACGTCGTCAGGCTCGATGCGTGGCACAGGCGGCAGTCGGCGCGGAAACGTCCGAGAGGCGCGGTGATGGCGGAAGATGCGGTCACGGATGAAGGCCCTCCGGCGCGGAGGAACGCGAGAATTGTAGGTTTGCGCGCCGTTCCCGTCCATCGGTTGCGCCCCGGTCCTCCCTGTCAAAAAGCCGATCTGCGGGGATTGGTGTAGAATCCCCGGCATGGACCTGCGCGGAGCCATCTGCATCGTCACGGGCGGAAGCCGCGGCATCGGCCGCGCGCTCTGCCGCGACCTCGAGGCCCGCGGAGCCGTAGTCGTCTCCTGCTCGCTCGGCGGGGGAGGCGATGACGCGTCCGACGACTCGTTCGCCGTCGACGTGCGCGACTCCGCCCAGGTGAAGCGATTCTTCGGCGAGGTGGTCTCCCGCCACGGCGGCATCGATGTGCTCATCTGCAACGCGGGCTACGCGTCGCGCATCCAGGACCTGGAGGACGTTTCCGACGCCGAATTCGAGCGCCTGTTCCAGACCAACGTCGCGGGCGTCTTCCACTGTCTGCGCGAAGCGATTCCCGTGCTGCGTGCCCGACGGGCAGGCGTCATCGTCACCATCGGTTCCCGTGCCGGGACCCGGGCGCATGCGGGGCTCGCCCTCTACTCCGCCAGCAAGTTCGCCGTGCGCGGCATCACGCAGGGATTGGCCAAGGAACTGTGCGAATCCGCCCCGCATGTGCGCTGCTACACGGTTTCCCCCGGCGGTGTGAACACGCCCATGCGCGCGGAGCTGTTCGGTGCGGAGGACAGCGAGCGCCAGCAGAGCGCCGAGAGCGTCGCCAAGGTCGTGTGCGATCTGATCGAAGAAAAAGTCGAGGCGCCGACGGGGGCCAACATCGAAGTGGCGGGCGGTCTCGTGGCTCGCATCGAGGAGATGGCCTAGCGCCTCAGGCGTCGATCGGCCTCATCCGCAGGTATGCGGCTTCAAAGGCGGCGGTCTGCGCGCCGATGCTGTGTTTCTTCGCCCAGGCGCGGCAGTCTTCGGCGCGGATGCGATTCTCCTCCAGTATCCGGCGCATGCGCTCCGCGACGGCCTCGGCGTCATCCGGATCGGCCACGTAGCCGGAGATCCCGTCATCAATCGCTTCCCTGCAGCCCGAGCCGTTGGGACCGATCACCGGGATGCCGCGCGCGTTGGCTTCCAAAAAGACCATCCCGAAGCCCTCGAAGTTGATGCCATCGGGTTTGCTGAGCATCGCAAACAGGTCCGCGCGGTTGTAGGCCTCTTCCACGTCGCTGCGGCTGACGTGTCCGCGCAGCGTCACGTTCGTCTCCAGTCCGCGGTTGCGGATCGTCTCGCGGATCTGCCGGATGTAAGGATGTTCCTCGCGGAAATCCCCGATGATATCCAGATGGAAGGGGACGGAGCTGCGTCCCTTGAACGCGGCGCACGCCTGCACCAGCTCCAGCACGCCCTTGCGCGGCTTCACCATCCCGACGAACAGCACCCGCTTGGGCTCGCCCTTCGCGCTGGCGCTTCGCTCGGTGGGGCGCTCGTCCGTGCCGAGCCTGAACAGTTCCGTGCGCTTCTCTACGTCGGCGCGGAACTCCGCTCCGCAGTGTGTTTCGATCGCCGCAAATGCCCGGTCGCGCGTGTACATGCTGCACGCGAGCAGCGCTCCGGCCTTCTTGTATACCTTCTGCATCAGGCCCCGCGTCGAACGGTACTCAAACGGCAGCACGGTGTACGTTCCTAGCAGAATCAGCAGCCACGGTGGCAGACGACGGAAGCGTCCGGCCATTGGCAGTCCCAGCGCGTAGGGCTCGACGGCCACATGCAAAACATCGGGCTTCCATTTGCGGATGGCTTTGCGCTCACGGCGGGCGGTCTTCCAGCGGGCAAGCCGCGAATCCACCGCGGCGGTCGCGGCGGGCAGGCCCGTCATCTCTTTGCAGATCGGGCGGGCGGTCGCTTCGTGGAGCAGCGCGAAAACCGTGTGGCCGCGCTCCTGCAATCCGGTGACGGTGTGGCGCGCAATCGTTCCCCACCCGTTCTCGGGGTTCAGCGACTCGGCGATGACCAGAATGCGCATCGGGTGAGGGGGACGGACGTCAGTGTAGAGCTTGCACGCGCTTCCATTCCAGTTCGCATGTTTTGGCGAGCCCCTCGGTCAGTGCAACGCGCGGCTCATAGCCCAGGGCGCGCAGCTTGGCGATGTCCGGGCACCGGCGGTTCGTGCTGCCTTCGGTCTTCTGTCCGGCCTGGAGCTCGATTCTCACGCCCATTGCGTCGGCCATCTGCTTGGCGAGGTCCGCAATCGTCACTTCCTCCGGATTGCCCAGGTGATACAGCTCGCCGCTTTTGCCCTTCTCCGCGATCCGGACGATGCCCTCCACTGCGTCGTCGATGTAACAGAATGCCCGCGTCTCGCTGCCGTCGCCCTGGATCGGAAAAGAGCCTCCACCGGACTTCTTCAGTGCTCCGAGGCGTGCCACGAACTGCGGAATGACGTGTTCGTTGCCCATGTCCGGGCCGTAGATGTTATGCGGACGGAAGATGACGGCCTCCACGCCCTTGCGGGCCAGATAGTGCAGCGCGAGCAGCTCGCCGATGATCTTGCCGCCGCTGTACGAGAAGCGCGCGTTCTGGACATCCGGGACGATGATGCGCTCGGCCTCGGTCGTTGGGACGTGCGTGGGCGTCTGGTACACCTCCGAGGATGACGCCAGCAGATAGCGTTTGCACCTGTGCTTGATAGCTGCGTCCATGGTGTGCATCGTGCCTTTCACTGCCACCTCCAGCACACGGTCTGGGTGCTTATAGAAGTTCTCGGTGCCGTTCACGGCCGCGAGGTGATACACCAATTCCATTCCCGCGGTCGCGCGATCCACGTCGTCATAGATCCGCACGTCACCCTGCACCATATCGAGCTGTTTCGCGATATCCGCGAGGCGCGTGGGAACGCCGCGCGAGTAGTCGTCCATCACGCGCACGGTGTGGCCGTCTTGCATCAGCCTGCGCACGAGCGCGCTCCCGATGAAGCCCGCTCCTCCGGTGACGAGAATGTTCATAGAATGTGCGAGAGAAGAATAGTGACGCCAGCTTGCCCGGCGAAGCCCGTCTGAGGAGGACGAAGTCGGGTAGCCAATTTTAGTCATTGCCGACGCCGCCGTAGTGGATATCTGAAACAGCCTTGATCTCATCCGGATCGTACATATGCCAGCCGTCGATGAACACGGCGGGTTTCTTCAGAAGCGGCAGGAACGCGTGAATATCCAGTTTCTCGTAGACCGGGTGGTTGGTCATCATCACCGCCGCGTCAGCCGCCATGAATCCTTCCTTCAGTTCGACGACGCGCACGCCGGACTTCTCCATGTGCTCTTTGTTGGCGACCGGATCGTGGGCGATCACGGCGCATCCGGCGGCCATCAATCCCTTCACCAGCGGCACGGACGGCGAGTCGCGCATGTCGGACGTCTCGGGCTTGCCCTTGAATGCCATGCCGAACACGCACACGGTCGCAGTCTGGGGATCTTTGCCGGCCTTCTTGAGCAGCTTGAGGACTTTCTCCACGACGTGGCCGGGCATGCTCTCGTTGATCTCGCGCGCGACGCGGGCGAGCTTCGGTTCGTAGCCGTACTTCTCGCCGACCTGCAGCAGGATGAACGGGTCTTTAGTGAGACACGTGCCGCCCACTCCCGGGCTTGGGGCGGGAACACGATTGCGCTTGTAACCGAAGTTCACGGCGCGGGCGAGTTTGACCATGTCGATGCCGATGCATTCGCATAGTCGCGCCATCTGGTTGGCATACGCGAAAGTCAGGTCTCGATAGCTGTTGTCGATAATTTTGGCCATTTCAGCAGATTCGATGCCTTCCACTTCCACCGTCACGGGCGTCAGCTTGCGGAACAGCTTCTCCGCGCGCTCCACGTCCGCGCCTCCTTTGTAGCCGCCGATGATCTGCGGGAGTTCGCGCAGTTCCTCCAGCGCGCGTCCGGCAACGAGGCGCTCCGGAGCGAAGACGAGATGAAAATCCTCACTGGCCTTCATGCCGCTCTCTTTTTCCAAATGGGGGAGGACGATCTCGCGCGTGGTGCCGACCGGAACCGTCGAGCGCATCACCACCAGGTCGCCCCTCTTGAGCATCATGCCGACCATGGAGGACGCGCTGGCAACGTAATCCATGATCGGACGACGCGTGTCCGGATCCACCGGCGTGCCGACGGCGATGATGTAGATATTGTGCGCGCCTTTTTCCAATTTCTCGGCCACCGTGAGGCGTTTGCCGAGATGGCGATCGAGATACATTTGCAGTCCCTGTTCCTCGAAATGGCTCTTGCCTGCCTTGAGACACTTGAGGACGTGCGGGTTCGCATCGACGCCTGTCACCGTGAAGCCGACGTCCGCGAAGGTTGCGGCCAGCGGCAGTCCCACGAACCCAAGGCCGACGATAGCGATTGTCTCGCCGAGTATGGCGTCCTCTCCGGCGTGCGGCTTATCGGGGGTCATGGATGGCTTCTGGAAGGGAAAAGTCTATTGCGACGAGTCTAGTACCGCTTCGTCCGGTTTTCTACGCGAGATTATCGGGTGAGGATCGTATCCGCAGCGGAGGTTCATGAACCTCCGCTGCGGCAGACAACGCGTCAGAGCGAGAGATACGTCCTGCCCGCGGCTTCGAAGGCAGTGGGAGCAAACACGGACTTGAGATCGTAGAAGACGCCCCTGGCATTGAGCGCATCGACGTACGTTTCAACCGGTTTTTTAAGAAAGTGTGCATGAGGGACAAGCAGCAGAATCGCATCATATTTTTCTTTCTCAAGCTTGCCCTGCTTCAGATGCAAACGTGTCACGTCTTCACGAGAGACGTGAAGATCGTCTACCTCCACGGTGCAGCCGGCATTCTGCAAGGCTTCGATAACATCAAAAACCTTGCTGTTCCGCAGATCTGGGATGTTCTCTTTGAATGTCAGGCCTAGTACCAGCACACGCGGATTCTTGCGTTCCGAGAGTGCCGTGACCGTGCGCGTCGCGACGTATGCACTCATGCCGTCATTGATCCTGCGCCCCGCGCCGATGAGCGCGGCGTCCATGCCGAGCTGCCGTGCCTTCTCTACCAGGTAGTACGGATCGACGCCGATGCAGTGCCCGCCGACGAGGCCGGGCTGGAACTTGAGGAAGTTCCACTTGGTGCCCGAGGCGGCCAGAACGTCTTTGGTCCGAAGATCCAGTTTGCCGCAGAGCATGGCGATTTCATTAATGTAGGCGATATTCAAGTCGCGCTGTGCATTCTCAATCGCTTTGGCCATCTCCGCTACTTTGATGCTCGGCGCGCGATGGATGCCCGCGGTCACGATCGAACCGTACAACGCTGTGAGCGTCTCCAATGTTTTCTCATCCTCGCCCGCGACGATTTTCACGATTTTATCGACGGTGTGCTCCTTGTCGCCGGGATTCACGCGCTCGGGCGAATAACCGAGCCAGAAATCTTTGCCGCGCGTCAGTCCGGATTCTTTTTCCAGAATCGGACCGCAAATGTCCTCGGTCACTCCCGGATACACCGTTGACTCGTAGACGACGGTCATGCCTTTCTTCAGATGTTTGCCGACCGTCCTGCTCGCGCTTTCCACCAGCGACAGATCCGGGTGATTGCGCTCGTCCACCGGGGTGGGAATCGCGAGGATGATGACCTCGGCTTTCTCTATCACGGCCGGGTCTGCGGAGTATTCGATCGTCACCTGTTCCAGCTGCTCATCCGTCAGTTCGTTGGTGCGGTCGTGTCCGGCCTTCAGTTCCGCGATCCGCTTCTCCGCGATGTCGTATCCCAGCACGGTGTGCCCGGCGCGCGCGAACGTCCAGGCGAGCGGCAGCCCGACATAGCCCAATCCGACGATGCAGACGGTGGTCCTTCTCATGGGGCTCCAGTGTAGCGGTCGGTGGCAGGCCTGTCAGTGCGCCCGGGGCTTCGCTATAGTGGCCTCCAGCCCTCGTTTCCATGGCCAAAAAAGTCGCGCTCATCACCGGCATCACGGGTCAGGACGGCTCGTATCTGGCCGAATTCCTGCTCTCCAAAGGATACGAAGTGCACGGCCTCGTCCGTCGAGCGTCCACATTCAATCGCGGACGTATCGAGCACCTCTTCTCGGATGTCAACACGCCGAACCTGCCCATTACCCTCCACTACGGCGATCTTGGCGACAGCAGCTCGCTCATGCGCGTGCTCAACCTCGTGCGCCCCGATGAGGTCTACAACCTCGCCGCGCAGAGTCATGTCGCCATCAGCTTCGACACGCCCGAGTACACGGGCGATATTACGGGAGTCGGCACCACGCGCCTACTCGAGGCGATTCGTACCAGCAATCTGCCCATCCGTTTCTATCAGGCCAGTTCCAGCGAGCTCTACGGCAAGACCGACGGCAAGGCCCAGAACGAATCCACGCCGTTCTATCCGCGCAGTCCCTATGGCTGTGCCAAGGCGTACGCCTTCTACCTCACGCGCAACTACCGCGAGAGCTACGGGATGTTCGCCGTGAATGGCATTCTCTTCAACCATGAGTCTCCCCGCCGCGGCGAAAACTTCGTCACGCGCAAGATCACGCTCTCGCTCGCTCGCATCCTCGCGGGTCTGCAGGAGTGCCTCTATCTCGGCAATCTTGAGTCCAAGCGCGACTGGGGTTACGCGAAGGAATACGTGGAGGGCATGTGGATGATGCTCCAGCGCGAGAAGCCCGAGGATTACGTCCTCGCCACGGGCAAAGTCAGTTCGGTCCGCGAGTTCCTGGAATCCTGCCTGAGCGCCGCGAGCATTGCGTGGGAGAAGAAAGGCGCAGGAGAGAAAGAGATCTACGTGGACACGAAGACCGGCAAAACCATCGTTGCCATCGATCCGCGCCACTACCGTCCCGCCGAAGTCGACTTCCTCTGCGGCGACGCGTCCAAGGCACGCAAAGAGCTCGGCTGGGAGGCCAAGACCGACGTCCACACTCTCGCGCAGCTCATGATTGAGGCGGATTGCAAGGCTCTCGGAGTCACGCTCCCGCGCTGAATCCGCCCCTCCACTCATGCTTGCCATCACCCTCCAACGGCTCTTCCTGAGTAAAACCAGCAGCGGGCGCATCCAGTTCCTGCGCTATCTCGTTGTCGGTGGCACATCGGCGGTCATTGATCTGTCCGTGTACACAGCACTTGCGGAGTACGCAGGCCAGAACATCTACCTGTCCGCGCTTGTCGGCTATACCGTCGGGTTCGCGTGGAATCACTTTCTCAGCGTGCTCTGGATTTTCGAGAGCAAGCACGGACGCAAAAAAGAGATCGCCATGGCGTACTCCATCGCGCTTGGGGGGCTCCTCTGGACCGAACTGCTGCTCTTTGCTTTCGCGGATCTGCTCAATATCCAGCACATTCTGGCCAAGGCGCTCACGCAGGTGATCGTCCTCGGCTGGAATTTCGGCATGCGGAAGAAGTTTGTGTTTCACTGAGAATCTTATGCTTCGACGGGCTCAGCATGACACCATTTTTCTAATGTTAGCTTTTTGTCTATCAATACAGGATGACCCTCTGCACAAACCACTTCACCATCGTGTATGGCAATCCTGTGCGGAGAATTAGAAGTTCAGCCTCCGAGCATGTCTTGCACAATGCTCCTACATGCTTCACGGGTTCGTCAGGAAGGTGAGGGAGGTGTCGGAGGGGAGGGAACCGGACAAGGTTCCCTATCTCCTCTGACAAAGAAGCTTCCTGAATGTCCGAGACGGGCGGTGTTCAATGGTGTCGCCCTTCGACCCTTTGGCTTCGCTCAGGGCAAGCGAGCTCAGGGTGACACTATTTTCACCATGAAAAAAGACCCTGACGGGTCTTTGATCTTTGTGTCTGCTCCCGATGCCGTGCGGCGCGTCCCTTGGGACGATTGCCGGGGCTGTTGTGGGAGAGAACGGTGAGGCGAGGAACCTCGGACTGCCTGCCTTGCTGCGGTCACTTGTTTACCTTCGCGACCGGACGAAGTCCCCGGGACGGTGTATTGCATCAGATGAGGTCCGAAGAACACACACAGGGGAGCGGAGGGGGGTGCACCCCGCGCGATCCTCGAAGATACGCAGGGCGACGTTGCAAAGCAGAGAGGAGAGTGGCCACTGAGCAAGACGATCGCTATGCCCAGAAGTGTGCAAGGATGCAAGGTGCTTGGCCGGGAGGAACGTTCGCTGGAGCGACCACTCCTCTCTCTGCGTGATGGACGATGGTGTGAAGGATCTTTTGGGTGCCCCGGCCGGGGTGCTGTCTGTGTGTATGCGTGCGTCTGTCTCTCTTTTAGTGTGGAGGTGATCCGCAGTGGATGTGTCTGCCGCTGCAAATCGTTACATCGTAGGCGAGCTACAAATTTGTGCAATGTTCTCGGCTTCCAAGAAGCCCTAAAACAGTACTGAATAGAATTTGTGTTCGGAGAAAATGACTTCCGATGGGGATAAATGCGTCGCTGTATCTTCATGATTGGATCATGATTCACCGGAATGCGCGAGAATCGTCTGCGATAGAAATATGATGCTATAGCCGAACGTGAAGAACGCTACACGCTCGTCATGATAAGAATTTCGGACAATGGGGCATGCGCTACACTGCGCCCGTGCAGAAGAAGAAAGCCATCATTGCTGGCGCAGGTCCGGCCGGACTCACCGCCGCGTATGAGCTTCTCAAGAGGACGGATATCCAGCCGCTGGTGTTCGAATCCACAAATGCGATCGGCGGCATCGCCCAGACGTTCAATTACAAAGGGAACCGCATAGACATCGGCGGGCATCGCTTTTTCTCCAAGAGCGACCGCGTGATGAAGTGGTGGTTCAATATCCTGCCGCTGCAGGGCGCGCCGTCTGCGGACACCGTCGAAAAAGGCCACGCGATCGACTATGCGACGGAATCGCTCGTCGAGTACCTGTGCGTGCGGTGCATGCCCGAGGCGCGCGAACACAAAGACCCGCATGTCACCGCGATGACGCGTCCGGCTCCCGATCCCGAGAAAGAGCACGACGTGATGCTCCAGCGTCCGCGCCTCTCGCGCATCTTCTACCGTCGCAACTTCTTCCCGTATCCGATCGGCATCACGTTCTCGGTCGCGCGGCGGCTGGGACTCTGGAACACGTTCATGATCGGTATGAGTTACATCAAGTCCAAGATGTACCCACTCAAAGACGAAACGTACCTGGATGCGTTCTTCACCAACCGTTTCGGCAAGCGGCTCTACGAGACCTTCTTCAAGGATTACACCGAGAAGGTCTGGGGCGTGCCCTGCAACCAGATCCGCGCCGATTGGGGCTCGCAGCGCATCAAAGGGCTCTCGCTCAAACGTGCCGTTACCCATGCGCTCCGCGATCTGCTCTCCAGCGATTTCCAGAAGGCGCAGGAGGAGCGCGAGACGAGCCTCATCACGCGCTTCTACTATCCCAAATTCGGCCCGGGTCAGATGTGGGAGACGGTCGCCGAGCAGGTCCAGGCATGCGGCGGAGAGCTGTATACGCGTCGTCGCGTGCAGGCGATGCATCTGGCGAACGGCAAGGTGGAAGCCGTCACCATCGAGAACGTCGAGACCGGCGGACTGGAGCGCGTCGCGTGCGATTATTTCTTCTCCACCATGCCCATCAAACATCTGATCGGCATGACGACTCCGTATCCGCCCGCGACCGTCGTGGAGGTTGCCGAGGGCCTGCATTACCGAGATTTCCTCACCGTCGGCCTGCTCCTCAAAAAGCTGCACGTCGAAGAGTGGAACAAGCAGCCCGCGGCCGACGTGCCGGACAACTGGATCTACGTGCAGGAGGGCGACGTGCGCGTGGGGCGCATTCAGATTTTCAACAACTGGAGCCCATACATGGTAGCCGACCGCAAGAACACGATCTGGATCGGCCTGGAGTACTTTGTGAACGAAGGCGGCGACCTGTGGATCAAGCCCGATCAGGAGATGATCCAGTTGGGAGTGCGCGAAATGGAAACCATCGGCTTCCTCAAATCCGAAGACGTCCTCGATGCGTGCGTGCTGCGCATGCCCAAGGCGTATCCCGCCTACATCGGCAGTTACGATCAGCTGCAGGTCGTCCGCGATTACGTGAACACGATCCCGAATATGTTCCTTGTTGGACGCAACGGTATGCACCGCTACAACAACCAGGACCACTCGATGCTCACGGCGATGATGGCCGTCGATAACATCGTGGAGGGACGCACGGACAAATCAAACCTGTGGGAGGTGAACCTCGAGATGGTTTACCACGAGACCAAAAAGAAGGCGTGAGGCTCAGGTGTGTTTGCGATACCAGTCCGCCGCCAGCTTGATGCCTTTCTCGAAAGGCGTCTGCGGCGAATACCCGAACGCTTTCTTCGCTTTGGCGATGTCCGCGACGTACCGAACTACTTCGCCGGTGCGCGACGGCCCAACTGCGATCTCCGATGTGCTCTCGCAGAGTTCCTTCACGCGCTCGGCAAGGTGCAGGATTGTCGTGCCTTCACCGTACGCGAGGTTGTAGGTCTGATTCTTGATGGCGTCAAACTTCTCCAGCGCGGCGATGATGCCCGAGACGGTGTCGTCGATGTACGTGAAGTCCAGGCACTTGTCCTTCCCGAAGACCGCCATCGGCTGGTTGGCGCGCGCCTGCCGGATGAACAGCGGGACAACCCGGATCGTGTCGTCGTACATACCGTACACATTGCTGAAGCGGAACGTGATCTGATCGATCCCGTAGCAGCGCCGGTATGCCTCCACGAGGGCCTCACCGCCCACTTTGCTGGCGGTGTACGGACTCTCGCAGTTCTCCACGCGCACCATGTCTTCTTTGTAGAGATCCGCGCGGATGTTGCCGTAGCTCTCGCGCGAGGATGCGAACACGAAGCGCTTGATGCCGTGCTTGCGCGCGAGTTCTAGCGTATTGAAGAGTGTCAAAAAATTATCGCGGGCACGTTCTGGGTGCTCCACCAGCTCGTACACGCGGGCATTGGCGGCCAGATGCACCAGCGTCTCGACGCCGTCGGGGACCTTCACGGCTTCCACGGCTTTCTCGTCGCGCAGATCGATGCGCGTCGTGATCACTTCCACGTTCTTCTGCCATTTGTTTTCCATCCAGTCCATGCCGAGCACGCTATCGCCGCGTTCCAGCAGACGCTCGCAGAGACGGGTGCCGATGGTGCCGGAGGAACCGGTGACGAGGATTTTCATAGACAGCCGTGAGCGATAAGCCGCGACCAGCTTAAAGTGAAAAGTTCAAAGCTCAAAGCTCGCTGACAAGAGAATTATCCACGGATACACTCATCGGGTGCTTTCCGTCATCCTGCCCACCTACAACGAATCCGAGAGCCTGCCTCTCGTGCTTCCCCGGCTGCGTTCTGGGTTGAAGGGCGTTCCGCACGAGGTGATCATCGTGGATGACGATTCGCCGGATGAAACCTGGCGTAGAGCGCGCGAGATGGGGGAGAAGGACGAGACCATCCGGGTGATCCGCCGGATCGGGCGCCGCGGTCTGTCGTCGGCGGTGATCGAGGGATTCCTGGCGGCGCGGGGCGACGTGCTGGCGGTTGCCGATGCCGATGGCCAGCATGACTTGTCACTATTGCCCGCCCTGGCTGATGCTGTGCGCGGCGGCGCGGGGATTGCCGTCGGATCCCGGTACGCGGAAGGCGGCAGCGTGGGGGAGTGGGATGAGCGGCGCCACGCGATGAGCCGTCTTGCCACATCGCTCGCCATCCGGCTTTGCAAGGTGCGTGTGCGCGACCCCATGAGCGGTTTCTTCGCCATTCACCGCGACGTGTTCGAACAGGCGCTCCCGGCATTGAACCCCAAGGGCTTCAAGATCCTGCTCGATCTGCTCATCCATGTGCCCGTGTCCACGACCGTGCGCGAACTGCCGTTCACCTTCGGCGTGCGCGAGAAGGGCGAGAGCAAACTCTCGCGGCGCGTGCAGCTGGAGTTCATCGAGTATCTGTACGATTCCACGCTCGGCCGCTGGATCCCGCTGACCCTCGTCGAGTACTGCATTGTCGGCGCGATGGGCGTGGCGGTGAACCTCATCGTGTACCTGCTGGTGTCGCGCCTGTTACTCGGCGAGACCGGCGCGGATTTCCTGGGAGTGCCTCTGCCGCTCGTCACGGGCATCGAGGCCGCCATTCTCTTCAACTTCTGGCTGAACAATGCCTGGACGTTCTCCTCTGCCCGGTTGCGGGGACTCCGCGCAGTGACAGGTCTGCTCACGTATAATGTCGCGTGTCTGTTCGGCGCCTTGGCCAGCTTCGCCTGTACGGTGCACCTGTACGCGCAGGGAGTGCCGGAGATCCTGAGTGTCGTGACTGGAGCGTTCCTCGGCATGATCTGGAACTACACCATGAGCCGTCTCATCACCTGGCGCACCGCATGACGCTCTCCGCCCAGCGACGAGGCTGTGCGGCGTTCCTCATCGGAGCGGCTGTGCCGCTCTGCATGCATCTCGCGGGACTGCTGCCTCTGTATGCCGACGCGGACCTGCGCTCTCGCGTCGAGGCCGCCGTCACGCGCACCGCCGACGCACGGGGTTGGCTGCTTTCCGGCGTCGGTTTGCGTCGGGTGACGGATGACCGCATCCGCCTCATGTACCGGTCATATCAATTTGGTCCCGATACGTTCACCTGCCTTGATGTCACGCTCGCTTCCCTCGCCACTCAGCCATGCGCCGATTGATGTCCGTTCTCGGTCTGCAAGCCTACGCGATCCTGCTCGCGGTCCTGCGCCTGCCCGGCGGCATCCGTACCGATGAGGCAAAGTACCTGCTGGATATCCCGTACCCGCACCCGCCGTTTTTGCGTTCCATCCTTCACCTCACGGACGGTTGGAGCGGGCAGGAACTCTTCTGGCGCGTTATTCTCGCCACGCTTTTCATCCAGGCGGCGTGGCTCGTCTGGGACATGACGCGCGATCTGCGCCATGACGCGCGCGTGGCCGCGGCCGCGGCGTGGCTGCTCTCGGCCGGTGTCATCCTGCAGACGGGTGCCATCATGCTGGCTCCGGTCAACGCGGTGCAGGCACTCGTGCTGCTGTGGCTGCTTGTGCGTCCCGGCATCACCGCGAAGCATCCGCTCCTCGTCTCGCTCTTCTGGACGGCGTCGCTCTTCGCGGCGTATCAGGCGTTTCTGTTCTTCCCGCTGGCAGTCGCCGTGTTCGCGCGCGCCGGGTTCAGGCGCCGCGACATCGCGCTCTACGCCTGTGCGCCCATCGCTCTGCTCGTTCTCTACACGCTCCAGAATCCGCTCGCGATCCGCAGCATCATCCATCACGGTGGCGAAGATGCGGCGTCATCGCTCATGGTTCGGCTACTCGCGTCATTGCGCCTGTGGCTCGTCGCGGGCAGCGGACTCGTCAGCGTGCTCGGCGTCGTCGGCCTCGCCAAAGAACGTCGGCCCGAACTGATCGTATCATTTCTCCTCATCGGCGCATTCATCCTCCTGAACCGGTTCGATTACTACGCGGTGCTCTTCGCGCCGCTGCTCGTCTGGGGGCTGATCACGCTGCTGCGCTCCGGCCTCGCACCCCGGCCCGTGCTGGCCGCGTTGCTGCCGTGCATGATTATTCTTTTGGCGCTCAATGCACCCGAGGCGTCCCCCTCTCCGGCA
The DNA here is from genome assembly GCA_964460365.1 of uncultured Candidatus Peribacteria bacterium. Lineage (GTDB taxonomy): Bacteria > Patescibacteriota > Gracilibacteria > Peribacterales > Peribacteraceae > DAISLF01. The sequence goes on along the minus strand of CAYWPL010000006.1, from coordinate 67,038 downwards.
CGGGCCACGATGCGCGCGCTCGGTGAACAACACCTGACACTCATCAGCGGGAACTTCGGCCACGAGTGGCAGTACGAAAGCGCGTCGGAGGTCCGGCGTTACCGCGAGGATCTGCTGCCGCAGGCGACTGCTGTTGTCTGTCCCGTCGCGTGTGAGAACTTCCCGCGCGGGGGATGGCTCCTTGTTGCCAGCGGTCCCGTGGAGGCCTACGTGCGCGCGCGTTGATTGTTCTGTATACGAAAAGGTCATCCCCGCTCGTTTGGGGGGGGGGGGGGGGGTGGGGGGTGGGGTGGGGTGGTGCCCTTTCTCGGTGTCTCAGTCGGTGGCCCAGTGCGCGGAAATCCCGCGCGATCCTGAACATGCGCCAAGAGGCCTTTTGTTGTCGCACAGGCAAAATCCGGTCATTCGGGCAGGGGATGTCGGCGAGATTTGACGTCAGCCTTTGCGAGTTGCTAGAATGGGCCCTTTTTCACTATTCACCTTATGTCCACGACTAGTCATGTACGGTTTCTGGCCGTGCTCACCATCAGCTCCCTACTTGGAGGATCTGTGCCAGTCCTGACCAGTGCCGCCGAGATCGGGGGCATTGCCCACGATGTTCAGCTTTCCACGAACGGACAGACGTTCGTGCCGGATCTCATCGGCGCCTCCGCGGTCGATCCTGGAGCAGCCGTTACGGTCCGACTCGTCTACAACAACCGCACGTCCGCTGCAGTCACGAATGCCTCGGTCCGTGCCCTTCTGGAGGCCGGATTCACCTACGTATCGGGTACCACGCGCAATTGCATCACGCCTGCGCCGGGGGAGATCGTCTGCAACGACAGCCCCGGACAGGCCGGAGCGATCAACGAGGCCAGCGTCTGGTCTTCGTCCACCGATCTGACCATCTCGCCCACTGCCGGTCTGTACGACATCAGCCCTGGCCAGCGCCAGGGTGTCTTCGAGATGGGCAAGAAGCGGTATCTCAACTTCCAGAACTGCGACTACGCGCTCGTCAACGGGTCGAACACCGATGATATTTACGGGTTCCAACCCGGCAATGTCCGCATCGACGCCGTCACCTGCGGTCCGGGCGGCAACGGCACGTACCACCGCTCCGCGCAATCGCTGCGCAACGTGGTCGATCTCATCGCACGGCGCTACGCGAACATGCAGGACTGCGACTACGCGCTCATGAATAATCTGAACACGGACGACATCGTGAACTTCGCCCCGTCTAACACGCCGTTTACCGCTCTGACTTGCGGAACCTCGACGGATCCGAACGTCTACTACCGCGCTGCCAACTCGCTCTTCGCTGCAGGCGACCACCTGGGCAAGCGCTACCTGAACTTCAGCGACTGCGATTACATCAACCTGAGCAACAGCAACACCGATGACGTGGTGACTCTCCACCCGTCCAACACCCCGCTGACGTCCTATGTCTGTGGAGGTGCCGTTCCGGGCACCGCGTTCCGTGCACAGAATTCGATGTTCGACCCGCTTGATCTGCTCGATACCGCGCGCGGCTCCGGTTACATCCAGTTCCGCATGCGCGCCCCGCAGAACCCGGGCGTCTACACCGTGACGTCGACCGTGAGCGGCAACGGCATCTCCGCGGTGACGGACACGGCCCAGGTCGAGGTGCGCGGCGGAAACAATGCGTGTTCGGCCCGCAACGAGTACACGATGACGCTCTCCAGCAGCTTCTACTACAGCCCGCTGGGACAGGCGAGCGGCTCGGCCACCGCCTGCACCTCGGCGTCCCCGGGCGCCGGATGGACGCTGGCCGACCAGGAATGCCTTATCAGCGGCGGACCGTGCTACACGCAGGTCTGTCTGTGGCGCCGTCCGACCCCGGTTTCGCTGGAATACACGATGACGCGCGCGGGCGGCAACTACCCGGACTCCCTGAGCTGTGCCACGACTCCGCCCGCCGGATACTCGCTTAAAGCGCGCGGCTGCGCGGCCAACAACTCGGTCGCCCCGTACTACTGCTTTTCCGATGTCTGTCTGTGGGAGAAATCCGGCACGGCAGCCGATCTGCTCTTTAGCCACGCAGGCAGCAACGGAACTGCGGTTGATTGCCGCCAGTCGTCGCCCGGTGCGGGCTACTCGACGAAGGCCCAGATCTGCATCCTTAGCAACGGTCCATGTTTCAGCGATCTGTGTCTGTGGCAGAGGACGAATAGTTGCCCCCCTCCCGCGTCCGCCTGTTCCGATACCCTCGATAACGACAACGACAACCTCACGGACAGCCAGGATCCCGGCTGCCACACCGACGGCAACCCGAACAACCCGAACAGTTACGATCCGACCGATAACAACGAGTTCAACCAGCAGGTTCCGCAGTGCTCCGACGGCGTCGATAACGCCGATCCCGAGGACACACTCGTGGACATCTACGATCCCGGCTGCCACACCGACGGCAACCCGAACAACCCGAACTCGTACAGCCCGAACGACAACAACGAACAAAACCAGCAGCAGGTTCCGCAGTGCTCCGACGGCTTCGACAACGACAACGACAACCTCACGGACAGCCAGGATCCCGGCTGCCACACCGACGGCAACCCGAACAACCCGAACTCGTACAGCCCGAACGACAACAACGAACAAAACCAGCAGCAGGTTCCGCAGTGCTCCGACGGCTTCGACAACGACAACGATACGCTCGTGGACATCTACGACCCGGGTTGCCACACCGACGGAAACTTCAGCAACCCGAACAGTTACGATCCGAACGACAACAGCGAGGCGATCCAGGTCACCGTCCCGCAGTGCCGTGATGGTTACGACAACGACAACGACGGCCAGGTCGATATCTACGATCCCGGCTGCCACATGGACGGCAACCCGAACAATCCGAACTCGTACAGTCCCAGCGATAACGACGAATCGAACTCGTCCCAGCTCACGGGCTGTATCGAGGTCATCAAGGAAACCTACGACACGAACGGTGCCGTCCTGACCCCGGTCACGCAGTTCTCGTTCCGCCTGGATAACAACCTCGTGATGCAGAACCTGGGCGACGGCCGTATCCGCTTCCAGAACGTCTCTGCGGGCAGCCACACTGTCACGGAAGAGCCCAAACAGGGCTGGATCCAGATCACGCCGGCCACCATGCAGGTGACCGTCAGCGTGGGAAACACCTGCGCGGTCCTCACCTTCAAGAACCGTCAGACGGTGAACACCGGCAATAACACGGGGAACAACAACTCCTGCCAGAGCACCACGGGCAACTATGAAGGCCAGGTCTGCACGAACCAGAACCAGCCCAACCAGCAATCGCGCTTCTCGGACATCGACAACGTCTCCACGACCGGACGCGCCGCCAACTACCTCGCCGGACGCAACATCATCGGCGGCTACTCCGACGGCACCTTCCGCGCCGCCAACATCGTGAACCGCGCCGAGACGGCCAAGTTCCTCCTCCTCGCGAAGTTCGGCTCCGTTCCTGAAAAGGTCAACAACGGTCGTTTCTGGGATGTCCTCGATGGCCAGTGGTACACGAAGTACGTCATCGACGCCGCGGACCGGGGTATCATCTCCGGCTACCCCGACGGTTCTTTCAAGCCTGACCAGGGCGTAACGCGCGCGGAGTTCCTGAAGATGCTGACCCTCACCTTCGGCCTCCAGCAGAACCTCGCCTACGCGTACACCGACGTGAACGCCAACGACTGGTTCGCCCAGTACGCCGGCGCCGCACAGTTCTACAGCCTCTTCCCCGGCACCACGACCGCACTCAATCCGAATGCGCCTGTGACCCGTGGCGAGATCGCCACCGCGATCTGGCAGATCCTGCAGGCGCTGGGCCTGTAACTACCGAATCAGATTAGATTGGTCAAATTGGACGGCCGCCCTCCCGAAACTTCGGTTCCGGGGGAGTTGTCGTAACCGGTAAAACCGCGCCTCAAAGACCGTAATACTCCCGGTACCAGGCCACGAATTTCGGTACGCCCTGTTGAATCATCGTCTTGGGCTCGTAGCCCAACTTCTGCCGTGCATGCGAGATGTCGGCAAGGCTCGCGCGCACGTCGCCGGGCTGCATGGGTAGGTATTCCTTCTTCGCCTCCTTTCCCACGCTGTGCTCGACCATGCGGATGTACTCCATCAGTTCCTCCTTACGTCCGCAGCCGAGGTTGAAAATTTCCTCCGGATAATTTTTGTCCAAAGATGCGACGATGCCCGCCGCGATGTCCTCCACGTAGGTGAAGTCGCGCTGCATCTTTCCCTCGCCGAAGATCTGGAGCGGCTTGTCCTTGAGCAACGCCTCCGTGAAGAGGAACAGCGCCATGTCCGGGCGGCCGTACGGCCCGTACACCGTGAAGAACCGCAGGCCCGTGACCGGGATGCCGTAGAGATGATGATACGTGTGCGCCATCAACTCGTTGTCCTTCTTGTTCATGCCGTAGAGCGAGAGCTGGTTGTCGGTGCGGTCGTCCTCGGAGGAGGGGAGCTTCGTGTTGCCGCCGTACACCGAGCTGGAGGACGCGTAGATGAAGCCTGCGATCTTTTGCCGCCGCGCCTCCTCCAGCACGTGGAAGAAGCCGCGGATGTTGATATCGATGTATTCGTCCGGATGATCGAACGCGTAGCGGACGCCCGCGAGCGCCGCGAGATGACACACCCGGTCGCAGCCCTGCATCGTCTCGCGCACGAGGCGGCGGTCCAGGATGTCGCCGCGTACGAAGGTGAAACCTTTCTTCGATCCCAGGATCTTCAGGCGCGCCTCTTTGAGTGACGGATCGTAGTATGGGCTGACATTATCCATGCCTACCACCGTATCGCCGCGCTCCAGCAGACGCAGGATTGTGTGGAACCCGATGAAGCCGGCGCAGCCCGTGAGAAAGACTTTCATAGTAGCTCGAAGGTTAAAGCCTGAAACTCAAAACGTAAAACTTATCCGATCCCGATTCCATGATAGTCCAAACCGGCTTCCTTCGTCTCAGTGGGCTCGTATACGTTGCGTCCGTCGAAGAGCGCAGTGCCCTTCATCGCCGCTTTCAGGGCTTTCAGGTCGATACCCCGGAACACATCCCATTCGGTCAGAAGCACGACGATGTCGGCGCCTTTCGCCGCTTCCATCGGTCCCGTCGCGAACGTCACGGCCGCCGGGATCAGCTTGCGCGCGTTTTCCATCGCCTCCGGATCGTAGGCGCGGACAACGCAGCCTTTCTCCGCGAGCAGCGGGAGCAGGTCGAGGCTCGGTGCCTCGCGCATGTCGTCGGTCTTCGGCTTGAAGCTCAGCCCCCACACGGCCACGATCGCTCCCGGCTGCACGGCGTCCAGAATCCGGCGGAAGAAGCGGTATCGCTGGCGGGCGTTGATGCGGTCGGTGGCCTCCACGATGCCGAGATCGAGGTTGTACTCCTTGGCGGTGGCCATCAGTGCCTTCACGTCTTTGGGGAAGCAGCTTCCGCCATAGCCGATACCGGCGTGGAGGAAGCGCGGGCCGATACGGCTATCCAGCCCCATGCCGCGCGCCACGTCGCGGATATCGGCGCCCGTCTTTTCGGCGAGTTCGCTGAGCATGTTGATGAAGCTGATCTTGGTCGCGAGGAACGCGTTGCTCGCATATTTGACGATCTCCGCGCTTTCACGGCTCATGAAGAGGATGGGCTTTCCGACTCTCGTAATGGGTCGATACAACTCTTCCATAAGCTTTTTTGCACTGGATGAGATGGCAGATGGCAGAGGTGAGATGGCAGTTTGTTTTTCGCCATTTCCTCTTTGATCTGCCATCTGCCCTCTGCCATCAGCATCGTTGATGCCCACCACGATACGGTCGGGCATCAGCGTGTCCGGCACGGCCATGCCCTCGCGCAGGAATTCCGGGTTGGAGACGACCGGGATGGAAAAATCAACGCCGCGTTCTTGCAGGATTGCCGAGATCCTTTCTTCGCACTGCTTTCCCGTCCCCACGGGAACCGTCGATTTGTTCACGAAGACAACGCTCTTGGTAGCCGCGCGTGCCACTGTCTCGGTGACAGCGAAAACGGCGCGCAGGTCAGCGCGGTGGTTCTCGCCCTGGGGTGTTGCTACGGCGGAGAAGACAATCTGCACCTGCGGCAGAACCGACGCGAGGTCCGTCGTGAAGGAGAGCAGTTTACTCTCGAGACCTTTGCGGATCAGCTCCTCCAGGCCGGGTTCGAAAATCGGACTCGCGCCTGTCTTGAGCTTGGCGATTTTCGCCTCGTCGATATCCACGCCGATCACGTGGTGGCCCAACTCGGCGAAACAGGCCGCCGAAACGAGTCCCACATACCCGGTGCCGACAACCGCTATTTTCATAGAGAGATGAAGAGTTTAGAGTACAGAAAGAGGAATACTAGAGCACTAGGGACCCGAGACTGAACACGAACCTAGTATTCCAGTATTCCCATCGCCCGTCTCCCCCTTCCTTCATGAAGATCCTCGTCACCGGATCCATCGCGTATGACCTGCTCCTCACCTACGACGGCTCGTTCAGCGACGCCATCGATCCCGCTCACTTAGATGAACTCTCCATGGCCTTCGTCACGCCGCGTTTCGCCAAGCACCATGGCGGCACCGCGGCCAACATCGCCTGGAACCTCCGCTTCCTCAATCAGATGCCTCTCGTTGTCGGTACCGTCGGACATGACGGCGGCCCGTACCTGTCGCTCCTCGAAGAGCGCGGCATCCCGGTGCAGCGCATCGAGACGCTTCGCGAACACGCCACCTCCACCGCGATCATCGGCACGGACAGCCGCGAGCGCCAGATCACGTTCTATCACCCTGGTGCCGACGCCGCGGGCCAGTGGCCCGAGGAACTGGACGAAGACCGCGAGGACATCGCCTTTGCCGTCGTCGGCCCGCGCGATGCCAAGATGATGATCAACGCCGTCGACTGGTGTCAGAAGTTCCGGATCCCGTTCCTGTTCGATCCGGGCCAGCAGGTGATGGCCTTCGGGGAGGACGATCTGCTCAAGGCCATCCGCGCCAGCCGCGGCGTCATCGCGAACGCCTACGAGTGGCAGTTGCTCTCGCAGCGCACAGGCTTCTCCGCCAACGCGATTCTCAAAGAGACGCACATGCTTATCATCACCCAGGCGGAGGACGGCCTGACCATTTACAGCCCCAAAGAAGAAATCGTCATCCCGGCCTGCCGTCCCGACCGCGTGGTCAACCCGACCGGCGCCGGAGACGCCCTGCGCGCAGGCTTCCTCACCGGTCTCGCCGCTGGGTGGGATCTGCGCCAATGCGGACAGCTCGGGGCGTCCATGGCTTCCTTCGTCGTCGAACAGGAAGGCACGCTGATCGGAAATCTGGATGCCCAGGACGTGTTCAGCCGGGCCCAACTGACATACGGCGATGTGTTGCCGGCACTCTCCTGAAGCCGTTCAGAATCCGCCGAACGATCCCGCGGACCGGGCCGACGCGGCGCTGCTGCTTCGCTTCGAGGACGAAGACGACGGTTTTGATGACGAGGACGGGCGCGAGGACGACTTGGACGACGCAAGGGACGAGAGTGACGACGCCGCCGACCGGGATGACGATGTGGAGGAGGATCTCGATGAGATGCGGGTGAGCGACGACGAGGATGATGTCACGCGGGTGCGCTCGGCGTCGGCGCGCGGGAGCACATCGACCAGGATGTCCGTTGTCGGGCGGTAGAGGATGGCGCGTGTCTGCGTGACGATGAGGAAATCGCCGTTGCGGGCGTTCTCGAAGAAGCCGTACTGCGCGCGCAGGAAATTGGCGTCCGTCACCTGACCCACGAAGGGGAGCGTATCCGTGATGATGATGTGCCGCTTCGCCGCTTCGAGGATGCGCTGGCCCTGCTCCACCTGGCTTTCGCCCAGCCGTGCCGTGTCCGCCGCCAGCGGCGAGAGCCCGCGCGTGCCGGTCACCGCCACCGCGCTTGCTCCGGCGAGGATCGCGAGGAGGCAAAACAGACCGATGGACACGTTGCTCGACTTCACGAGCGTGGAGTGTACACCAGTTTTCCGGCTTTCGCGCGCGACGTGGTGTCTGTATTCTCGGGCCCTATGTCACACGTCAAAGATCCTTCCCTTGCCAGGCAGGGCCGCCTCAACCTGGAAATCGCGGAAAAGCGCATGGGCGCGCTGCTCAGAGTGCGCGACCGCTTCGTCAAAGAGCAGCCCTTCGCCGGGCTGACCATCGGCATGGCGCTGCACGTCACCAAGGAGGCGGGCATCCTCGTCCGCGCGCTGCGCGACGGCGGCGCGACCGTGGCGATCACGGGTTGCAACCCGTTGAGCACCCAGGACGATATCGCGGCAGCGCTCGCCGAAGAGAAGAACGTGACCGTGTGGGCCTACAAAGGAGAGAGCAAAGACGATTACTACAAATTTCTGACGGCCGTCATCGAGACGAAGCCGCACATCACCATCGACGACGGTTGCGATCTCATTTCGGAAATCCACCGCAAGCACGCGCACCTCCTGCCTTCCTTGCTCGGCGGCTGCGAGGAGACGACGACGGGCATCATCCGCCTCAAATCCATGGCGCGTGACGGCGCACTGAAGATCCCGATGATCGCGGTGAACGACAACAAGACCAAGCACCTCATGGACAACTACTACGGCACGGGCCAGTCGACGTTCGACGGCATCCTGCGGTCCACAAACATGCTGATCGCGGGCAAGGTCGTCGTCGTGCTGGGCTATGGCAGCTGTGGCAAGGGCGTTGCGCTGCGCGCCCGCGGCCTCGGCGCCCAGGTGATCGTCACGGAGGTCGACGCGTTCTGCGCGCTGCAGGCGGCCATGGACGGCCACCGCGTCATGCGCATGGAGGACGCCGTCGCGCTCGGCGACCTGTTTGTGACCGTCACGGGCAATCTGCACGTCATCCGCCCGGAGCACATGGAGAAGATGAAGGACGGGACGGTGCTGGCCAACTCCGGCCACTTCGACTGCGAGATCGACCTGGAGGGTCTGGAGAAGAAGGCCACGCGCAAGCGTCGTGTGCGCCATTATCTGGACGAATACCTGCTGAAGAACGGCAACGTCATCTACGTCGCGGGCGAAGGACGCCTGGTGAATCTCGCCTCTGCCGAGGGCCACCCGAGCGAGGTGATGAGCCTGAGTTTCTGCGGGCAGGCGCTGGCGTGCGAGCACCTCGTGAAGCACAAGGGAAAGCTCCAGCCGGGTGTCATCACGCTCCCGCCCGAGATCGACGACTTCATCTCGCGTCTCCAGTTGGACGCCATGGGCCTCTCGCTCGACGAACTCACCGACGAACAGAAGAAGTATCTCGCCAGTTGGGAGGAGGGCACCTGAACAAAAAGAGAGCTGGGTGGCTCTCTCTTCGCGCTTTGCTCTGTGGCGGATGGATCATGTTCAGGCGCTCAGCCGTTCGGCGCGGAGCCGGGTGGCGATGTGGTGCGCGGGGGTTCCAATGAGGATCCATGCCTGCGGGCCCATATGCTCCGCCACAGTCTCCCTGACGGTTTCTTCGGGGACGCCCGCTGCGAGAGCGTCGCCCGCTGCTGCGGAGATCGCCATGTGCGCCTGTTGCGCCTCAAGGTTCACTCCGGAACGCGGTCCGTTGGAGCAGGCGAGCCGCCATACTTCCACACGCTCGGTGATCGTGGCGAGCAGGGTAGGGACATCCGGACCGGCTTGCTGCCCAGGATCGTCGACTGTTGCGATCACGGCGTCATGGACGGTGGCGGCATCGATGGCGCCGCCGCCGTTGGCAGACGTGAGACCGGCCTCCAGCGGGCGAAGAGCGGGAAAACGGTCTGTCTCAGCTGGTGCGTTCGCGCCGCCATTCAGGGTGCTTGTGAGGCGTGTGCGGACGGCTGCGGTGTCCGGACGGGAACAGAGATTACTGGCGACGAGCGACGCCTCGATGGGTCGCAGGGGCGGGAAGTTGCGGGACATGAGTGCGGGGGGAAACGAAATGTGCGGCATGTATAACTGGCATCCCGGGACGCTCATACTTTCTCGACAAAAATTCGCATTTTCAGATGATTTTGTTATATTTGTAACACTATGATCAAGCTCTCCGAGGTCGTCCCCGCTATTGTTTCCGGCGATCCGTTTCTGCAATACGGCCTCCAGTACCGGTTATTCAACCTCACCAAGCTCGCATCCCACCTGCGCCCGATGGTCGAAGTGCGTGCCAAGAAGACCGTTCGGGCGAGCGCGATCCTCATGGCGCTCTCGCGGCTGCAGCGGTCCATGAAGAAAATCAGCAAAGGCCCCGGCGATTTTCGTGTGAGCAACATCGCCGTGCATACGGGCCTGGGCACCTTCGCGTTCGACAAATCCGAAGACGTTCTCCGACGGGTGCACCGGTTGCATACGGAGGTTCTCCGGAAGAACGGTTACATCACCATCACCGAAGGTACCGCCGAGGTCACGGTCATCATGGATACCGCCTACGCGTCGCTGATCCGCAAACTGCTCAGGCGCAGCGCCAAGAGCGAGAACACCCGCGTCTCCGCGCTCGGCATCCATTTCCCCGCCCGCTACGCGGAAGTGCCGGGCTTCCTGTGCATCATCCTGCAGCAGATCATGCTGCAGGGCATCAACGTCGTGGAGGTCGCCTCGACGTTCACCGAGTTCGTGCTCTATATCGACGAAGCGAACACGAAGCTGGCGTTCGATACGATCTATCACCTGTTTGATGTGAAAATGCCGTGATTCGTAGCACGCGTCACCCGCAGCGGAGAGCTCGAGCTCTCCGCTGCGGGGAACGGAAATGGTTCCCCAATGTTGCGGATCATCGTTTCTCTCTTTGTAGAAGCATAAACCCGATGTCTCTGCCTATCGCTTATAACGAGCGCACCCTTCTGTGAACGAGGAATCTATATGGTGCATTCATGACGCAATATCACGGCGCCCAGGAGGGGTTGTTCCATGTGACGACGAATGCCAGGGGCCGTATGCCGTGGTGCACGATACCCGGTGTGCCGGAGATTATTATCGATAACCTGCGGATGACGCGACATCTCTATGGAGCAAAAATCCACGCATTTTGTATTCTTCCTGATCATGTACATATGATTGTGATTCCAGGAACGCGTGGATTGAGCGATTTTGTGCATTCATTCAAAAGAAATTCTTCATGGCAGATCCGTCGTTCGCTCTCCGCAGCGGAGGTTCATGAACCTCCGCTGCGGGCTACGAATACGATGTACATGCGCGAAGATTCGCGAATCTTCGCTACGGAAACGGGGGATGCGCCGACGGGCGATATCGAATTCACCGGCTGGCAGAAAGGGTTTCACGACGAGCGCATCCGCGACGACCGGCAAAAAGACGCGGCGTTCGTGTATGTCCGGGGGAATGCGGCACATCACGGATTAGTGTCGGATCCTGCCGATTGGCAATGGTCATCTCTGCACTTCTTCGAAGTGGTTGATGCATTGGAATTTTGACACACAAAGAGAGGCCTGACGCACGGACGCGTCAGGCCTGTATGCCAAGCCCCGAAGGGTCTGGCGAAATCCTTTTCAACCCGCGCGGCGGTAGCCACGCAGAATCAGGCTGAGCTTCTTCTGTCGGCCGGCCGGCCGACGGGTCTTGATTCGGGGTTTGGTTTTGCACTTTCGCATAACAACGGTCCTCGAGTGAGACAGAACAGACATGATTGTGCGGCTCCACAGCCGCCCCAGAAAAGGAGAGGGGATTCAGGGCGCGTAAATCGCTTCTTCTGTTCTGGATTGTCCGGAATTCCAAGGATCGTGCCTTGGCGCGGACACTGCGGCCTGATGCCTAAATCTCCAAGATATTCCCGGGAGTACTGCATTTTTCTGGCTTCCAAAAGCCACAATCGATCATTGGTGCGCGTCGTTGATTGATTGCTCTTGCGTCCTGTTTACAACCCCCCCGTTCGTACTGCTCCAGCGGTACATCGCGTTCTGCTGCTATCTGATGCAGTGGAGGCAGAAGACATGGTCGCACGCAAGAAATACACGGCTTCGATGAGGGTCAAAAAACTGCACAACAAAAAAACACGCCGCACGGACTTTTTGTGCATGACGGTCATTGGCAGACTAAAGGCAGTTATCCGCTTTGTGCATTGAAAGGTGCTCCCAAGCTCGCGCAATGCGAGCCTGGGAGCGAACTCACGACTTCTTCTTGCGGCCGCCGCCGCGGCAGACCATCTTGTGGTGCCGCATTTTAAATTTTTTGACCGGCTGCCCGCACCGCGGGCAGGCGGTCAGCGTTTTGTCGTGAGTCTTTTTGTGGTCCGTGTGCGCCATGGGCGCACCTCCTTCTTAGGTTAGTGACTTCCACCTTTGTACTGCGTTGTGCAGCAAGGCGGATAACTACTTTTACAATCGATGATGACAAGAAGCGAATTCCTAGCGGTGGCTTGATCGAGGGGCGGCGCGGGAACTTTGCAGGACCATGATCGTGCAAAACCATTACCTAATATATATTGTATATATGTCAAATTAAGTGGCAATCATTGTACTGACATATCTGTGCAAATGGCTTCTGCATGGTGAAAAATTGTCATGCGACGTGAAATGTGCGAACGCGCTGCCATCGAATACCTGGTTCATACCGCGGTTTTTTTGGCGTGCATTCCCGTGGCGGAGAGTTCGAACTCTCCGCCACGGACGACGAATGTAAAACCGCCGTTTTTGACATGGATTCGCGTAGCGGAGGTTCATGAACCTCCGCTACGGACTCACCGCTACGGATGTGGCCTGCGTTTCCATCAGCACTCCGGTGGTATCATCGGAGCCATGCCCGAGATGAACACCCGCATCGCGCAGCTGCTCCGCCAGATCGCGGTGCTTTTGGGCGAGCAGGGCATCGCCTTCAAGCCCAATGCCTATCGCCGTGCCGCACAGGTGATCGAAGATCTTCAGCGCGACGTGAAAGACTTCAAAGACGAGAAAGAACTGATGGCACTTCCGGGCATCGGCCAGGCGATCGCCGGAAAGATTCGCGAGTACATCCGCACGGGACAGATCGGTTTCTTAAACCAGCTCCTCGCCGAGCAGGGCGGATTGCCTGCGGAACTGATGGATATCGAGGATCTGGGCCCCAAGCGCGTCCGCCAGTTCCAGAAAGAACTCGGCATCACGACGCTGGCACAACTGATCAAAGCTGCCGAAGAGGGCAAACTGCGCGATCTCCCGCGCATGTCGGAGTTGATGGAGCGCAAGATCCTGGAGAACGCGCGCAACGTGACGGCGCGCAGCAAGCGCTTCCCGTGGGACGACGTGAAGAAAGATACAGAGAAGCTGCTCAAGACCATCAGGGAGGTGAAGGGCGTCGACAAAGCCGAAGTCGCCGGATCTTTTAGACGCCACAAGGCGACCATCGGCGATCTGGATGTCATCGTCGTCACGAAATCGCCCAAGAAGGTTTCGGATGCCATCGCCGCATTGCCCATCGTGGAGAAGGTCGTGGCGCACGGCGGCACCAAGCTGTCGTTCAATCTCCAGTCCGGCCTGCGCGTGGACGTGCGCTTCGTCGAGCGGTCGCAATGGGGGAGTGCGTTGCTCTATTTCACTGGCGACAAGGAGCACAACATCATGATGCGCAAGCGCGCGATCGAGAAGGGCTGGAAACTCAACGAATACGCGCTGGCCGACGCGAAGGGAAAGATCATCGCGAGCCGCGAGGAGCGCGATATCTACGAGGCGCTTGATCTGCCCTACACCGAGCCGGAGGACCGGATCGGCTGAGTACAAAAAAACGCCCGCTTATGGCGGGCGTTTGAATTGCGCAACGACGGTTCAGAGATCGTGGGCGCGGACCGTGACGCGGCCGTTATCCTTGGCGCGCTTGGCGGCCATCTTGAGGGCAGCCTCGAGGTAGGCGCTGGCGGCCTCCGGGAAATCTCCGGCGGTCATCATGCCATGCTTCTTCAGAAGGTCCTTGATTGCGGACGCAACGACGTAACTCATGGAACGGGGGGTAAAAAGGTAAAGCAGAAGGATTCTAGGGCTCCCCAACCCGTCTGCAAGGCTATTTTGGCTTCTACAAAAGACAACTTTGGTTTGCCCCCCGCTGCACCGCGTCGTAGGGGCGTTTCGTAGAGCGGGCTGAGCAAAACGTGTTGCCCGTTGCTGTCACTTAAGAGATATCCATGCTGCAATGCTTTAAAAGAGTCAATGAAGGTTTTTCGCCCGAATGGATGCCGGGTCTGCTCGAAATGTGGGGTGGCACCATCTCTATGGCTCGGTACAATCCCTCGCGGAGAGATGGCCGAGTGGTCGAAGGCGCGCGACTCGAAATCGCGTAACCCCCAAAAGGGGTTCGAGGGTTCGAATCCCTCTCTCTCCGCCAGTTGGCTCCGTCCCTGCGACAATTTCTTCCCGCGGGTTCGGTTTGCCGCGTGCTTCATAGAGCCAACTGGCGGAGAATATTCTTTCTTTCCGGTTGCGGCCTCCGGCCGCAATCCGGTCTGCCTTGTTGTAAAAAAAGAGGAGCCATGCGGCCCCTCTTTTATTTTCATTCGTGAAACCGTTTCACTTTTTCATCATCTGCGCGGCGCAGGCACCGCACATGCCGCACATGGAACAGACCTGAGCCTGACCCTGGCATCCGGCACACGTACCGTCCTGCATCGGCATCTTGCAGGCGGCGCACATCGCGTCGTCCATGGAGTGAAGGGGGGGAAGAAACAGGTATGAGAGACAGTCTACCAAAACACGGCGCCACCCGCGATCAGATGCCTTCAAAACTCACATCGCGCCTCAGCGGATTTCCTCCGTGGCGGGCAGGAGCAATGCCCGCAGCGACGTCCCGCCCGCGATCACCACGCCGAGTGTGAGCAGTAACACGAGCGCGAAAGACAGACAGATCGAACGGGTGTGTGCACGCATATCTATACCGTAGCGGAGGTTCATGAACCTCCGCTACCGCAGTTCGCGCGCCTGCCGTTTGAGTTCGGCGTCGACGAACATCTGGATGTCGCCGTCCAGCACGCCCGTCGTGTCGCTCGTCTCGGCATCCGTGCGAAGGTCTTTGACCATCTGATACGGGTGCAGCACGTAGCTGCGGATCTGCTGCCCGAAGTCGGCGCTCTGCGTCGCGCCGCGATGCTCTTTGTTCTTCTCCTCATCTTCGGCGCGTTTCTTCTCCAGAAGTCTCGCCTTGAGTAGGTTCATGGCGCGTTCGCGGTTCTGGAGCTGGCTCCGTTCCGTCTGGCACGCGACGACGATTCCGCTGGGCATGTGCGTCAGGCGGATGGCGCTCTCCACCTTGTTCACGTTCTGTCCGCCCGCGCCGCCGCTGCGGAAGGTGTCCACGCGGACGTCGTTCATGTTGATCTCGATTTCGTTGGTCTCCTCGATTTCCGGCACCACTTCCACCAGCGCGAAGCTCGTCTGGCGCAGGCCTTTGGCGCCGAAAGGGGAGATGCGCACCAGACGGTGCGTGCCCTTCTCGCATTTGAGGTTGCCGTAAGCCATGTCGCCGCTGACGAGGAACGTCGCAGTCTTGATGCCCGCTTCCTGGCCGTCGGTCTTGTCGATGAGCGTTGTCTTCCAGCCCTGGCGTTCGCAGTAGCGCAGGTACATGCGCGCGAGCATCGCGGCCCAGTCCTGCGCTTCGGTGCCGCCTGCGCCCCCGGAGATCGTCAGGTAGCAGTTGAGCCCGTCGAACTCGCCGCCCAGGTAGAGCTGCACCTCGAGTTTCTTCCAGAGCTCTTCCGCCGCCGCCGCCTGCTTTTCCAGCACCGGCAGATCCGCGGGCTCCGACATCTGTGTCAGCTCAACTAGCACGTGCACTTCGTTCGCCAGCGCGGCGATGGGTTCCCATTGCTTGCGCAGACCTTTGAGTTTGGTAAAGAGCGCCTGAGCACGTTTCTGGTCGCCCCACACATTGGGATCCTGCGTCTCCTTCTCTACTTCTGCGAGCTGTTTGGGGATGCCTCTTCCCTCAAAGAGAGTCCTTGCCCGTGTTCACGGCCGATTGCAGTTCTTGGAGCTTTTGGAGGAGCTCTTCCACGGGAAAGGGGGTAGATCGGGGCGAGTGTAGGGTGTTTTGGTGGTCATGAGAAGTGGTGAGAGGACCGGGGAAGTGATCAGTGAGCAGCGGTCAGCGATCAGAACGATCCGCTGCTCACTGGCTACTAATCACTGTTCGCTGATTCTGCGGAGAAACAGGCTTTCCACGGCTCCCCGGAGGGTGGAAAACAACCCGAAAATCCGCTATACTATGAGGAAAACACATGAACTCCCTCCCGTCCTCGCTCGTCGTGCTGCCGCACGCGTCTCCTGCGGAGATTCTCCGCCGGGTCGCGATGCCGTTTTTGCTCTTTGCAACCGTTCTTACTGCGTTGCTGATGCTCTCATGGTCGATGCTCGTCCCGCGCCTTGCGCGCGTGGATGTCGGTGGACGCACGCTCACCGCCGAGGAAATCCGCGCCTACCGTACCGACCTCGCAGCGCAGATCGTCACCGGAGAAGGACAGCGCCGCGACCTTGTGCTGTCGGTGCAGGACCCGGCGTACATCGCTCTCAAACAGTCGCGCCGTGGCGCGCTCTCCGCTACGCAATTGCTCAGTGAGCTGGAGACACAGGCCAAGGCTTCTGCAGACCAGCCCGATGCCGTGCATCTCTCGTTTCTTCGTTACGACATTCTCTCCGGGTCCGGCACGCTGCGCGGAGACGTACGTTTTGTCGGATCGCGAAGCATGACCGTTCTTGCGTCTTTCGTGGACGTGCTCGGCCGCCTGCCCATTCTCTCGTCCGTCACGCCGCCGCCGTTTGTGCGCGAGGAGGATCCTGTCACCGGTGCACACTCGCCGTTCGCCCTCTCCTTCACCATCAAATGAAGAAGCGAGTCCTGCCCTCCCTCTTGGCCATCGCCATTGCGGCTACCTTGCTCGTTTTCTCGGTGATGCTGATGATGCAGCACGTGCGCACTTTGCAGGAAGCGCGCGCCGAGACGCTGCCACTCGCCGCGTCGCTCCCGCCGTTGGAGCGTCGTTTGCAGCTGCTCAAAGACCAAGTGGAATTGACCCAGCTCCATGCCGCGCTGCGCACCGGTTCTCCGGAAGAGAAGCTCCACGCGTATGTGCTCCCGGAGACCGACGATATCGCGCGCTTGCTCGCCTTCGTCGACGTCGCGCGTGGCCTGCTGGAAAAGAAAGAACTGCTCCGCTCCATGTCCGCAGTGGATGTCGGCGTGCGCGAACCCGTTTCCGCTGACCGCCTCGCCGTGCCCGAGACCGACGGCCCGTCGCGTCCGCTGATGACGCAACGCCTCGCGTTCGACGCCGTCGTGAAACCCGAGGGCATGCAGATCCTGCTGAATCTCGTCGATCTCTCCGGTCTGCTCACCGTGGGCGATGCGCTCGGCGACGAGCAAGTGCAGATGCTCTTCAATCTCACTGAGGCGCAGAATCCCGCCGGCATCGTCGCCGTCGAAAAATTCCTCTCAGCCGATCTCTTCGCGTATGTCCGCGACCCGCGTCTTGCAGATAAACACCTCACGCAGTCGTTCCCGTCCGAGCAGTTCCTCCGTCAGTTCCATGCGTTGCTCGCCGAGTCCCAGCTGAAAGACGCCAAGGATCTGTTGGGCGGGGAGTGGGGGCGCGCATTGGAGGCCCAGCAGCTCTGGCCGTCGCAGTTCCTCACGCCCGAGACCGTCATCGTGGAGAAGCTCTCGGACGGCTGGGTACGCGTCTCGCTCGCGCTGACCGCCTGGTCGCGTCCGCGGTGAGAACGAATGCCGGATCCCAAATACAGAATTCCGGGATTCGCTTGGAGAAGCGGCTTTTCTTGACCATATAGCTTCATTTCCGTACAATCGTGCGGTCTTTTCCCTCCTTTTCTTCTGCGACAACGCCAACGATTCGATACATCCAAGCAGGAACGGCGTCCGCGCATCAACGAACACATCCGCGTCCCTGAGGTGATGCTCGTTTCCGACGAGGGCGAAGCGCGCGTGTTGCCGACCGTACAGGCGCTCGAGGAGGCCAAGGCGCTGGGCTACGACCTGATCGAAGTCTCGCCCAAGGCGGTGCCGCCGGTCGTGAAGATCGGCGAGTTCGGCCACTATCTCTATCAGCTCCAGAAGAAAGAGAAGAAGCAGAAGGCCCACAGCAAGCAGGTCGAAGTGAAAATGCTGCGGTTCGGCTTCCGCACCGACAAGCATGACCTCGACCGCCTGGCAACGCGCGCTCGCGAGTTCCTCGCCGAGCGTCACCTGGTCAAGTTCTCCGTTCGCCTGCGGGGCAGAGAGCTTGGCAACAAGGAGTACGCCATCGAGAAGATGAAAGGCATCCTCACGGGGCTCGCCGACGCGTCGGAGATTGAGCAGGAGATCAAGCGTCAGGGTGACCAGTTCATCGCCATCTTGCGACCCAAACGCTGAGCCCGAGAGGCTCGAAAAGCCCATCTGGAACCGCCAATTTCCCTTTGCATCCCGAACTTCTCCCGTTATACTCCGCTCCCGTGTTTTCCTCTTTCCGGGTTTCTTATGCCTAAAATGAAGTCACACAGCGGCGCGAAGAAGCGGTTTTGGAAAACCGGCAGCGGAAAGATCGCGTTCAAGCGTCGCGGCCGCAGCCACCTCCTCATGCAGAAGAGCAAGCGCCAGAAGCGCCTGAACCGCACCGTCGTCGCCAATAAGCGCGACCTTCGCCGTCTCCAGGGCGTCCTCCCCACTCTGTAATCCCCCCGTCTCATGCGCGTCAAACGTGGCATTGTCCGGCACCGCAGGCACAAGAAGATTCGCGACCTCGCGAAGGGATACCGCGGCATGCGCAGCGCGACCTTCGTGAAGGCCAACGAGGCCGTTATCCGCGCGGGCGTCAATTCGTACCGTGACCGTCGTCTCAAGAAGCGCACGTTCCGCGCCCTCTGGATCATCCGCCTCAACGCGGCCCTCCGCAGCCGCGGCATCCGCTACGGTGTCTTCACCAACGCGCTCATGAAGAAGAAGATCCTCCTGAACCGCAAGACGCTCTCCGAGCTCGCGATTCACGAGCCTGCCGTATTCGACAAGATTGTCAGCACGGTCGGCGTGAAGGCGTAAGACGCCGTCGCGGTATGTGCTGAGATCTTTTGATTGTGTGTGTTGATACTGCTATGGCGTACAAGAGTCAGCGGTTGGTATTCAGTAGTTTCCGGATGGCCGGCAGTGCTTTTTCCGTGGCCGCGACGCCCGCCGCCCGGAATTTCGGCGCGAGGCCGAAGCGGAAGGAATTGCCGTGGAGCTCGGGCATGATGAGAAGATTGCAGGCCTCGCGGCTGCGATGGAGCGCCTCGTATCCGTCCGTCAGTATCTCGCGCCACCCCGGCGGGAGGAATTTGAGGAGCGCTTCGCGCGGCGGATTCGTATCCGTCCCGATAACGATATCCGGATGCATGGCCGCGCGCAGTTCCCGGGAGGGGATGGTGGTGAAGTTGAGGAGATCGATGAAGGTGTCTTTGCCGATGCGGGGCGGCTGGAACAGCAGCGGCATGGCCGTGCTCGCAAGCAGCGCATCCATCAGGCGTGTGTCCGGCGGAAAGATATACGGCTCCACGCAGGACTGGTAATGTGCCGAAAACCCCCGGCGCAGGATGCGTTCCCAGCGGATGCGTCCGCGCACCCGTCCCGCGATGCACAGAAACGAAATGACGCAGTCGCCGATGCACTTCTCCCCCAGAAGCGGTGCAAGGAGAGGCTCAAGCCGTTGGCGCAGCAGGCCGCCCTTCCACCAGCGTCCGCTGAGACGGGCGATATCCGTGGTGCGCAGCGTATTGCACAGGCGGTCGATGTCCGCGGCCGGGCAGTCCGCCGCGTAGAGCGCGGCCACGATGGCGCCCATGCTGCTTCCCGCGATGCAGTCTGGACGCAGGCCCTCGCGGCGAAGCACATCCACCACACCCATGTTCGCGATGCCGTAGGCGATGCCGCCCGAGAGCACCAGGCCCCACCGCGGCGGTGGTTTCGGGTCATTCATCCGCGTCGTGCGGAACGATGCGCTCCGGGCGGTCGGCGCGCAGCGAGCCGTACAGCGCCACCAGCGAGAGCAAGGCCAGCAGGCCCGCGAAGGAGGAGATAACGGCCCCCAGCACGATCGCGGCACCCGTCACGCGTGGTCCCAGCATGGTCGCAACTTCCTCAATGATCCATGTGAGGAGGGCGGGGGGCAGCAGAACGATCACGCAGAGCCCGGCAAGGCGCAGGACGACTCCCCAGAATCGTCCGCGCGTCACCTCGATGCTGCGCCGCAGCCCCGTGCGGTACATCCGGCCTTCGGCCACGAGCGCGACGCCGAAGAACGCCGTGCGCACCTGGTAGACGATCGCGGGGACCAGCAGCAGGAGGAGCAGCGGGAGCCAGGGGCAGTGCTTCAGGACCGTGATCATCATCGCGGCCGGATCATGCGCCGCGCCGTCTGTGAGCATGTCGCCGCACAGGCCCGGCAGCAGCAGGACGACCGCCGCGGGCAGGGCAAAGAGCAGCATGCGCTGCACAGTGAAGCAGAAACGCAGGATGGCCGTGAGCAGCAGCGGGAACACCAGCGGCGCCGATTGCTGTGCGACCACCGAGAATGACGTGCGCGCCCGCCCCGCCTTGTTCTGGATCATGCGCCGCGAGACGAGCAATACGGCCGCAGTACCCCAGGCCAGCGCGACCGCCAGCAACACCGAGAGCACGCTGTCCAAAGCCATTTGCGAGGCCACATCCGGTACCGAGATCGCGGCGGAGACGAGGTTGGCGATGGCGACCGGGACGATCCATAGCCAGAGCAAGACGGCATGCAGGACCGGCTGCTTCCGGTAGAAGCGCCAGGCATCGCGGATGAAGAGGAAGGTGGAAGTACGGGAGGCGCGCATGGGGGACTGGGAGTTGAGGAGGCTTACTTGCGTTTCACCCGGACGAATCCGGAGGCATCGATGGTCTTGAGGCGCTTCTCCTCCTTGGCGATCTTATCCAGCAGGAGGTTCACGCCGATTGCATCCGAGGCCATGTGGCTGCACTGGATCATGTTCACGTGGTGCTTGCGGGCCTCCTCCAGCGTCTTCTCCGTGACGTGCATGGAGAGGATCGTGCCGACTCCCGCGCGCGCCTGCGATTCTAAAAATTCCTCGGGACCGTTCGTGCCGCCCGTGAATTCCGTGGCGACGAGCTTGCCCGGACGCGCGTTGCCGTTGCCGTGGACGACGATGGGCGGGTTGCCCATCTTGGCGTAGTGCAGGTACTCGGGGATATCCATCAGGGCGTTGATAATCGAGTTCAGATCGTCAAACTCGTGCTTGCAGATTTCGTCTTCCACAAGCCGCCAGACGAGGTTGTCGGTGATGGTGTGGCAGCACACGGCGGGGAAGCCGAGCAGTTCGGCGGCGCGCTGCGTGCGGAAGAGGTTGTCCGGGTGGATCGCGCGCCAGATGCGGCTCATGCGCGGGTGGAGCTGTGATTCCGAAATATTGATGGGGACGCCCACACTCTCCAGAATATCGGCCTGCATCGGCATCACCTTGTCCAAGTCGGCAAGCGCGCGGCCCTCCGGATGGTGGATCAGAATCGCGTCGATCGGGGTGCCCTTCTCGCGGAGGCGATCAGCCAGCAACATCTCCGGTGTTTCCATGTCGATGCCGACGAAGAACGTCGTCACCTCTTCTTCCCCCGTGCCCGCGACGATGCGTGAGTCGCTGTACGGGTTCCATGTGCGTTCCATGTCGAAGAGCTCCTTCTCGCGGCCTTCCAGTTTTTTGCTGCGATCGAGCTGCTTTTTGAGGAGCTTCTGGATCTGCTTCTTGCTGCGGGGGTCCGCATCGATGCCGATCTCCACGGCGCGCTTGAAGAATGTCTTCAGCTTCATAAGAGAGAGTGGAACATGTTCATGGCGTAGCCTAGTACCATTTCTGATAAATCACCACGCGAGATTTTCGATGATTACCTCTATGCGTAGCGGAGGTTCATGAACCTCCGCTACGGAGAGTTCGTCCCGTCGCCCAGTCGAGCATCCCGAGCAGTACCAGAATCGGGTGCCGGAGCACGACCGAGACGAGCGATCCAGCGCCTCCTCCGCCCACTTTTCCGCCCGAGCGGACGCGTCCGAAGAATTTGCCCGCCATCAGGGCGAACTGCCGGCGCAGCGATCTGGCCGTGAGTGTGCGGACAGGGCCCGCTGTCAGATATCGCAGCAGCACATCGAAGAAGCTCAGGCGGTCGAAGAGGCCATGGCCGAGTTCGTCGTTGATGGTGCTCGCGGCCGCGCCATGCACGCGGAATTCGCCCAGATCATCGGGGATATAGTGCCAGTCGGCTTGCAGCAGCGCGCGCAGCCAGTACTCCACGTCCAATCCTTGCGGCATGTCCTCGCGGAACGGCCCGGCCGCCTGAATCACGCTCCGGCGCAGCAACACGTAGCTCGGTTCGCCGATCACGTTCGGGCGCAGCCCGCGCTCGATCCACCATTGCAGGAATTCCATCCGGTCATTGTGTCCGGGCTTCAGCACGGCCTTCTTCTCGTCGCGCAGTTTCTGATACGCCGCGGCGCGCGTCGGGTGCGTACCTTCCTCTATCAGGTATTCATGTTCGGCGGCGGTGAAGCCGGTGCGGGGATTCGCGCGGAGGATCTCCACGCTGCGCTTCAGGTAGTCCGGATGCCACAAGTCATCCTGGAACAGATACGCAACGAACTCGCCCGAGCCGAAGCCCAGGCATGCATTCCAGTTGCCGCCGATGCCCCGGCGCTGCGCTCCGCGGTAATACGTGATGCGCGGGTCTTTCAGGTAGTCCCGGACCATCGGTTCCACATCCACGCCCGGCGACGCGTCGTCGCGCACCACCAGCTCCCAATCGGTAAACGTCTGGGCCAACGCACACTCAATCGCCGCCCGCAGATGGTCAGGCTTGGGCTTGTACGTCGGGATGTAGATCGAAACGACGGGCATCGCGGGAAAGGGTACTGGCTGACGTCGCTCCCGTCACTGAGAGAACGACGGACGTTGAATACTGAAGTACGAATTATGAAGTATGGGTAAAGCCCGTCTGTACCATACTTCATAATTCACGATTCATAATTCATGCGTCACTCGTCACAAGCTTGGCGTCCGCGATCACGACTTTATCGTGCCAGACGAGCACCGGGTTCAGATCGAGTTCGCTGATAGACGGGCAGTCCGTGACGAGGTGCGACACGCCCGCGATCACCCGCGCCAGCGACGCAATGTCCGACTGCGCCTTGCCGCGAAGGCCGAGCAGCAGCTTCCACGAACGCAGCTGGGTGAGCATGTCGAAAGCTTCTTTTTCGTCGATCGGGGCGATGCGGAAAGCGGTGTCGCGGAAGAGTTCGGTGTAGATGCCGCCCATGCCGGTCATCACCAGGTGGCCGAAGGACGCGTCGCGGATCGCGCCGACGATGAACTCGCTGCCGGCGGGAAGGAACTGTTGGACGAGCACGCCGCGGATCGTTGCGTCGGGCATGTGCGCGCGGGAGTTCTTCACGATCTCGGCGTAGGCGACGCGCAGCTCGTCGGGCGTGCGGATGTTGGTGCGCACGGCGCCGATGTCGGTCTTGTGGAGGATTTCCGGCGAGCTGATCTTGGCGACGACGGGGTATCCGATGCTCTCGGCCATCGTCACGGCTTCCTCGGCGGAGGTCGCGACATCGGAGGAGGGGAGAGGCAGGTCATAGAGCGCGAACAACTCGGTGAGCTTGTCCTCGGGAAGCGGCCCCTTGTGGTCTGCGAGCAACGACCGCGCGAGCTCGGACACCTGGCACGAGGGGAAGCTCGGTGGTTTGCGACCGGTCGCGGCGGGCGGACGCAACGATGCCAGCGCGGCCACGGCCCGCTCGGGCGTCGGATAGTTCGGGATGCCGTGCTTGTGCAGGAATCCGGCGGCCTCGCCGATGCTCTTCTCGCCCATGAAACTCGTGACGACGGGCATCATGCGGCGCGACTGCATCGTCTTCACGATGGCCCGTGCGATCTCCAGCTCGGGCGTCATCACCTGCGGCGTGAGCACGACCGCGATGCCGTCGATGTTCGGATCGTTAACGCATGCGGCGAGCGCGGTTTCGTAGCGTTCGGCGAGCGCGTCGCCCAGGACGTCGATGGGGTTGGCCACACTCGCCGCGGCGGGAAGCGCGGTCTTGAGCGCGTCGCGGTTGACGAGCTCCAGCGACGCGAGGGTCAGTTTGCTGCGCTCGGCGCCGTCGGTGGCGAGGATGCCAGGACCGCCGGCATTCGTGATGACGGCGATGCGCTGCGAGAGGAGCGGCGGCTGCGACGACACGGCGCGCAGGACATCCATGAATTCCTCGGTGGTGCGCGTGCGGCGGACGCCCGTCTGTATGCAGGCGGCATCGACCGATGCGTCAGAACCCGCGAGAGCGCCGGTGTGCGAAGATACGGCCTTGCTGCCACGCTTGGACACACCGGATTTGATGAGCACGACGGGCTTCGTGCGGCAGACATCTGCGGCGAGCTGCAGGAACCGGCGTCCGTCGCGGACGCTCTCCAGGTACATGCCAATGGCGGTCGTCTTGGGGTCGTCGCGGCAGATCTCCAGGAAGTCGCACTCGTCCATTGTGGCCTTGTTACCCATGCTGACGACGAGCGAGAAACCGAGGCCGAGGCCGGAGGCCGCATCGAGCAGCGCCACGACCATCGCGCCCGACTGGCTCAGCAGCGCGACACCGCCTTCGCCTTCCAGATTCTCCGCGAAGGACGCGTTCATGCCGATACTCGGACGCAGCACGCCCAGACAGTTCGGTCCGATCAGTTGAATGCCGTGCTTCTTTACGGTCGCGGCCAATTCATCCTCCATCGCGCGTCCTTCCTCCGTGCCCAGCTCCCCGAATCCGGCGCTGATGACGACGAGCGTTTTCACGCCCTTGGCGCCACATTCCTCCGCGATGGCGTTTACGGCCTTGGCGGGCGTGACGACCACGGCCAGATCCACCGGACCCGGAATCGCGCTGATCGAGGCGAAGGTCGGTTTTCCCAGAATCTCTCCACCCTTTGGATTCACGGGGTACACGATGCCCGTGTATCCCTGCGTAATGATGTTTTTGAGCACGTAGTGGCCAACCTTCTTCTCCTCGGCGCTGGCGCCGACGACGGCGATGGAGGCGGGGTTCAGCAAGGACATTCACACCATTATACCCTATTTTGGCACAGATTCGTGGCGTTTTTTTGTCTTTTCAATCCGGTTCGCCCGACATCAGTGTGCCGTAGGCCGCGAGCTCCAGGCTTTTCAGCTCTTTCTCACAGTCGGACCCGTCGTTGCGTATCTGCGTGAACGCATGACTCGTGCGTGTTCTCATCCAGCGCACGACCTCGTCCTGCGGTGCGGCGTAGAGAGACGGCCGGGGTTCGGCATCAGGCGCGCTGGCTTCGGCGAGGGCGGTACTCATGGACCGCACACGCTACCAACACGAAAAAGATGCGCAAAAAAATCAACGGTCATGGCCCGTAAAGCGCTTCTTAATCCTCTTTTTCCTCTGTCAACGCACCGTCGCCCAGCAGGCGCCGGAGTTCCGCCTCGTCGGGTCCATTCGCGCCCGCATCGGCAGGCTCAGGCCCGCTGAACGCAGGGTCGCCCACAGGTTCGTCTCTCTTGAGCGGATCGATGACACGCATGGTGAATTCCTTCATCGTTTCCCGGCGACGGGGCTCGCGCGGCTCGACCGGTTCCATATACGGCCGCTCCGTCACGAATGCCTTAAAAAGCCCATGCAGCTCATCGGTCTGGGCCACGAGCAGATCTGCGGCCTTGTCGTCTTCGACTGAATCGCCCATCTGGCCCAACCCGATCCGCGCCACGATATCGTGCTCGTTGCTATTATCAGGGGAGAGAGGACCAGCCGTGGGGATTGTTGGCATGAACAGACTGGGGAATGTAATTGGTATTATATCACAATATGACATTTCAGTAAAAAACAACGGGGCAGAGAACCCGGACGCAGCATGTACATGCGGCAAAGAAGACAGGGTATACTCGGCCCTGTGCCTTCCCTTCATATCGTCTACGCAACAACGAGCGGACACACGGAATACGTGATGGATGTGCTGATCGCCGAGTTCAAGGCGCTCGCGCCGTCAGTGGAGATCGAGAAGCAGCGCGCAGAGCTCGCCTCGGTTGATGACCTGAAGCGCGGCGACGTGCTGCTGCTTGCATCTTCCACGTGGAACACGGGCAATGTCGAAGGCCAGCTGAATCCCCACATGTATGCGTTGCTACTTGACCGCGCCAGGGGCGTCTCGCTTTCGAGCAAGGGCGTCGCGCTCGTGGCGCTTGGCGATGAGCGCTATTTCCACACGGCCAACGCTGCGGTGCATCTGGAGAAGTTCGCGGCGACGCATCAGGGCCGCACGATTCTCCCGACACTGAAGATCATCAACGAACCCTACGGACAGGAAGAAGCTATCCGGGCCTGGGCGAAAGAACTCATTCCTCATCTGCTGGACCCACTATGACGCGCGTCTCCCTCAAAATCGTCGGCGCGTCCGGTCAGGGCATCAACTCGGTCGGCGAGATCGTTGCCAAGGGCCTCAAGCGCGGCGGCTACTGCGTGTTTGGCTACCGCGAGTATCCGTCGCTCATCAAAGGAGGGCATGCCAGCTATCAGCTCGATGCCAGCCCCGAGCGGATCGAGAGCACCGAGCTGAATGTCGACGTCCTGATCACGCTCAATCATCACGGTCTCGAGATGAACCTGCACGAGATCAAGAAAGGCGGCTTGCTCATTCACGCCGTGCCCGGATGGAAGTTCGCGCCCGCGGACGAGTCGTTGCTGAAAGAGAAGAAGATCCGGGTGATCGAGCTGCCCGTCGATAGCATTCTCAAAAAGATGAATGCCAAGCCGATCCTCGGCAACGTGCTGATCGCGGCGTTCGTGTGGGCGGCCTGCGGACAGGACAAAGACCTGCTGAAGACGCTCGTCGGCGAGAAATTCGCCAAGAAGAAAAACCTCCTGGATGCGAATATGCGGTGTATTGAGGAAGGGTTTGCATTTCATCAGAGGGCAGAAAGCAGAGGGCAGATGGCAGAAGGGGATCAGAACACTGCCGTCTCGTCTCTGCCATCTGACATCTCGTCCGTGCACGTGCGGTTTCCTCCCCCCTCGGACCAGTGGAAGCAGCATCTGCTCGTCACCGGCAGCCACGCGATGGGTCTCGGCGCCGTGCATGCGGGCGTGCGGTTCTACGCCGGTTATCCGATGACACCCTCCAGCCCGCTTCTCAGCTATATCGCCGATCTGCAGAACAAGACCGGCATGGTCATCAAGCAGGCCGAAGACGAGATCACCGCCGCGCAGATGGCGAGCGGGGCGATGTTCATGGGGACACGCGCGCTCACTGGCACCTCGGGTGGCGGCTTTGACCTGATGAGCGAGACGGTATCGCTCAACGGCATCATCGAGAACCCGACGGTCATTATTCTCGCGCAGCGCCCCGGCCCCGCCACGGGCCTCCCGACGTGGACCGCGCAGGGCGATCTGCTGCTCGCGCTCCATTGTGCGCACGGCGAATTCCCACGCTGCGTGATCTCGGTCAGCGACAGCCAGGATGCGTTCGACCTCATGCCCGTCGCGTTCAACATCGCCGAGGAGCATCAGATCTCCGTCATCGTTCTGACGGACAAGCAGATCGCGGAGGCGCTCTACACCCAGGCCCCGTATGACCAGACGCGTGCTGCCGTGTACCGCGGCATCGTCACCGATCCCGCGGAACTGAAGAAATTGAAGAGTACAGATCGTTTCGACGTGCATGCCAAAAACGGCATCTCGCCGCGCTGGCTCCCGGGCACCGAGGCCGCGACGTACAACGCGCAGGGCGATGAGCACAACGGCGAAGGCACGGTGGATGAATCGGCGGAGAACGGCCGCCTCCAGATGGAGAAGCGCCTGAAGAAAGGTGAGTTCCTGAAGAAAGCCCTGCCCGAGCCAGAACTCTTCGTCGCCGGGAGCCGTGGTGCCACGAGCGACGTCGAATTGGATCTGCTGCTGGTCGGATGGGGGAGTACGAAAAGTGTGATGCTCGACGTGCTGATGAGCGATGAGCTCAAGGGCAAGAAAGTCGGCTATCTGCACTGCACGTATCTCTGGCCGATGAAGACCGAGCGTTTCGAAGCGCTCCTCAAAAAAGTTCCGAAGACCGTACTCGTGGAAACCAATGCGCTCGGGCAGCTCGGCATGGTGCTGCAGCTTGCGTGCGGAGCGCAGATACCCGACCGCATCCTCAAGTACGACGGCCGTCCGTTCTACTATGATGAGCTTTTGCGGCTCATTGCGGGGCGGCTCGGTGCGTCTAAGAAAACTTCTCCCAAGCGTTCCTGATCATGCCCATCCCGCTCGATAGCACCGGCCCCGCGATGCAGGACTTCCACTGCGACACGAAGTGCACGTGGTGCGACGGGTGCGGCGACTACGGCATCTGGACCGCCATCAAGCGCGCTCTGGTGGAGCTCAAGTTGCATCCGTGGCAGGTGCTCCTGTGTTACGACGTCGGCTGCCACGGCAACGGCTCGGATAAGCTCCAGGGCTACCGTTTCCACGGTCTGCACGGTCGTGTGATTCCGTTCGCGGCGGGCGCCAAGCTCGCCAATACCCGCGTGCCCGTGATCGCCTTTGGCGGCGACGGTGCGAGCTTCTCGGAGGGCATCGGGCACCTTGTGCACGGCATTCGCAGCAACTATCCGATGACGTTCGTGCTGCACAACAACGCCAACTACGGACTCACGACCGGACAGGCCAGCTCGCTCACCTGGCAGGGCCAACCGATGAACACGGCCCCCAACGGCATTGCCGAGCATACGCTCAATTCCATGGACTTCGTGTTCTCGCTGGAGCCGACATTCGTCGCGCGCGGATTCTCGGGTGACATTCCCCAGCTCGTACGGCTCTTCAAGGCGGCGATCGAGCACCAGAAGTACGGCTTTGCCTTCGTGGATGTTCTCCAGGCGTGCCCGACCTACAACCACTTCGCCACGCACGAGTATCTCCTCCAGAAATGCTACGACGCCAATGCCCAGGGCCATGATCCGTCGGATCTGGCCAAGGCCAGGCATCTCGCCATCAACACCCAGGATCGCATCGCCACGGGCATCCTCTATCAGCGCACGGATGTCCCGAGCTTTTACGACCGTCTGGTGCCCCGGCAGGGGAAGACCACGCAGTGTGTGGATGAGGTCGAGAGGACGGATGTGAGCGAGCTGTGGAAGGACTTCATCTGAGATCGTCAAAATATGTCATCCTGAGTAGAAAGCCGCGGAGCAGATTTCGTAACGAGGGGCGCTGATAAAGCTATGTCGCCCTTCGACTACGCTCAGGGTGACATCGTTGTGGCGAGAATCCTTCGGCAAGCTCCAAATGGCTTTTTGCGCTACTCTTTTACCATGCGTATCGACGTCCTCACTCTGTTCCCGGCAATGTTCGACGGCCCGCTCACCGAGAGCATTCTCAAGCGCGGCCGCGAAGCGAAGCTGCTCGATATCCGCGTGCACGATTTTCGTCAGTGCGGGTCCGGCAAGCACAAGCAGGTCGACGACAAGCCCTACGGCGGGGGAGCGGGGATGCTTCTCACGTGCGAGCCGATTGTGAAGGCGATCGAAACAATCAGCGAGCAGCGGACAGCGGGCAGTGATCAGAAACCGCATCGCGTGTACTTGTCACCGAGGGGCAAGCGCCTGACGCAGGCCAAAGTCGAGCAGATCGCCAAAAAGCACGACTGGCTGCTCCTGCTGTGCGGCCACTACGAGGGCGTGGACCAGCGCGTTATCGACGGTTGGATCGACGAAGAGATCTCCGCGGGTGACTACGTGCTGACGGGCGGCGAGCTGCCCGCCATGATTCTCATCGACGCGGTCGCGCGCCATATCCCCGGCATCTTGGGCCGCGAGGAATCCGTCTCGGAAGAGAGTTTCTCCAAGTCGCTCAACCGCAAAAAAGAATATCCGCACTACACGCGCCCGGAGGAGTTCCGCGGCATGCGCGTCCCGGACGTTTTGATCGGCGGGCACCACGGCAAGATCGCCGAGTGGCGCAAGGGGAACGTGCGCTGACGGGCGCAAACCATTACAGTGGGCCCGTGCGCGACTGGATGCTGTTCGCCGGCCTGTCTCTGGCGGTGTGGGGATTGTGGGGTTTTTTCTCCAAGCTCGGGACGTCGGTGCTCAGCGCCCAGAACGTCCTCGTGTTCAGCATCATCGGGTCGATCATCGGCGTGATGATCACGATTATCGCCCTGCCCGGTCCGCTCGTCATGAATCCGCGCGGCATCCTGTACGCGATTCTCTCCGGCGCGACCTCCACGCTCGGCTCGATGTTCTTCTTTCTCGCGCTGCGCAAGGGTCCGACGCCCATTATCGTCTCCATCACGTCGCTCTATCCACTCGTGACGATTCTCCTGTCCGTCCTGATTCTCCGGGAAGCGATCACGCTCCGCCACGCCCTGGGCATCGCCTGCGCGTTGCTCGCGATGTTCCTCTTCGCCGTATGACGCCCAAGAGGCCTCAGCCCGACATTGGCGTGCTGAGAGCCGCGCTTAGCACCAAGCGGCATGTCACGTTCGTCGTGCGCACCCGGCCCGATGCCGCCGCGAGCCGCTTCGTCGCGTGCATGGAGGACGGCAGCTGGAAGGTCGATGTCTCCGCCCCCGCGGACGGCGGCAAGGCCAATGCCGAGCTCGTCACGTTTCTCGCGGACACATTCGGCGTAGAACGCCCGTACGTCACCATCCTTACGGGTCAGAACGTTCGGACCAAGATCGTCCGCGTCGCTCGATCCTAAAATTCCCCCGGTAAGCGCAGGGGAGTTCTCAGTCCGTGCGGTGTTGCTTCTGCTCAGCGCAGGCTCTCGTAGCTCGCGCCGGCCTTGTCGTTGTTGCCCGTCTTCAGGCGGTAGACGATCTCGGCCATCTCTCCGCGCGTGATCTTCTGATCGAAGCGCAGGATACTGGTGGGGATTGCTTTCAGCTTGGCGAGGTGCCTCACGTACGGTTCGTACCACTTGGCGTCGGCGAGGGGGGCCTCATCTGTTTCCAGGGCGAGAATCGTCGCGGCCCGCGGGCGCCGATAGCGAGCCTGCCGAACAGAGAGGAGGTACGCATGAATATGGAGGAGGAAAGAGGATCGTTAAAAAAACGATACAACCAGAAGACGTACAGTTGAGCTTGCTGTTACCTGACGTCTGAGTTTGGATTCAGCGTTTTGTCTGCCTAAGGGCTTCGTCGATCCAGCCCCGCAGTTCGGGGTAGACGGACAAGCCGATGGACGCTTGATCCTGAAGGAAGAATGTCGGCACGACGGTGACGTTCCTGCGCGCCAGTTCTTCGCTCTGCAGCACCGCGGACGCCGCGGACTGCGGATCATCCATGCAGGTCTGGAAGACGGCCGCATTGATGCCCTTGGGCGGGTCTTTCAGCAGCTCGGCGCGTTCGCGCTTGGCGGGAGTCATCGCAAACAGCGCGTCGTTCATCAGCCGGCCTTCGCCCTGGCGCGTGGCGCACAGCAGTGCCTGCGCCTCGATGATGGAGTTCGGATACTTCTTCAGCGGGAAGATGGCGAACTGGAGGCGCAGCGTGCCGGACGAGACGTAATCGCGCAGGAGGCGCACGGCGTGGTCCTCCATGAACTGGCGGCAGTACTCGCACGAGTAGTTGGTGATGATGAGCAGGCGCAGCGGGGCATCGGCATCGCCGATCTCCAGCCATTCGTTCTCGATCATCCGTTCGGCGAATCCCGAGCCCGTCTGCGTGGCGAGCTGAGCACCCGTGGATGATGCGGCCTCAGCGTCGCCGTACTCCAGTGCCGCTTCCGGTGCCTCCGGAGACGCCTCCACCGACGCGACCGTTTCCGTGTCTGCAACCGGAATGCGCGGAGATGGAAGCGACTGCTTCAGACAGCCGCCCAGCAGGAACAGGGCGCACAGGGGGCCGATGGCAAAGACGATACGGCGCACGGCGCGGAGCTTAGCCCGTTTCCCGCCCTGAACGGAAGACGTCTTCTGTGTTCTTGCGATTCTGAAGGAGAAATGAAGATAGCATTCCCTCGGCATTTTACACTTCTCTTGCCCGTTCATAACGCGAAGGGGTGTGATAATCTCGGGATATGGACAGCGCGGCTTCCGTGACGCTACTGGGGGTGACGATTGATGCGGTGACGGTGCCGCAGGCGCTCGGGCGTCTGCGGGAGTTCCTCGCGTCCGGCAGGGCGCATCATGTGGTGACGCCTAATAACGAGATGCTTGTGGCAGCTGCCCGCGATCCGGCGTTTCGCGCGGTGCTCAATGTGGCGGCGCTGCGCCTGCCCGACAGCACGGGGTTGCTGCTCGCTGCTGGCTGCACCGGCCAGCGGCTGCCGGGGCGCGTGACCGGCGTGGATACCGTCACGACGCTCTGTGCCACGCTGGATTCCGCCACTCCCGTTTTCCTGCTCGGCGCGCAGCCCGGGGTCGCCGAGCGCGCGGCGGCTGCCATCCAGGCGACCAATCCGCGTCTGACGATTGCGGGAACGCATGCGGGCTCACCCAAGCCGGAGGATGCTCCCGGCATCATCGCAAAGATCAATGTTTCCGGTGGGCGCCTGCTCCTCGTCGCGTTCGGCGCTCCGGCGCAGGATCTATGGATCGCCAAATATCTCACCTCACTCCCATTCGTGCGCGTCGCTATCGGCGTCGGCGGTACGTTTGATTTCCTCGCGGGCGAGAGATCGCGTGCTCCGGGCATCTTGCGTTCGGTCGGCTTGGAATGGCTTTGGCGCCTGCTGCAGGAACCGTGTCGCTGGAAGCGCATCTGGACGGCAGTCATCATGTTCCCGCTGATGGTTCTGCGATACGGAAAACAGGCGCCTGTCCGCTGACGCCGCTGTGTCCGGTCACTCCGTCTCGTGCAGCGAGATCACCTCATGCACGTACCACTGCTCCCGGCCTTTGCGCAGACGCGCGAGCTTGGGGCCGTCCTTCGTTTCAAGTAAATATTCTTTTCCCAGATTATTCTCGCGCACCAGTTCGACCGACCGGATCTCTTCCTCTGGCAGCAGCAGATAGAGCGCGAGGTCAGGCTTGTACGTCAGCGCACTCGCGATGTTGGCCGTGGCACGTCCGAGCGTCGCGGCGAGGGCCACGATCAGGCAGCTCATCAGGAATGCCCACCCGAACGTCTTCAGGGACTGAATCTTGTGCAGCAGCAAGTAGTGGTGTGTGATGTGCATTTCGTTCCAGTGTAGCAGAAAATGGCCTTGGAGGCCAGTTACTGCTACAATGCAGTCCATGAGCACCCTTGTCCTTCTACGCCATGGACAGTCGCAATGGAATCTGGAAAATCGCTTCACGGGGTGGAGCGATCTGCCCCTGACGGCTCAGGGCGAGAAGGATGCAGCGACGGCATCGGGCGCCCTGAAGGAGTTCTCTTTTGATGCGGCCTTCACGTCGCGGCTTCAGCGCGCCGACAAGACGCTCCGGATTGTTCTTCAGACGCTCGGGCAGACGGCCATTCCCGTCACGGAGGACTCCGCGCTCAACGAGCGTCACTACGGCGATCTGCAGGGGCTCAACAAAGCCGAGACCGCGGCAAAGTATGGACAGGACCAGGTGAAACTCTGGCGCCGCAGTTTCCACACGCGTCCCCCGAACGGCGAGAGCATGGAGGATTGCGAGCGCCGAACGCTGCCGTTCTATCTGCAGTACATCCTGCCGCACCTTAAGGACGGCAAGAACATTCTCGTCGTCGCGCACGGCAACAGCCTGCGTCCCATCATCAAGTATCTCGACGGGCTGGAGCCCGAGGCGGCCGCTTCGCTGGAGATCGGCCTCTGCACTCCGTACATCTACACGTTCAGCGGGGACAAGATGACCAAGAAAAAAATCCGCGAGGTGCCCGGCATTGTGACCCAGGGGGCCTCCACGACCCAGGCGACGGTGGAAAAGGGAAGGGTTTGACCGTTCCCCTCGCCGTAGAGTCTCGCTATCCTTTCGGCATGCCCGAGGTCACTTACCGGTCATCGGCGTTTCTGGGCGAGTGCGCGGCGCACACGGACAGGCACGTGCACCTGATCCTCATCGCGACCAAGCCCGATATCATCAAGCAGGTGCCGCTCTACAAGGAGCTCAAGAAGCGCGGGCACTGCGCCGTGCTCGGCCACACAGGCCAGCACTACGACGAGAACCTCAGTGGCGGGATGCTCAAGGAGTTCGGCGTCGAGCCGGATTTCAATCTCAATGTCCGCGGCGCGATGCACGAGGTCGTCAGCCAGATCATCGGGCGGCTCGGCGACGTGATGGGCGAACTCAAAAAGCGCAACAAGATCGTCGTCCCGTACGTGCATGGCGACACCACGACCGCGATGGCCGCGAGCAATGCGGGTTTCTGCCACGGCTTCGCATCGGTCCACGTGGAGGCGGGGATACGGACGCTGACACCGGACTATC
The DNA here is from genome assembly GCA_964460365.1 of uncultured Candidatus Peribacteria bacterium. GTDB lineage: Bacteria > Patescibacteriota > Gracilibacteria > Peribacterales > Peribacteraceae > DAISLF01. The sequence goes on along the minus strand of CAYWPL010000006.1, from coordinate 32,772 downwards.
GGAAGTTTTTTTCGGCGAAGTTGGGAGGTTCGAAGGGCAGAAAGGCAGAAGGCGCAGACGTTCTGCTCTCCTGTCTCGCAAACCTCTCGCCTCCAGAATGGCATCGGTTCCTCCAAGACGAGAAAAACTGGCAGCGCGGCAGTCTGGAGCCGTATCCCGAGCAGTTCAACACGCGGGCGAGCGAGGCCGCGACTGGCATCCATCTTGCGCCCGTCGATATCGACCGCAAGTTTCTGTTCGCCGAGGGCTTCCCGGCCGACCGTGTGTTCGTCGTCGGCAACTCCGTCGTCGATGCCACCGTGGAGGCGATGGCGCGCGCGAAAGATTCCACGATCTTCGAGAAGTACCCGGTCCTCAAGGACGGCGACTTCGTGCGCTTTTGCATCCACCGCCGCGAGAACTGTTTTTCGGAGAAGCGCTTCCGTGCGATCTATGGCGCGATGAAGGCGCTCATCGAATCGGGCAAAAAAGTGCTGCTCATCAGCATGATCCAGACCGAGGCCGCCTTCGACCGCTACGGTCTGCGCGACGAGATCAACGCGCTCGCAAAAGATCATCCGAACTTCGTCTTCTCGCCCGTGTGGGCCGAGTACGGCGACGTCATTGCGGCGATGAGCAAGGCCGCCGTGTGCGCGACCGATTCCGGCTCGATGCAGGAGGAGATGAACGTCCTCGGCGTGCCGTGCGTGACATTGCGCTTCGGCTCGGATCGGGGAGAATCGGCCATCTGCGGCGGAAACCTCATCGCCCCGCCGACGGCGCCCGGGCATATCCAGAAGATGATCGAGTACGCCTGGAACAACGCGGCGATGCGTAAGGCGCCCAAGATCTA
>CAYWPL010000006.1:0-31840 GCA_964460365.1 uncultured Candidatus Peribacteria bacterium | reverse complement strand
GCGCTGCTAGTGACCGTCGCCACGCGCGTGATCGCGGGCCCGGGGCACGCGCCGCTGGCGCTCTTCAGTCTGTGGAAGGAAGCGCTGCTGCTCGCCATCCTTGTCATTGCGCTCGTCGAGCTCTTCCGCAGTGTCCGCACCATCAAGCGCCCCGACGCGCTGGATCTCTGCATCGTGGGGCTGGTCATCGTCGCGTGGCTTGTCTCCAGCTTCATCGCGCCGGCGGAGTTCCGCGCGATCGTGTACGGCATCCGCTACGACTTCGTCCCTCTCATCGCGTTCCTCCTCCTGCGCCGCGTCCCGTGGTCGCCGGAATTCCTCCCGCGCGCGACGCGCGTGCTGCTCGGCATCGGCGCCATTGCCGCGGGGTACGGCATCCTCTCGTTCATCCTGCCCCCGGCGTTCTTTGTACAGCTCGGCTACTCCGACCAGCACTCGCTCTACATCCCCAGCGGCCCGGTTGCCGCGTTCCAGCTGATCGGCGGGAGCGCCATCCGTCGCGTACAGGGGAGCTTCAGCGGTCCCAACCAGTTCGGTCTGTGGCTGTTGTTGCCGTGGTCGATTGTGGTGATGGCTCTGGCGAAGAAGGCAGATGGCAGACGGCAGATGGCAGATGTCAGTGCATCCAAGACATTGTCGGCCAATCACTGTTCTCCGGTCGCCGCTCCGTTGCTTGTAAGTCTTCTCTTGATTTTGGGATGTGCCCTGTTACTCACGTTCTCACGATCTGCCTGGCTCGGTGCAGCAATCGTCTGCGTCGCCGCGCTCGTGTTCTCAGTGCCGCCGCGCCTGCGCCGTGCATCACTCGTCACGCTTGCGGGATGTGGCGCCGCCTGCATCGCTCTCCTGATCCTGCTCGCTCCGGCCACGCTCCTGCGCCTCACCTCGAATCGCGGACACATTGAGCGCCCGATGCAAGCCATTCAATTGATACAATTCAATCCCCTGGGTTTCGGCCTCGGTGCGGCCGGGCCCGCGAGCAACCGCCTACATGAGCCGTGCGTCTATCTGGAACCCGGGTCCGATCCATCCTGGGCCAAGGTCTCGCCCGATCTGTGCGTGTTCGTTGATGATGAGCAGGTCCAGCCTCCGCTTCCATCAGGGGAGCTACGGCCGGCAAGCCAGCCCGCCGGGCGCGAGTGCGACTGTCCGTTCCTGCCCGAGAACTGGTATCTCCAGATGGGGGTCGAACTGGGCGCAGCGGGGCTCATTCTCTTCGTGTTGCTGACAGTCTTCACTGTCCGGCGTCTCCTGCGCGCATCCAAAAAAGAGATCACACCTGCACCCGTCTTCGCCGCGTTCCTGGCCATTGCCGTTGCCGCGCTCGTATTGCACGCGTGGGAGGACAGTGCAGTGGCGTATACGCTCTGGCTGCTGGTGGCAGTGGTGCTGCCGCGCCGCCGCTTCTGACGAGATGTTGTCCGGTCCGTACGGCGTCAGTACACTCTCCCTATGGAGACCGCCGTGCATCCCGGCAGCACTGGTACTGAGGCCCCTGTAGCCAGCCGAAGTATCGTGATCCTCGATTTTGGCGGTCAATATGCGCACCTCATCGCCAACCGCGTCCGGCGCCTGGGGGCCTATTCGGAGATCCGCGTGGCGGAGACGCCGCCGGCTTTGCTGCAGGGCGCCGCAGGAATCATCCTCTCGGGCGGACCGCAGAGCGTCTACGAGGTGGGCAGTCCCCAGGCCGATCCTGCCGTCCTTGCGCTCGGTATCCCGGTGCTCGGGCTCTGCTATGGCCACCAATGGCTGGCGCACGCGCTGAAGGGTGAGGTGAAGCCCGCCACCACCAAGGAGTACGGCCACACCGGCATCGAGATCCTCGCCACGGACAGTCCGGTCTTCGCGGGACTCCCGGCACAGACACAGGTGTGGATGTCCCATGGTGACGAGGTCGCCAGCGCACCCAAGGGTTTCACGGTCACCGCCCGCTCCGAAAACTGCGAGGTTGCCGCAATGGAGGACCGGACGCACAACCTGTACGGCATCCAGTTCCACATCGAAGTGACGCACACGCCGTACGGCATGGATATCCTCAGGAACTTCGTGACGCTCTGTCGTCCCGCTCCATGGTCGGTGGGCAGCTTCGCGCAGCGCGTCGGTGCGGAGATCAAGAAAGACGTGGGCGACCGCAAGGTCTTCATGCTCGTCTCGGGCGGCGTCGATTCTACTGTCGCGTTCACGCTGCTCAATTCCGTGCTTGGTGCGGACCGCGTGCAGGGCCTCCTCGTCGATACCGGCCTGATGCGCAAAGACGAGGTGAAGATGATCGTTGAGGCGTTCAGGCCGCTGAGGATCACGAACCTGCATGTCGAAGACGCGTCCGCCGAGTTCTTCGCCAACCTCAAAGGCGTCTACGATCCGGAAAAGAAGCGCACAATCATCGGCGATACGTTCCTCGCGGTGCAGAAGCGCGTGAGTGAAAAGATGGGGTTGAAGACAGAGGACGGCTGGATATTGGGGCAGGGGACGATCTATCCGGACACAATCGAGACGGGTGGTACGCGCCATGCGGACCACATCAAGACGCATCACAACCGCGTCCACGCCATCCAGAAGATGATCGATAAGGGCCTTGTCATCGAGCCGCTCAAAGAGCTCTACAAAGACGAAGTCCGCATGCTGGGCGAGGAACTCGGCCTGCCGCACGGTCTTGTGTGGCGCCATCCGTTCCCTGGTCCCGGTCTGGGGGTGCGCATCCTCTGTGCCGAGACGCCTGATACGTCCGCGGAGCCTGCCGCTGCGGTGCCCGTGCCCCACGCCGTGCTCCCGGTGCGTTCGGTGGGCGTGCAGGGCGACGGCCGCACGTACCGTCACGCGCTCGCGCTCTTCTCGGATCGTCCGACGGTCGTCTCGCCCGATCATTTGGTCCTCGCCACATCGGTCCCCAATGCCGACCGGAGTTTCAGCCGCGTCGTGCTCTGCGCGTCGCACGACAAAGTTCCGGCGTTTGTCTTCACGCCGGGGTACCTCACTCGCGAACGTGCCGATCTGCTGCGCGAGGCCGACGCCATCGCCCGCGAAGAAATGGAGAAGGCCGGCCTGGGATCCAAGATCTGGCAGTATCCCGTGGTACTGCTGCCGTTCGGCACGAAAGCCGACGGGCAGTCCATCGTGCTCCGTCCCATCGCCTCCACCGATGCCATGACCGCCAATGCGTTCGTGCTCGACGAGCCCGTGCTCGCCGCGACGACCAAGCGCCTCCTCGCCCTGCAGGGCATCGACTGTGTGTTCATCGATCTGACCAACAAGCCGCCGGGGACGATCGAATGGGAATAACAGGAGGGAACACCGAATGTCGAATCCCGGAATGCTGACCTCGGGATTCGGTATTCCCGGAGAATCCCATTCTCAGCTGCCCTGCAGGGGGCTATGCTGACACTCCAATGCTTTCCGAACAGATTCCCGAGGAAATGGCTTTGCAGGCGCTCGTCCGACGTGCGCAGGAGGGTGATGCCGACGCGTTCGAGAAGATCTACGATAAGTTCTTCCTTCCGATTTACCGCTACACGGCGTTCCGCGCCCCGGTCGAGATGGCCGAGGACATCGTGGCCGATGTGTTTGTGAAGGCGTGGGAAAAGCTGCACCAGTACAAGACGCAGGCGGGTGTGCCGTTCGGCGCGTGGCTGTTCCGCATCGCGCGCCATACGGTCATCGACGCGTACCGCAAAGAGCGCAATTTTGAGGAAGTCTCCGAGGAGATCGCCGATCCCGATTCCTTCAACCGGGCCGACGCGCGGGTGCGCACCAACGACCTGCTCCGGGTCGTCCGGGGGGCCCTGAACGACCTGCCCAAGCGCTATCGCGAGGTGTTGCTGCTTTCCTACGTGGCCGAATTGCCCGGAGGCGAGGTCGCCCGGGTGCTCCGGATGAGCGAGGGGGCCGTCCGTATCCTCAAGTTTCGGGCTCTCAAAAAGCTAGAGTCTCTACTTCCCCCCGAAATGAGAAAGACGGCGTAACAGATGCCGTTTTGTCACGTTTTAACCAGCGCAGATGCCCTCTACCCCCTCCTCACGGCCAACGGCTCCTGGCTCTCCCGAAGACCTGCTCCGCAGTCTCGGTAGCCACGTCACGCCTGATGTCTCGGTCCGCAATCGCATCCGCCTCCAGTTGCGCAGCCGCATCGACGCCCCCCAGGTCCTCGCTCATGCCCGCGATCTGGTCAAACCTTCCGTCCGCGTCCGGCAGTCGGTGTGGGCCCACGTTTCTTCTGCCATCACGCCGTTCTCGAATGCGTCCCTCTGGGAAAAGATCCGCGAGAGCCTGACACCCGCCGCCGACCTGCGCGATTCCCTGTGGCAGCGGTTCTTCCATCGTCTCCGGCCCGCGTATGCCCACGCGGTCGTGTCGCGTCCGCTCAAGTGGGTCGCGGCTTTCGCGCTTGTGCTCTTCGTCGTGCGTCTGAGCCCGTATGTCTTCCTCGCGCCGCCCACCGTGGCCGAGGCGTCCGTCATCGTCCTCCCCACCCGCGGACAGGTCGGGGTGCTCATCGGCGGCCTCTGGCAACCGCTTTCCCGCGAACTGACGCTCCATGGGCAGACGCGTCTGCAGACCCAGGATGGCGAGGCGACCATCGTGCTCTACGACGACGCGGTCATCCGTCTGGCGCCCTACACGACCGTCTCCGTCAACGATTTCTCTGACCGTCCCGCGGCTCCCATGGTCGAACCGTCCGTGTCGCTCCAGGGGGGGCGCATGTGGGTGCTTGGTCTCATCCCCAAGCATCTGCACGGCCTGACCATCGGACTCTCCGAGGGGCAGGTGAACGTGCATGAGGGCAGCGTCTCGCTGGACGAGGGTGACAGCGTGGATATCGGCGTGTGGGATCGCGGAGCGCTCGTCCAGCGCCGCAACCAACGCCTCACGCTCGTTGCCGGCGAACATGTCACGTTGCGTCACCAGGGCAACCCGATCGTGGAGCAGGTTGCCGACAGCGCCTATGACGACGCGTGGGTGACGCTCAACCTCAGTCGCGACGCCGTGCACCAGCGTGAGATCGCCCAGATGCAGCAGGAGCGCCGCGCCGCCAGCGCCGGCATTCTGCCCGACGAAACGCTCTATCCCGCCAAGCGTCTGGCCGAGGCCGTGGACGTGATGTTCACCTTCGGCGCCGAGGCCAAGGCCAAGAAGCTCCTCTCCCATGCCAACACTCGCTTCAACGAGGCCGCCGCGCTCATCATCCGCGGCAGTGGCGCGGATGCCACGGTGCAGTTGCGCGAATACCGCGAGACACTGCTGGCCGTCGCCAACAACTCCGGCGGCAATCTGGTGGTGAGTTCGCTGCTGGAGGAAGTGGTGGATGATGCCTCGGCTGACGTGTCCGCGGCCCTGCCGGATGACGAGTCCTATGTGCTCAAACAGACCGTCCGCGAGGCATTCGCCGCGCTGCCAGACACCGTTGACCGGCCGGACATGCAGGGCGAGGCTCTCCTCGATGAACTGACCGCCGTGAAGCGCCAGGCCGCCGAGGGCGACGTGGAGCCCGCGCGCGAGAAACTCGATCTTCTCAAGCTCAACTGGCCACTCATCGACAGCGGCACCGGCAGCATTTCCGAGGACGTCCGCCGCGAACTGGAAGCGACGTTCACCACGCTCACCGCCGCCGTCGACGCCCCCGCCGACACGGGAACCGGCTCCATCGACACCCGCGCGCTGCACTTCACCGAGCCCGTGCGCCCCTCCGAGATTCCGCGTCGCCAGCTCACCGATGCAGAGGTGATGAAGAGGGCCGAGCAGATCCGCAAGCGCATCATCGAGACGTATGAAACCGACGTCGGCCGCATGCGCTGGATGCGCATCGAGTTCGACCGTCTGGAGGGCAACCCGGATCAGGGTCGCATCCTCCGTGGCCTCGCACACCTGTTGCCCCGTGACGGTCTGGCGCTCTACGTCTGGAACGAGATCCGCCGCGTCGGCCAGCGCTACCACTACCATCAGGCCGCTCCGGACGAGCCCTGCACGGGTTCCGGATGCGAGAATCTGCCCCTGTGAAGGATCCCTCCGGGGCCGTTGACTCGTTTCGTGCCCCGCTGCACACTCCTCGTACGCGTTTCGGCGACACTGGCGCTTCCGCCCGGTCCGCCTTTCTTCCTTCAGCTATGTACACGATCACCGATCTCAAGCCCGGACGCGCCATCTCCATCGACGGCGAGCCGTATCTGGTCCTCTCCTCGCAGTTCGGCCGCAAGAGCCAGTCCAAGGCGAACATGCAGTGCAAGCTGAAGAACCTGCAGACGGGCGTCATCATGGCGCGCAACTTCCAGGGCAGCGAGAAGATCGAGCCCGCGGACGTCGGGTACCGCCACGTGCAGTATCTGTACGGCGACCAGGACTCCTGCACGTTCATGGATCTGGGCAACTACGACCAGTTCGCTCTGCAGAAGGATTCGCTGGAAGGCATCGTCGAGTATCTGTCGGACGGTCTGGAGTGCGACGCGCTGATGTACGGCGAGAAGCCCATCAGCATCAAGCTGCCCTCGACCCTCGTGCTCACGGTCAAAGAGACGATCCCGGGCGTCAAAGGCGACACCGCGCAGGGCGGCAGCAAGCCCGCCACCATGGATACCGGCCTTGTCGTGAACGTGCCGCTCTTCATCAACGAAGGCGACAAAGTGAAGGTGAACACGGAGACGGGCGACTACATGGAGCGCGCTTAAGCCTTCGCAGTGCCGTTTTCCGGAAGCGAGGTGCCTGCGATTTGCAGCATGATCGTCCGTGGCCCGCTTGTTTCCGGCACGAAGATAGAAGAGTTGGGGCCAGTGGACAAAATTTGGTGCTGAAAATGAGTACCTTTCCTTTTCCCTAAGCCAAGATATGCTCTGATTTCCCCAAACGCATTATGAAAACCTAAGCCGTCGGATCCAAAGCATGCGTGCGCACGCTGTACGCACGACATCTCATCGTACCTCGAAACTTGACAAAATCTTGACAAAATCAATAGAATAGATTGCAAATCACACAACTGACTTCTTTAGATCAGCTTACTGAGAATCGCCTGTACCTTGCCCGGATTTGCCTGTCCTTTTGTCTCTTTCATCACAAAGCCGACAATCGAGCCCAGCGCGGCGGCCTTACCGTTCTTGAAGTCCTCGATGGCTCTGGGGTTGGCGGCGATGGCCTTCTTCACGATCTCCGTTAGCGCGCCGTCATCGGAGATCTGGCCCATGCCTTCCTCGGCGATGATCGTGCGTGGCACCTTGCCGGTGAGCACCATCCTTTCCAGCACGGTTTTGGCGGCGTTGCCGGAGATCGTCCCGTCGTCCACGACCGTCACGAGTTCCAGTATTGCCTCCACCGGGGGCGCGTCGCTCTCGGTCTTCTCATGCGCGTTAAGGAAGCCGAGCAGCTGCGTGAGTACCAGGCTGGACGCGCGCTTGGCGTCCTTGGTCTTGGCATGCACGGCATCGAACAGCGCGCGCGTCAGCGGCTGGTCCAGCAGCATCACCGCTTCGGCCTCGCCGAGTCCAAGCGTCTTGTACGTGTTCTTGAGGGCGCGGGGCAGGGGAGGGAGTTCCGCGCGCAGCGCCGCGATCGTTTTCTCATCGACGCGCAGCGGCGGGATGTCCGGTTCCGGAAAGTAGCGGTAATCGGCGGAATCCTCCTTGTCGCGCAGCATGCGCGTCTTGCCCTCGTCGTCCATCCATCCCACCGTGATGCTGCCCTTGAGCGGGCCGTTGGATTCTTCCCACAGCGTGCGCAGGCGGTTTTCCTCGTACTGGAGCGCCCGTTCGAGTGCTTTGAACGAGTTGAGGTTCTTGATCTCGCTGCGGGGGTTCAGTTTTTGGGTGCCTTTCTCACGGAGCGAAATCGACGCGTCGAAGCGCATCATGCCCTTGAACATGTCCGCCTCGCTGCCGTTCGCCGCGATGATGATGCGACGCAGTTCGGTCGCGAAGGCGACGGCTTCTTCGGGTCCGCGCAGATCGGGTTCCGTCACGATCTCCATCAACGGCGTGCCCGCGCGGTTGTAGTCGCAGAGCGTCACCGTGCCGCGGTGCGTAAGCTTGCCCGCGTCGTTCTCCATGTGCAGGCGCGTGATGCCGCAGCGCATCTCTTTTCCTTCCAGGTCGTAATCCACGGTGCCTTTGGAGGCCAGCGGGAAATCGTACTGCGAGATCTGGAAACCCGAGGGAAGATCCGGATAGAAGTAGTGCTTGCGATCGAAGTGGCTGGCCGGGTTGACGATGCAGTTGAGCGCGAGCGAGACGCGGATCGCCTTGATCACTGCCTCCTTGTTGGGCACGGGCAGCGTGCCGGGATGGCCCATGCAGATCTCGCACACGGTCGTGTTGGGTTCCTTGCCGAACGCGTCGTTGTCGCACCCGCAGAACATCTTCGTTTTCGTGTTCATCTGGGCGTGGACTTCCAGGCCGATGATCGCTTCCAGTTCCGCCATGGGAGCAGCCTATAGTTCCGCGTCCTCTCCTGCAAATCCCGGTGCCGCACCCCGATTTTTTTGGCCTGCTTCTACGGATGAGTAGCATACGCAGCCAATGGCGAATCTCTACTCCCCCGACCCCGATCCCTTGCCCAACGGGGTGCGGACCGAACCGACTCCGGCCCGTGACGACAGGGGATTCCCCGCCGACGATCGCAGCGCGGAACATTACTGGCATCTCTTTCAGCATCATCAGGGCGCCCTGCTCGGCGCCGCGCGCAATTTCACGCAGGGACGCGAGCATGATGCCGAAGATCTTCTGCATGACACGATGCTCCGCGGGCGCGAGAAATTCCGGGACGTGCGCGATGTCGCCGCGTTCCGCGGGTGGTTCCGGACGATGCTGCGGCGCACGATGATCAACCAGGCGCAGAAGAAGCGAGCGAAGCCGTTTGATGATGAGGCACTCGATGAGGCAGAGGACACAAGCGATGGTCCTTTGGCAGGACTGGTACAACGCGAACGGGCGGAGCGCCTGCACGGAGGGCTCAGTCGTATGCGCGATCCGTTCGCGGGCGTGCTGCAGGACTTCTACTTCCAGGACATGTCTCTGGGGCAGATCGCGGAAGAATGTGCATGCCCCGTGGGCACGATCAAAAGTCGCCTCGATAAGGGCCGGAATCTCCTTTTCGAGGCCATGGGAGGGGATATTGACGAATTAGAGAATTGAGCTCTTGCGCCTAAGAAAGTGATCCGCAGACTGTCCGCATGCAGAAAAGCGAAGGCATGAACGGCCACGCCGTCGAGGCGCTGGGAGCGCTTCCGGGTGAAATGCTTTTTCAGCGGTATCTGGACGGCGATGATGACTGCATGCCGGCGCTCATCAGCCGGTATCACCGCGTGCTCTACGTCACGCTCTCAAAGCCGTCGTGACTGGTGGTAATCCACGATGAGCACGCCCTCCAGGTGATCCACTTCGTGCTGCACCACGCGCGCGTCGAAATCCTGCAGTTTGCGCTCCTGTTCTTTGCCTTTCTCGTCGAGATAGGTGACCGTGATGCCCGTCGAGCGCACGATCGGTAGCCAGACATTGGGAAGACTGAGACAGCCTTCTTCGTCGATTGCCGTCTCTTTGCTCTTCCAGGTGATCTCGGGGTTGATGAGTGGCGTGATCTTCCCCCCGACGAGCGCGATGCACACACGCACCTTTTCGCCGACTTGTGGGGCAGCGAGGCCTACGCCGTTCGCTGCTTCCATCGCTGCGAGCATGTCCTTGATCAGCTTCAGGATCTTCTTGGTGACCTTGGGCACGCGCTCGGTTTTGACGCGCAGTTTGGGGTTGTCGGCGCCGGTGACGATCTTCAGGACAGCCATGGTGTCATTTTATAGCACAGAAGCCGCCTGCGTCCCGTGCAGGGCGGAAAATTGTCTGCCCGAAGCCCTCAACGACTTGTCAGCTGCTTGAGCGAGGCCTTCTTCCTGAGCATCTCGATGCTGCCGATATTGCCCGCAGCGAGCATCTTCTGCAGCGCCTCGGCGGCGAGGATCGCGTCGGCCAGGGCGCGATGGCGCATGGCGGGCATGGTCAGGCCGAACTTCCGGCAGATCACGTCCAGGCTGTGGCGGAACTCCGTTGGGTAGAGGCTCTGGCTGAGGCGCATGGTGCACAGGCACTCGGGCAGCTCCACGTACCCCCAGCAATACTGCTTTTCCACCTCCAGAAAGCCCGTGTCGAACGCGGCGTTGTGGGCGATGAGCACACTGCCCTTGGCGAAGTTCAAGAATTGCGGCAGGACGGTGTCGATCGTCGGGGCGGTCTTCACTTCTTCATTAGAAATCTTGTTCACCTGGCGTGCTTCCCACGGGATATCGCGCTCCGGGTTCACGAACGACACGAAGCCGGTCTCGCGCTGGATCTCGCCGTTTTCCACCCGGACAGCGGCGATCTCGATGATCCGGTGGCCCTTGCGGGGATCGAGCCCCGTCGTCTCCAGGTCGAACACGGTGATGGGCGGCAGGGTCGGCACAGGGGGCGACTATAGATCGTGCTCCTGCACGCATCCAGTGAAATATCGTTGACCCTGGTATGCGCGGGATCCGGACTTGCGATACGCTGTTTCTCCATGCGCGGCGTGCCCGTCCCCACCGTCCTGCGCGAGCTCGGCAAGCTCTACGATCCGCCGCGCACGTTCCTCGATCATCGCAACGCCTTCGAGTTGCTGGTGGCGACAATTCTCAGCGCGCAGTGCACGGACGCTCGGGTGAACATCATCACAAAGACCCTCTTTGCAAAATACCGCTCGCCGCGCGATCTGCTCGCCGTGCCTCCCGAAGGGCTACAGCAGGACATCCGCTCGTGCGGTCACTACCGCAATAAAACGCGTCATCTGCAGGGCGCTGCGAAGTTACTGTTGGAGAAGTACGACGGCGAAGTGCCGGGCACGATGGATGAGTTGCTGGAACTGCCCGGCGTCGGCCGCAAGACCGCAACGGTTATCCTGTATTCCATTTTCGGACAGGAAGCAGGCATCGCCGTCGACACGCACGTGTGGCGCGTCGCGAAGCGCCTGGGTCTCACGGGGCGCAACGACCAGAAGCGCATTGAACTGGATCTGATGAAGGCCACGCCGCGGCCAAAATGGGGGCGGCTGCACACGTTGCTCGTCATGCACGGGCGGGCGATCTGCACTGCGCGTGCGCGGCAGTGCGCGGCCTGTTCGTTCGCCAAGACTTGTCCGTCGTCGTCGGTCATGAACCGCGCCGATCGGGCCGGCGTCGGGCACAAACAGGTCCGCAAAAAGCCCGCGCGCTGATCACGCCTTCCCGCCGTCGCAGCACGTCTCGCAGAGCATCCCGCAGACGGCGCAGAAGCGTTTGAGTTTCTTCTCGGTCAGTTCGCCGCCGCAGACAAGACAGCGGTCGGCGCAGGTGTCGTCGGGCGTGTCAGTCATGCAGCCATGCCAACGAAAAGGGCGGACTCGTGCCCGCCCTCTCCGGCTTTGCCTCCCCGCTTGCGACATCAGGAACGCGCCATCGCCACTTCTCCCACTTTGGTCTGCGTGAGGATATCCAGCGTTGGCGCCATGGCGGGGATGAGATCGGTGTCGTCCGTGTCCGCCTCCAGGTCGTACGCCCAGGCGCCATGCTGCTGCTTGTCCACGCCTTCCAATTCCGAGACGGTGGAGACGCGCAGGCCCCCGAGGACCGTTTTCACCGCGAACCAGCACACGGACGAACCGGCGACCGTGAAGGCGCCGACCGCGAGCACGCCGATCGCTTGCGTCGCGAGCAGGGCCGTGCCTCCGCCGTAGAAGAGGCCGTCATAGGCTCCCACCGAGGCTGCCTTGGTGGCGAAGAGACCGACGGCGAGCGTTCCCCACACGCCGTTCACCAGGTGCACGGACATGGCGCCGACGGGATCGTCGAGGTGCAGCTTGTCGAAGAGCGGACCCGCCGCATAGCAGAGCACACCGGAGACGAGGCCGATGGCGATAGAGCCGGCCATGGAGACCGCATTGCAGCCGGCCGTGATCGCCACGAGGCCCGCAAGCGTGCCGTTGAGCATCATGCCGACGTCCCAGACGCTCCTGCGGAATTTGTAGAGCAGCATGGCCGAGGCCATACCCGCCGCGCCGGCGAGCATCGTCGTCGCAGCGGTGTGCGCGATGGCGGCGGCGTCCGCCCCCATGGTGCTGCCGGCGTTGAAGCCGAACCAGCCCATCCAGAGGATCAGCGTGCCAAGGGTTGCCAGCGACAGGTTATGCGCGGCGAAGGCGCGCGGCTTGCCCTTCGTGTCGAATTTGCCGATGCGCGCACCGAGGAACAGCGTGCCCGTCAGGCAGGCCCAGCCGCCGACGGAATGCACAATCGTGGAGCCGGCGAAGTCCTGGAACGGGATGGCGAGTTTGCTCAGGAAGCCGCCGCCCCAGGCCCAGTGACCTGTGATCGGATACAGGATGCCGATCAGGAGCACCGAGAAGAACATGTAGGCCGAGAATTTCATGCGCTCGGCGACGATGCCCGAGACGATTGACGCGGCGGCGTCCGCGAAGGCCAACTGGAAGAAGAACTTCGCCGCAGGAGGCACCGTGGACCAGTCGAGTGATTTGAACACGGGGCTGCCGCTCATCAAGGAGGGCAGGAAACCGGCCAGGCCGACGAAGTCGTTGCCGTCCGAGAACATCAAGCCGAAGCCGACCGTCCAGAAGGCGAGCGCCGAGGCGGCGAGGACGGCGTAGTTCATCGCCAGCACATTGGTGGCATGTTTCACGCGCGCCAGGCCGGCTTCCAGCATGGAGAAGCCGGTGCCCATCCAGAAGACCAGGCAGCCGGCGAGAATGACCCAGACCGTGTCGAGACCTGCCTTGAGGCTCTCAAGCGTCAGTTCCATTGGAGGGAGGGGGGAAGAAGAAGGGCCGGGAGAACGGAGACGCAGCGGGGAGTCGAACAGTCTCCCCGCTGCGGATGAAAGGTCAGACGTCGAAGTAGCGGAAGAACTCGTTGGGCGTCGGGCGCTTCGCCTCGTCCTCGATCTCGCCGCGCTTCACGCCGATGTAATCGCTGAGGTAGTCCATGGTGAACACGCCGGAGTCGATCAGGTACTTGTGGTCCTTCTCGAGAGCGTCGAGCGCTTCGCCGAGCGTGGCCGGAGCGTGGATGATCTTGTCGAGCTTCTTCTTGTCCATGCTGTAGAGGTTCTCGTCGGTCGCGGGCCCCGGATCGAGCTTGTTCTTGATGCCGTCGAGACCGGCGAGGAGCATCGCGGAGAAGGCGATGTACGGGTTGGCGGCGGGGTCCGGCGAGCGGAACTCTATGCGCTTGGCCTTCGGGTTGGTGGAGTACATCGGGATGCGGATTGCGGCCGAGCGGTTGCGGGCCGAGTAGATGAAGTTCACCGGAGCCTCGAAGCCCGGGACGAGACGCTTGTAACTGTTGGTCGTCGGGTTGCAGAGCGCGCACAGCGAGCGCGCGTGCTTGAGGAGCCCACCCATGTACCAGAGAGCCATCTTGCTGAGCCCCGCGTACTCGTTGCCCGCGAAGAGCGGCTTGCTGCCCTTCCAGAGCGACTGGTGGACGTGCATGCCCGATCCGTTGTCGCCGTAGATCGGCTTGGGCATGAAGGTCACGGTCTTGCCGAACTTGTGCGCGACGTTGCGGGCGATGTACTTGTAGCGCATCAGCTTGTCGGCCATCCTCAGCAGTTCGTCGTAGCGCATGTCGATCTCCGCCTGGCCGCCCGTGGCGACCTCGTGGTGGAAGGTCTCGATCTCGATGCCGGCGCGCTCCATCTCCATGACCATGGTGGCGCGCAGATCCTGCTGTTTGTCCGTCGGGGAAGCCGGGAAATAGCCTTCCTTGTGGCGGATGGTGTAGCCCAGGCTGCGGCACTCCTCCTCTCCGCCTCCGCAGTTCCAGGTCGCCTCTTCGCTGTCCACGCGGTAGTGGGCTGACCCCGCATCACAGGCATAGCTGACGTGGTCGAAAATGAAGAACTCCGCCTCGGGCCCGAAGTACGCCTTGTCGGCGACGCCGGACTTCTTGAGGAAATCCATTGCGCGCTTGGCGATGGTGCGCGGACTGCGCGGGTAGAGCGTGCGGGAGAGGGGATCCTCGACGTCGCAGATCAGCGACAGCGTGGGCTCGTGCATGAAGCCGTCCACGATGGCCGTGGAGGTGTCTGGCACCAGGAGCATGTCGGACTCATGGATCTGCTGGAAGCCGCGGATGCTCGATCCGTCGAAGCCCGCGCCGCCTTCAAGCACGCCTTCCAGTTCGTGGATGGGCTTGCTCGTGTGCTGCATGGTGCCGGGCACGTCGACAAAGGTGAGATCCATGATCGTGCAGTTGTGTTTTTTGGCGAATGCCACAATTTCCTTGGCGGTCATACGTGTGGGAGGGGGGGGGAAGTAGAGGAGAAGAAGACGATCCCTTGTACACTTCTTTCCGCCCGATGCTCCAGCCACCGCATGAACACAATTTTTTTCTGTTCATTTTTTGAACAACACAACGAAAATCCGGTTTTTTCCAGTTCCAGACTGGATTTTTCCTGCTATGATCTTCACCGATCCGCTGCGCTTCCTCACCTGGGTCGTTCGAATCGATTACATCTTGTCTCACTCTTCCGACTATGGCGAAAGACTTACAACACATTCTCCAGGCGGTCGGGCTCCAGGACGACGAGGCGCAGTTGTATCTCGCGGGGCTCCAGTTGGGGTCGGCCCCGGCTTCCGAGTACGCCAAGTCCACGTCCATCAACCGCATCACGGCGTACAACATGCTGGAGCAGTTGGTCCGCCGCGGGCACTTCGCCGTCGTCAAAAAAGTGCGCGGCAAGTGGTACGCGCCCGTGGCTCCGGAGTACCTGGCGCTGGAGGCACGCAAGAACGCGGACGCGCTGCAGCGGGCGCTTCCCGAATTGCGATCCATGCAGGGCAAGCAGGAGCGCAAACCGCATGTGCGGTTCTTCGAAGGATGGGAGGGCATGCGTCGCGTGTACGAAGACACGTTGACGGCCAAGACCGAACTGCTCAACTTCAGCAACAGCGGGGTCATCCGTCGTTTCTGGAAAAATTACGACGAGGAGTACGTGGAAGAGCGGGTGAAGCGCGGCATCCACTTGCGCGGCATCGCCCCGGACGACGCGGCGGGCCGGCGCGTGCATGGTGAGGACCGTAATAAGCTTCGGGAATTCCGTCTCGTGTCCGCTTTGGATTTCGATTTCACCAACGAGATCAACATCTACGATCACAAGGTTGCCATCTGCAGTTTCGGTCCGGAAGCGGCGATGTTCGGCGTCATCATCGAGAGCAAAGAAGTCGCGGGCACGCAGCGACAGATTTTTGAAATGGCGTGGAGGTATGCCGGAGCAAAGCCGAAACGGTGACAGGTGTCGTCCTCCGATTCGCTCAGGGTGACACAGGCCTCCTCTTGTGGCTACCTCTGTTTACGGTATCGTTGCGGGCACGCTTCATCCCGCATGAACCCGCTTCTTGCTCTTGTTATCGCCTGCGCGCTCGCCAAAACCCCCGCCACCTCGACGGAGCCCGTTTTGCTGGCGCATTATATGCAGGAATTGTCCAAAAACTCTTCTTCATCGTCATTCTCCTCTGTATCGAGTAGCTCGCCCATGGCAGCTACGGGTTCGGTACGTCCGGTTATTGCCGAGCGCGCCACGAGCTCAACGATTTCCTCGGCTTCTTCCCGTGTCTCTTCTGGGCGCAATCCATACAGCACGATGGGTGTGTATCTCACGCCGGGCAGCATGAAGCGCGCGGATTTTTACGATCAGACACTCCAGAGCCTCGTGGAGGCGGGCGCATCCTCCGTTATTTTCGACGTGAAGGGGTCGTACGTATATTTCGCCACCAACGCGCCGCTGCCGAACGAGATTAGCCTCGTGCTCCCCAGCTACGATCTGCCCGCCGTCATCCAGAAGGCGCACGATAAGGGGCTGTATGTCATCGGCCGCTTCATCGCACTGAAAGATCCGCTGTTCGCGGAGCGCCGCCCCGAGGTGCAGATCCGCCATCCCGTATCCGGCGTGAGCGTGGGTTCCCTGTGGGTGGACGGTTCAGCACCACTCGTACACGAATACAATCGGCAAGTGCTCGTGAAGCTTATCCAGTCGGAGATCGACGAAGTGAACTTCGATTACATTCGCTTTCCCACCGAGTACCCGCCGCAGGCCATCGGTATCCTGGGCCGTGAGAAGGCGGACAAGGTCGAATCCTTCCTTCTGATGGCTCGTCGCACGATTGACGAGGTGAACCCGAATGTAAAACTTGGCATCAGCACCTATGCGATCCTCGGCTGGAACTACCCCATCAATGTTGAGGCACTCGGCCAGGATTTCGTGCGTTTTGCCCCGCTGGTCGATGTGATCTCTCCCATGGCTTATCCCAACAGCTTCGCTCAGAACGCGTACTACCGGCCGGGCAAGGATCCCCGCAGCCGCATGTACTTCCTCGTCTGGCGCACGCTCGACGGTTATGCCAAGCTCCTCGGTCCCGAGCACGCGTGGAAGCTGCGTCCGTGGATCCAGGGATACGGCGCCACGGCGAAAGACATGCGCGAGCAGATCGATGCTGTCTACGACGCAGGCATGTGCGGTTTCCTCGTCTGGAACGCCGCGAACGCGTACGGCGTCTCGTACGAGGCCATCAGCGGATTGCCGGAGCCGCCCGAGCGCTGCCGGTGAATCAAGTGTGTGGATTTCTATGATGCCAGTCCCACTTTCCGTTCCACGCGCGCGAGCCGTTCTTTGATGCAGATGATGTCTTCGCGATGCGCGTCCTGGAAGTCGCGGGTCAGTGTTTCAGCCGTCACATCGAAGTGGAGGCGCACTTCCGTGAATCGCTCATCAATCTGGGTAAATTGTTCATCAATCTTTGTGAATTGTTCATCTATTCGGGAAAATCGCTCATCAATATTCGTAAATCGTTCATCAATCCTCGTGAATCGCTCTTCGGTTTTGAGGTAATACGTGCCGATCTGGTCCATCAGCATGGCAATGTCTTGTTTGGTGGCCGGTGCGGTCGCATCTGTCGTCATGAATCCAGAGTACTGGCGCGGCCCTGCTTGCCTCAAGCCCCTCGGTGCTGTTGCAAGGTACGATGCACACTTTTTGTTTTCTCAAAGCCGTCTCTGTGAGTTCTATGGAACCGAAGAACATGCTACATTCTTGCCATGCAGCAGTATCTCGGTCTTCTGAAGACCGTCCTCGAGACGGGCCAGAAGAAAGACGATCGCACCGGCACCGGAACGCTCAGTCTTTTCGGCTACCAGATGCGTTTTGATTTGACCAAAGGCTTTCCGCTGCTCACCACCAAAAAACTCCACACACGGTCGATCTTTCACGAACTCCTCTGGTTCCTGCACGGCGACACGACACTGCAGTACCTGCACGAGAATAAGGTGACGATCTGGGACGAGTGGGCGACGGCCGAACAGTGCGCGCGTTTTGGGCGCAAATCGGGGGATCTGGGCCCGGTCTACGGTCACCAGTGGCGCAATTATGCCGCAACGCTTCAGCCTGACGGCACCTATGCGCAGGATGGCGTGGATCAGATTGTGCAACTTGTGGAAGGCATCAAAAAGAATCCCGACAGTCGCCGCCACATCGTCACGGGATGGAATCCCAAAGAGGCCGATCAGGTCGCGCTACCGCCATGCCACACGTTGTTCCAATTTTACGTTGCGGGAGGCAGATTAAGCTGCCAGCTCTACCAGCGCAGCGCCGATATCTTCCTCGGCGTGCCGTTCAATATCGCGTCCTACGCGTTGCTCACCCACATGATCGCGCAGGTGTGTGGCCTGCAGGTCGGCGATTTCGTCCACACGCTCGGCGACGCGCATCTGTATCTCAACCATCTCGACCAGACCAAGGAGCAGTTGTCGCGCAGTCCGCGTCCGCTGCCGCAGTTGAAGCTCAATCCGGTGGTCACTGATCTCCTCGCGTTCCGGTTCGAGGATATCGAGGTCACCGGGTACGATCCGCATCCGTCTATCAAAGCTCCCATCGCCGTCTGATGATTCTCTCGCTCATAGTCGCCGCTTCGGAAAATAACGTCATCGGCAAAGGCGGTAAGCTGCCGTGGAGTCAGTCAGCGGACTTGCAGTACTTCCGCAAGGTCACGCGCGGGCATCCGGTGATCATGGGACGCAAGACGTTCGAGTCCATCGGTCGGGTGCTGCCGGATCGCACCAATATCGTGATCTCCTCCAAAATGAAACAGCCGCCCGGCGGCGAGTACGTCGTCAAAAGCGACCTCGTCGAGGCACTCATCTTCTGCCTGAACAAGGGCGAGAAGGAAGTCTTCGTCATCGGCGGCGGCGAGCTGATGAAGAGTTATCTCCAGCTGGAAAAAGAATTCACCGAGCTCGCCAAGCATCCCATCACCGATCGTCTGTATCTCACCCGGATTCACGCGAACATCGAGGACGGCGACGCGTTCTTTCCCGCCGATGCGATTGACTGGAAAGAATGGAAGCAGATCGGCGCTGCCGAGTGGCACGATGCCGATGAGAAGAACGACCACGCATACACTTTCCTTGTCTACGAGCGTCGCCCGCGCTGCTGAAGCGGACTTCGTGGATAGCCAAAGGACCGCAGCGCGAGGACGTTCCCGTTCTTTTGCAGGAGATTATCTCGCCTGCAAGGTTGCATTTCGCGCGCGGCGGGTGATACTTGGGTCAGTTATTTCTTCCTCCCAACTACTCTATGGACGCTACCAATCTGAAGGTTTACGAAGGGGAGACACTCGAAGGTGACGACGATGTCGCTGTGGCGCCTGAGGGTATCGATGAGGCGGCGATCAAGCGCGAACTGGAGGCCGCGATGGCAGAAGTTGCTAAGCAGGCGAACGAGTCTGTATCGGTCCCCATGGCTGCCTAAATACGGAGGGCAGAAGAAGAAGGGCCGCGGAGAATCGAACAGCTCCGCGGCTTTTTTTGTGCATTCACCAAACAGGTGAATACGCCCGTTCCCTCCGGTTTTTATGACTATCGCAACTCCCGACTTTTTGGCTTTCCGAAGACCTAATACATCTGCAAGAACTTTCTCCCGCTTCTTTAGTACCGTCCTATCCGGACCGGGTGATAATTGGCGCGTATGGCATACCTTGATACAGCACCGGCAGGAGTCGAAGCCGATCAGGATGTCGCCGTCGAGGCACGGCGTCTGGAACTGGAAACGGTGAAGCGCGCAGCCACCACGGGTGACGCGATCCGCACGATGTACGAGCTTGGACATAAGCTGAAGGAAAGCGGACCGGAGAGCGAGGAAATCCAGGGCGTGACGCAGAAGAGCCGTGCCGCGGTGGCGGAGCTGATCCAACATGACGCGAGCGCTGCGGAAGACGTCATCGGGTCGAATACAAATCTCAAGCTCAATGTCGAACTCGTCGGCACGTCCACCAAGGGCCGCGCGTTCGTTGGTGGCGGAGACGGTGGCGTGGAGCTGGCCAGCAACGCAGTTATCGGTCTGTCCGATGCGGCCAACGCCGAAGAGGCCAACGATCTGATCGCCCATGAGCGGTCGCATGCCAACGACCAGAAACTGATGGGATCCGTCTATACGACCGAGGAAGTCACGTCCTTCGATCTCCATGAATTGCGCTCCGAGAAGGCCGGCGCAGAGGCCCGTGGCGAGAACGAGAACAGCGTCCGCGACGATGCCCCGCCCGAGTATGTGGAGGCTCATGGCACCGGCGCAGAACTGGAGCAGTGGGGCGTGACCAGCACGCAGTTCGATACGCACATCGCCAACGGTGACACCGTCGGCCTGCAGACCGACATCATTGTGGGCGGTCTCGACTGCGGCAAGATCGGCATCGCCGACATGATGAATAACGCGCAGGAGAACGGCGGCGACTACGCCGAAGCCGCGACGCGCGTTCTCGATGAGCGTCAGCTCACCAATCAGGAAGTCGCCGAAGTGATGGCACTCGCCGCCTGAGCCTCAGCCCCGGATCAGCTCCAAAAACTCCTGGCGCGTCCGGGCGTCCTCTTTGAACAATCCTTTCACATGGCTCGTGACGGCCTGGGAATGCTGCTTCTCCACGCCGCGCATCATCATGCAGAGGTGACTGGCTTCGATGACCACGCCGATGCCCTTGGGCTTCAGCAGGCGGTCCAGCGTGTCGCAGATCTCCTGCCCAAGCCGTTCCTGCACCTGCAACCTCCGGGCGTACATGTCGATGATGCGTGGGATCTTGCTGAGGCCGATGACGTGCGAGGAGGGGATATAGCCCACGTGCACCTTGCCGAAGAACGGCAGCAGATGATGCTCGCAGAGTGAGTAGCACTCGATGTCCTTCACGATGACCATGCCGTCGGTATCACTCGGGAACAGCGCGCCTTCCACGATCTTCTTCTCATCCTGGCCGTAGCCGGACGTCAAAAACTTCCAGCTCTCGGCACAACGCTGCGGCGTGCGGCGCAGGCCCGGACGCGCGGAGTCTTCGCCGATGGCCGTGAGGAGGTCGCGGAAGAGATGATCCATGGTCAGCGTCCGAGGAAGTTATCGATGGCGGTTTCAAACGTCTCCATCGGCACCGCGCCGCTGATCATATGCCACTGTCCGCTTGGCACGTGGAGGATGAACGTGGTCGGCGTGCCGTCCACGCCCGCAGCTGCGCCTAAATCGACGTCAGCCTGAATGCGGGCCTTCGTCCGGCCGGAGGCCATGCAGGCATCAAAGCGTTTCAGATCCAGACCCCAATCCGTAGCCGAGAGGCGGGGATCCGGCGTCTCGCGCCAGTAGAGATCAAACAGCACGCTCCAGAACATCGCTTCGCCCTTCTGCTCCAGCGCGCACTCCATGCCCTCGGCGCCCCTCTGGGAATCCGGCTGGAACGAGAGCGGGTAGTGGCGCGCGATCCACTGGACCGTGCCGGGCTTCTCGCCGTTGTATTTGTCGTAGAGTAGCTTCAGCGTCTGGTGGTGCTTGCGGGAGAACGGGTCGCCCACGCCGCCGTAGACGATCATCGCGATGGGCGCGGACGGCGAGCCGCGGACGCGGTCCTGCGGGCGCAGGGCGGGAGGCTCCGTCTGGGGCAGCGGTTCGGGTGCCGGGTAGTACGGCTCCGGAGCGGCCGGTGCGGGATCGGTATACACATACGGCTCGGCCTTCTGGAGCTTGCTCTTGAACGCACGATTGATCACTTCGGAGATGGTCTCGGCGGGGACCGCACCCATGACGACCTCCGACTCACCGGTCTTGTTCACGACCACGAAGTTCGTGGGCGTACCGTTCACTCCGGCCTCCGTGCCCGCGTTCATGATGGCCTCGATGCGGGCGAGGTGCCGGTCGCTCTTCATGCACGCGTCGAAGTCCGCCTTGCGCGTTCCCACCGACTTCGCTGCGGTCGGGATCAGGGCGGCGGTCAGGCCACCGTTCGTCTCCGCGCGACGGAAGAGCAGGTCATGGAACTTCCAGAACGCGTCATTGCCCTTCAGCTCGGCCACGCATTCGCCGGCCTCTGCGGCCTCCATCGCGTTGGGATGGAACGACAGCGGGAACGGGCGGTATACCCAGTTCACTTTTCCGCGGTATTTGCGGAGGATGAGCTTCATCGTCGGGACGTGGCGCCGGCAGAACGGGCACTCGAAGTCCGAGTACTCGACGATCGACGCCTGTGCCTTGGCATTGCCGCGGACGTGCTCTGCGGGATCGACCTGCAGCGAGTCGGCTGCGAATGCGGGAACAGCCGCGAGCGAGCATGCGAGTGCGGTGAGGAGGGAGAGACGGAAGCGCATGTCAAAAAGTGGGAACGGGAGGGGACGAGTGTAGCATAAGCGGCCCGGGAAGCCTCACAGGACCAGATCTGTCTGTTCGCAGGTCTGATCCGTCGTATCGGCCAGCAGATCGGCCCAGGTCCGCTGAAGCACCGGATGCAGCCCGGTGGGCGCGACCAGCTCCAGGAGCGGCTCCAGCACGAATCTGCGCTGGTGCATGCGGGGGTGGGGAAGCGTCAGAGCGCCGTCCCGCAAGACCAGGTCGTCATAGAGCAACAAGTCCAGATCGATCGTCCGCGGGCCGAATCTGAACGCCGGAGCCTTGCCCAGTTTCGCTTCGATACTCCGCAGTGTCTCTGCGATTACCTCTGGGGTGTCGTGGGTTTCCAGGATCGCGGTCGCGTTGAGGAAAGCATCCTGCGAAGCGTACTCCATTGGTGCCGTGCGGTAGACGCGCGAGAACCGGATGTCTGGCCAATGGGCGCGCAGGGCATGAGCCGCCGAGCGCAGATTGGTGTTCGGAGCGATATTGGAGCCGAGGGCGATGCACACTGTAGCCATGGCCAGCAGCCTACCAGAGTCTTCCAGAGGTCCGCTCACTCCGCAGTTTTCCAGAGCTGTTCAAAGAGCGCGCTGTCTGATGTTGGAATGTACGCGCGTGCATTCCAGGCGATGTCTTCCGGCGTCACCGACAATCCGCTGCACCTAGATTTCCTGTTCCAGCAGATCGCCCGCTCACGCGAGGCGCATAGGACGCGTTTCGGCAGGGCGCCCAATCACTTTCGCGTCGTCAGCCACTGCGCGCGCAACGTCACACGCCCGGGCCGCGGCTTGGCTCCCAAAAGACTATGCGGCGGGCAGCGTGGACAGCAGTGCGTACCACCGTCAGTCTCGACGAACATATCATCGATCAGCGGGGTTACGCGGAGCTGCTGTAACGTCACGTCCGCATGGCGCACGTCATCATCGAAAAGGACGCGTGATAGTCAGCGAGGCACCTTTGGCGTCCCGGAAGGGGTATTTCTTCACGGTGATGGTCACAGTCGGCAGCGCAAATGCCTTCAGGACGGCTGCAGCGATGTCTTCGGCGAGGCGTTCCACGGTGGCGCGTTCCCCGGCGGCAAGCCCCCGAACGACATCCGCCACGGCGGCGTAATCCACGGTGTCCTTGAGCGCGTCGCTGCGTCCGGGGATCGAAGCGTCCACGGGGAACACGACCGTCACGGACACCTGCTGTCCGACCTTCCGCTCCTCCTCCGTGACGCCGATGTGGGTGTGGAGAGCCAGCTCATGGAGCGTGATGAGGTCGGTCATTTTCCGGAGGCCGAGGCTCCGAAGAGAGCCGGGTTTTCCGCGAGCGGCGTGGCCGCGAGCTTCTTGAGCAGCCAGCGCGTGACGACGATGGCGGAGAACATCGAGATGGGCACGCCCATGCCGAGGGTGATGGCGAAGCCGCGGACGATCGAGGTGCCGACGATGAACAGGATGCCGCAGGTGATGAGCGTCGAGATGTTGCCGTCGCGGATGGCCGGCCAGGCGTGCTTGAAGCTGGAATCAATGGCTGTCTTGAAGGTCTTGCCCTTGCGGAGCTCTTCCTTCATGCGCTCGAAGACGAGCACGTTGGCGTCCACGGCCATGCCGATGGAGAGGATGATGCCCGCCATGCCGGCCAGCGTGAGGACGATGTAGTCGCTGGTGAAGAGCAACAGCGGCAGCTTGAGGATGGCGAAGAGGATCACGGAGTAGACCACCAGCGCGATGTCGGCTACGACGCCGAGCATGCGGTAGACCACGATCATGTAGACCATCAGCACGAGGATGCCGATGAGGGCGGCCATGAGGGAGGTCTGGAGGGCCGCGGAGCCGAGCGTGGCTTCCACGGTGTACTGGCCAGCGAGGTGGATGGGGGCCGGGATGGCACCGGTGTTGAGGTCCTGGGCCAGCGTTTGAGCCTCCTCGACCGTGCGGCTTCCCGTGATGACGGCGCTACCGCCGCTGATCTCGGCCTGCACGCGGGGCGCGGAGACGAGCTCGCCGCCGACGAAGATGGCGATCGGCTTATTGATGTTCGTGCGGGTCAGTTCCTGGAAGAGCTTGCCGCCCTCGGCGTCGAAGGTGATCTGCACAACCGGTACGCCCGTGACGGGATCCAGCGAGACGGCGGCACGCTGGAAGTGCTTGCCGTCCAGCTCCGTGTCCTTCCAGCCCGAGGGCAGGAGAGAGAAGAAGAGCGTGCGCAGCGCAACGGCCTGCTCGGTCGTGCGGACATCGCCGCTCTGGAGGCGCTTCACAATGAGGTCGGCGCGGCTCTGGGCGCCGGTGCCCTTGATGGAGAGCTGGTCGTAGGCGGCCACGTCAGGCGACTTGGAAACGGCCTTGTCGAGCTTGATGACGTGGTAGCCGAATTGGGTCTCTATCGGCTCGGAGACCTGTCCCTGCTTGAGGGCGAACGCGGCCTGCTCGAAGGACGGAGCCATGACGCCGCGGCCGAACGAGCCGAGGTTGCCGCCGTCCGTTTTGGAGGGGCCGTCCGACTCGCGGCGCGCGAGGCCCGCGAAGTCCGAACCGCCGTCGAGCTGCGTCTTGATGGCCTTGGCACGCTCGAGCGCCTGCTCTTTGGTGCGGGTCACGGTGGGCTCGGCGTTGGAAGCGCCCTTGTACGAGACGAGGATGTGGCTGGCGGAAATCTGCTCCGCGCCGGCCTGGAAGCCGCGCAGGAACAGCACGTCGGCCTGTGTATCGCCGAGCGACACGGTCTTCAGTTCGCCTCCGCGCATCACGCGGAGCGCGGCGGCGATGCGCGAGTCGACGGTGTCGGTGAGCGAAGTGTCGTCATGCTCGGCGTATGTCGCTCCGGTCTCGGTCTTGGCAAGGAGCGCGAACGCCTTGGGCGCCTCATTCACGGTGCGGCCCGTGGCGGTGAGCGGCCGGACGACCTCCGTGATGAAGATGCCGGGAACGGTTTCTTCGGTGACCTGCCCCTTGTCGTCCTGCTGCGGCACGGTGACGCTGCCGTCTAGCTTGTAGATCTGGCCGGGCTGGCGCGTCCACATGGCCTCCAGGCCCGTCGGGAGCTCGTCGCGAAAGTACGTGTGCGCGTCGCTGTAGGCCATACCGAGCTGCGTGCCCGTGTCTTGGCCTTCCTTCTTCAGGCTGGAGCCGCTCGTGGTGATGCGGCGCATCGTGGCATCGGCCCTGGCGCGGACCTCGTTCTTGAAGTCATCCGTGACCTCGGTGAACTGCTCCTTGAATTCGAGCTGGATCGTCTTGCCGACGACCTTGATGCATTCCTGCACGTCGACCACGCCGGGGCACTCCACAAGGAGGTGCTTCTCGTTGCCGATGTACGACGGCGTGATGGTCGCCTCGCTGACGCCGAGTGCGTTGATGCGGCGCTCCAGCACCATGCGGATGGCCTCCACGAGGTTGCTCTGCTGCTCCTGGACGCTCTGGATCTGCGCGCGGAGCTGGTTCAGTTCATCGGCGGTGCCGTTCTCTTTCTCCTTCTGGCTCAGCTGTTTCTGCAGATCCGCAAGCTGCTGGCGGATCTCTTCTTCCGAGATGCGGAAATCGAGCTGCGTGCCTCCGGCGAGGTCGAGGCCCAGATGCAGCGCGGGTGTCTGGATGAAGCCGGGCGCCCAGCCCTTCCACGAACGCGGTGTCGCGATCAGCAGCACCAGCACCGCCACGACGGCGGTGAAAACAGGCCAAGTGTAAGAAGGGCGCTTTGCCATACAATAAAAGGGTAAACCTACTGTTCGGCAGGAGCATACGCAGCACGCGGTCAAAACACAATGCCGTTGTTCCGTCACGCAGGCCTCCTCAGAACGGCTGGAATGTCACGTGCAAGCCCACGTTTACGTCCTCCGAGAAGACTGTCGCCAGTTCGGAGCCGGGGATCCCGTCGATGGTGATGGACTGCGGATCCTGCGTGGGGGCGACTTCCAGCTTGGACATCAAAAGACCCCGCACGAAGATGCCGACAACTTTGCCAGCGTTTTCCTTGAAGACGCGCTGCAGCAGCACCTTGCCCTCCGGCGTGAAACTCACCACCACTGCGCCCTTGCCCGGTTCCGCGGACGTGCGAGCGGTGACCCACTCAACGTGCTTCTCGGTGACACCGGTCTCGTTGAAGGCACCGTACTTGTCACTGGTGATGTCCGCGCCCGCCGAGCCGTCGGCTTCGACCATGATTCGCATGTTAAAGGGGGCGGTGAGCTGCTTCTTGAGTTCCAGTGCTGCCTGAGGGTCTTTCATGGCCACCGTCATCTCCTCGGTTCCCGTCAGGACCACCTTGGCGTCCTCCTGCTGGAGGCCGATCAGACGGCGTTCCACCACGCGCGCGGCCATCGAGGACAGCTCCGCGTTGCGGGAGGCATCCGTGTCGTGATAGCTGAGCGTATAGCCCTGTCCCGCACCACCGGCGCAGCCGGCGAGCAGAAGAAGGGTCGATGAAGCGAGGAGGAATTTGCGCATGGCACGAGTCTAGGCGCGGCCCCGGCGCTGTGCAAACACTCACTTCTGCATATCCAGCACCGTGCCCGCCCGGATCATCTGGTTATGGATATCGATGCCTCGCAGGCGGCAGCCCTCATCCACCACGCAGTTGCGCAACGTGCAGTCCACGATCGACGACCGTTCGAAGACGACGCAGTCCTGCAGCTGACTCCGCTCCACCCGGCTTCCGCGCCCGATGCACACGCTGCCGGTTGTCTCGGTCTCTGTCATCGTCGCGTCCTTCTCCATCATCACTTTATCTCCGACCAGCAGACGGTGCGCGTCCAGATACGACCCGAATGAGCCGATATCCATCCACGGTTCGCGGAAGATAAAACAGCGCACGGGCAGTCCGCGGCGTAGCAGTTCTTCGAAGAGCCCCCCGACATTGTCCGGATGCTTTGCGGCATGCTCCAGCAGCACGGGCAGCACCGATGCGGGCAGCACCGAACAGCCTGCGCTGACGAGCGTGGTCTTAGGCTGGTGCGGCTTCTCTTCGAATCCCGCGATGCGCTCCGGATGTTTCGGATCCAGCAGGACGGTGCCGAACGCCGAGGCGCGCGCGGTGTCATCGATGTCGTGCGCGGCAAGCAGCGTTTCTCCCTTCTTATAGCGCGCGATAAAATCCTCCATGCGGAAACCCAGATAGTTGTCGCCGGTCAGCAGCAGCAGGTCTTCAGAAATTTTTTCGTCACGGACCCACGCCGCCAGCGCCCCGAGCGCCCCGAGCTTGTGATCGTCCGAGCGTGTGCCCTCCACGACGAGGTCCAGGTCCGGGCGGTTCTCCGCGGCGACCCACGCGCGGAAGCCGTCTTCAAACGCCGCGTTGGTGCTGACGGTCACGCGCATGTCCCTGGGCAACCCATCCAGCAGGTGCCCGATGATCGGGCGTCCGGCCAATGGCAAGAGGGGCTTGGCGCGCTTCTCCGTGAGGGGCCACAGGCGCGTCGCGTACCCGCCGGCGAGGATGAGGGCGCGCATCGTTCAGCGGAAGAACCGTCCCCAGAATGACAGCGACGGGCCGACGACCGTCAGCGCCTTGCCTTCCACGGACTCGATCCGCTCGTCGCGTTCCACGATGCCGAGCACGGAAGGCAGCAGCATGTAGGTGATGCCGTTCGCGCGGCAGGCGCTGAGCAGATTGAGAGACTGCTCGAGGTCGCTGCACTGGATCAGGTGCGTGATCTTCTTCTCTTTGAGCACATGCTCCAGCCTGTTCAGTTTGCCGAGCACGGGCACGCCGCCGATGTGTTCGTCTTTCACGCCCGCGCCGTCCAAGACCGCCACCGGGCGCAGCGGACTCCGGCGCGACTCCAGCAGATCAATGAGGTAACGCGACTCGCGCGTGACGCCTACGATCAGCGTGGGGAAGCACGGAGGATCGCGGCGCAGCATCGCGCGCTTGAATCGCTCGAAGACGAGGTGCCACGCCCAGAGGATGATCGTGCTGAAAAGAAACGCCTGTACCAGCAGCAGGCGGCTGAAGAACGTCGTATAGAGGAAGTAGTACGCGAGAGCGAAGAGCGCCGTGCCCGCGATGTTCGCGTACACGACCGACGCCGCGCCGCGCAGCGTCGACTGCGAGCGCGTCAGGCCGAAGGTGCCGGTGCTGATGAACACCAGCAGCCAGAGCGGTGCCACGACCGCCACGACCGTGAGGTACGCTCCGATGGGGAACTGGCTGGAGA
The DNA here is from genome assembly GCA_964460365.1 of uncultured Candidatus Peribacteria bacterium. Taxonomy (GTDB): domain Bacteria; phylum Patescibacteriota; class Gracilibacteria; order Peribacterales; family Peribacteraceae; genus DAISLF01. The sequence goes on along the minus strand of CAYWPL010000006.1, from coordinate 4,039 downwards.
AGATAAATCCGACCCGTGCGAAGTACGCGAACACGTATGCGCATGCAAAAAGCAGCAGATCGCTAGCGAGCCAGAGTCCCAGGAGGAGCGGACGGCGCATCGGTTCCAGCCTAGAGCCCTTCTGCAGGAATTTCCATACATGGTTCCCGGGCAATGAGCGTCGTGCAGCGGAGATTCAGGAATCTCCGGTCCGGTGAAGATCAGAGCCCGGTCGAGGCGCCGAGCCAGGTGAACGGCATTTTCGTGGCGTCCCAGGCGATGGTGCCGGTCCACGGTTCGCCCACGGCTACAGAGCGCTCCTTGGGCATGTAGCTCTCGAGCCAGGCCAACTTGCGGGCGAGCGGCTGGTTCACCGCCGCGCGGGCACGGAACGCGTCCTCGCTGGTGATGTAGTAGGTCACGCTCTCGGCGAGATCCTCGAACGGTCCGCCGGTGCGCGCGTAGCCTGTCACGTGGTCCTCTTTCTTATTGCCGTCGACGCGTTCGGTGTTGTTCTTCCAGGAGATCAGATAAAACGCGGCGCTCGGATCGCTGGCGAGGACCGGCGTGCCGCCGTCGCGGAACGGGGATGCGGGACCGCCCGTGCCGTCGATGCACGTGAGATCCTGAAAATGTCCGAGACCTTCGTGCAGAAGAATCGCAACGAATTCTTTGTCCGGCAGGTTGCGGCGCACCATGATGACGCCGCGTCCCGCCAAGCCCCGGTGTTCCATGTTTTCGATCAGATAAAAGCTCTGCAGTTTGCGCTGGCATTCCCCGGGGAGCATGCCGAGCACGGCTTCCGCGAGCACACGGTGATGCGCGTCGATGCTCGGATCATCCAGTGCTGCGAGCGGGCGGGGAACAGCCAGTTGCTGTTCGGATAGCATGATGAGATACGGCGCGGAACTCGGCGCGACGGACGACTGTGACGACACGGATTTCTTCGCCACCTTCTTTCGGCGTTGCGGGAACACCGGCGGACGCGAGGCGCTGCCGAAGAGCGCTTCGCCTTCCGATGTCACCGAGGACGATGACGAGACGACCACGGTGGAAGCCTCGGGCGAGGGGATTTGCGCGATAGGAGATCTTGCGGTCTGACGGGTGTGTGCTAGGCTCGGAGGCAATTGGAGAGCCAACGTGATACTTGCCAGCGACACGACAGACAGCAGGAGGGCTTTCCGTTTCATGATCGGAAGTAAAAGGGAGTATTTATAAAATATTTCTTATTAGATGTCAACAGCTACCGACGCCGTGCAACAGGGTCAAAAGCACACTGTGACAATCGAAAAGCTCACCTTCGGTGGGTCTGGATTGGCGCATATCGACGGTTTGCCGGTATTCGTCATCGACAGCATTCCCGGCCAGCAGGTGGAGGTCGTCATCCTCAAGCGCAAGGACAACTTCGCCGAGGCCAGGGTGGAGAAGGTCATCCGCAAGGCCAAGGACGAGGTTCCGGCCCGTTGCCCGCACTTTCACGATTGCGGGGGATGTGTCTGGCAGAACCTCCCGTACAACAAGCAGATCGAATATAAAGAAGAGATTGTCCGCGAGACACTCTCGCACCTCACGCCCGTGGACGAGGCCGCGCGCGCCCAGCTCCCGGGACGCGTGCTGAAGATCATCCCGAGCCCGCAGATCTTCCACTACCGCAACAAGATGGAGTTCAGCTTTGGCTACGAGAACATGCGTAGCGAAGATCGCGGCGGGCGCCGGATCTACTTCGACGAGAATCCGACCGTCGGCTTCCACCAGCCGGGCCAGTGGCAGACGGTGCTGCCGATCAGCGAGTGCCACCTCTACGACGAACAGGTGTCGATGCTCCTCTCCGACGTGCGACGCTTCATGGAGACGACGCGCCTTCCGGTCTATAATCCGAAGACCCAGAAAGGCATGCTGCGCAGCCTGCTCCTGCGCCGCGGCGTCCACACCGGCGAGCAGATGATCTGCTTCCTGCTTCAGGCCCGCAAAAAGGATCTGGAGCCGCTATTCCAGCAGTTTCTCCGTTCCTTCGGCGGACGCCCGCACCTGTCCTCGCTCCTGATCGTCGAGCACATGGGCATGCACGACAAGCCCGAGTTCCCCAAGGTCCACTGCCTCCTCGGGAAGCCGAGCATCAGCGAGCGTCTCTTCGATCTCACGTTCGAGATCTCGCCGTTCTCGTTCTTCCAGACCAACACCCTCGCGGCGGAAAAACTCTACCGCGCGATCGCGGACGCCGCAGACCTTACACTCAAGGACACCGTGCTCGACGCGTACTGCGGCATGGGCACGATCGGCCAGTACCTCGCCCGGTTCTGCCAGCGCGTTGTCGGCGTGGAGAGCCACCCGTCGGCCATCGAGGACGCGCTCAAGAGCTCGGGCCGCAACAAGATCGGCAATATCAGCTTCTACAAGGGACGTGCCGAACAGGTCCTGCTCCAGCAGCTCAAGCCGGGCGGCAAGTATGCCTTCGACGTGGTGGTGGTTGATCCGCCACGCGCGGGGCTCCACCCCAAGGCCCGCGAGGCGGTGCTGGCTCACAAGCCCAAGAAGATCGTCTACGTGTCCTGCAACACCGCCACGTTTGCCCGTGACCTGGGCGAGATGCTCAAGGGCGGCTACGAACTCCGCACCGTGCAGCCGGTGGATCTCTTCCCGCATACGGCGCACATCGAAACGGTGGCCCTTCTCCAGAGGAAATGACGGAGATCGCGCTCGACGAATCGTGGCTGGTCGATCCGCAGCCGCACGCGTTGGAGTTCCGTCGCGCGGGCCTTCGGTACAAGCAACAGCCGAGCCTGCTCATGCTGGAAGATCTATCGGGTTTTGACGTCCCCTCGCTCCGTGCGGAGCTCAAGCACATGTCCTTTGTTGTCGCCGCGCAGGTACAGGAAATCCTGGTGAATGCGGAAGGCGTGGAGCGGCGCGAGGATAGGATCGTGGGCGCCCTGTGGGGATGTGAAATGCAGGTTGGCAAGCGCACGCTTGGAGATACGTTTGAAGTGCATGAGGTCGCATCCAGTCCGGCGTATCGCGCTCCGGTGGTGGACTGGCTGTTCAGGCAGCTCAGGTTGCAGATGGCCGCGAAGGGCTGGCGCCATCTGACGATGTGTACGCCGATCGATGATCCGCGTGGCTTCAAGGTCAATATCGCCCAGCTTCAAGGACTCGCTCCGCGTGATATCAGGCGAGGCAAAGTCATTTGGCAGTGGCCGGCGGATCAAGACGGCATCGACCCCCTCCGTCCCAACGAGGCCTGATATGTTGCATATCACACTTCTCTGTGTCGGCCGGATCAAGACTGCGTGGATCGCGGAGGGTTGTGCGGAGTACGAAAAGCGTCTGCGCGGCCACGCGAAGTTCTCCGTGGTGGAGCTGCCCGCGAGCAAAGAGCGCGATACCGACAAGCAGAAGCGCAACGAGTGCGAGCGCCTCATGGACGTGATCGAAAAGCTCGATGCCGATGTCTGGCTACTGGATGAAAAAGGCGAACGGATGGCATCGCATGAGTTCGCGTTCTTCCTGACGCAGGCCCGCGACGCCGGCAGACATCTCGTCTTCGTGCTGGGCGGTGCCTACGGGCTGGACCCCGCGATGCGGCGCGCGCCTTCTGTTCGCGGCACCATGCGCCTGAGCGACATGACCTTCCCGCATGAGCTCTGTCGTGTGGTCTTCCTGGAGCAACTGTATCGCGGTTGCGAGATCGGGAAGGGGAGCGGGTATCATCATCATTAACCTGTCGTCCTGAGCGTAGTCGAAGGGCTCAATGCCAACGAAAACCCTCCTAAAACGCGTTTGCAAGCGCTCTCCGTGTGGATATACTCGTCCGGCTCCGTTTGAACGCGTTGCCGGAGCGGTTCTTTCAACCTCGCGGCCTCATCGCTTGCGATCCATAGCTCGAAGAGCGAAGGGGTTACGGGCATGACATCGCTGCAGTTGTTGCTCTTTCTCCGCCACGGCCCCATCGTCTATCGGTTAGGACACTTGGTTCTCATCCAGGAAAGCGGGGTTCGATTCCCCGTGGGGCTGCCAATTTGGAACTTTCAGAAACAGGAATCTTGGAAAGCGCTAGCATTGG
>CAYWPL010000005.1:0-103330 GCA_964460365.1 uncultured Candidatus Peribacteria bacterium | reverse complement strand
TATATGGTGCCGTGGAGAGGACTCGAACCTCCACACTCTTGCGAGTGCTAGCCCCTCAAGCTAGTGCGTCTACCAATTCCGCCACCACGGCACGTGGTGTCCTGTTTTCTGACCGACAAGAGAAAAAGGGCGAGGGGCCAAAGTGTAGCAAGAATACGACGCAGGGCAAATGTCAGGAGGCCCAGCGAATCGCTCTTTCAGGGCAATAGAGCCTTCAGACGGTCCTTTTCATGGACCGAGAGCGGCAGCAGGTCGATGAAGCCCGCGAACTCTTTTCCGCTGACCGAACGGCCCCGCGTGAGGGCCTTGAGCTTCTCGTAGGCACCCTGCACGCCTTTTTTGCGCAGCACCGTCTGGATCGCTTCGGCGGCCACTTCGGGGTGCGCGGCGAGCTCGGCGCGGATGGCACTGCGGTCCATGGAGATCTTGGAGAAGCCGCGCTGGAGCGAGACGAGCGCAAGCAGGTGGTAGCCGAACGCCACGCCGATGCTGCGCTGCACGGTGGAGTCGCTCAGGTCGCGCTGCAGTCGGCTGACCGGGAGCTTCTCGGCGAAGTGCGCGAAGAGCGCGGTGGCGAGGCCCAGGTTGCCCTCGGCATTCTCGAAGTCGATGGGATTCACCTTGTGCGGCATCGTGGAGGAACCGACCTCGCCCGCGATCACCTTCTGACGGAACACGCCGCGCGAGATGTACATCCAGAGATCGCGGCTGAGATCGAGCAGGATCGTGTCGATGCGGCTCATCAGGTGCGAGAGCTCGGCGACGTCGTCGTGCGGGTTGATCTGCGTCGTCTCCTCCAGAGGATCGAGACCGAGGGATTTGACGAAGCGCGTGCGGAAGCGCATCCAGTTGATATCCGGATAGGCCGCGAGATGCGCGGAGAAATTGCCGACCGCGCCCCCCAGCTTGCCCTGCATGCGGAAAGCCTTGAGCTGCGCAATCTGGCGCTCCAGACGCAGCTGGAAGACTTTGAATTCCTTGCCGACGGTCGTCGGCGTAGCGGGCTGGCCGTGCGTGAGGCTGAGCAGGCGGACATTCTTGCCGGCCGTCACGTGCGACTGGAGGTCTTTGAGCGTGTCTTTGAGCGCGGGGAGGATGACCTGCTTGAGCGCTCCGTGGATCATCAGGCCGTAGGCCAGGTTATTCACGTCTTCACTGGTAAGCGCGAAGTGGACGAACTCCAGATGTCTGCCGAATCCGAGGCGCTTCATTTTTTCTTTCAGCCAGTACTCCGCGGCCTTCACGTCATGACGCGTGGTCGCCTCGATTTTTTTGATCTCGGCCGCCTCGCGTTCGCCGAAGCGCGCGACGAGCTCCAGCAGCTTGCGGCCTTTGCGTCCGGGAGCGGGCAGTTCGGAAATCCCCTGCTCCTCGCAAAGCGCCAGGAAGTATCTCGCTTCGACCTCGACGCGCGAGCGCATCAGGGCTTCTTCGCTGAAAAATCCGCGCAGCGCTGCGACGGAGGGTGCGTAGCGGCCGTCGAGCGGCGAGAGGGCGGAGCGCGCGTCCATAGGCAGGACTGCACTATAGAGGATGTGAGACATTCCGGCCACCCGGAGCGTCAGGCCTTGTCGTCCGTCTCCTCGTTGTCGTCTTTCGCCACCGGCTGCGTCTGCTCTTCGACCTTCTTTTTCTCGCGCTCCTTGGCCTTCTTGCCCTCGAAGATCTCCAGGAACTCATCGACGGTCATGGTCTCTTTCTGCAGCAGGACGACAGCCATCTGGTCGAGCTTCTTGCGGTGCTTCACGAGGTAACTCTTGGCGCGCTCATACTGCTCGGTGACGGTCTGGAGAACGAAGTCGTCGATCTCGCGGGCGATGCCCTCGGAGTAGTTGCGCGACATGGACGGATCGACGCCGAGGAAACTCGATCCCTGGCGCTCGCCATACGCGACGATGCCGAGCTTGCCGTCGCCCATGCCGTACTTCATCGCCATGTTGCGGGCGATCCGCGACGCGCGCTCGATGTCGTTGCTCGCGCCCGTCGTGATCTCGTCGAAGATCAGTTCTTCGGCGGCGCGACCACCCAGCAGGCCGCAGATCTCGTCGATGAACTTGCTCTTGCTCGTGGTGTACTGGTCCTCCTGCGGCAGGAACCACGTCACGCCCAGCGCGGAGCCGCGCGACACGATGGAGACTTTATGCAGCGGATCGGAGTGCTCGCAGAGGTGGCCGACGACGGCGTGGCCGAGCTCGTGGTAGGCCGTGATCTCTTTTTCTTTCTGCGTCAGCTTGCGGGATTTCTTCTCGCCGCCGATGGTGACTTTTTCGACGGAGTCGATGAGATCCTGCTGCGTCACGGCGGGGCGCTTGCGCTTGGCGGCGAAGATCGCGGCCTCGTTCATGATGTTCTCAAGATCGGCGCCCGTGAGGCCGACAGTCTGCTTGGCGACGTCGCCGTACTTCACGTTCTTGGCGACCTTCTTGTTGCGGCCGTGCACCTCCAGGATCTGCTGGCGGGCGGCGAGATCGGGTTTGTCGATGAAGATGCGGCGGTCGAAGCGGCCCGGGCGGAGCAACGCGATATCCAGCACGTCGGGGCGGTTGGTCGCGGCCATCACGATGACGTTGGTACCCTGCTCGAAGCCGTCCATCTCGGTGAGGATCTGGTTGAGCGTCTGCTCGCGTTCGTCGTGGCCGCCGCCGAATCCGGCGCCGCCACGCTGGCGTCCGACCGCGTCGATCTCATCGATGAAGATGATGCACGGCGCGTTGCGCTTGGCTTTGGTGAACAGATCGCGCACGCGGGACGCGCCCACGCCGACGAACATCTCCACGAATTCGGAGCCCGCGATGGAGAAGAACGGCACGCCCGCTTCGCCGGCGACCGCGCGGGCAAGGAGGGTTTTGCCCGTTCCGGGAGCGCCGACGAGCAGCACGCCCTTGGGGATCTTGGCGCCGATCGACGTGTACTTCTTGGGGTTCTTGAGGAAGTCGACGACCTCGACGAGGTCTTCTTTGGATTCATCCGCGCCGGCGACATCCGAGAAGCGCGTCTTCACCTGCTTGGCATCGGCGATGCGTGCGCGGGACTTGCCGAAGCTGAGTGCGGTCGACTGGCTTCGGGCGATGCCGCGGAACAGCCAGATCACGCCCGAAATGATGAGCAGGAAGAAGAGGATGTCCGGAAGGATCGCGAAGAACATGTTGGCGGCCTCGCGGTTCTCGATGCTCACAACCGTCTTGTTCTTGGGATCGTTCCAGCCCAGGCGGCTGACGGTGTCGTCGGCCTCCTTATACGACTGAAGCACGCTGTCGTCCTTCATCGTCGCGTAGACCTTGTTGTCGCGGATGACGATGTCTTTGAATTCGCCGTCGGCGTATCCCTGCGTGATGCGCGAGATGGGCACTTCCTTGGCGTCCGCGTACTTGCGTTCCTCGTCCCGCTGCGGGTTCATGAGGAACATGAACGACAGGAAAATCAGGACGCTGAACAGGAGAAGGCTGAGCAGCCATTGCTGGCGGCTGCGCTGCGGAGGACGGTACGGGGCGCTTGGCACGGACGAAGGATAGCAGCGCGAGCGGCGCGCGGGAACCGGATATGGGCGATTTCGCGCGGAGCCCTGCGGGGGCTGGGAAACCAGGCTGGGGGACGGCGCGCCTTTGCCGGGAACGGCGGCTCGTGTAGTCTCGGCGGGCGTGACACCTGCTTCGTCCCCCCGCACCGCACCCGCCGCACCCCCCTCCGGCACGGAGTGGAAGCGCTGGCATATCCTGGGCTTTTTGGGTTTCGTGACGGTGCTGTCGTACCTGACGTTCTTCCACAACTACTGGAATCCGCCGTATGTCTTCTGGGACGAGAACTATCACATAGCATCCGCCCAGAAGTACCTGCACGGCGTGTACTTCATGGAACAGCACCCGCCGCTCGGCAAGCTCCTGGTGGCCGCGGGCGAGGTGATGTTCCACCCCAACGCACGCACCGATCAGTTCCTGGGCACCGACTACGGCACGAACTTCCCCCCGGGGTTCTCGTTCGTGGGCTACCGGTTCTTCTCCGCCTTCCTCTCCTGGCTGGCAGCGCCGCTGTTCTTCCTGATCTTCTATCTCCTGAGCAGGCGGAATCCGCTGACTGCGTGCCTTCTGTCGTTTCTCTATATCTTTGATAACGCGCTGGTGGTGCACGCGCGCGGAGCGATGCTGGAAGGGCCGCTGCTGTTTTTCGTCGCGCTGCATCTGCTCGTGTTCTTCCTGCTGCTGGAATACCGCCGGGCGAGCCTGGGCGTGTTCATCGGCCTGTCGCTCGCGTTCGGCGCGTCACTGGGCCTCGTGCTCACGACCAAGGTACTCGGGCTGATTCTCATCCTGCTGATACCCGCGCTTCTCTGGAAGATGCGCAACGACTGGGGCCGCACCGCGCGGTTCGCCGGTTTCGCGCTCGGTGCGTTCCTGCTGGTGTACTGCAGCGTGTGGTACGTCCACTTCGCGCTCGGCTCCAAGGTAAACCCGGATCTGCCGGACAACGGCTACTACCAGGCCTCCGACGCGTATCAGCTGATTCTCATCAAAGGACAGAGCGCTTCGCCGATGGCCTTCCCGACGATGCTCGTCGACTCGCTCAAGTTCGTCGGCCACTACAACGCGGGTGCCCCGCGGCTCGATCTCTGCAAGATCGATGAGAACGGCAGTCCATTCTACTTCTGGCCACTTGGCGCGCGGTCCATCAACTACCGCTGGGAGACGCCTGAGGGCAAGTCCTACCGCTACCTCTATCTGCAATCCAACCCTGTCGTCTGGTGGAGCGTGCTGCTGGGACTTTTCGTGGCTAGCGCGATGCTGCTCGCCTCGGTGTTCTTCCCGCCCAGGCAGCCGCTGCGCCACCGTTTTCTGATGGCACTCTTCGTCGGCATCTATATCTGCTACATGATCGCCGTCAGCCGCATCTCGCGCGTGATGTACCTGTATCACTACTTCATCCCCCTGCAGCTCGGCATGATTGTGCTCGCGCTCGTCATCGGCGAGCTGCAGACCGTAGGCCGCAAGGCCATCAGCGAGAATGCCCGGTCGATCGGACTCATCGCCTTCGCCGCGCTCATCTTCCTGTCCTTCCAGTTCTACCGCCCGCTGACCTACTACGAACCGATGAGTGACGAGCAGGTAACCCGCCGCGCGATTCTGCCCCTCTGGGAACTGCACTGCGTGAACTGCGACGCGAACAGCCCGCTCGTGATCCCAAGCAAGAGGCCGGGAGAGTGATCTACAGACCTCCGGGTGCGCCGTACTCCAGGAGCGGATCGTCCCGGTCCCACGCCGCCGTCTGCGAGAGGAAAACCGCTCCGGCGAGGATGCAGGCAACCATGATCACGACGGCTGCCGTCGTCTGTTTCTTCATCGCCCACGCAAAGGTCCAGGTGAAGGCGAACAACGAGAACGGCACGAACGGAAAACCGTACCGCGCCTCGATGGACACCAGCAGACTGAGGCCGAGATACGCACCGAAAAAGAGCGCGAGAAAGGCCAGACGAACATCCAGGCGCCGCCTGCACGCCTGCACGATAATGATGCCACAAGCGCACCAGAAGCCGATCCATCCCATCGTCCCGAAAGCCCGGTTGACGGCGATCTCCCGCGCGGTCGTCAGAACCGCACCGTAGGCGCTGCGGTGGAAATGATCGAAGAGCCCGATCATCTTCTTGCCCATATAGACCGGCAATAGCGGCAGATTCTTCAGATAACATCTGGCGAACCCGCGTAGATAGGGCTGACCGTGCGGCAGGCACTGGAAATGCCTGAGAAAGAGCGAGTCGGGTACCGTCGTCGAGTAATGTTCGAATTTCCCGTCCTCCGCATAACGCAGCACGCCGTACGTGCGCGGTCCGGGGCCGCTGGCCTCGATAAGGAAGCGAAGATTTTTGTCCCGGTCCTGCGGCGCGACGAAGCAAAGCGTTTTCGCGTGCCGGGTGCATGCGACGATCCGGGACGCGGTGACGGCGCCGAAACAGAGAATGCAGGCAAGCGGCAACACGACCAATGCCGTGCGTCGCCTGGCACCCACGAACGCGGCGACGGCCAGAGACAGTGCGAGCGGCAGGAGCACGGGCAGGTAGCTGGCCGTGCGGGTAAGCACCAGCAATCCGCAGAGCACTCCGATCAGCGCGGACATGCCGATGTTCAGGCGGTTCGTCTTCCATTCCAGGCGCAACAGGCAGCCAGCGGCGGTCATCACCAGAATGAGGGCCGGGATGTCACTCAGCGGCAATGCCGCGTTGCCGATCAGCCCGGGATGGAGCAAAAGAAGCCATAATCCGGCACGGGGTATCTGTATCCCCCTGCGGCGGAACGAGTAGTACAGAAAATACGAGGATGCCACGAAGAGAGTGAAGACCGTGAAGAGCGAGACACGGGCCCCTGCCCATCCGTCCGCTGACGCGAGGCGGAGCGGTTCCATCAGGAATGTGTGCAGCCGCAGGAACAGTGGATAACCGAGCGTGCGATAGTCGTAGTGCTGCAGGATCTGCGGGATTGATCCGAGTCTGCGCGCGATGTCGATGTATCCCACCGAGTCGCAACAGATCCGTCCGTTGTAGCCATCCGGCATACCCACGTTGAACGTAAACCAGGTGGCAGCCAGGAGAAGCACAACGAGTTCGATCTGCACATGTAACCCGCGAAAAGCCGCGTGCGCTTTGCTCATGACCCGACATGGTACCAGAGTCCGTCAGGCTCCGCCTTTCGCCGCCCTGCGGGCGCGACGACGCTGCCGGCGGGACTTCCGCAGATCGCCGAGTTCCGAGAACATGCGGATGATGACGGACGGCTTGGCGCCCGTCGGGCTGCCAGCCGTCCGCGGGTAGTGCGGCACATCGATGGTCTTCCAGACAACGCCTTCCTCTTTGAGGCGCAGGAACAGTTCGGTGTTGAAGAGCTTCTCCACGCCGTGCGTCGGGCGGACGCGCTGCCAGATCTCGCGACGGAAGAGCTTCATGCCGCAGTTTACGTCGCGCACCCAGAGTCCGAGCGCGACCCAGTTCATCAGGCCAAGCACTTTGCCAAAGGCGTTGCGCACCGGGGAATCCGCGCGGCGGCGGCGGCGGCCGGTGACGAAGGCATACGCCTCCAGATGCGGCAGGAGCAATTTGAGATCTTCGGGGCGGAACTGGCCGTCACTGTCCATAAAACCGACGATATCCATCGTCGCGACATCGAGGCCGCTGCGCAGCGCGAGGCCGTAGCCGCGGTTTTTCTCGTGACGGACGAGCTTCAGGCGCGGCACTTCCGGACGGAGGTTCTCCAGAATCTTCTGGGAATCATCCGACGATCCGTCGTTGACGACGATGATCTCCCCTGTCGTGCCCGTGCGGTCGAACCAGGCATTCGTGTCGCGGATGGTCCGCTCGATGTTCGCCTCTTCGTTGAAGCACGGGAGAACAAGAGACAGTGTTTGCTTCTCCATGGCGCTAATCATCCGCAGTCGAGCTGGGGGTGTCAACCGCAAGAGGTGGGGTTTATGCGACAGAACAGGCGGACTTTGCCGCCACGGACCGCTCTGTCATCATGCCCGGGTGTCCACGTACCTGGTCACCGGCGGTTCGGGATTCTTCGGCAGCCTGCTCAAGCAGTCGCTTGTCGCGCGCGGGAACCGGTGCGTGAACGTGGATCTGGAAGAAGACCCGTCGCCCGTCGAGGGCTGCACATCGGTCCGCGGCGACATCCGCGACCGGGAGCTAATGACGAGACTGTTTTCCGAAAACCGCTTCGACGGGGTCTGCCACTGTGCCGCGATGCTCGCGCACGCCGTGCAGGACACGGACATGCTCTGGACGTCCAACGTGGACGGGACGCGCGTCGTCGCCGATTGCGCCGCAGCGGCGGGCGTCCGCAAGATCGTCTTCACGTCGAGCAACTGCCTGTGGGGCGAAAACTTCGGACGGCCCGTGCGCGAGGACGACGAACCCAAGCCCGTGGAGATCTACGGCCGCTCCAAGTGGGAAGGCGAGAAGATCCTGCTGTCTTACGGCGACAAACTGGAGCCCGTGATCTTCCGCTGCCCGACGATCATCGACAGCGGACGCCTGGGACTGTTGGCGATTTTGTTTGAGTTCATCGACGAAGGGCGCCGCGTGTGGGTGGTGGGAGGCGGCAACAACACGTACCAGTTTATCTACGCGCAGGATCTGATCGACGCGTTCGTCCGTGCACTGGAATACAAGGGCAGCGGCGTGTTCAACATCGGGTCCGATGACGTGAAATCGTTCAAAGCGGTCTATCAGTCACTCGTGAACAAGGCCGGAACCGGCGCGCGCGTGGCGAATTTCCCGCGATGGATTGCGCTCCCCGGCATGCGCCTCGCCTACGCGCTGGGGCTTTCGCCGCTCGGGCCGTACCAGTACAAGATGATCGCCGAGGACTTCGTGTTCGATACGGCCAAAATCAAGCGCGAACTGGGCTGGAAGCCGACACTGAAGAACGAAGACATGCTCTGGAAAGCCTACGAGTACTACCATCAGCACCGCAGCGAGATCGCCGCGCGTTCGGGCGCCTCGGCCCACCGCCAAGCGGCAAAGATGGGCATCATCCGCCTTCTAAAGATACTCTCATGATCGACGCACGACGACTGTTGTCATCTGCGCGCACGGCGCTGGGAAAGAGGCACAATCTGCTCGCACTGATCCTTTTTGCTGGATTCGCGGTGCGTCTGTGGCAGTTCCCGTCCGTGCCGGGCGGCCTCAACGTGGACGAAGCCTCCATGGGGTATGACGCATGGTCGCTGCTGCACTACGGGATCGACCGCAACGGGTTCCCCTTCCCCGTGTTCCTGGTGGCGTGGGGATCGGGGATGAACGCGCTGGCATCGTACCTGAGCATGCCCTTCATCTGGCTGTTCGGGCTGAACGTGTTCTCGGTGCGGATCGTGAACCTGCTGGCGGGGCTGCTGACGCTGCCGCTGTGGTACGCGACGGTGAAGAAGGTCGCCGGGGAGAAGACGGCGGTGCTAGCATTGTTTTTGCTGGCGGTGTGTCCGTGGCACATCATGCTCTCGCGGTGGGGACTGGAGAGCAATCTGCTGCCCCCGGTGTTTCTTCTGGGCGTGTTTCTGCTGCTGCACGCCGGGGAGAAGAAATGGATCTATCCGCTGGCCTGCGTGGTGTTCGGGGTGACGCTCTATGCCTACGGGACGGCCTACGTGGCGACGCCGCTGTTCCTGGCGGTCTCGACGGCGTATCTGCTGTGGCACAGAAAGATCTCGAAGACGGAGCTGTTGTGGGGAGCGGGAGCGTTCGTGATCGTGTCGGTGCCCATCGCGCTCTTTCTGCAGATCAACCTGCTGCGTCTGCCGTCGATCATCACGCCGTTCTTCAGCATTCCCCGGCTGCCGGGGGTGCCAAGGTATGAGACGGTCTCTGTGCTCTTCAGTGACTATACGTTGCGATACGCCATCGGGATGGCCATGAATGTCTGGACGGTGCTGACCATGGGCGACGGCCTCCTGTGGAACGTGATTCCGGGCATCGGGGCGCTGTATCCGTGGACTCCCGCGCTCGCCGTCCTCGGACTGATCCTGCTGGCCGGCACGGTGCGGCAGTCGGTTCGTTCGTATGCGCCCGGCATCCTGATGCTCCTGTGGACGCTCTCGGCGTTTTTGATGTCCATCGTGCTCTACCCCAACCTCAACCGGGTGAACCTCCTGCTGCTCCCGGTGCTGTATCTCGCGGCGCTCGGCCTGCTGGAACTGTGGCGCACGCCCTTCGTGGCGAAGGCCGTCCTGACGCTGTACCTGTTCTGTTTCGTCGGCTTCGTCTGGACGTACTTCGGCAACTACGCGCTGTCGATCAACTACCGGTTCCGGGAAACCCTCGGCATAGCGATCCGCGGCGCGAGTGCGGGAACGGACGAGCGTATCTGCGTCACGGATGAATCGGATCCGTACAGCTTCCCGTACATCCGCGTGCTGTTTGAGATGAAAATCCCTCCGCGCGAGTATCTGGCGACGCGCCGGGTCGGGCATCGTCCGGGGGAATTTGAGGACGTGAAATCTTTCGGCCGGTATGCGTTCGGGCTGCGCAGCTGCCTCGGTTCGTATGGGGCATACGTGATGGACCCAACGGAAGCGGAGCGCGTGCGCGGCAGGGCACTGCATATGGAACACTACGGCGATTACATCGTGGCGTATCCCATGACCAAGCAGAATTGAAAGCACAGCCCCGCCCCGCTACCGTCTTGACCGATATGCGTCTCTTCGCAGAGGCACGCTTCGACCGGGCCCGGATGGCCCTTCTCGCGCGTTCGACCGCGGGCATCCTGCGTGACCTGCGCGCGTCGGCGCCGCGCTGGTTGCCGGTACTGATCCTGGCAGTCGGCGTGTTCGTCCGGCTCTGGCGTTTCGGGGAGGTGCCGGGGGGCATGAACCAGGACGAAGCCTCCATGGGGTATGACGCATGGTCGCTGCTGCACTACGGGATCGATCGCAACGGGTTCCCCTTCCCCGTGTTCCTGGTGGCGTGGGGATCGGGGATGAACGCGCTGGCATCGTACCTGAGCATGCCCTTCATCTGGCTGTTCGGGCTGAACGTGTTCTCGGTGCGGATCGTGAACCTGCTGGCGGGGCTGCTGACGCTGCCGCTGTGGTACGCGACGGTGAAGAAGGTCGCCGGGGAGAAGACGGCGGTGCTAGCATTGTTTTTGCTGGCGGTGTGTCCGTGGCACATCATGCTCTCGCGGTGGGGACTGGAGAGCAATCTGCTGCCCCCGGTGTTTCTTCTGGGCGTGTTTCTGCTGCTGCACGCCGGGGAGAAGAAATGGATCTATCCGCTGGCCTGCGTGGTGTTCGGGGTGACGCTCTATGCCTACGGGACGGCCTACGTGGCGACGCCGCTGTTCCTGGCGGTCTCGACGGCGTATCTGCTGTGGCACAGAAAGATCTCGAAGACGGAGCTGTTGTGGGGAGCGGGAGCGTTCGTGATCGTGTCGGTGCCCATCGCGCTCTTTCTGCAGATCAACCTGCTGCGTCTGCCGTCGATCATCACGCCGTTCTTCAGCATTCCCCGGCTGCCGGGGGTGCCGAGGTATGAGACGGTGACGGCCTTCTTCGGCACGCCGCTGGAACGCGCCGTCAGCAACGTCGGAAAATTCTGGCAGTTCCTGCTCACGCAGGACTCCACAGGCTTCGCCTCGGACGCGGTGAACGGCTTCGGCGCAATCTATCTGTGGACGATGCCGCTCGCCCTGCTCGGGTTTTTGGCCGGTGTCACCCGCGCCAGGCGCGTGCACCTGCACTACGATCCGCTCACGCTCATGGCGATCTGGCTGCTGGCGGGCGTCGTGATCGGCTGCATCCTCACGCCCAACATTCATCATCTGAATATCCTGTTCTTTCCGCTGCTGCTCTGCATCACGGGCGGCGTGCTCTACCTCCGCCACCGCGCAGCGGTCATCGGCGTGCTGGCCGTCCTGACGATCGTGTCATTCGGGCTCTTCACGAACGATTACTTCACCGTCTACCGGCATCAGACGACCAGGGAATTCTTCCGCGGTCTCGCCGAGGCCCTCGCCTATGCGCATGACTCAACCGGCGGAACGATCTGTGTGACACGGGCGCCGAACATGCCCTACGTCACGGCGCTGGTGGCGACACGGATGCACCCGCGCGAGTACCTGCGGACCGTCGTGTACGAGAACCCGGGCGCCGAGTTCCAGCAGGTGGCCTCCGTCGGGCGCTTCGTCTTCGGCCTCAATGACTGCCGCAACGACGCCGACACGCTCGTCATCACGCGCGACGAAGAACCCTGGCTGATGCGATACAGCTTCGTCCAGCAGCGCTTCGGGGACTACACGGTGGCTGTCCGCAGGCCGCAGGATCTCAGGCGCCCCACAGGAAATGTCGTGCCCGCCGCGGGAAGCGCCAAAACGCCGGTGCGGCCCTGAGCGCCGGACGATCGAGCCACACGGCCCAGGCAAACCATCCGAAGACCGAGAGGAGCAGCATCGAGAGCAGGACGGGCAGGCCCTGGTACGTCGCCGAAAGCATGCCGCCCGTGACGCTGCCCGGCAGGACCATCAGCTGGTTGAAGAACAGCACGATCGAGGCGCCACAGTAGATGGCGATGCCGCGCCGTCCGGTGAAGAGCAGCGGCATACCGAAGGCCGCGAACGAGAAGAGATAGCGCTCGTGCACGCCCGCGGAGAACAGGAAGAACGCAAGCGTCACGAAGGCGAGAGCCGTGAGCAGGTCCCCTCCTTCGCCGGTGAGCGGCATGCGGCGCAGACGCGCGCGATGCGCGACGAGCAGGAGCAGATAGCACGAGCCGAAGAGCACGAGGCCGATCCTGCCGTAGGGCAGCAGCCCGAGGAACTCGTCGGAGGCCGCCAAATTCCACGCGTTCGAACCGAGGATGGCCCACCACAGGTTGTACGCGTTCCACGAGACGTGCTTCATGTGATCTGCCGAGCTGAGGTAGACGCCCATCACGCGATCGAGCGTGCCACTGAACCACGTAGGCATCAAAGTAAGCAGCGTGGCGATCGCCGTACCGTTGAACACATCGAGCACCGGCCCGAAACGCAGCGGCATAATAAACAGGAGCAGCGGCAGGTAGATGATGGCCTGCGGCTTGATCAGACAGGCGAACGCGGCGGCCGCGGCGGCCAGCGCCCACCTGCCACGAACGCATCCGAGCGCCGCGAGCAGGACGAAAGCCGTATGGAGCGAGTCCGTCTGTCCCCAGATGACCGAGTTATAGACGACGGCCGGGTGCAGCGCGTACACGAACGCCGCGAGCACGCCCGCGCGCTTGCCCTTCCAGCCCGCGATCAGCAGGTACAGGAGCAGACTGCTCGCGAGATCGGCGAACACGGGCATCGCCTTGGCGAAACCCAGGTGCGCCGGCTGCATCACGTGGTACTGCTGCGAGACGAACGCCTTGTAGGCGTACCCGCCGACGGACATCACCGCGAGCCATCCGGGCGGATACTGTGGCAGGGTGTCGCCGCGGACCTGTTTCTGGTAGGAAGGGCCGATGCCGAGCTGCACGGCGCTCTGCATCCAGTTCTGATCGACCGCCGTGTCCCACCAGTGGCCGGGCACGGCGATGTAGGACAGGCGCACGCAGAGGCCCGTCACGAGGATGAGAACCAGGAACAGCCAGGGGCACGGAATAGTGTGTGTTTTTTTGTCGGACATTCTCCGTATGATAGCGATTTTTCGGCTTCCTGACAACGTAGGAGAGGGTATGGCGGCATCAGGATGGGATCCTGTCCAGCCCCATGCCGATGGCAGCGTGGCATGCGTCATGAATGGAAAGACGCCGAAACGGGCAGACTGTGACTGGAAAGCTCGTATTCCCGGACTCGTCTGGTCGCGGGGAAATTCGTATAGTGTCCCGGATGCAGCGTCTCCTCCGCGACCGGCAGCTTCTGGCGAACACCGTGTTGTTCCTTGCGGGCATCGTGCTGATTGCGGCGTGCTGGGTCCGCTTCTCGCCGGATATCACGCGTGTCACAGAGATGCGTAACGGAAAGGAAGTTCCCGTGCGTTTCCCCATCAACAGGCCATCGGACGGGGAGTACGTGGATCTGCGGATCACACTTGAACTATCGGGCATCCGTCCAACACGTTTCCGCATGCCCGCCGATGACTGCATCCAGAGCATGGCCATCAACGGACGGCGGGTCGGCGGAAAATTCCCGGACTGTGACACCACTGGTCGGCCACGGGATCTGGGATCGTACCTACGGACGGGCAAAAACACGCTGGACATCCGGCTACGCGACTTCGGCGGCATTTTGACATTCGATATCGTGCCGTCTCTGGGGGACCCCCTGGTGACCGTCACTCTGCTCATCATCATCGCGTGGATAGGGTGGTTCGCGTTCATACTCGCCACGCGCCGGAGTGACGTGACGGACCGATTGCTGTTGGCGGCGATTTTTTTCGGCTCACTCCTGCGCGTCTTTTACGGATTGCTCACGAAGCACTCCGTGCGCGCTTACGACTGGGACGGGCACATCGAATACGTCGACTACATCGCGCAGCATCTGCACATGCCGCCGGCCCAGGGCGGATGGGAATTCTACCAGCCACCACTCTATTACCTGATCACAGGCGTCTGGGTGCGCATTGGGACGGTGGCGAACCGCGCGCGCGAGCTGATTCTGGATGACGTGCGGGGCTTCTCGATTCTGATCTCCATTGCGTCCCTCGGCGCGCTGCTGTGGATCGGGCGCACGCTCCTCAAAAACAAAACCGGCCGGTGGGAGATCCTGTTGTACGCGGGGCTCTGTGCGGTGTTCCCGGGGCTGGTGTTCTTCGCGTCGCGCATCACCAACGACACGCTCTTTATTCTCGTCTCGTTGCTGTGGTTTGGCTTTCTGCTCAAATGGTGGAGCGACCGCAAAGCACCCGACTGGTATGCATCCTGCGCGCTGCTGGGACTGTCGCTGCTCACGAAGAGCAATGCATTGCCGTACATTCCGGTGATGGCGCTGTGCATGGTCATCTGCAGCGATCTGTCGTGGAAAACGCGCGTGCGCCTGTCACTCATCGGCGGAGGCATCGTGGCAGCAATCGCGGGCTGGTTCTTTGTTCTGCGGTTCGGCATCGAGCGCGAGACGTTCATTGTCGGCAATCGCCTCAATCACGACCTTCAGGTGAAAAACACGCTCGGCCATCTCGCATCCTTCAATCCGTTCCGGCTGCTGGCGATCCCCTATGCCGGCAACTGGAGTGATGCGTCAGGGCGGCAGTTCTTCTGGGAATATCTCTTCAAATCCGGTCATGTGGGAGAGTGGGATTTCGGCATCCGGCTGCGCGGTCTGACGATGCTGACGCATCTGCTCGGACTCGGCGTCTGCGGTCTGGCAGCCTGCGGCATCGTGCGCGAGGTGCGCCGCGGCTGGCGACGGACCTTCCCGCTCCTGTGCACACTGCTCCTGCTGCTCGCCGCGGCCTTCGCCTACCGCGTGCAGTCGCCATTCAGCCCCAACCAGGATTACCGCTTCATCCCGCTCGTCGTCGTGCCGCTCTTTTACTACGCCGTGCGCGGCCGGGGCGTCTTCCCGCGGAGCGGACGTACCGCGGCGGATATCATGCTCGTCGGATACATCGCCGCAGCGTCGCTGTTTATTCTTCTCGTCGCCAATGGCGCGTAAATCCTCCGCACTGCCGCGCCTGTCTTTCTCCGCCGTCCGGACGTGGGCCGAGCGCCATGCGCGCTGGATCGTCATCGCGTTCTTCGGCTGCACGCTGCTGGCGGGTGTTTCGCTGCACCGGCAGTACGGCGTCCCATGGGACGAACTGTACCAGCAGGATTACGGCCGCGCCGTCTACGACTACGTGTTTCTGGGCGACAAAGGCCTGCTCGATCATCATGAGAAATACCATGGCCCGGTTGTCGAATTTGCTCTCACCGCAGCCAAACGCGCGACAAACCTCCTCGACGCGCGGGACGTGCATTTCCTGCGCCATCTCGGCACCTTTCTGCTCTTCTGGACCGGCACCGTGTTCCTGTACCTGCTGGGACGCCTGCTCTTCAAAGATTGGAAACCCGCGCTCCTCACGGCCGCACTGCTGATCCTCAGCCCGCGCATCGTCACCGACGCCTTCTACAACACCAAAGACATCCCGCTCATGGCGCTCTTTACGATGAGCATGTACACGCTCATGCGCTTCATCGACAAAAAAACTCCCAGCCGGGCGGCTGCACATGCGCTCGCATGCGCTCTGGTGATCGACACCCGCATCGTCGGCGTGTTCGTGCCTGTCCTGACACTTCTGTGGCTCCTTTACGATCTTGTGCGCGAGCGCAAGCACGAAGGCCTCATCCGCCCGCTCGGCCTACTCTGCGGATGGCTGGCCGGAATGGTGTTCCTGACAATTCTTTTCTGGCCGATGCTGTGGCTCGATCCCGTCGGCCAGTTCGTCGCCGCGTTCGAGCGGATGGGCAAGTATCCGTGGGGACAGGACGTGTTCTACCTGGGCGAATATGTGTCCTCCTCGGAGCTCCCCTGGCATTACCTGCCCGTGTGGATTGCCGTCACAACGCCGGTGCTCTACACCGCGTTTTTCCTCTGGGGCAGCGCGATGGTCCTCTGGGCGGCTGTCCGCCGGCCACTGCGCTCTCTGCGCGAGATGCGGGCCGAGATCACGGTGCTGCTGTGGTTCTTCGTCCCCGTAATCGCCGTTATCGTCGGGAAATCGGTGGTGTATGACGGATGGCGTCACGTGTTCTTCATCTATCCCGCGCTGCTGTTGCTCGCGGTGCTCGGATTGCGCTCCGCCGCATCGCGCCTGGGCCGCATCCTCGGCGACGCGCGACTCGCCGCGTCCCTCCTCGGAACCGTCGTCGCCATCTCCTGCGCGGGCACCGTGAGTTTCCTCATCCGTAATCATCCCTACGGCAACCTATACTTCTCCTGGCTGACAGGCGGTGTCGCGGGTGCAGACGGACGTTTCGAGCTGGATTACTGGGGCCTCTCGTACCGCAAAGCGATCGAGATGCTCCTGCAGACCGACAAGAGCGAACGCATCGCGATCTCGGTGGAGAATGATCCCGGACGTCTGAACGCCGAAGCGCTCGCTGAAAAGGACCGCGCGCGCGTCGAGCTCGCGGACCGCAACAAGGCGACGTATCACCTCACCAATCACCGCTGGCACTACGCGGAACGGGCGGCCAAATCCCCGATCGTCTCGGTGCGGGTGGACGGCGTGGAGATCCTGGGCGTGTACCGGCTGCGATGAATTCTGCATGCAGAGGTATGAATTATGTGGGTTGGGAGTTTCATTGCTTCCATCCCGTAATTCATACTTCACGATTCATCACTTACCGCTCACTCATTGCGGCTGTTGCTCAGCCGAAGTCGTGGGCTGCTCCGCGTTCTCCGGGGTCTCCGCCCGGATCTGGACGGGGACAACGTCGAGGATGACGTTGTTGTCCGGATCGTAGAGGATCGCGCGCTCGCTCGTGACGATGAGATAATCGCCGTTCTCGGCCTTGTTATAGAAGGGATTCCGCTTGCGGAGCTCGTCCACGTCGACGATCGTCGCGACGGTCGGCTCGATGTCGGCGGGAAGCGTGTAGAGCTTGCGGACTTTGTCGACGACGGCCTTGGCCGCCTCGCGGTTCTGGGCCTGGTTGCCTCCGGACGTCACCTGCTCGAGACGGACGGACAATGCCTGGAGCTGCTGCTCCGCGGCGCGACGCTGCATGTCGATAACGATGACGAGTGCGACGAGTGCGACAATGGCGAGCAAGGACAGCGGACGGGCCTTGTTCGGCTTGGCGGAGGAGGGGGACGGTGTATCCATGGAAAGTGGGGAAGATGACAATTGCGCGAGGCAATACCGCAGTTCGCATCGTAGAAGCATGCGGAACCGCGGGCAAGGCACGTCTCCCGCGCGATGCGCATCCAGCTTCATTTATAAAATCAGTCAAGACGAACGGCGGCGGTTGCGCCTGGCCGCGCACGCTCCCTATGATGCGCACATGATTGATTCCTCCGCCATCAGGCCGTTTCTGACCAAAACCCTCTCCGAGACCGATTTTCCGTTCCTGGGCAAAAAGTACACCGGCAAAGTCCGCGACGTGTACGACCTGGGCGCGCAGATCGTACTGATCGCCACTGACCGCCAGTCGGCGTTTGATTATCAGTGGTGCTCGATCCCCCTCAAAGGGCAGGTGCTCAACCAGCTCAGCAACTGGTGGTTCGACCAGGTGAAGGACGTCATGCCGACGCATGTCGTCGCGTCACCCGATCCCAACGTCACGATCGCGCGCAAACTGAAGATGGTGAAGTTCGAGGTGGTCGTCCGCGCGTACCTCACCGGCTCCACGTCCACGTCCGCATGGGTGAACTACGAGAAGGGCGAACGCAATTTCTGCGGCAACGCGCTCCCCGACGGGATGAAGAAGAACCAGAAACTGGAGAAGGTGATCTTCACGCCCTCGACCAAACCCGAGACGGGGCACGACGTGTCAATGAGCCCGGAGGGGCTGGTGGAACTCGGCGTGACGAATACCGAGGAGATCGCCCGCATCCGCGACGGTGCTTTCGCGCTGTTCGAGCGCGGACAGGAAGTGGCTGCGAAGCGCGGGCTTATTCTGGTCGATACCAAGTACGAGATGGGCTACGACGCCGAAGGAAAACTCTGCGTCGGCGACGAGGTGCACACGCCGGATTCCTCGCGCTACTGGGTCGCCGCCAGCTACGAGGAACGATTCGCGCGGGGCAAGGAACCCGAGAGCCTGGATAAGGAGTTTTTCCGCTTGTGGCTCAAGGAACAGGGCTTCGTGGATGACGGACGTCCACGCCCGGCAGTGACGGACGAGGCGCGTGTGATGCTCGCAGGCAAGTACGTCGACCTCTACGAGCGCATGACGGGCATGACCTTCCAAATCCCCGCCGATCCGGATGTCCCCGCCCGCATCGCCAAAAACCTTAAGGCCTACGCCAAGGCCTGAGCCTCAGCGCACCTGCTTACCCTTCGATACGCCCCGCTGTCCCCGACTGAGTAGGCCGAAATCACAACGGCCATATCGAAGTCGATATGCGGAGCTGTTCAAGGTGACAATCAAAGTCCGTCGATGGCGATGATCCATCCCGCATCCACTTTGTGCTGCCACACGTACCCGGCCGGCACTTCGAGCGCATAGAACGCCGGACGCGCGGAGTTGTACCGCTGGCAGGCCGTCCCCTCGGGGCACGGTGTCATCGATGCCGACGAAACGAACGCGCCGTCGGCATCGAAGAAGAGAATATCGAGCGGAATGAGCGTGTCTTTCATCCAGAAAGACAGTGTCTGTTCCCTGGGAAAGACGAAGAGCATGCCGGTGTCCGCAACGAGGGACGTACGGCCCATCAGACCCGCGGCCTGCTCCGCGGGCGTGCGCGCGATCTCCACCGCGACGGAGAGCGTCATGCCGTCGGGTGAGCGCAGGCGGACGGTGCCCGCGGCGGAAAGCGCGGCTGCCGAAGCGGACGAGGAGGATGTGTGTATGACTGCATTGTACTCTTTTTGGCTTCCGCAAGCAACGATCAGCAGGAACGCGCAGAGCGGAACAACGCGTTTCATGCGCCGCGCAGGGTAGCGATCGCCCGTGACCGGTCGGGTGCGCCGAAGAGGTAACTGGCCGAGACGAGGTTGTCCGCGCCCGCGGCGATGCATGCTGGAGCGGTCAGGGCATCGATGCCGCCGTCCATCTGGATCATTAGGTCGGGGTGGCTGCCGCGCAGCGCCGTGACTTTCTCCAGCACGTCTTTGCGGAACTTCTGTCCGCTGAAGCCCGGCTGCACGGACATGACGAGCACGAGATCGATGTCACCGACGACATCGTCGATGGCGGAGACGGGGGTGTCCGGGTTGATAGCAATGCCAGCGGTCGCCTTGCCGGCGCGGATCGCGGCAATGAGCGCCATGCGGTCAGCGGTTTTCGCGACGGCCTCGGCGTGAAACGTGATGTGCTTCGCCCCGGCCGCGAGAAATTCCTTCACGCGGTCCGCGGGGTTGGTGACCATCAGGTGGATGTCCATCGGCAATGCGGTCTTGAGCCCGCGGATGACGGGCGCGCCAAAGGTAAGATTCGGGACAAAGTGTCCGTCCATCACGTCGACCTGGATCCAGTCTGCGTCTTTGATCGAATCGACCTCCTCCTGCAAACGACCGAGATCGGCGGA
The DNA here is from genome assembly GCA_964460365.1 of uncultured Candidatus Peribacteria bacterium. Lineage (GTDB taxonomy): Bacteria > Patescibacteriota > Gracilibacteria > Peribacterales > Peribacteraceae > DAISLF01. The sequence continues at coordinate 83,726 of CAYWPL010000005.1, read as the reverse complement.
GAGGATGGACGGCGTGATGAGGATGCGGCGCGGCATGGGCCCATCGTAGCGGAGATTCATGAATCTCCGCTACGGCATCAGCCGAGCACCAAGGCGACCATCAGCGGGATGTAGAAGAGCGCAAACGCGGTGCTGAGGAGCACGGCTCCGGCGGCTTTGTCGGGATGGATGCGGAACTCGGTGGCATAGGCGACGGTGTTGGCCGCGAGCGGAATAATGGAGAACAGGAACATCACCTGGTGCACGGGCTCGGCGTAAAGGTGCAGGAAGCTGCGATCGAGCCAGAGGATGAGGAACATGGCGAGAGGCCATGCCGCGAACTTGGCGACGAACGCGAGCCCCACGAACTTCAGATCCCGAAAGAGATGGCGGACACTCGAGAGCCCCAAGCCGATGAGCATCATGCCGAGCACCGTGTACGCGCCGCGGAACGCGTGGAAGACGTCTAGGTACGTCTGGCTGAATGCAAACCCCGAAACATTGAACGCGAGACCCAGCAGGAACGCGTAGATCATGGGGAAGCGTGCAAGCCGCCCGAGTCCTTCGCGCAGGCCCATCGTGCCGCGCATCATGATGAGCAGGCCCATCGTGCACTCGTAGAAGAGGAATCCGAGTCCGGCGAACACCGCGATGCCGAACGCCTGTTCCGAAAAGAGCGCCAGCACGAGCGGCAGGCCGAAGTAGCCGTTGTTGCCCGTGCCCGAGGTGTACGCGAGCAGGTTGCGCGTCGTGTCCTTCCAGAAGAACTTTCCGACGGCGTAGAACGTGAAGCACAGCACACAACAGAGTCCGTAGAAGACGAAGGGCAGCGAGAACACGGCGGCATCGAGCGTGACCGTCGCGGTGCCGTAGAAGATGACGGCCGGAACGATGATGTAGATGAGAAGCCGCGCGACCGTCTCGCGCTTCACCTCCAGCGTTTTGCCCGCCAAAAACCCGAGCGCGATGAGCGCGTAGAGGGGGATTAGCTTCTGAAAGAGGATGACGAAGACGTCCATGGGTGCAGTCTACGAACGGGAAAAAAATTGTCGACTCTTTCGACTGCACGAAGGAATGAACCCGTGGTCTTCTTCCGTTCAGGCAGGTTCCAGATCGTTCACGCGGGCGACGTGGCGTCCGCCCTCGAAGTCCGTCGTCAGGAAGACATCGGCCATGTGCAGGGCCAGATCGGCCGGGACCATGCGTCCGCCGAGACTCATCACGTTGGCGTCGTTGTGCTGGCGGCAGAGACGCGCGTCATCGAGCGTCGAGCAGCGCGCGGCGCGGATGCCGCGGACTTTGTTGGCGGCGATGGACTCGCCGATGCCGCTCCCGCCGAAGATGATCCCCGGAATCCCCTGCTCCAGAACGACCGCGCAGGCGCGGCGCATGATGGCCGGGTAATCCACGGGCTCCTCGCTGAACGTGCCCTCGTCGACGACGTCGATGCCATGGAAGAGGAGATGCTTCTTTACCTGTTCCTTCAGCGTGTAGCCTGCGTGATCCGTGCCGAGAACGACGCGCTTGGGGAGATCCATGGGCTGAGTGTAGCGGGAAGGAAAGTCTCGAGAATTCTTGAATAAAACCAAATGTATGTTATAATATACATATCTATGCCGAAGCTCAAGACAGGTCCCGTCCCGGCTTACGATGATCTCGGAGGCGAGCCGGCCGTCCCGGAAGAACGGCGTAGCGGGGCTCTTTAGCCGCCGCAGTGCTGAACTGGCGGCGTAAGCCTCTGCCTTGATCGCACTCCGGGAGCTTGTATCCTTTGGCGTACATGCGCTCCCGCACCCCCCTGATCGCCGCGAACTGGAAAATGAACGAGCGCCCGGCGAGCATCGCACTTGATGTCGGCGACGGGAAGAAAACCGCCTACCACTCGCTGCCCAACGTGGACGTGATCGTCTTCGCGGCGTTTCACGAACTCACCGACTGCGTCCGCGACAAACTGGTCACCGGAGCGCAGTGCGGCCATCCGGACGATTCCGGGGCGCATACCGGCGACATGAGCATGGCGATGATCGCGGGCATCGGCGTCACGCACGTCCTCTGCGGACACTCGGAACGGCGGCGCGACCACGGCGAGAGCAACACGTTCGTCGCCGCGCAGGCGGCATCGGCGCTCCGCAACCAGCTCCGGCCGGTGGTGTGCATCGGCGAAACGGGCGAGGAGCGCGACAGGAACATGACCAAAGATGTGCTGACCCTCCAGATGGAACCTCTTCTGCCGATCATCAAGGGCCTCGCGGGCCAGACGCTGCTGACCCTCGCCTACGAACCCGTCTGGGCCATCGGCACCGGCAAGACGCCGACTCCGCAGGAAGCCCAGGACATCCATGCATTCCTCCGCTCCCTGCTGCCGCAGGACATCGCGGGCAAGATGCGCATCCTCTACGGCGGCTCCATGAACGCGGCCAACGCCGGCAGCCTCCTCTCGCAGCCCGACATCGACGGCGGCCTCATCGGCGGCGCGTCGCTCAAGCCCAATGACTTCGGGGCCATCGTCCAGGCCGCCGCCAAAATCGCTTCCTGATTCTTCCCTTCTCTTCCCTATGGAATTCTCATTTCTCCTCTTTCCCGTCCTCGTGCTGCTGTTCGGCTGCGTTCGCCAGATCAACCAGTACGAGCGCGGCATTGTGTTCACGATGGGCAAGTACTCGCGCATGTGGGACCCGGGCTGGCACATCCTGATCCCCGTCTTCCAGCGCATGATGAAGGTCGATATCCGCACCAAAGCCGTCGACGTGCCGGACCAGGAGGCGATCACCAAAGACAACATCCCCGTGAAGATCGACGCGGTGCTGTACTTCCGCGTGGTCGACGCCTCGCGCGCGATCATCGAGGTGGAGGATTACTTCTACGCCGTGAGCCAGCTCGCCCAGACGACCATGCGCAACGCGGTCGGTGAAGTAACGCTCGATGAACTGCTCGGCAAGAAGCATGAACTGAGCCAGAAGATCCGCGACGCCGTGGATAAAGTGTCGGATTCCTGGGGCGTGGACGTGCAGTCCGTGGAGCTCAAAGACATCATCCTGCCCGACACCCTCAAGCGCACGATCGCCAAAGTAGCCGAAGCTCAGCGCGAGAAACAGTCCGTGATCATCAGCTCGGAAGGCGAGCTGGCCGCGTCCGAAAACGTCGCCAAGGCGGCGGCGATGCTGGCAAGCACCCCCGGCGCGCTGCACCTGCGCACGCTTCAGAGCATCAACGACATCAGCTCGGACCAGTCCAACACGACGGTCTGGATGGTGCCGGTGGAAGCGCTCCGCGCGCTCGAAAGTATCGCGACGCACCTCACAAAGAAGTAAGCGTCATCCCCGCACCCATTGTCCGGCGCCCATGTTCCGGGCTCCGCCGCCGAGCTCCATCATGGTAAGAGCTGCCGCGACACGCCCGGGATCGATGCCCGTTTTCTCGACCAGATCGTCGACGGGCTGCGGCATGCCGGAAAGCGCGGCGAGCAGTTTGCTTTCATCCTCGCTCTTCGGATCGTAATCGGACACGGACGCGAGGGGCGCGACGACGCCGAGTTCACGGAGCACGTCGCCCGGAGACGCCGCCAACCGCGCTCGGCCGGTGGAGATGAGTCGGTGGCAGCCGGCATAGCGCTCGTCGAAGATCTGGCCCGGCACGGCGAACACGTCGCGAGAGTAATCGAAGGCAAGATCGGCAGTGATGATCGCGCCGCTATCCTCAGGCGCTTCCAACACCACGGTCGCCGCGCAGAGAGCCGCGATCACGCGGTTGCGTGCGGGGAATGTGAATTTGCCGGGTTCCATAGAAAGAAAGAATTCGCTCATCAGCAAGCCCCCGCCATCCACGATGCGCCGGGCAAGTTTTTCGTTGGAGGCGGGGTAGATCATCCCGAGGCCGTGACCGAGCACCGCGACCGTCTTGCCGCCGAGGCGCAGCGATTCTTCCGCCACTGCGGAATCGATGCCCGAGGCCAGACCGCTAACGGTGACCATGCCCGCACCGATGAAGGCAGACGTGAATTCCTGGGCGACGCGCCGACCGTACGGCGACATTTGCCGCGTGCCGACGAGTGCGATGCACGGGTGCGCAAGAATCGAGAGATCGCCGCGCACGTAGAGGAAGACCGGCGGATCTCCGATCTCGCGGAGGTGGCGGGGATACTCGGCATCGGTCAGCGAGATAAGACGGCAGCCGCTGAGAGCGAGTTCCCGGGCGGCCGTGCCGTTGTCGTACTCGTCGAGGCGCAGGAGAACAGTGCGGATGGTGTCCTCCCGGCAGCCGAGACCGCGCAGCAGCGTCTCATCCACATGCTTCGCCGCGTCTTCCAGACTCCCGAAGACCTCCAGAATGGCGTCATACCGGTCTTTGGTCAGAACGTTGAGATGAGACCAGAGGAGAGCCGCTTCCTGGGGGGACAAAGCCATGACCCGAGCCTAGCACGCCTCCGGACCCCGCAACCCGCTCCGGACAGCCAATGCTGGGTTTTTGCCTCGCTCTTGCGCTCCGGCCGGTTCCCCCTGACAATAGAACTCCCCTGGAGGTGCCTTGCCGCGCCCCTCAAAATGCCGCATGCTCTCCGGGCTCCGATCTTTTTGTTGTCACAGTTGTCCCATAAGCCGCTGTAGCTCAGCTGCCCAGTCCCGCGGAGCGGGACGTCAGAAAACAAAATGAGCTCGGTTGGCCTCCTGTTCTTTCCACTCGTCACATACAAGCCGCTGTAGCTCAGCTGGTAGAGCGACGGTATCGTAAACCGTAGGTCACCGGTTCAAACCCGGTCAGCGGCTCCATAATTGAAACAACTTCGTGCGACTTTCAACACTTAGCATCTGTAAGCCATCAAGTCCTACTTTTTCCAGTCCTATCCGGGCTACTGAGTCAACCACGGTGGGTTTGATCTTCATAAAGCTAGCAAATGGCTCCGCATAGCGAGGCTCTAGCTTCCCAAACCTCAGTTCAATCCGCTCCCCAAGATCATGGAAGATTTCAAGACGACCTTTGATGTTGAGGGTCTGGAAGTGATCGCGGATTGTTTCAATTCTTTGAAGCGCATCAATGAGTGAGTCACGCCATGTGCGGGCTGCATTCACATGATCATCAATCAACGCTTGCGCCCGAAGTTGTTCACTCTCCAATTGTTGCATCTTCGATTGGAACATTGCATCGGAAATGAGCATGGGACTATCGAGCCTGAGGTTTAGGAGCTCATCTTTCTTTTTTTCGATCTTCGCAACGTTCTGTTGAAGTGCCCTCAATTGCTCTTCACGTTCTTTGGCTCGATCCTCCTGAGTGATCTTGAGCTCATTGAGCGCCCACTCCATGAAAGCACGTGGCAAGATTGTGTCCTCAGCAAACGGGAATAGCACGTCTTTGAGATCTTGTTCCGTGAATCGTGCCAACTCAGTGCATTTGATTCCCTTCTTACGTTGTGAGCACCGGAAATAGGTGTGGAGCTTTTGTATACCTGTTCGCTTCACCATCTTTACCTTGCGCTCCATAACAACGAACCCACCACATGAGGCACAACGGATGAGCCCAGGATAGGGATTGCTTTGGCTGTGACACGCGGCGCGTGGATGCCCTCTTTTACCGAGGATCAGTTGTGCCTTATCAAAATCTTCCACGCTAATCATGGGTTCATGCTTGGCGGGATATAACTGCCCTTCCCAGAGGAACTGCCCGCAATAGAAGGGATTCGTGAATATCTGATACATCGTTGCTTGTCGGATTTGTCGCACTTTCTTTTTGCGACCACCGTGATGCGTAAGACCCCACTCATCTGTTGCAAGCCGATGAATTTCCGCAACGGTGTATGCGCCTGTGAGGAGGTGATCCCAGCACTTCCGAATGATCGGAAACCGCTCAGGATCTTTATGGATCACTTTCTGCCCCTTGATACCACCGTAATCATTCAACCAACCCAAAGGTGCGATCCCCGGCTTCCATCCAGCTTGGATTTTCTGTTTCATGCCACGCTTCACATCTTTGCCCAGATCGATACTGAACTGAGTGGACATACCAAACTCCACACTCATTTGAATCACGTTATCCGATGGAAGATACACTTTCTCGGAAGTGATAATCGCCTTGAGCGTACCCTGTTGCAGAAACCACTGAATGCGCCCGCCATCGATGGGATTGCGAGCAAGACGGTTGAGCCGCCAACAGACAATAACGTTGATTTTCCCGCTTTCGATATCCGCAATGAGTTGATTGAACACATCACGCCCCGGAGCTTTGGCAGATGCTTCCTCGGTATAACGTTTAGTGATTGTGCCTCCAACGCGATTCACACTTTTTTCATTCTCTTCATGCTGTGACGAAATAGAAAGCACCTGCTGATCTTCTTTGTCCTTTGTGGATTTTCGTGCGATGGAGCCGATGCGGAGATTGGAGAAGTCGAGAGTCATAGATGAAGTTGGGAGCTGCGAGATACCGCAGAGGGCAGCCGTGGATCTCACATCAGTCAGAAGACCTCTGTGCACGGCTGCCCTCTGCGGACAGCAAAACACTGGCTTCTGAACGGAGATGTGAGATCGGGGGCATTATAGCAGATACAAAGTGAATTAAGATATCTGCAATAATTTTTCTTCTAAACGCATGTGCGGAGTGACAAGTATGGAACCGTGTTCAAGACTTTCTCCTTGCTCAAGGCCTAACTGGAAACAATATGTAAGGGCATATGCGAATTTCTCTGGTACATCTTTGAATTCATGGATGCATAACCCATCAACAAATAATCGTATCCTCAGCAGTTTTCTGTTGCTTATATAGAACTTGGCCGCACAACGAACAGGATCATCGCCATTTTCACGGCTATGAGCCCAGACAATTGTTTCGATGAGCTTGGTCATAATGATAGGGGGGAAGTAGTAAAACCAGTTCCATCGGTTACCAATACGGCTACACGCCTTCACTAAGCCATGAACGCGGTAACCGATTCTCTTACAAATCGGTTACCGCACTTTTCGGCTTCATTGAGAGGTGGGCGGCGTTTCGGTAACCGGAAGAACCGAGCCTTGGGTCAGATCGACACCCAGACGGGTAGCTGCCTTATCAAGTTTTTTTCGTTCAATGTCATATCCCTTCTCTTTTTCTCCGTTACAACTACGGCAACGCGCCTTTCCTCGCCATAGATCTAAACGCTTCAGGCAGTTGTTGAGCCATTTCCCTCTTCGTGTGATGCCTCTTGGTTCTGATAGCCAAGCAAAATCATCGTCCTGAGTAAGTGCGCGGAATATTTCGTCTGCGGGAATGAATCTCTTGTTTTCAGCTCCTAACAATTCATGAATACACCTAAGAAGGTTCCCAATATCCGTATCACTATCGTCGTCTTTCTTTTGATCTACCTGACTGAGCGCATAAGAAAGAATTTCCTCTTGGATCTCACGAATGCCTGCTACATCCGACAGTAAAAGTAATGGTTTCCAAAGTTCGGCATTTCGACCCGTAAAGTCAGTGACAGCGAAAAGCTCATTCTTGCGGTAAATCTCAGGCACAGAAAGTAGAACAGCCGGATAGACTAGAGCGCGAATCTCCGACCATTCCGAGGAGGAAGGAACGATCTCACTATTGGCAACTTTGATGTTTGTTGTGCGCAGCATCATCAGTTCGATGCAGCGCGTGGATAGTGCATCTTCCAGTCCCTTGATGCCCGATAGAACTTTTGGTGAAAACGGATCGAACAGTACAACAACGAAGTTTCCGTCCTCATCTTTCTCACATTTCGTCACATAGATTCCCTGCTTATACCCACTACGTAATATGTCTTGGAGCACTGCGCTGTTCTCATCTTTACTATTTCCAAACGTTTCCGCCTCATCAACACCTAATGTCGCGCCGTTACCGTGAACAAGGCGAATGATTGATGCGGCAGATGATGAACTTGTAACAAGCTGCCCATTGAACGAAAGCAGAGTGATTGCCTGTATCAATTTAGTTTTACCCGCACCCTTGAGTCCCGTAAGGTGCAAATAGGGAATAGCGGGAAAAAGTCGGTAGCAGTAAGTCATGATGATCCATGTTGCAACGACACTGAAACAGCGTGGATCTTGGAAATCCAAATACTTTTTGAGGTGTTCCCTCACATATAGAATTGCATCTCCCAAAGACAAGGTTTCACCATCTTCTTTTTTGACGAATGCGAGAAGCTGCTTTTGTTCCCAGCGCGGCGTTGCATCAGCCACGGGCTCGCGGTCAATACAGCATCCATTTTCTATCCAACATTTTGGGTCGCGCCAATAGAAGCATTCACGATTCGATGTAACCGTGTGCGCCACTAACCTTCCCTCACGTCGAAGGGTGACCATGATATAACCCTTGCCATTCATGTACCCCTGACATGGAGCAACAATACGGAATGAGGATTCTTTGGAGAGCAAATCTAAAAGTATTTCCTGCTGACTTCGCGGAGTATAGGGTTTTGCGAGTGCGAGAAGCGCTTCTTTTTTATCCGCTGAGGTACATTGTAAGAGAAAATCCGTGAGGTCTTTACCCGATCCCACCAGTGGTAGATCGATAATGGCAAGCTCCAAATCAGGCCGTAAACGTGCTGCTTGGATCAAGACTTCACTCGCTCCTTTCACACCTGCTGGGTCTTTATCAAAACAGACAATCAATTTCCTTTTCTTCTCAGTTTTTGGGATATGGTTGAACCATTCATCTTTGAATGTGCCAGCGCCTGCTGAGCCGCTAATGGCAGATAGGCCGAGAGTTCGAGCTGCACATGCATCAAGAAGACCCTCGCAAACAAAAATTGTATCAGGGTCTTCTTTTGTGAGCAGGTCGATACCGAATAGCTCCGCATGACTGCCCTTGGGAAGCAGGTAACGCTTCTGGTTATGATCATCGGGTACATCCGCGTGTTTGCGTAGCACCACCTGAATAGCTTTTCCTTCTGCATTGAATATGGGAATTGTGAACCATCGCTTTCCGTTGTATTGGCACTGTCCGATTTTGCAGCGATCAACGATCTCCTTACCGATCCCTCGGGCTTCCAGATAATTTATCCCAGAAACCGAAAGACCATGATGGTATTCGTCAATATTCGGAAGAAGATCATCTATTGTTTGAGATTTAGTCATAAGAATCGTAGGGAAAGAAATTCAATAGCCGCCTTGAAATCGCAATCCCGCACATGCATCACCAGATCGATTACACTCCCCTGCGATACTCCACCTGACAGTTTCCCGCTCCATCGTTTCCAGCGATTGCTATTCTCAAAAATTGTGAGTGATGTGTGCCTCTTGGGATCATTCGCATCCTTTTCGTTCCACGTATTACTACCCGTACGCATGAGTTCGAGCCCAAGTGCCTGAGCAACTTGCAGTATCGGGATAGCGCGGAGACGCAAAATTTCATGCTTGGGCATGGTTGAGGGGGGTACGCGATGGACTCTGAGAAATAAAAGTGGCATTCCACTTCTGAGCGAGCCGTTCCACGGCCTGCCTTAGGGAGAAATCATAAGGGATTTCCTGCTTTCCTTGTGGTTTTGGAGTATGCTTGGGGCATCTCATGGCTGAGAGGGGAAATGAGATAAAGACCTTCCTTACGAATTAGGGAGGGGCTCTTTCCCTTTCATGTAACTTTGGATCAACTAGGACACTCACTACGCGAAGCAGACGTGAGCCGTATTCTTCTGCTTGTATGTCTGTCAGATCTTCTCCGAAATGATCCTTCCAGAGCTTCTTGAATGAGCCTCTACTGGCAGAAGAGAGGCTCATGGATGCTCATCGTAAATTCGCTTCTTGAGGAGTTTTTGGTGTGTGAAGAGAGCAATGGGCGGGAGTTGAAGCCCACCATCCCAAAATCCACGAATTGCCTTATCTAATCCTTCTGCATCACGCTCAAAGCAAAAGACCACTCGACGTGGCTCATGGCGATCAAGTGCGACAATCGTGTAGCCGAGGCAACACAGCGCAGAAGCAAGTCCAAGATCGGAAGTCTGATACAAATGCATGTATCAACTCTCCTTGAGGACATCCATCCGCACAGTATGCAGGCACTATGCACGGACTCTGCTTTCTATGCGGAGTGTTTGGCGCATAGGTTTGGGGGCAATACAGAAATAACCGTCTTGGACTCGGAATACATTCTCCCGAATCTTTGCCCTCCATGGCTTATTCATACGGTTTACTTCTCTATGGAGTGCATCTGATGTTTTCACTTGTGGCACTTCGTCCACAGCCACTTTCCCAAATTCACCATTGTTCTCTTCACAGCATCTCCTTATGAGACTCCAAGGCAACCCTCCTAACTTGAATGAAAATGAAATGCCCTTATAGGTCACCTCACGCCTCTCTCCGGTATCGATCTGCACATCATTAATATGCACAATTTTTTCCCTCGGTTGCATAAATGATATTTCGGTCGGCAGTGAGATTTCGGAGATAATTTCTTCGCATACGTCGATAGCAGCTTTGCGAATCTCTTCTGTCTTCAAATCCTCATTATCTCCCTGCGAAGATTGAAAACCTTTGGTGATGTGACCAAGAACAGTGTGGTCAAACGCAGAAGCTGCAAGCTGCACTTCCTCAAAATTGCCAAGGTGCATTTTGCGGGGCTCTTGGATGAGACGAAGTTCAAGTTCATCAATGTACCCGGACAGTGCTTGGAAGCTCTTGAGATAAGCTGCCTGCTCCGGCTCAGTCCCGATCTGTCGTGATGCCCGTCCAAAACGCTGGCAGTGCTCATAGAGTTTTTGATGCTGTGCCAAAATATTGTTGCAGTTGTAGTAGATTCCTTCGTCATACGGATGAGCGCCAAGCATTACATCTCCTACTTCACGAATTGAGTAATAGTTTTTCTTTTCCAAGTAACTTTGTAGTTTCTCATCCAACGTTGAACCATCTTCCCATGTAATATCTCGACGGGGAGGCCAGAACCAGTCACTAATACGCTTCGCATCTTTCGCAGATAGCCTCAACGCTATCGTCTGAGCAACAGAGGCAAGGCTCATAGCTGCATCGCGTGCAGCATCTTCCATTGTTAGGAAGGTCGGATCACGCGACAGAGCTTCGTAGTACCCCATTCTCCTTTCCCATGCACGACGAACGCGAGCATCTGGAATGTGATAGAGGTCTACCCCAGCGATGCGACGCACATTCTCTTTTTTTGCTTCAAGAAGGCGCTGTTTCAAAACAGACAATCTTCCAATGATAGGATCATTTGCAATACTCATGTTGCTCAAATTTTACGGCCTTCTCGCTTTTTTCGGTAGATGTAGTACACTAATCACGTACCCAACTTGCTGCGGCTTATCGTGCCGCAATTTCGGCTCCTAACAGTGTAGAAACGGGCACTTCGTCCGGTCAACGCACTGTTGAAGGGGCAACCCCGAAAGCAACGTTGGGTACACCGAGATGGAGTGCCCTTTTGTGCCTATGCCCTTCAAGCGTCAAAAATTCACCCGCCAAGAACTGATTTTTATCTTTGTGTTTCTTTTGATAGTTGCAGGATTTGTCGGCGTGATTTCTTTGCTCAATCAGTCCACGAGGGATTCTTTGGCTGATTTGTGGGGATTTCTCTACATCTCTGCTGGGGTTTGCGTCTTCCTGTTCGCTGTCGCTGGAACATCTAATAAGAAGAATCCACTGATACGTTTCCTTGAGCCGCGCATCGATCGGTTATGGGAAGCTCTCTTTGGCAGAAAGCCTTCACAGGGCAGAACAAAACAATGCCTAGAAATTATTCTGTTCATCCTCGTGTACGCCTTGATCATGGCATGGCTGCTCGGATTCTTGGGTTTCTAGGTTCTCTTGGGAGAATGTAGAGGGGAATGCTTCTGCGGATGCTTGCTGCTGGAGCCTTTGCAATTCTTGCAGTCTTGCCTGTAGCTCCTGTGGATTCGCACTCTTCACATCAAAGTAATTCATTTGCAGGTTCGTTTGCTCAGGCGGATCGAAGAGGCCATTCAGCCTTGCATAAAGCTCCATCGCCTTGAGTTTATGGGTCGCTGTGATTTTTTCCGGCCTCGCGGTCGAGACCGCCCACAGGTGGTCGGAAATGGTCTCTTTTATGTCCTCCTGACTCCTAGAAAGCCCCTTTTCTGAACATTCCTTAGCAAATCTTAGCTTTTTTACGAGGCGGCAGCCTTGAACCGCTAGAGAAGCTCTGTTCCCCCCATAGCCAGCTCTCGCGGCTGCTTCTGTTGCATTGCCCATTTGAGCGTAAGAAGTAAGGAAACGCTGCTGTCGTATGGAAAGCGATTTCATACCAGAAGTATAATCGCAGATCCTTTTAGAGGAAATTACTAGAAACGGAAAATAAAGTTATGATGAATAGAATCGCATTCATTAGCAGTCGTACTATGTGCCAACAAGTATTTGTGTCTGCGGTGTCTGCTCACTCTTTTCCAGATCATCACCTGGAATGTCTGCCTGCGTATGTTCACGCTCCCCATCATCATCCCCTTCGTTGTACGTCAGAATAATGAGGCCATTGTAGGCATCATCGAAGGTTTCCTGATGGTGTAAGAGCTTCTTCTTTTTCAGAAGTGTCTTTCCCACATCAATACCCACTGACCTGCGAATGCGGTACGGAGGCTTTCTGACGCGAGGCGTGAAGTTTCTGAACTTCGATCCTGCATCGGATTCTTCACTGAAATCCTCGAATGCCAATTCTACCGCTTCTCCGATTTCCGCAGAGAATGACTCATCGAAGTGCCATGCTTCCGTAAGCTGGATACAGAAAGGTGCTAGTTTTCTCTGCTCCCCACACGCACGAGCGACCACGAAGGGAAGAGAGAGTTCTGTGCTACAAGGCCATGAGGCGTGTGTGCGCGTGAGATGTGAACGGGATTTCGAGAACGATGTAGATGCGAAGGGAACGCAGGCGAAGTAGAGAACCGATTCGCCACGCTGTAGCATCGGCACAAGGCGATTCACCTGCTGATCGAGCGCATTGCCGCCGTCTTGTTCGAGGCGAAGGTCACAACCAGTGCAGACGATCTGCAGGTGCTCACTGACCTCCTGTAGGGCTTCTAAGAGGCTTTCGGAGTATGAATGAAGGGCTGCGGTGCCCTGTCGTTCGTGCAGCATATGCAGCGCGTAATCTCCTTCGATCAGTAATGCCTTCAATTCATCCACATCATTCTTCCGAATGGCATCTGAGAGCCTGTCTTGCATCGTGAACGGAATGGGAACCGCCACGCGTTTCAGACCACCAGCCGCAAGCGGCTCGGCTGCACTTGCCAGAAAAGAGACGCCCTCGAGCACCGTCCCCTTGCTGCTGTTATCGATGCATACAAGATCATGGTCTCCGATACGATCTGCGAGATACGAAACAGGAACCTCGCCGTGTTCTCTGAGTTGCTCATCAAACAGGCTTTGTTCGCTTTTTCCCACGTGATGCATATTTCTGTCTTCCCAATACAGCAGCTCTGCAGCCCTGATTTCTTCCTGCCGTTCAGTGGTGAGTTCGATATCAGCAGTGCCGCTTATCGTTCGTGCATGCGTCAGCGATGAGCCAAATTCTTTCTTCGTTCCTTCTTGCAGGGTCTGCTGAACCCAGTGACGAACACGAGAGCGAATCGCGTCTTGCTGAAGTTCTTTTTCCACTGCCGCACTGAGCAATTGATCTCTCTTATCGGGTTTCACATATCGCGCATCCGTTCCTTCATGAAAGATATGAGCGACCTGCCAGACGATCTCACGGGCAAGTAGGTCAGGAGTATCTCTACCAAGGATTGTACACAGTTCGCGCGTCAGATCCTGAGCAAGCTGCCTTGGAGCCTTCGCATTGCGGCTGTTTCCACCAACCCCATGCATGACACCGGCATGAATCTGCTGAGCAGCGAGAACTCGATATTCCGCATCAGAGTCCTCGCTCTGTAAGACAGATCGATGGTACGGCAGTTCAGGCCATGAGAATTTCTGCTGTTCGGGCATGGTACGGAGTATTAATGCAACACAGATTCTGTATAAGAGTTACTTGCTGCTTCTCTCAATTTCATTCTGCGTGAGCAAGTGCGCGCGTAACCACTCCTTTTCTAGCAGTTGCGACTCTGGCGCGATCACTTGTGCATCCTTTCTCATCACCGGCATTCGCTGCTCTTCTCTCATGAGAACTGGCATCTTCATGACTGCGCCCTCTCGTGTTCGAGATAGAGGATGATCATAGGGATTACTGCCTACCGGTGTGCGAATGAGTTTCTGGGTTCTCCTGTCGAAAAGCGATTGCCAGAGGGGTTCAAGGTCTTTCGGAACCTGTATGTGGAAGTAGAAACCGCGCTCATCCTCCTTCTCATCGGGAACTGAGACGTCATAAATGTTCGAGTCCTCGAAAGCGGATTCCATGCGCCTCAATTGCACTTTCGCTTCGCTGAATCCTGCAGGGCTTTCTAGCCGGAAGGTACGGCTTCCGTTCTTGGTCTGCTCACTGGCAGGAATGAGAAGTTTTCGCTGCAGCAACTGCTCGATTGAGAAGGACGAAACATAGTTGTACTTCCCACGAACGATACCCGACAACGGCAAGAACAACCGTTCCTGTTCTTGTGCTGTCAGATCAATCTCCTGAGCGCCATTGTCGATTGCCTGCATGATGCTTTGTAGCCGCGCCTTATCGTTTTCGAGAATCTGCGGATTGAAAGTGTCAGAGATCGCTGCAAGCGTGGGGTTCCGAGTATCGGTATCAGGAATAGCTGCATGGAACGACTCAGCAACATGCTTCCAGTTCCCCTCATATGGCCAGAATCGTTCTCGTGTTCCTGCAACAAGCGCCTCAATACGTCCGAGTTCAAGATGGAACTGCATGACAGGCTCGAGTTCCGATGAAGGAGGATTCGGCTGATCTTCTCGGAACGCTTCTACATCAGCATAAGTAACAGTGGACTCCTCAGACATCACTATGGCTCGTAACTTCTCAAAAATTTCCTTCCGCTTCGCTAGAACAATCTCTCGGAATGCTTTTTGTTTCTCACTGGTCAATTGTGCATAGCGCGTCTCATAGTCCTGCCTAGAAAGGAGTTCGGTTGCATTCGTCATATTGAGGCAGATCATACAATCCTTTCCTCTGGATGTCTAAAACGAACTTGTGTACCTTTCTTCCTATGCAGTGGCCACAGGAAATCATGGAGGCGTTTCAACAGGTTCCCCTTAAACCGAAGAAGGGAGAGACGAAACAGACGGTAGTTCAGTACTTGCTCGATCAAGCAGCACGCTACGCTGTATGGCGAGCTAAGGGCGATCCTAAGCGACTACCTGAAGCGTATAACTTCCCCTATACCCCACTTGGTCATTTATCGGCTACGGGCTTTGGCGGTAAAGTAGAGAATGCCACCTTCGATGAGCGCTGGTGCACCGCTGTGGACAAGCTGTATGCCCATGTTCGAGAACAGGCAGAGGCAATTATGACCCAGTTCCAAGGCGAAGCTCACCCATACCCTGATGGACTTGAGGAAAACGAATGAGCTGAATGATTAACTTTGATTTGAATTGCCAAACATATTTCTTACGCTTAATTTATTCCTCTCTTTAAAAGAGCCAAATCCTCATCTTTTCTGTGAATTTCGCGCTGAATACTCTCTTCAAGATGCTCAGCGTATTCCTTTGCAAATTTCCTGACGTTCGGATTCTTGTCTTTCTGCCATTCCATCATTCTTTCTTTCTTACGAGTGTAGGCGTTCAGTAACCCATCCTCCCCTGTTACCACTCCCGTTTCGGACATACTTGCACTGAGGATGCTCATAAATTTCTTGTTATGGTAATAGTGTGCAATAAACTCCTTCGCAATTTTACTGACCAGAGAGCCTCTCCCCATTTCCCGAAGTAATGACATTACAATCTCAGCATTTGCAATTTTCTTTGACTTTATGAGTTTAATTAGCTCATTTTCCACTTCATGAGAGTGGAATATATGAAGCATCAGTTTGCTGGCGTTATGCGAAAAATACCAATCGCCTTCCCCATACCATTTCAGTAACTCGCTGAAAACTTCTGCGCTGTGCTTCTTGAGTACTTCAGAAAGATCATGGAGATCATCAAATGGTACAGCGGAATAATGAAAGCTGTAGCCTCTTTTCTTCTCAATCGAAACACGTTTATAAAACATCTGAATAATTCTTTCAGGGTATTTATCCGCAAATATCTTTAGAGTCCACTCAGCTTCATGATTAAGATTCGGCACGAGTACCATGTTCTCTAAAAGTGCATCCACACCCGCCGCATCCAGCGAGCCAATGAGTTTCTCTGCCTCATGCCATGCGAAATGAAGAACGGATGTGTCCTTTAGCCTGCTCAGTTCCCTAATAGCCTTCATAAACATGGTCGCTAGACGTTTATCCTCTTTCTCCTTGAACTTCCGAGAGACAGCGGCAGCAATTGCGGTAAGTGCCTGTGCATTGTGAGCGGCTTTTGCTTTTTTGAAGACGGCCTCGAGCAGCTTCCAGTCTACTTCCTCAAAGCAGGTAAGAGCATGTGCTGCTTCCACTAAATTCTTTCCCTTATTAATCCACTCCCTCACATACCCTTTTGCGTCTTCCCTTAAGTCACTCTTGCACAAACCCGAGATAAGAGGCCAGAGAAACTGCTGCAATGACTTCTGATGTTTTGAGAGCAAGGTATTCGCAAGGCGTGGCTTGTTGAGTGCGATTTTATGGAGAAATTGTCGAAAATAATTGAATTCTCCACGCTCCTCAATAGGCACAATTTTCGCAATTGCAATGATTCTTTCAATCCATTCCGATGAGTTTTCTTCCGTGATTTCCTGCAAGAACTGCTGAATTTTTTTCTCACGAAACTCTTGGATTTCTCCATACTTCATGGTTCTTGTGAAACCATGATCACTTCCAACAAGAATCCGGAAATAGTCATAACCGGATCTATTTCTTATTTTACCTTCAAGCTCGGCAATGTCCGGCAATCTCTTTCTATCAAATCTTTGAATGAACCATTCTTTTTGTTCCTCTATCTCTTTGACAAGAGCGTCCTCAAATTCATCAAAGTGATCGACGTACCAACGAATGACCCAATTGGTATTGTCGATAATTATCTTCTTCAATGAATCCTCATACATGCGCATCGGGGTTGCTGTGGCTTCATTGATCGATTTAATGAGGCGTAAACGCTCAGGAAGATCCTTAGTTTCTCCAAATAATTTCAGCAGCAAAGAGATAACATCATCTCTAAGTTTTCTTACATTTTCAGATCCTTTCAACGTATTAAAGCGCAGGGTAAATGTTTGATAATCAGTCATTTCATGGCCTTCACATTCGGCATTCAAAAGTGTTCTGCAGATTTGAAGAATGAGATTGAAATGACGCTTCTGCTTCCGCACACTCCATTGCGAAATTGTATTGAGCATCTCCTTCTGAGTACGCAGCCCAATATTCTGCAACGCCCGAAGATCGTACTTCGCCATTTGATTGATGATCTCCCATGCTTTCTTCTTCACATCGCTGTCATTGCTCTCAGTAAGCTGGGCAAGGTTATTCAGTACATCTCTTGTTTTTATGAAGCGTAGATCGCGCAACACCTCTTCTGCCCGTTGCAAAACATCGCCGTAATCCCTGCCCTTCATTAGTCCGAAACGCGTCTTATGATTTTTCTGCGGCAGAGGCTCAGTGCCAAGAAGCCATGCGGCAGCTTTAACTGAGAGATCAGGAATCCGTACATCGAAGCTCTCCAAATGCTCTAGTAACAAATGTCTCTCATCATTCGTCTTCGCCTTGTGCAGCAAGCCGACAATCTCTGTTCCTACCTTCTTAAAGAATCTTTCCACCTTCTTTCCCTGAATAGGGACAAGCTGGCGCAAAAGACGATTGATATCTTCTTTACTGCCTAGTTCCTTCATCAAGAATTCAAAATCCATTTCATCAGTGATTTCTAAAAATGGTTTCAATCCGACTTCTTCCTCATCTAGTAAGTAGTAATTGTACGTTGCCAGTATCACTTTTTCATTCGCCAATTTTTCCAGCAAGAAACGGGCATGGTCTTCCGGAACTCGCAACACTTTCGCAAAGAGTGACGGGGCTTTATTTTTCTGGATGATTCTCAGTGCATACAACAGTCCAACACTTCTCACTATATCTGCTCCAAACTGCTGTTTGAGCTTATTAATGACTTCTACTTTTTTTTTACCCGTCATGGACTCCACCAATCCCTCACACGTCCCCTTAAGGGCGAAGGAGTTATCCCGATCTACTTCATGCCCGCTCAGGCTGAGGCGCAAGCTCTTGTCCTTACCCGCAAGAAATTTGGCGACCATCGCATTGTCGAAGTGATGCCAATAGAGGGTTTCCGTGCTGAGATCCACGATGAACAGGATCGTGGGGGTGTTAGCTGTAGGATCGGTAATCTGTTCTATTGTCTTCCGTGTGCACCTGTACTGCGCATTGCGCAGCGTTTCAATCGACTTCAGTTGGAATGCAAGAACCCTCCCCGTATTGACGAAAACCCCGTTCGCTGAGGTTCTCAAGCGGAGAAACCCATCGTAATCGGGATAGTTCCCCATGAAGCTCGAGATCAGGAAGTGCTCCTCATGCAGCTTGTACTTGAAAATCTTCTCGCTCTGCTCCTCCGACCGTTGCTGTTTGGTCACAATACTCATGGTGTTCATACTATAGCCTATCGCTGCATTTTTGTAAGATGTCCAATCCCCCAAAAAAATGTTCCAACTTTTTCTCGACCTCCGAATTTTTTTAGACCGGGGGTGGGTCAATTGTGAACAGACAAGCGCTATACTTTCACTAGCTCAGCAGTCACATTTTTCCTAACCTGCTCAAGCAGAGAGCTCCAGCCTTCGCCTCGAAAAATCGGAAGATTTAAAGTGAAAGCAGCACGGAGTCTCCAGCCACAGATCGCGGAGATCGCTAATCGCAGCCACAAATTGCTGTGCCGCTTTGTGACAGCGTAAAGAAATGAAGGTGTAGATATCGCCCGATAACCCGAGACGTTCCATAGGGGTCATGGAACGGAATTTATGGCTTTCTTATGCGGGAATTCTCTGGGGCTGAAAAGAATCGCATTAAGAGATTCTTGTGCCCTGTTTATTCGGGCTCAAGATGAATGAGCTTCCTGAGCGCGACAGGAATGCATTTTTTCATCTTCTACCCTCTTTTCTATGAAAGGCAGAAAGACACTATTTGGAGCGATTGCAGGAATTTCTCTGCTGTCGCTCTGCTTGCCTCTTGTCGTTGCAGGCAAGGCGGAGCCATCCCTCGGCTCCATTCAATTCTCCTCACCCTTGACGGTGCAGGAGGCTCTGGACTTCGCACGGAAGAACAAGATCGAGCTCACCATGATCCAGCACGAGTTCGTGGTGGATGGGGCGAAGGCCGCAGGATTCATCCCCGGCGTGCCGGGGGAGGGCACTGCGGAATTCACTACTCGTGCGGAGAAGGCGCACAAAGACTTCCTCATCGACATGGCGGGCTCGATGCCCGATGCTGATGCCTCCCCGAAGATGAAGGAGGCGCTCCTGAAGCGCTCGGAAGCCTTTAAGAAGGCCAGCAAGCTCCCCGTCGAACTGAAGATCACGAACCTCCAGGGAAAGGCGGAGGATTTCTCCTCTCTCCAAGATGCGGGGAAGGTCAAGGATCTTCAGGTGAAGAAGGATCCTCCCTTGGGTTCCCAAGTTCTCTCCTTCCTCAGGAAGTCGGCAATCGGCTCGGCAATTGCTGCGGTGAGTCAGGAGTCCTGGGTCCCGGAGTACGGGAAGGTAGCGGGGAATAGCTCCAATGCAGCTGGAGAGAGATTCGGGCAGCAGGATTTCTATTGGGACGACCCCAACGGCTTCGGGGTCAATGACACCTTCGAGCCCGACCTCTTCATCTACAACTACGATAACCACAGTGGGAATCACTACTACAACAAGGGACAGAACTACCAGGGCTTCCCGTACTTCACGTATGCCTCGTCGGATTTGCCGATGCCCTACGTGGACTCCCGGGCCTCTGATCGGCTGAATTCCTTCAATGAGCCGGAGGAACTGGCATACACCATCGGCTCCGCCTACGCCGATACCATTGCTATGAACCGCTGGTACTACACGTACTTCCGTACGAAGAATGGTCCGGCGAGTTCCGACAAGGTGAAGGTGCAGGTTCAGCGAGGCTACCGCAGCCCCTCGAACTGCTATACTGTCTGGTGCAGTTTCGGATATGAATCCGACTCTACCTCCCGGTACAAGCCTTTCACCAGTTGGTCGTTCGTCATTCCTGGTTACAGGAGCTGGCAACTCTGAAAGGTTTCCCTCCCCTCCCATGCGCCATCTGAAGCTATCGCCATTTATAGGGGTTTTGCTCGTGAGCGTCGTGTGCACGCTTGCCACCGTCGCGCTCCCCCAGGTGAAGCAAAGACAAGAGCTTTCAAGCGTGTGGGAGGGGAGACCCTTTCCATTCATCCATCAGGATTTCAGCGGCATCGATCCCCCCTCTTTTCCCTTGAAGGTGTCGTTTGCCTCTCCGTGGGAGTACGGCATCTCGTTCCACCTGGGGAATTTTCTCATGAGCCTCTTGTTTTTCTTCATCGTGGTCGGGATGGTAGTCTTGTCGGCAAGATTGCTCTTGAAGGCACGATATCTAAACAAATGAGAGGCTTCTCCGTCACAACATTATTTCTGCTACAGCGAGGCGCTGAAGGACACGAAGGCGACGGACAAGGGTAAGCTCCAGGCGTAATTCGGTCAGCAGAGGACGGTTGGCTGCTACACGACGTAGTGCTTTCTTGGAGCAACACATGTGAACCTTGCCCCCCCGAGCTGGTCCTTCTCCATACCCGGCACCAAGGCGGCCAACTTCTGATCCCCCCCGATCCCTCATGCCCATCCTGACCCTACGCAGTATCGTGCTCATTCTCATCATCGGCCTCACCGCTACGCTTGGAACGCTTCTCATCGAGAGAAGCGTCCCTTCGGAGAAAATCAAGCACGAATACGTCTGGTTTGGAGCCCCATGGCCTTTCCTGGCGGAGGACTTCAGCAGCATGGATCCGCCTCCGGGAGTAACCCTCACCATTGGCCTCTCCCCCCTGGAAAAGCCACTGGTAGACGGGAATTTCGTGAATTTCCTCGCTAATCTCGCTCTGTTCACGCTCCCGCTCCTCCCCATTGCCATTGGCGGAGAAGCCCTGCTGTATTTCAGGAAAAGGCGCAAGGCATGAGATGAAGAGGCCCCCTCAAACTACGCCAGGGGGGGCTTCTTTAATCGGCTCCGTCGATCTATACGGAATCTCTACCAACGTATTTTGAACGGCAGAAGGGTAATCATAAGCATTGCCAGTTCCTGATAAGCTCCCAGAAGGAGCTCCATACAAGATTCACTTCCTCTCGGTCCGGTCTTTGCCCGCTCCCAGAGCGGCCTTCTTCCGTTTGCCAGCGTTCGATTTCGGGTGCCTGAATTTTAGAAGAGTTCGGGGAGTTTGAATTTCTTCATGCGTGTTTTCTCCAGAGAGCAGGTTCCGTTGAGATGCCGGAATCTCCCTTCCGCACTCGGTTCAACAGAGAGCTCTGTTCCTTCTCCAAGGAGGCGTACACTCCCCGCTATGCCTCTCTCCTTGATCACGCGTCGGGCCGTGCTGCTCCTCGGATGCACCGGTCTGGTCCTTTTTGCCAGCTGCCAGAAACCGCAGCTCACCGTCACGTCGTCCGACGGACACGCGACGCTGGTTCTCAATACCGCGGGACTGCCCGCGGGCGTCGACGCGTCGGACATCACACTGTCCCCCGTGATCGTCGACGACACTCTGATGCTTGAGAATGAGCGGCCGCTGGCGCTCTACCGGCTGGAGCCGGACGGATTGGAGCTGAAAATCCCGGCAGAAGTCACGATCGACGTGCAGACCAACGGCGGCAGGATTCCGGGAATCTATCATGCATCGGCAAACGGCATTGAGAGCATGGTCGCGGCGAGCGTGTATGACCCGCACAGCGGCGTCGCCACCCTCCGGACATCCGTCAGCCATTTCAGCACGCTGATCATCAAATCCGAGGACTTCGACGTGACCGCGACCGCGCCGGCCTACGTGTTCGTGAACGTCCCGTTCGACGTGACCGGCTCGATCCGGAAAGTGACGGACAAGCGCGAGGTGATCGTGGCCCAATCCGGAACCGAGTGGTCCAACACGCTTGTGAGGAGCCTCGGGCTGAACGCGGCGAACCTGAAGCCCAAGGAGGTGATCGGCGAACTGGAGATCCGCAATCCGTGGTCCGCTGAGGACAAGCTGCAGGCACTGGACGGCAGTCCGGTGACGCCGGTTCTGCATCAGGCCGTCCGCCAGAACGTGAACGCGAACACGCATGAGTACACGCAGAGCTTCACCTGCACGCAGCCCGGCTTCATCACGATCCGGTACAACCCGTCGATCCAGACGCCCAACACGTCGTACAAGAACCTGACACCCAACACCGTGCAGATGTCGACGACGGAATTCCCGCATACGGTGCTGACTGGCGAGATCGAGTGTTTTGACAACATCGTCTGTGGCGGCATGCGGCTGGATGAAGCGCTGGGTATCGCCACGGAATCATGCGAAGGGCGCTACGCCGCCACCGCGACCTGCAACGAGGGCACCGGCACCTGGTGGCTCGACGTGGATATCAAGAAAGAAGGCTGCTCGCCTGCTTGCGTCGTGAATCTGGAGACGAAGACCGCGGAGATGAATTGGCGCTGCGCAGGCCTGGAGGGAACGTGACAGACCGTGCGGAGGATTTTTCCGCCCGTACTCTTGCCCATCCATACAGTCCTTCTATAGTAACCCCCCTCACGACGTGACACATGCCCGACCGAACCCGGATCATCGAACGGCTGGCGGAGAATTTTCTGACACACCGCGCAACGGTTGTCGTCCTCGATGACCGAGATGTACGTCTGAGCACCAGGCTCGCCAGTCACGCCTCCTTCTCCGCATGAAGTCGTCCGCCACCCCGGGGAAAGCCAACCAGAAGCCGAAATCCCCCAGCCTCATCGGCCTCCTCAAGCCCTGCAAGGGATGGATCATCCTGTTGGTCGTCTTCGCGATCATCAGCAACGCGTTCAACCTGCTGGTCCCGATGCTCATCTCGCGTGGAATCGACTCGTACGTTGCAGGCACGCTCGTCGTCCCGACGCTGGTCATGCAGTTCGCACTCACCGCCGCAGCGATCTTCATCTTCGCCTATCTGCAGAACGTCGTGCAGACATACGCCTCGGAACTGGTCGCGCGCGATCTGCGCAAGAAGGTCTCCGCCAAGATCTCCCTTCAGAGCTACGCCTTCGTACAGGAGATGACGGGAGCCAAGCTGCTCACGAACCTCACATCCGACGTGGATGCCGTAAAACTGTTCGTCTCGCAGGCCGTCGTCACGTTCGCCTCGTCGCTGTTCATCATCATCGGCGCAAGCATCCTGCTGATCATGATCAACTGGATCCTCGCCCTCGCCGTTCTGGCCATCCTGCCGGTGATCGTCGGCGCCTTCTTCCTGATCTTCAAGAAAGTGAACGTGCTTTTCAAGAAGTCACAGGAGGTGATCGACTGGCTCAACCGCGTCATCAACGAGAGCATCCTCGGCTCGGCGCTCATCCGCGTGCTCAATTCGCAGCAGTACGAATACCAGAAATTCATCGCCGCAAACACCGAAGCACGCAACCTCGGCCTGCAGATCCTGAGCCTCTTCGCCGCGCTGATCCCCGTCATCACGCTCGTCGCCAACCTCGCGGCGCTCATCATCCTCGCGCTCGGCGGGCACTTCGTGATCGCCGGAACCATGACGCTCGGCCAATTCGCGGCCTTCAACAGCTATCTCGCCCTCCTGATCTTCCCGATCATCATGATCGGTTTCATCAGCAACATCATTGCCAGATCGGCCGCCTCGTATAAGCGCATCACCGACGTGCTGGAAACCGAAGAGCGCAAAGACGACGGCACCGATACGTCGGAGCTGCGCGGTGATATCGACATCGAGCACGTCACAGTCGTCTACGGCGAGAAATCCGCGCTCAAGGACGTATCGTTTTCGGTGAAGGCAGGAACCCGCACTGCGGTGATCGGGCCGACCGGGGCCGGGAAGACGCAGCTGCTATATCTGCTGACAGGCTTGATGCCACCCGCGTCAGGCACGGTGAAATACGACGGCAAGCCGCTTGCGAGCTATGACGCCGCCGCGCTGCACCGACAGGTGGGGATGGTGTTCGAGGACAGCATTATGTTCAACCTGACCCTCCGCGAGAACATCGCCTTCGGCGACACCGTGGCGGACGCAGACCTGAAGCGCGCTATCGACACTGCGGAGCTGAACGATTTCATCGAATCGCTGCCGCAGAAGCTGGACACGATCGTCCTGGAACGCGGCACCAGCCTCTCAGGCGGCCAGAAACAGCGCATCATGCTTGCCCGCGCACTGGCGCTGAGGCCCAAAGTCTTGCTGCTTGATGACTTCACGGCACGCGTGGACACGCAGACTGAGGAGAAAATCCTCAAGAACGTCGCCGAGAACTACCCGGACATCACGCTCGTCTCCATCACGCAGAAAATCGCGTCGGTGGAAGCGTTCGACCATATCGTCCTGCTGATGGAGGGCGAATTGCTTGCCCAGGGCACGCACGCCGAGCTGATGAAGACCTCGCCCGAATACGTCCAAATCGCCGATTCGCAGCGCAGTACCAGCCACCTATAACCTACGCTCTCGCCAAAACCGACGGCAGGACTAGCAAGGGCGCCAGCGCGCTCTCAGCGCTCGTCACACTGTGGCCGCTACTTCGCAGCGAGAGAAAATATCTGCTCCTTGCCCTCCTCGCAGTCATCATCACGTCGGGCCTCGGCCAAGTCGCGCCGCTGCTCATCGGACGCGCCATAGACACGACCGTCGTCACGCGCGATTACCACGGCCTGCTGGTGTATGCGACCGTCTTGCTCGCCACCTATTTGATTGCCTTCGTGGCCAGCTACTTCCAGACGCGCCTGATGGGCGGCGTCGGCCAGCGTTTGCTCTACACGCTGCGCAACCGGGTCTTCCAGAAGCTGCAGGAGCTGCCCGTCACGTTCTTCAACCAGAACAAGGCCGGCGACCTGATTTCGCGCATTAACAACGACACGGACAAGCTCAATCAGTTCTTCTCGCAGGCACTGGTCCAGTTCGTCTCGAACCTGTTCATCATCGCGGGCGCGGCCGTCTTCCTGGTGGTACTCAACGTGCGTCTTGGCGCAGTAGCACTGTCTCCGGCTGTGGGCTTGCTGATCTTCACTCAGCTGCTCTCCGCCTGGGTGCGCCGCAAGAATGCGGCGAGCATGCAGGCGCTCGGGGGACTCAGCGGCGAAGTGCAGGAGAGCCTGGCGAACTTCAAGGTCATCGTCGTGTTCAATCGCCGCGATTACTTCCGCAGGAAATTCGACGAGGCCAACGACGCCAACTTCAAGACATCCGTCTCCGCCGGCGTCGCCAACAACATTTTCATTCCCATCTACGGGCTCTGCAACAATATCGGCCAGCTCCTCGTGCTTGCCTATGGCATCCATCTGATCTCCACGGGAGACTTCACGATCGGTCTGCTCATCAGCTTCTTCAGCTACGTGAACCGCTTCTACGATCCGCTGCGCCACATCGCGTCCATCTGGGCCACGTTCCAGACGGCGATGGCGGCGTGGGACCGCATCTCGGCCATCATGGAGATGACGTCCGACATGAAGGTGATTCCCGGCGGAAAAGCCCTTCCGGATGGGCCTCTCCTGAGCTTCCAGAACGTTCATTTCTGCTATCCGGACGGCAAAGAGGTGCTGCATGGCATCAGCCTGACGCTTGAACGCGGCAAGACCTACGCGCTGGTCGGCCCCACGGGCGGCGGTAAGACCACGACCGCGTCGCTGATGGCGCGCCTGTACGATCCGACGGAGGGCACGGTGCTGCTGGATGGCCGCGACATCCGTTCTTACGAGCCAGCCGAGCGCACAAGGAAGATCGGCTTCATCCTCCAGGAACCGTTCCTGTTCACCGGCACGGTGCGCGAGAACATCCTGTACGGCAACGACGCGTACAAAGATATCACCGACGCGCAGATCGTCGAGGCGCTCAAAAAGGCAAACGTGGAGGCGTTGCTCACGCGTTTCGAAAAAGGACTGGAAACGAGAGTGACGAGCGGCGGCGACGGCATCAGCCTGGGGCAGAAACAATTGCTCGCCTTCATGCGCGCGGTGCTGAAGGATCCGGATGTGCTGATCCTCGACGAAGCGACGGCCAATATCGATACCGTGACGGAAAAGCTGCTGGAGGAGATTCTGAAGAAGCTCCCGGCGCACACCACGCGCGTCATCATCGCTCACCGTCTGAACACGATCGAGAACGCGGACGAGATCTACTTCGTGAACGCGGGAGAGGTGATCCGCGCGGGCTCGTTCGACCACGCGCTGGAGATGCTGCTGCACGGAAAGCGCAGGAGCTGAATGGCGCGCTCACCTATGATTGACATATTGAAAATATGATCTAAAATAAATTTATGTCATCATGTTTTTCTCTTCCACTGCTCAATCCGCCACTGGAAGAAAAGGATTTTGAGAAGTGCGCCAAGGACGGCGAGTGCTGCCAGTGCGGCCTCTGTTGCATCGCATTTGCGATCGACGTTCCGAGCGTGCCCGGCGATCCCCGCTCGCCAGCGATGAGAAAAGAAACAGGACAGGTGTGCCCGCAGATGTCCTTCGACGCACGCGGCAGAATGTACTGCCTCGTCCATGAAGCCAAAGAAGATTCGGCAATACTCGAGCAGTGCCTCGCATGGAGGGGAAACGTGAGAATAGAAACACGGACGTACTTCGACGCACTGCGATTCACGACGCTCATGGAAATGCTGTTCCCGTGCAGCGCAGAGGAAGTCGTGCTTATAGCCGAATCATGGCGTACGGGGCGCGTGCCCCCGTCTCTGATGCTTATGGCTGAAGAATTCTTGTGCGAGCATCCTGATTCGATCATGCGGCTCGTTTCACTCTATCTCCAGCATCAGCCGGCGCCTTTTCCCGCCGATCTGTTCGACGCACTGGATTTTGAGGGCGCGGCCATGCTGCACGCCGGAACGCTAAAGCAGCAATTCGCCCAACTGGAAAACGCGCACGGAGGAAAAGACACACCGGAAGGGATCTACTACAACACGCATCTGCGCCGTTATCTTCAGGCGGCCACCTAAGACATTACCTCCTATTCACAAAGCTCCGCAGCAGCGGTCCTTTGCCCGGGAATCTCCTGCACGTCTTGCCGAAGCAGTCCTCCCACGCGTCGCCAGGCAACTGCATGGCGAAGGCGGGGAGCGTCGTCCAGGGGAGTACTTCCGGTCCGTGGAGGACGTGACACGCGCCATCGGAGAGGAGCGCGACAAGATTTTGGAAGTCGCTTTCCAGGGGCTGACCGACGGACGCTGACGGGACATCGTCGCCCGTGATCGCTCCGCTGCGGAAGAGGGCATAGGCCGTCAACGCTGCACTGGATGGCGTCGGTTGATCGAAGTTTTTGGCGGGAACCGGACGGAAATCCCCTCCCTCGACATTTTCCATCCAGCCCTTCCCAGAGCGGAAAAGTGACAGTCCTGCGACGAGGCTCTCCAGCATGGTCCGGTCTGCGGCGTCCCGCGTATGCTCGTACACGTAGGTCTGGAGGACGCACGCGGAGGCATAGTCCTCCAGGAAGCCCTGCGCCTGGACGGCCCCCCCGAGCGAGCTGCGGGCGAGTTTGCCGTTGCGATAGTGGCGCTTGAGCAGTTGGCGCGAGAGCGCGAGTGCTTTTTCCAGCGATGCTGCGGTGTCTGTCGCGCGACCATGCAGGAAAAGTGCTATCCCAAGCAACGCGTTCCAACTCGTCACGATTTTACGATCAGTGAATGGCTGCGGGCGCTTGGCACGAAGAGCGAGTAGCTTCTTTTCTATGGCATCCAGCGGTTCGAACGTGCGGCGGATGAAATGATTGGCGCCCTCGAAGTTCCCGGCCTGCGAAATGCCATACGCAGCAGAGAACGCTTTGAACTCGGCGTGCGTCAGGACATGGGAAAGCTCTTCCTCGGTCCAGACATAGGTCTTTCCTTCTTCGCGCTCAGTATCGGCATCATGCGCGGCGACGTACAGGCCGTCTTCCTCGAACGTGTCCTCCAGACAACGGATAATGGACGCCGCGGTCCGCGCATAACGTTCATCGCCCCAGAGTTGATACGCCGTCGAATACGTCCACAGGTGCATTGCTTGGTCGTAGAGCATCTTCTCGAAGTGAGGAATTTCCCATGCAGGATCGACGCAATACCGGTAGAAACCTCCCTGCAGGTGGTCATGCAGACCGCGCATCGCCATCACGTCGAGCGTGCGCCGGACCATTTTGGACGTGGCAGCATCCTTGTCGCGTCCTCCGAGGGCCATCAAAAACAGGAGTGTCGCATGCGGCGGGAACTTGGCGACAGCGCCAAAGCCGCCATTTTCAGTATCCTCGTGCGAAAGTATGACTGCCGCTGATTCCTGGGGAGCCCTGACTGTAGGCAAAATATCGGATTCATGTTCGATGACGATCCCGGGATCGCGCTCCGGCCTGGCTCCACCGGGATGCTTTTTCTGCCAATCGATAGCTGACTCCAGTACTTCATGGAAGGAAGGCATCCCCCGGCCGGATGCGGGCGGAAAGTACGTCCCGCCGAAGATGATCGCGCCGTCGGGAGTGAGGACGATGCTCATGGGCCATCCCGCGGACCCGGTGCGTTTGGCGACTTCGCCGAGGAAATACTCATCGATGTCCGGGCGCTGCTCACGATCGACTTTAATGGAGATGAACGAGGCATTCAGGATATCGGCGGTCTTTTGATCACGGAAAGACTCACGCGCCATCACGTGACACCAGTGGCATGTGGCATAGCCGATGGAGAGGAAGATCATCTTGTTGCGCTTCTTCGCCTCCGCGAGCACATCCGTGCTCCATTCCTGCCAATGCACCGGATCGTCTTTATGCTGGAGCAGATACGGCGAGGACGATGCATCCAGCGCGTTACGGTCGAGGTGGATCATGGGCACAGCGTACTCCGATCACGGACTGCCCAGAACATCCCGGATTACTTGGCGACGAACGCCGTCGCGCCCAGCCACGCCAGATCGAAGACGGCCTTCATGGTACGAGCGAACGTGGCACTCTCGACGATGAGCCCGAGCAGTTCGTCGCCGCGCAACGAGACAATGCCGACGGAGTTGTTGAAGATGAGGATTTCGTTTTCGAACGGAAACTGGTCTTTGTTCACGAGCAGGATCTCCACCAGGTTCGCGTCGTATCCCGCAGGCAGGAACGCGTCGAGCACGTGGACGCTTTCGACGGTCGTCGGCGAAAGATAGCGTGTCTTGATGCCCTGACGGATCTTCTGGTGCGTATAGTGCTCGAAGAATTTAGGGAAGAACGTCGTGACGCTCTTGAGGTTGGTGTATCCGAGAATTTCGCCCTTGGCACCCAGTGATTCGTTAAACACCTTCTCCACGCCGTCGGGCCCCTCGTAGAAACGGATCTTCGGCTTGAATCCGACGTTGCTGACGAGTGATTTGAGTTCGGGCAGGAGACCGCGCGCGAGATTCATCTTCTCTTCCGTCATCGCCATCAGCTGTTCGGGCGGCTCGGGCGCGAAGCATTTCACGCCGTTGCGGTTGTACTGACTGAGCAGGCGCTTTTCGAGCAGATTGCCAAGCGTGTGATAGCAGCTGACACGATGCACGCCTGCCTTCTTGGCGATACTGGAGACGGGACCGCCGTTGATTTCCAGGCACGCCAGATAGACCTTCGCTTCTTCGTTGCTCAGGCCGATCCGTAGCAGCTCGGTCAGCATGTCTCTGACAGTATACTAGTGTTGTAGAATTTTTTCTACAGTATTTTGTCTCTGAAAAATGGCTTTATGTAAACAAATACTGATATTTCAACCTGACTGTGTTCGACAATTTTGACGCTGTCTGAGATACTGGAGCCAACAGACAACCGCGCAAACAGCGCCCACATTCCGTCTGTTTTTATCTATGCAAAAAACCTGTTCCTCTTGCTCCAGTGGTTTCGAGATCACGAAGGAAGATCTCGCCTACTACGACAGGATCTCGCCAGTGATCGGCGGCAAGAAGCACCAGGTTCCGCCCCCGACGCTGTGCCCCGACTGCCGCCAGCAGCGACGCGCGGCTCACTTGAACGAACTTAAGCTCTACAAACGCTCCTGCGACCTGACGGGAAAGATGATCGTCTCCAATTTTCATCCCGACAACCGCCACGTAGTGTACGACCAGGCCAAGTGGTACTCGGACGCGTGGGATCCGCTCTCATACGCGCAGGACGTTGATTTCTCGCGGCCATTCTTCGGGCAGTACAAAGAGCTCTGCGACGCCGTGCCGCATCCGTCGCTCTTCACCGGCTATCAGTACGACGAGAATTCCAGCTATACGAACTACTCGGGCAAGAACAAGAACTGCTACCTCATCTTCGACAGCGACGAGAACCGGGACTGCTGCTATTCGTACAGTCTCAACGGCTGCCGCGATTGTCTGGATTGCTACCGGCTGCGCAAAAGCGAACTCTGCTACGAATGCGTAGACAGCCAGGACTGTTACGATTCGGCCTTCCTGCAGGAGTGTCTGAACTGCACCGGCAGCGCCTTCCTCCACGGATGCATCGGCTGCCGGAACTGCCTGATGTGCGTGAGCCTCCGCAATAAGGAGTACTGCATCGAGAACAAGCAGGCGACGAAGGAGGAATTCGAGCGTTATCGCGCGCTGCTGTCCTCGACCAAGCGCTGCGAGAGCGCGCAGGAGCACCTGGAGGCGCTCCGGCTCAAGCATCCACAGAAGGACCTCTACGGCGTGCAGAACGAGAACTGCACGGGCGATTATCTCACCAACTGCAAGAACGCCCGCGCCTGCTATGACGGCATCGGGCTCTGGGATTGTGCCTATATGTACCGGACGTTCTATCCGTGCAAGGACTCGATGGATTGCGAAGACGCCGGCGGAGACAGCCGCCTCTACGAGTGCAGTACCATCGGCTACAACGCGGACAACGTGCTCTTCTCCAGCAACTGTCTGGATCAGCTCTCGGATATTTTTTACTCCAGCTTTTGCTTTCACTGCCAGAATCTGTTCGGCTGCGTCGGGCTGCGCTCCAAGCGTTACTGCATTTTCAATAAGCAGTACACGCAGAAGGAGTATGAAGAACTGGTGCCACGGATCATCGAGCATATGCAAAAGACCGGCGAGTGGGGCGAGTTCTTCCCCGTGACACTCTCGCCGTTCGCCTACAACGAGACGACCGCGCAACAATACTACCCGCTGACCAAAGAAGAAGTGGTGGTCGCCCGCGGGTGGGAATGGCGGGAGGAAGACGACGCGGAGGACCGCTATCTCGGGCCGGTCGCGGAGGTTCCCGACGATTCGATGGAGGCGGACAAAGCCATCTGCGACAAAATTCTGCGCTGCGAGGCGACGCAAAAGCTTTTCAAGATCCTTCCGCAGGAACTCGCGTTCTACCGCGAGCACCGCCTGCCGCTGCCGCGCCTGTGTTTTGAGGAGCGGCACCGGAGGCGCATGCAGATGCGCAATCCGCGCCATCTGTGGTCGCGCCAGTGCATGAAATGCAAGACGGCGATCGAAACGACTTACGCGCCCGACCGCCCCGAGATCGTCTACTGTGAAAAATGCTTCCTTGTTTCCCTTTCCTAATCATGAAAAAGAATTGCACCCAGTGCCGGCAGGACTTTGAGATTTCGGACACCGATCTCGCGTTCTATGACCGCATCTCGCCGGTGATCGGCGGAAAGAAACAACAGATCCCGCCGCCGACGCTGTGCCCGGCGTGCAGGCGCCAGAGACGGCTCGCGTTCCGCAACGAGCGCAAACTGTACCATCGCAAATGCGATCTGAGCGGCAAGCAGATGATCTCGATGCATCCGGCCGATTCGCCGTTCCAGGTGTATCACATCACCGAATGGCTGGGCGACAAATGGGACGCACGGGATCATGGGCGGGATTTTGACTTCTCGCGGCCATTCTTCGATCAGTTCAAAGAACTCTGCGCCGAGGTGCCGCACTTCAACGCGTTCGTGGACCCGAGCATGGACGTGAACTCGGAGTACACCAACTGCTCAAGTGAGGCGAAGAACTGCTACATGATCACGCAGGCCGAGAAGAACGAAGATTGCTACCACTCGCGCGGCATCAATAATTCCAAAAACTGCTGCGATTGTCTGCGCATCGATCACTGCGAGCTCTGTTACGAGTGCATCAGCGCCAGCCAGTGCTATCGCTGCATCGAGTGCGAGGATTGCGACAATTGTTCCGATTGTTATTTTTCCAGCGAGCTGCGCGGCTGCAAAAACTGCTTCGGCTGTCACGGCCTGACCCGCAAGGAGTATCACATCTTCAACGAACCCGTGACACCGGAGGAATGGGACAAGAAAGTGAAGAAGCTGCTGCTGACCCGTCCGGTGGTGGAAGCAATGCGCAAGCGCAGCGCGGAGGAGCGGTTGCGCCATCCGCAGCGAGCGAGCCATGTGTTGCAGAGCGAGAACTGCACGGGCGATCATCTGACCAACTGCCGCGAGTCGCACGATGTTTTCGATTCGCGCGACCTGGAGCACTGCGCCTACTGCTACGAAGTGCTCAACGGTGCGAAAGACGCATACGACTTCTCGATGTTCGGCCTGCACTGCGAACTCCTCTACGAGTGCAACGGCTGCGGCTATAACGTGCACAACGTGCTCTTTTCCAACCACTGCTGGAACAACGTCTCGGATCTCCTCTACTGCGAGAGCTGCTTTCCGTCGGTCAAACACTGCTTCGGCTGTTTCGGCCTCAAGCGCGCGGAATACTGCATCCTGAACAAACAGTATTCAAAAGAGGAGTACGAAAAACTGGTGCCGAAGCTCATCGAACACATGCGCAAGACCGGTGAGTGGGGCGAGTTCTTCCCCATCACGATGTCGGCCTACGGCTACAACGAAAGCCTGGCCGGGGAATTCTTCACGCTCAGCGAGAAGGAGGCGACATCTCGCGGTTGGCCGTGGCGCGATGAGCCCGAGGAGACGGAGAAGTATCTGGGACCGGGCGGCACACCTCCCGAGAGCATCGACAAAGCCAGTGAAGATCTTTGCGAACACATCTTCCGCTGCGCTGCGACGGACAAGCCGTACAAGATCATCCCGCAGGAGTACGCGTTCTACCGCGCCACGGGTGTCCCGCCTCCGGCCTTCTGCCCCGAGGAGCGCCACAAGCGCCGCATGGGCCGGCGCAACCCGTCGGTGCTTTATCCGCGCGCGTGCGCGAAGTGCAAGGCAGCGGTGCAGACGACGATCGCGCCGGACCGCCCCGAAACCGTGTGGTGCGAATCCTGTTACCTGTCCTCAATCTCGTGATGACAACCACTTTTGTTCCATTATCGGGATTCGCCCTGAGCGTATCGAAGGGCGAATCGTGCTACCTTTCCGCAATCGCCTGATGCGCAAAACCTGCGCCACCTGCCGGCAGAACTTCGAGATCACGGACGACGACATCGCGTTCTACGCCGAAATCTCCCCGGTGTTCGGCGGCAAAAAACAGCAGATCCCGCCGCCGACGCTCTGTCCGGAATGCCGGATGCAGCGGCGTCTCGCGTGGCGCAACGAGAAGCGCCTGTATCACCGCAAGTGCGACATGACGGGGAAACAGATCATCTCCATTTACGCGCAGGACAAGCCGTACACCGTCTACGAGCACCGCGAGTGGTATTCGGACAAGTGGGATGCATTGTCGTACGGGAAAGACTTTGATTTCTCGCGGCCGTTCTTTGAGCAGATGGATGAATTGCTCCATGCCGTTCCCATGCGCTCGGTGAACCTGCAGGCAGAGAACGAGAACTGCGAGTACACGAATCTCTCCACCCGTAATCGCAACTGCTATCTCATCTTCGCCGCGAACGACAACGAGGACTCCTACTACAGTACGTATCTGCACCGGAGCAAAAACGTCATCGACTGTTTCTTCTCGTTTGATTGCGAGCTGTGTTACGAATGCATCGATTGCTACGGCTGCCAGCGACTCCAGCATTCGCAATACTGCGAGAGCTGCAGCGAATCGCACTATCTCTTCTCGTGTCGGAGCTGCACGGATTGCCTCGGCTGCGTCAACCTGGTGCAGAAAAAACATCATGTCTTGAATAAACCGTATTCCCCGGCTGACTACGCGCAAATCCTCTCGCAGGTGCGGTCGGACCCGGCTATCCGCAAAAAATTCCTCAAGGAATTCGATGAGCTGAAGCTGTCACTGCCGCGCAAAAGCTACGCCGGCATCAGCAACGAGGACGTGAGCGGCGATCATCTGTCTTGCTGCAAGAACGTCCGGCACAGCTTCGATTGCACGTATCTGGAAGACTGCAAGTACTGCACGTGGCTCCATCGGGGCAGAAAATGCTGGGACTGCTACGCGTGGGGCCTCACCGGCGAACTCGGCTATGAGAATCATCTCACCGGGAACAGATTTTATAAGGTGCTCTTCAGCGAATCCTGCTGGAACGACGTCTCCAATCTGCTGTATTGCCGCTACTGCCTGGATGGATGCAAAGACTGCTTCGGCTGCGTGAGCATGCGCCAGAAGCAATACTGCATCTTCAACAAGCAGTACACGAAGGACGAGTACGAAGCACTCGTGCCCAAAATCATCGAGCATATGAAGAAAGCCGGCGAATGGGGAGAATTCTTCCCACACGCGCTCTCGCCCTACGGCTACAACGAGACCGTCGCACAGGAATATTTCCCCCTGACCGAAGAGGAAACCCGCGCGAAAGGCTGGAACTGGCAGGCGGAGGAGAAGCAGACCGAGGCGTATCTCGGTCCGATCCCGGAGGTTCCCGCAACCATCGAAGAAGTGACTGATGATATTTGTACGCGCGTTCTGGTCTGCGAGACAACGCACAAGCCGTACAAGATCATCCCGCAGGAACTCCGGATCTACCGGCTGCTTGGGATTCCCCTGCCGCGCAAATGTTTCGACCAGCGGCATAAGGAACGTCTGGAGAAGCGCAATCCCCGCCGCCTTTGGTCGCGCGAATGCATGAAGTGCAAGAAGACAATCGAGACGAGTTATTCGCCGGACGGCCCCGAGATCGTCTACTGCGAATCCTGTTACCTCGTCTTCGTCTCCTGATGGCAATGATGCCCGTTCAACTGTCGGGATTCGCCCTGAGCCTGTCGAAGGGCGAAAGCTGTTATCTCCAGGCAGTCGCCTGATAGGTGATTCCGGCGTCCAGATGTGGAAATTTGGCCTTAAATCCGCTACAATAGAGCAATAATTATGTCTCTTCGTCACCTCCACATCGTCGTCCCGCAGGGCACCACGGGGAGCGCCAAGACGGAATCGAAATTCCAGGAGCTCCTGATCAACCTGCGCAATACCGTCACAGGCAAGCGCGTCGCTCTGGAGTGCCTGGGTCAGGCGCAGTACACGTACTTCTATATCACGGTGGACGAGGCCATGCTGGAAACCGTGGAAGGCCTCGTGTACGCGACCTATCCGGATGCGGAAATAAAAGAGACGCGCGATTACACCAGCGCGTTTGATCCCAAGATCCAGGCGATCGCGGGCGCGACACTCGGCCTGCACCACTCCGACGTGTATCCCATCAAGACGTATACGGACTTTGAGGAAGACAGCGCCTCGCGCCTCTTCGCCGTCATCTCGAAGATCGGCATCGGCGACCAGATGTGGGTGCAGATCGTCGCGGAGCCGCAGGATGACACGGGCTGGTATCACTTCCGTCGCAAGTGGAAGCTGCGTTTCACGGATCTCATGCATTTCTTCAGCATCCGCGATCGCGTGCGCGAGGGCGGACGGAAGGGCATCGGCGCCGTGCGCCACGCCAAAGCCAAGGAGAAAGTGGAAGTGAAACCGTACACGGTGAGCATCCGCGTCGGTTACGTCGCGGAGAACGAAGCCACGGCGCTGCGCAAACTGGAAGCGGCCGTCTCGAGCTTCGGACAGTTCAGTGACCGCGACATCAACGGACTGCATGCCGTGCAAAAGATGACCGGCCAGCGGTTCGTGGATGCGTACAAATCGCGCACGCATGCCCAACCGATGATCATGAACGCCAAGGAAGTAGCAACGCTGTACCACTATCCGAATGCCGACGCCGTTCCCCACGTGGTGCACGTGCTCGCCCGCAAATCCGAACCGCCCCAGGATTTGCCGAAGGCTGGTGACAAAGATGTCAGCGCATTCGGCGTGACGAACTACCACAACAACTTCGTCCCCTTCGGCATCCGCCGTGCCGACCGCCGTCGTCACCTGTACGCAGTGGGCAAATCCGGCTCCGGTAAGAGCAAAATGCTGGAACTGCTGATTCAGGAGGACATCAAGAACGGCGAGGGCGTGGCCGTTCTGGACCCGCACGGCGACCTCGTCGATAACGTGCTGCGGTTCATCCCGAAGGAACGCATCAAAGACGTCGTGCTGCTGAACCCCGCCGACACGGAATTCCCCATCGCCTTCAACCCGCTGGAGAAAGTCGACGAGGCGTACAAGATGCAGCTGACCGTCGGCTTCCTGGATATTTTCAAGAAGCTCTTTGGCGGCAACTGGTCGTACCGTCTGGAGCACGTGCTGCGCTATACCACGCTTGCGCTCCTCGACAGCCCGAATACGACGGTGCTCAGCATTCTCAAAATGCTCACGGACAAGAACTACCGTCAGACGATCGTCTCGCGGATCCAGGACTCGGTCGTGAAGAGCTTTTGGGTCTCGGAATTCGCGGCCTGGAGCGAGAAATTCGACGCCGAGGCCATCACGCCTTTGCTCAACAAAGTCGGCCAGTTCGTCGCGACGAACATGATCCGCAACATGGTCGGCCAGCCGATCACGCACTTCAACATCCGCGACATCATGGATAACAAGAAGATCCTCTTGATGAAGGTCAGCAAAGGCCTTCTGGGTGAGGAAAACGCGTCACTGGTGGGATCCATGATCATCACGAAGCTCTACCAAGCCGCAATGAGCCGTGCCGACACGCCGGAAGACCAGCGCACGGACTTCTACTTCTACGTCGATGAATTCCAGAACTTCGCCACGGACACGTTCACCGAAATTCTCTCCGAGGCACGCAAGTATCGCCTGAACCTGACGATCGCGCACCAGTACATGGGCCAGCTCTCCCCGACCGTCCGCAAGACCGTCTTCGGCAACGTGGGTTCCATGATCAGCTTCCGCGTCGGTGCGGAGGACGCAGCGATCCTGGCTGAAGAGTACAACCCCGTCTTCAAAGAGCGCGACATCATCAACCTGGGAGTGCGCGAGTTCTACATCAAGATGTCGGTCAACGGCGAACTGCGCGAGGCGTTCTCCGGCCGCACGCTCGACGCGCCCAAGCAGCAGAAGGACTACACGCAGGAAATCATCGCGGAATCGCGCAAGAAGTACTGCCTGCCCCGCGCAGATGCCGAAGCGCTCCTGAAGCGGTGGGACGAGGGTCAGACCGAGGAATCGGTCTCGCCGCAGGAGATGCTGGATAAGCCGTTTGAGGAGCCGTTGCTGTAACAAGCTTGGACCATACAGCCAACGAACACCGCTCGTTTCGGTCGCTCAAGAAGCTTCTTTGTCAGAGGAGATAGGGAACCTTGTCAGGTTCAGGGTGACACCTATTTTTCATGATGAGCCCGTCAGCCGGTGACGCTCCTCGTCGTACAGCGCAATGAGACGCCTGAGCGGATCCGGCACTGCCGGCCAGGTGAACGCGTCGATCGTCGTAAGCGGCATGATCTTGGAAGATGTACTCGTCAGGAACGCGCCATCGTAGGAAGCGATGTCCGCAAGCGCAATCGGCGCTTCGTTGTATCCAAAGCCGTTTTTTCGCGCGACCTCCAGCACATGGCGACGCGTGACGCCTTCCAGCACATCTTTGGCCGGAGGCGAGTGGATGACATTGCCTGTGATCGCAAAGAAGTTCGTGCAGGTGCCCTCCGTGATACACCCGTCGCGATTGATAAAGAGCGCATCGTAGCAGCCTTTGGCTTTGGCCTGTTTGTAGGCGTAGTAGCTGGGAAACATATTGAGCGTCTTAGCCTGCGGGAAAAGCCGCTCGTACGAGAAGCTGACGGCCGTGGCACCGCGCGCGTAGAGGCGCTTGTCCGGGAACAACGGCGCAAGCGGCAGCACGCAGAGCTCTGTACGCGCCGGATCGCGTGCACCGATCAGAAGGACTTTGAGATTGAAGACGCCGTCGCCGGTTTTGCTCACGAGTTCCTCGATGGCGGCGGTGACGAAGGCGGTATCGAACCGGTGCTCAAGACCGATGATCCGCGCCGAGGTCATGAGGCGCTCGACATGCTCGGCGAGGAAGTTCGCTTTGCCTCCCGAGACACGGATCGTCTCGTACACGCCAAATCCATACGCGTACTCGATGTTCGCTAGCGCGATGACCGCCTCCGCGGCGGGGCGCAGTTCGCCGTTGCGGGAGTACCAGGCAAAATCCATATGCAAAGCATACGCGCTTCGCCTCAGCGCAGCACCGTCACCGACCAGGCCAGCAGAAAGAGCTGGGCCCACCAGCACAGGAAGGACAGGAGGAAGCTGAGAAGAATGACGCGCTGCATCTTCATCGGCAGGAGTTCGCTGGAGCGTCCTTCTTTCTCCTGGCGCAGCAGATAGGGGCTGATGGCAAACGTGAGGTACAGACCGTTCACGACCAGAATGATCCCGATCACCGCCTGCAATGGCGCCGTCCTGTCGAAGCCCGTGGGACCGTAGAGCAGGGCTCCGCCCAGCGTCGCGATGATCAGGCCGATCCAGATGAGCGGCTTGGTGATCTTGTGCGTACGGATGGTCGCCTCTTTCCAGTACGGCGAAGTGCGCCCAAGGAGCGCGTGAATATCGATGACCGTCACGCCGCCGAGGCCGATGACCATGCCGGTGATCGACACCGCGAGTCCCATGAATTCGAGCCACGCGCTAGCCGAGATGCCGCCTGGAGGGATGAAAGTGGAAAGCATGCCTCCATTGCACCACAAAAAAAGTCTGGATGCACCGTTTCGCGGTGGCGGGAGGGAGTTTATGCTACCCGCATGCGCCGTCCGCTTGTTCTCGCGTTTCTCGTCCTGCTGGTACCGCTGATCGCTGCGGCTGCGGATCCCATCGCTGTACCTCCACCGCCCTGCGCCGTACGCTCGGCGAAAGACCGCGGACTCCGGCCGGACGCTCGGCTGGGACCCACCGCCATTGCCGCACTCTCCCGCAGGATGAAGCGCTCTGCATGCAACACGGCGGCTTCGTCATCTGCAATTCGCAGACTGGCATCGTCCAGCTCCTCATCACGTCCCTCCGCCCGCGCGTCATCGGGTATCACTCTCTCGACTACCGCTTTACCTTCGGAAATCCCCGTGCGCCGCGGTACCCGCCAAGCCGTCTTTTTGCCACTCACCATCCGCGCATCGTGCGGACGCAACGCCGAGATGACCTCGCTCATCCTCACGCATCACGGCACGGGCACCGCCGTGGACGTCGCCAACATCCTGCCGCTCATCGATGACGAATCGGCGGGAGCCGTCGCCTATGATCCGCTGAAACACCGCTGGAACGTCACGTTCGATCCGCCGCTGTTCATCCCCAGCTGTTCATCGGTTCTGATGACGATCATCGGCGATATCCCCACCCGCGCCCGGCCGCTCGGCGATCACCAGGTCACGGTCGACATGTCGGCACATGTCGGGGCGGTCTCGGCATCGGTCGGGGGCGATTTCCCGATCCGCGGACCGCTCTATCGGGTGCGCTGATTACTTCGCCTCAACTTCGAAGCGCGTGAGGATGACGTTTTGCCTGTGCCGGAACTGCCCGAAGATGACGTAGCGTCCGGGAGCCGGGAACATCGCGTAAGCGTCGATATCCGGACCGAAGCGGTCGGGCTGATACGCCTGGAAGTGCTGGTTGATGACTTCACGGTTGGCAACCAGACGCTCGTTCCACGGCATCGGGAGTTCGCCATGGACGTGAAAGAACGTGCGCATGTCCTCGCTCACGATACCCAGGTGCATCGGTGCCGAGAGGTACGTCTGCAGATCGGTAACAGGCTTTCCGTCGCGGAATATTTCGTACGACAGGCGCTGAATACCTCCGCCGGACTGGAGCGGTTCGGGCAGGCGCAAGCGAACCTCGTATCCATCGACTCTCTGGACGCGCGCCTCATCGAGCGGAGCAAGTACGGGAGACGTGCCGGGGACCGTGAGGTAGAACTGCTGCGTGAACTGTTGTCCGCGGATCGTGAAGTCGACGGCGATCAAATAGCGTCCAGCCAGCGGGAACGTCGCGCGCACGGGGAAGACGGTGGATGCTCGCATCGCGGGCGTGACCGGGCCGAGGTCCTCAGGATGAAGGTGTACGTAGGTGCGCAGGTCGGGCCCGATGACGATGGCGTGGAAGATGCGATCGTGCTCGCGGCTCAGCTCTTTCACCGGGTTGCCGTCCTCATCACGAAGCGTGAACCGCAGCGTGACGGGCTGACCCGGACGTGGAGACGCGGGCTCGATGTCCATCTCGGCGACGGCGTGAGCCGGACGCATGAACCAGTTGTACTCACGGATATCGGGGAAGTGATACTGTCCCTGTCCCATGCCGGTCATGCAGCCCATGGAAGCGATCTTGGACGTGGCCCGCCCGGCGCGCATGGGAACACTCTCATGCCACATGTTTTTGAAGTACGCGCACGCGCCCTGCAATCCGCCGTGGGCATGGGAATCCAGCGATGACGCCAGGAACACGATCAGTACAAGATCGACCAGCAGGATCGCCGTGACCGTGCCGGGCGCGGCTTTGAGCGGCGGCTCGGCGATGAGTATTTCCGGCAGCGCAAGCGCAAGGCGGTGCAGGCGCCGCGCACGCAGAAGGAGGAAGGAGGACGCAACGAGGATGATGGCGGCGATCACCAGCAAAACAAGCTCGAAGACACCGAATCCGCGGGAGACCGAGCTGGTACGGGCAGCCCGAATGTCTTCGGGGTAGCGAACAGCGAAGGATGCCACGGCATCGTACGCGCCCTCGCGCCGAGCGTTGACGCTGATGGTCCACGCACCCGGGGGCGTGAGGGCTGACATCGGGAAGACGTATCCGCCGTCAAACCGCTTCTCGAGCGTGGCGACGATCGGCCCGATGTCTTCCTCGGCGTTGGTCAGCGTGACCGTCGCTTCCGTGACGGGCGTGCGCGATCCGGCCACGGCGACGAGGAAGAGACTCGGATCATACGGATGTTCGCCGAGCGCGATGGACGTCTCGCCGCTGCGCGCCGCGAGCGCATAGGTCTGCCCCGTCGTGAGCGGTGGCGTCGTGATAATGAGAAACGCGGAGAACCACAATACCGTCAGGCCAGCGAGCGCCTCAGTGACGAGCATCACCCAGCCCGATCCGAGGATCTCCGGAAGCCAGCCGTCGCGGCGCGTCCGGCCGCTCATGGCGGGGTCGAACACCGTCTGCTGATAGAGCCGCAGAAGCAGCAGCACCAGGCCAAGAACACCGATCGACAACAACTGCATGCCCCAGTGCGTACCGTAGATATTGGAAAATCCTTTTAGGTGAAGCCAGACGATGTAGACACCCGTGAGGCCGCCAATCAGGAACCCGACGGACGTGATCTGCGACAGCGCTGTCCACGCCAGCGCGATCTCGCTGCGATTGCGATGTCGCAGGAGACCGGGCAGAACGACGCAGACGAACGCCGCGACGCCGCCGATCCAGAGATCCTTGCCGAAGAGATGCGCGGCGTTGATGACGATAGAGAGGCTCGGCAGGATGTTCGACGCAGCCGCGTGACTGACGAGAGCGCGCAGAGCAAACATGAGAAAGAGCACGCCCCACAAGACATACTCCGTGCTCGTGATGCGCTTCGCCCGCAGCATGCTGGGCGCAAACGGCAGGAAGACGGTAAGAAAGACACAGCCGAGTAGAAATCGCTGCAGCGCCACACCTCCGGCCTGCGTGCCCAGAAAGATCTTGAGCGCGGGAAGGAATCCCACAGCCGCCTGTCCGCCAATGGAGAACGCTTGTACTGCAAGATACGCGCCAGCACCGCCGACAACCAGCAGTCCGCCGCAGAGTCCCAGAAGCGAAAACCTCCACGCCTCCGGGGTTTTCCCGCCTTTTTCGCGCAGCGGCCGGATGACGTACTTGAGAAGCACGAGCAGGCCGAGCAGCAGCGTTTGCCCGATCAGTTCGAGCCAGATCGTGATGCCTTCGCCAAGTGACGACCGGTGCTGCAGCTGCAACTGTCCACCTCCGGTTTGCTCGCCACCCTCCACGCCGACGGAAAATGCATATCCACCCTTCGTGAAGTGTCCGTCATCCGCCGAGACAACGGCCCACGATACGACGTATGTGCCTGTGCCTGAGTTGCGCAGCGGCACCGAGAGCACATGACGATCATTCGGATCCACGACGGCGGGTCCGGTCTCCGCCCGCGCGCCGTCGGGCGCGTAGATCTCGATCGTGCTCGCACCCTTTTCCACGCGCTCACTGAAGACGATGCGGACGGATGCGGGTGGAACGGCAAGCACGACCGATCCGTCTGGCTGATACTCCGCGGGTGCGGCGTGCGCGTCTGCGCGAAGCGGCAACGCGAGGATGCCGAGGCAGCCGATGACAAGAAGGAGCTTTTTCATGCGGAGCGTCGCTCACGGGCTTTCCTAGAACGCAGATAGCCGATGGCGATGATCACGAGGCCGGCAGCATTCAGGGCCAGTAGCAGCTGAAACCCCAGCATTTCCACGGAAAACCCCGATCCGACCGGCACGGGGAACGTCGTCTCGGCGAGCAACCGATCATCTTTCTGAAATCGCACGGCCAGCGTGTAGTCGCCGGCGGACGGGAATGTGAAGGGCGCGTAGGCGGGGATCGGCTCACTGAGCGTGATTGTCTTCCCGAAAATCTCCCGATCGCTCTGTCGGAAGGACACAAAAATCTTGTTGAACGGCGCGTACTCCCAGTTGGGCTTTCCGGCGTTCTGGACGAGCGCAAAATTGAAGATCGTCTTCTGATTTGGCTGCAACTCGAACATGTCATACCCGACATCCACCAGATACTCTCCCACCTGCTTCTCGAAAGATTTCCCCACGAGGTGGGCCTCGGCTGCGGGACTCGCCGTCAGCAGCACCAACGCGCACAGCGCGAGCAGTCCCCGGTGACGTCGGGCGGAAAACATCAGGCAAATTGCAGCACAAAACGGGGTTTTTTGACAGAGGGACGCGCTTACTTGCGAGTGGCTTTCGCCCAGGCGGCGACTCCGGCGACGAGGCCCAGCATGCCGAGCACGAGTCCGGCGATACCCGCCATGGAGCCCGCATTTGCGGCTTCCTGTAGGTCATAAGACGTCGTGGACGGCTCGGGGAAGCCGAGATCGGCCTTACCCAACGGACAGCCGAACGCGCCGCCCTTGGAGATACGCACCACACCCTCGGAAACGGGGGTCTCCGTGTGGTCATCCGTGGTCTGGGGGTGACCGGCGGGATTGCAGATGAACGGCAGATCAACCTCCACGCCGTTGATGGTGCCAGTGAGGCGGTACGTGTACGTCGTCTCAATGGTCGGGATGAAGACCGCCTTATACGAGCCGTCTTTGCCGTACTGCGTCGTCAGCGGCAGCGTCTTGCTGACATTGCCTGCGATGATCTCCACTTTCAGCGTCTGCTCCAACCCGAGGACAGGCGTACCGTCCTCCTTGCCTTCGATAAGTTCCGTGACCGCGACGTCCACGCCCGTCTTGTCGTCCACCACGACGGGTTCGCCGAGCGAGCCCATCACGAAGTTATACATCTTGTCACCGATCCTGAACGTCTGGTGTCCGTGCGCGGATGCTGCGAGCGGCAGAAACAGGAGAGCGGCGGCGAGAGCGGAGAACGTGCGGCGCATGGAAGGCAAAAGGGGAGAAATTGGCTGCAGAATACCAAAGAAACGCTGTTCCAACAATCAGCGGCAGCTGCTACACCGCCCGTAGAATTCCAGTGAGTGGCGCTCCACGGTGAACCGGCGCTGCTTTTTGATGCGCTTCTCGACAGCCACAAGATCATCTTCCATGTGGATGTCCTCGATTTTGTTACAACGCAAGCACACCAGATGGTGATGATGCGGAAGTGAGGCGAGTTCGAAGCGCGCGGTGCCGTCCTCCAGTTGGATCTGTCGGAGGAATCCCCGCTCATGGAGGAAGGTGAGTTCGCGGTAGACCGTCGTGCGGTTGGACTCCACGCCCCGGCGCTTCAGGAGCGCATGGACGTCCTGCGCGGAGAGCGGACGCGTATTCGCTTCCAGCACTTCCGCGATGTGGCGGCGCGCGAGAGTGATGCGGTGTCCCGCGGCCTTCAGTTGCTCAATGACGAACGCCTCTCTGTGCATGGGCCCATGGTAACATCGATCGAGAATCATTTGCAATTGCAACTCAGTTGCATTAGTCTACTCTCACTGACGCCGTCTGCCCTTCAACATGCGCCCCTCTTGCCCCGTCGCTGTTCTTCTCACACTCTTCCTGCTGACAGGGTGTTCGCAGCAACCCAAGACCGCCTCCGATCGTCTGCAGGTCGCTGCGAGTTTCTATCCACTGGCGTATTTTGCCGGG
This sequence comes from uncultured Candidatus Peribacteria bacterium, assembly GCA_964460365.1. Classification (GTDB taxonomy): domain Bacteria; phylum Patescibacteriota; class Gracilibacteria; order Peribacterales; family Peribacteraceae; genus DAISLF01. The sequence continues at coordinate 39,287 of CAYWPL010000005.1, read as the reverse complement.
AGGATCGGCGGGGAGTACGCCGACGTGCTGTCGGTAACGCCACCCGGCATCGAGCCACATGACTTCGAACCGACGCCTGCGATTCTCTCGCGCTTAAAACAGGCAAAGGTGCTCCTGGCCAACGGCGAGGGCGTGGACGCCTGGGTCACGAGAATCGCACCTGATCTGCGCGCTACCGGCGTCGATATCGTCTGGATGTCCGAGAACATGAATACCCTCCTGCCAGCGTCGCCCGACGATGCAGCCGCGCACGATCCCCACATCTGGCTGGATCCCGTGCATGCCTTGACGTTCGTTGAGCGTATCGAAAGCGCTCTCGCCGCGGCCGACCCCGTGCACGCGCAGGACTACCGTGCAAACGCGCTGACGCTGAAGATCGATCTGCGAGAACTGGATGAGGAGTACCGGACGGGCCTCTCAGACTGCGCGCTGCACGAGATCGTCACCTCGCATGCGGCATTCGGGTACATCGCGGACCGCTATGGTTTCACGCAATTAGCGATCGCGGGCATGTCCCCCGAGGACGAGCCGTCGCCGCGGCGCATTGCGGAGCTTGCCGATCTTGCGAAGAGCAAAAGCATCGGCGTGATTTTCTTCGAGACGCTCGCTAGTCCGAAACTCTCAGAAACGATCGCATCCGAGATCGGCGCGACGACCGCGGTGCTCAATTCGCTTGAAGGACTCACCGATGATGACCGCGAACAGGGAAAGGACTATCTTTCGATCATGCGGGAGAACCTGAGACAACTCCGTACCGCGCTGCGCTGCCCATGAGCGCCCATCGCGACGGCACCGGCTGTATCGAGTGCGTGAACGTGGATTTTTCCTTCGGGTCGCTCCCGGTGCTGGAGCGCGTGAGCTTCACGCTGCACTGCGGGGATTACGTCGGCATCGTTGGACCAAACGGCGGTGGCAAGACGACGCTCGTCAAACTGCTGCTCGGACTACTGCATCCTTCGCGCGGGACCATCACCATCGGCGGCGAGACGCCCCTGCAGGCCCGCAGGTCCGGACGCATCGGCTATGTGCCGCAGCGCATCGTGCAGACGGATTATCCGTTCCCGGCCACTGCGGAGGAAATCGTGCGCAGCGGGCGGACGGCCGTCGGGCCGCTCTTCCGGATGCCGGATGCCAAGGACGCCGCGACAGCCCGCCAGGCGATGGAAATGACCGATACGCTGCGCCTCAAGGATCGCCTGATCGGACAGCTCTCCGGAGGCGAACGACAGCGCGTCTTCATCGCGCGGGCGCTGGCCGCCGGGCCCGAAATCCTGATTTTGGATGAGCCGACCACGGGCGTCGATGCCGGGGCACGCGAGAAGTTTTACGCTTTCCTGAAGGGCATCAACCGCGATCTCGGTCTTACAATCCTTCTTGTGTCCCACGAGATGGAAGTCATGACCAACGAAGTCCGTTCGATCCTCTGCCTCAACCGCACGCTCCTCTGCCACGCACCCTCGGGCACGGTGCAATCCGCCAAGATTCTGGAGCAGATGTACGGCTCCGGCGTCACCCCTGTCCGCCATGCGCACTGAGTCCCCCCTCCGCCATGCTTGAGATCTTCCAGCACGACTTCATGATCCGGGCCTTCGCGGCCGGCATCGTCACGGCGGTCATCGCGCCGGCCATCGGACTCTTTCTCGTCACGCGCAGGTATGCATTCCTCGCCGATACGCTCGCGCATGTGTCGTTTGCCGGCGTCGCTGCGGCCGCGATCACCGGCACGCAGCCGATCATTGCCTCGCTCGTCGCGTCCATCGGCGCGGCGCTGTGCGTCGAGCGGTTGCGCGAAACCCGCACGGTGCTCGGCGAATCCGCGCTGTCGCTGTTTCTCTCAGGCGGCCTGGCCCTCGCCGCCGTGCTGCTCTCGATCGCACCGGGCGCCAGCACAGGACTCTCAGGACTTCTCTTCGGCAGCATTGCGACGGTCACCGGCGAAGACCTGTGGCTCATCGGCACGCTTGGCGGAGCCGTGATCGTGACAATTGCACTTCTCTACAGGCCGCTGTTCTGTATTTCACTCGATGAAGAACTCGCCCTCGCGGGCGGGCTCCCCGCCGGCTGGATCAACCGTCTGCTCATCGTGCTCGCGGCCGTGACGGTCTCGGTGTCCATGCGCGTGGTCGGCGTGCTGCTCGTCGGCGCCCTGATGGTCATCCCCGTGCTCGCGGCGATGCAGTGGGAACGCAGCTTCCTGAAGACGTTCTTCCTGTCGGTCGGTATTTCGCTCCTCTCCACCTGCATCGGACTGGTCGTCTCGTATTACCTGGGCATCGCCAGCGGCGGAACCATCGTGCTCGTCTGCATCGCCTTCTTTTTGCTCGGCGTCCTGCGGAAACGGCTGGCAGCATGAGAATGGGATCGGTAAATACTATGTCATCGAAGGGCGACATAGCGACATTTCCGGTTTTCCCCGCCCACCCGAACACGGCTTGCGTGTACAGAAAAATAGACATCGGTCCGGTTCAGGTTCCCCGCCACGGGACGTACCGGAATTCCCGTGCAGACTGTCGCGCAGACCGTGGCACTCAAGCCGCCGTCACTTTGCCCCCCCAACGCTCCCCGGGAAACCGGAGGCCGGTTCGGCGTACTCGACCCCAAGGTCCTCCTCCCCGACACCATCCTGGAGACGCGTAAACGCGTGCTCGATCTGGTCGGCGGCGTGGATCCGTCTTTCCGCGATGCAACCCGCGTACCGGCGGCTCTGGGACTCTCCACCTATATCTACCGGCGCATGCAGATCTGGACGCGCAGTTATGAATTCGGCGGACAGGCCTATAAGCGCTGCACGACCTTCATCCAGGAATGCCGGATCTCGTTCTTCCAGGTAATCGTCGCAAGCGACGCGGGCCCCATGCTGCTGCAGGGCCGCATGATGCATGCCCGCGCCCGGCTCTACACGCTGATCACCATGAAGGATCCCGAGCCTCCGCCGCCTCCGCCTCGGCAGCCGGTGCTGGAGGACGACGGGCAAAAGAAGCCGGTCGCCGCGCCGCTGCCGGACAAGACAGACGAGCAAGATCCCCTGCGCCCCCGCAAGCGCCTCATGGGCCTGGCCGAAGATGTCTTCATGGAGACTGAGCCGCAGCTGAACCTGGAGATGCACCAACTCGAGCGCGATCCGGACTTCAGCGCCCCATCTGTTCCAGAGCCGACCGTGCCGCCCGATTCTGGGGATCGATCCGGAGAATCGCCTCGAATTGCGTCCGAGAGTCCTCCGGTCGCCCCAGCCGGTAATACAGCAGCCCGAGATTGATGCGGGCGGGGATGAACGTCGGCACCAGCGCCACCGTCGTCTCGTACTCTCTCACGGCTTCCTCGGCCCTCCCGAGACCCTCCAGCGCGACGCCGAGGTTGTAGTGCGCGTCGGGGAAGAACGCGTTGATTGTGATCGCCTGACGATAGGCGGCAATCGCTTCCTCAACCTGCCCCAATTGCATGCGAGCGGCGCCGAGGTTCGTAAACGATTCCTCGTAGAACGGATCGATGCGTCCGGCGACGGCGAATTCCTCCGCCGCCTGCTGTACCTTGCCCTGGGCCAGATAGACGAGACCCAGACCTAAATGTGACTCCTTATTATCCTTGTTGATCGTCAGCGCCTGTGCGTACACCTTCAGCGCATCATCCAGTCGTCCGAGCTTGCGGTACGCCGCTCCCAGGTTCGCAAGAATCTTAGGATGGACCCCTACCGCGAGAGCTTTCTCGTATTCCTGAATCGCCTTCTCATTGTCGCCGTTCAGGCGGTACACGTTGCCGAGGTTGTTGTGGGCCACATGGGACGATTCGGGATAGAGACGCAGGACATTGGTGAACAATGTCTCGGTGTTCTTCCAGACGGCCGTCTGGCGATAGGAGAGGAACATGCAGACGACGATCGCGACGGCCCCTGCTGCCTTCAGGATCATCTCGTTGCGCGGGCCTCTGCCTTCGGCGATCAAACGCCACAGCAGCATCGTAAGCGCGATGAAGATGCCGATAGAAGGGATATAGGCGTATCGGTCGGAGGCAAAGTAGATGTCCAGTTCGCCGCCCTTGGCGAAGTTCAAGAACGTCGGAGCAACGGTGAGCAGGTAGAAGGCAAGACCGAAGAGCAGTTCGGGCGCCCGCTTGCGCAGGAGCCACGCCGCCACGGCAACGGCGGACAGGATGATGATCGGGATGAAGAAGTCTGGCGACGCAAGTGTGATCGGCTTGCCGTAGGGATAGAGCAGCGAGAACGCCGCGGGCCAGAGGATCTGCGTGATGTAGAAAAACGCGCTCTTGAAGGCCATCAGGATCTTGCCAGAGAGCGATGACGATTGGATGACGCCCGTCTTGCCGAGCAGGCCGATGATGCCGAAGATGACCGAGAGCACGACGTAGGGGATCTTGTCGCGGAGCATCGCCCAGCCGATCTTGCGGCCGCGGAGCAGATCGATGAGCACGAGAACCACCGGGAGCGTGATGATCATGACTTTGGAGAGCAGCCCGAGTGTGAAGGCGATCAGGCTCCACGTGCGCGTCTTCGTGGACCGGCTCTCCTGCCAGTACACATACCCGATGATCGACAACAGGAAAAAGAACGTGGAGAGCACGTCTTTGCGGGCGCTGACCCACTCCACGGCCTCGGTATGGAGCGGATGCAGGGCGAAGAGCAGCCCGCACCCCAGCGCCACCCATTTGCGTCTGAGCAGCAGGAAGGCCAGCCACGCAACACCGAGAGCGTTGAGCGTGTGCAGGACGAAGTTATCCAGGTGATACAGGAACGGGTTGTGCCCGGCGATCGCATAGTCGATCTGGTAGGTCAGGAACGTCAGCGGAATGTAGAGCTCCGGGTCGTAGGTGGTGAAGATGTGCCGGAGCGAGGCTGGGGTGATCTGCCGGATGGCCGCGTTGTCGTAGACCAGCAGGCCGTCATCCCAACGGACGAACTCGTTGCTCAGCGAATTGCCGTACACCAGCAGCATCAGGCCGAAGAACGCAGCCACGACGCCCAGCAACGTCTTGGGCTGTGGGAGGCGGGGCAGAGAGGCGTCTGTAGGGCTCACCGAAGCACTCTAGTGCCGTCCGCGGGGAATTTCCACGGGGTTCATTCATCGCGCACCGGACAGTACATCTGGCAAGGTCCAATCTCTAGAATTTGGACCAAAAATCTGCTAGAATGCTTGGATTTCTGGATACACACACTCACACCCATCCCTATGACGATTGACGCCTGCATCGCCCACGCGATCCACACGGATCTGGACATCGTGGAAGCCCTCCCCGAGGTCCACGACATTCCGGTCGAAGAATTGGAGCTCTACGTCGAGCGCTACGTCCTCAACGTCCAGGAGTCCCTCTACAACGTCATTGTGAACCGCGGCGAGAAGTATCTGCGCGCCAAGGACGCCGCCGGCCTCTGTGCCACCTGTCTGGAATCGGGCGTCAGCCTGCCCGCAGGCATGCTGCTCAAGATGTGCCAGACCATCCTGAATCTCTCCCAGCTCGACGCGAAGTTCATCCTGGATACCGAAGAGGGCACAAGCCTGTATTACGTGAAAATGGCGATTGTGTAACAAGGGCAACAAGGGCGTCAAAGAACTCCAAGAGATCACTGTCGCCTTTCTTCAGCGCTTGGAGAACTGCGGCGCGCGGCGGGCGCGCTTGAGACCCGGCTTCTTGCGCTCCTTGATGCGGCTGTCGCGGCGCAGGAATCCGGCGCGCTTGAGGTCGCCGCGAAGATCGGGGTTCAGGAGGAGGAGTCCGCGGCTGATGGCGTGGCGGACGGCGTCGGACTGCGAACTCTTGCCGCCTCCGACGACGCGGACGTCAACGTCGAGCGTGCTCTTGTTGCCCGTCAGGACCAGCGGAGCGACGGCGTTCTCGATGGCGATGCCGTGGAAGTAGTCCTTGATGGCAAAACCGTTGACCTTCACCTCACCGGATCCCTCCTGGAAAAGTTTCGCGCGGGCGATGGACGTCTTGCGTTTGCCGATGCTCCCGAGGTAGGGGCGTGCGCGTTCTGTGGTCGTCATAAGGCGAGGGCGAGGGGAACCGGTTTCTGGGCGGCGTACTTGTGCTCGGCGCCCGTGTAGACGTGCATGCGCTTGAGCATCTTCGGGCGGAGGCGGTTCTGGGGAAGCATGCCTTTGACGGCGAGCTCGATGACCTTCTCCGGCTTCTCCATCATTTTCTCGAGCGTGCGGACCTGCATGTGGCCGAGGTAGCCCGTGTGGTGGTAGTAGATCTTGCTCTTGGACTTGGCCGGGGAGATCGAAAGCTTTTCGACGTTGATGACGATCACATGGTCTCCGCACAGCTGATGCGGCGAGAAACTGGGCTTATGCTTGCCGCGAAGCACGTGCGCGACGTTGGTTGCGACGTTGCCGATCGTCTGGCCTGCGGCATCGACGACGTACCAGATGGGGGCCGGAACGGGGAGAACTGACGTCTTCATGCGACGGGGGTAGCAGGCTTGGAGGGGACGGCTTTGGCTTTCTTGGGAGCGGCCGGCTTGGCTTGCCCTGAGCCTGCCGGACGGGCGGCCTTGGGCTTGTCGGTAGCGGTGGAGGTAACGAGCGACATGTCGCGGTCGACGAGCTCGAGATTGACCAGTTCCGCGCCATCGCCCTGGCGGCTGCCCAGCGCAATCATCCGGGTGAAACCGGAGGTGCGTGTGGCGTAGCGGCTCTTGAGGACTTCCATGGCCTTCTTGGAGGCGTTCACGTGCGTCACGTAGCGGTTGATATGACGGATGGCAACGTGCGCGGGGCGGGTCTTCACGACCGTGATGAGCTTGTCGACAAGGGGGCGGACAACCTCTGCGCGCTTCTTGGTCGTGCGGACCGTCTCGTACAGGAACAGAGACGTCACGATATTCCGCTGCATGGACCAGCTGTGAGCGGGTTTCTGACGGAGCCGGAGGCGGGACAAACGGTGACGCATGAGCGTGAGGCGGGGGGTGGGTCTTTTGAGGGGTAGGGATGATAGCGGGATGCGGAAATTCCGCAATCCTCACTTCTCAAACTTCGAGGGAATCGTCGGCGAGCTTCAGGCCGCGGTCCCCGAGGGTCTTTTTAACCTCATCAAGAGCCTTGGCGCCGAATCCACGGAAGTTGCTGAGGGTGGCCTCTGTGCACTTCGTGAGCTGTTCGATAGAACCCACTCCTGCGTTGATAAGAGCGTTCAAAGTCCTCGGAGAGAAGTTCAAGATCTCAATCGGGGTGTAGCTCTCCTTCACCGGGGCGTGCGAGGAATCCTCGACATGCTGGGAGGCGGCGCGGGAGAAATCGGCGACGAACTCGGGCTCCACGACTTTCTTGTCCGAGGCGAAGTAGCCGAAATAGCTCTGGAGGAGCTGGGAGGCGAACTGGACGGCCTCCTCGGCGGAGAGCGATCCGTTGGTCTGTACGTCAAGCGTGAGCTTCTCCAGGTCGGTACGCTGACCGACGCGGGCGGCCTCGACGTCGAAGCGGACCTTGAGGACGGGGCTGTAGATAGCGTCGATGTAGATGAGGCCGGGCTCGTTTTGCTTCTTGTTCCGCTCGGATGCAGAGACGTAACCGACGCCCTTCTCGACCGTGATCTGCATATCGACTGCGGCACCCTTCTCGAGCGTCATGAGGACGAGATCCGGGTTGAGGACTTCCAGATCGGAGCTGGCCTTGAGGTCCTTGCCCGTGATGACGCCGGGGCCCTTCACGTCGAGCGTGAGCGTCTCGGGGTTCTTACTGTGCTTGCGCAGGCGGAGGAGCTTGAGGTTGAGGGCGATGTCCATGACGGACTCGCGCACACCCTTCATGGCGGTGTACTCATGCTGCACGTTCGCGAGGCGCATGGAGGTCGCGGCGGCGCCGGGCAGGCTGGAAAGCAAAACGCGGCGCAGGCCGTTGCCGAGGGTCATGCCGTAGCCCGGGGGCAGCGGCGTGATGGCGAAGAGCGCGTGCGTGGCATCCCCCTTCTTCACGAGGGTCACCGTGAAGGTCGGAAGGCCGATTTCTTCCTGAATGATGTGCATAATAGGAAGGTGGAGGAGAAGTGGAGCGAGTGAGAGAAACCGAAGTAGGGGGGGGATCCGCCCGGCGGATCAGGGGCTCAGTTGCGCGAGTAGTACTCGACGATCTGGCGCATCTCGACGGCCTGCTCCGCGTTCTCGGGGAGTGGCAGGGAGACGATCTCCATGGAGAGGCCCGCGGCGTTGACCTTGAGCCAGGCCGGCGGCATGTACTTCTCGTGCGAGGCGAGGATGGGCGGGAAAACCGGTGAAGTCTTCATCCGCGGACGCACGGTGATGACCATGCCGGGTTTGACCTGGAAGGACGGAGTCGTGACCCGGACGCCGTCCACGAGGAAAACGCCGTGGCTGACGAATTGGCGGGACTGGAGGCGCGTCACGGCGAACCCGGCGCGGTAGACGGCGTTGTCGAGCCGACGCTCCAGGAGCTGTTTGAGCACATCGCCCGTCTGGCCCGGAATCTTGGCGGCCGTGTCGTAGAGGCGGCGGAACTGGCGCTCGGAGAGGTTGTACATGTCCCTGGCTTTCTGCTTCTCCTTGAGCTGAACCGAGTACTCAGACGGCTTGCCCATCGGCTTGAAGCGCGGCGATTTGCCGGGCCCGTAAGGCTTGCGCTGGAGGATCTTGTCGTACTTGTCCGTGCCGTAGAGGTTGATGCCCTGGCGGCGGCAGCGACGAGCTTTGGGACCATTGTACTTCATGTGAGAGTGAGGAGTAGCAGGGGTGAGGAAGTGATCGGAGGCAGGAGAGTTCTTTTCCGGTCGGTCGCGTTCTCCAAACGCGCCGACTCAAGACCATTAGACGCGGCGACGGCCGGCCTGGCGGCAGCCGCCGTGAGCGATGGGCGTCGTGTCGATGATGGACTCGATATTGAATCCGGCGACCTGGAGACCGCGGATGGCCTGCTCGCGTCCGGGTCCGAGACCCTTCACCTCCACGTGGATCGTCTCGATGCCGAACGGCTTCACCTTGAGCGCCGCGGTTTCGGCGGCGACTTTCGCGGCGTAGGGCGTCGACTTGCGCGTGCCCTTGAACCCGGCGGAACCGCTGCTGCTCCAGCCGACGACGTTGCCCTCCAGATCCGTGAACGTGACGATCGTGTTGTTCTCCCCGGCGTGAATGCACACGCGCGCCTTCGGCAGATTGCGCTTGACCTTCTTCTTGCGGGGGCCCTTCTTGCCGTCCGCCGCTGCGGGAGCATCGGGGAGGGTGATGGGAACGTCGGGGATGTTCAGTTCGGCCATGAGAACGTAGGGGGGAGTGCGGGGAGGATCAGGTCTTGGTCAAGACGGTGCGACCCGAGGTACCCGTCTTCTTCTTGCCGCGCTTGGTGCGGGCGTTGCGGCGCGAGGTCTGGCCGCGGACGGGAAGCTTGCGGCGGTGACGCATGCCGCGCCACGTGCCGATGTCCTGGAGACGCTTGATATCGAGGGAGACTTTGCGCATCAGTTCGCCTTCCGTCAGTTCCTTCTCGACACGGCCGCGCAGGCGGGCCTGGTCGGCGTCGCTGAGCGTGTCGGTCTTCGTGTGCATATCGATATTCAACTCAGTGAGAATGCGCTTGCTGAGCGGGCGCCCGATGCCTTTGATCGCCGTGAGAGCGATCTCAATGCGCTTCTGGCCGGGGAGGACGATACCGGAAATGCGGAGCATGGAATGGTGGGGTGGAAGGCGTGAGTCAGCCCTGGCGCTGCTTATGCTTGGGATTTTTCCTGCAGACGATGCGGCGCGTCATCTTGCCCCGGCCGGAACGGCGGAGGACAAGACGACAGTCTTTGCAGATGGGTTTGCAGGAAGCGCGAACTTTCATGCTGCGGAAGGAAGAGGGGGAGCGGAGGGAGGGACTTGGGGGGCGGCGGGACCGGACCCGTGAGCGAGTGTCGCGGGAACGCCGGCGGGGAAGCGGTAGACGATACGCCCTTTCTGCAGATCGTAGGGCGTCATCTCGACCTTCACCCTGTCACCCGGGAGAATACGGACGCGATGCACCCGCATGCGACCCGCGAGATGGCAGTGCAACTCGTGGTCTTTGGCCTGCTCACTGGTAACTCGGACCCGGAACGTGGCATTGGGAAAGCTTTCCTCCACAACGCCGATGAGTTCAATCACGTCCTTGGACACAGAGAAAGTTGCAGCGGGGCAAGAGCCGACAGATCCTACCGACGGATTTAAGCATCAGCAAGCCGCAGAGACAAAGAAACTTCCGGGGCGATCAAGTTTGTATTGCAAAATAAACTTTTTATTATGTAATAACTCTTTGACCATGCCTTCTTCCACGATGATTGGAGGTCTTGTCAAATGGCTTCCGTCTGCGGAAAAACGTCACGCCAGCACCTCATGACCGTCCTCCGTGACAAGCACAGTATGCTCGAAGTGACAGGAGAGGGAGCCGTCGGCGGTGGAGATCGTCCAGCCGTCCTGTCCGTCGCGGATGCCGGCTCCGCCCATGGCGGTGATCGGTTCGATGGCGATGACGATATTCGCCGGCAGGACGGGACCCGTGCCTGCCTTACCGGAGTTGGGGATGTCCGGGAACTGGTGGAGTGTCGTGCCCAGACCGTGACCCGTGAGCCCGCGAACAGGACTGTATCCGTAACCTTCAACGACTTTCTGGATCGTGGAGGAGATATCCCCCACCCGGATGCCGGGCTTCACGATCGCACAGGCGGTCTCCAGAGCTTCTTTGGATCGCTCCATGAATAACGCCACCTCCGGCTTTATCTGCCCCACAGGCACCGTGACGCACGCATCGGTGTAGAGGCCGCCGACGATCACGCCGCAGTCGAGTTTGACGATCTCGCCCTCGGTGAGCACCCGTGGACCCGGGATGCCATGAACGCACTGGTCGTCGACGGACGTGCAGAGCGTGCAGGGGAATCCATGATAGCCCTTGAAGGCCGGCGTCGCGCCCTTGTGACCGCGGATGAACTTCTCGGCAAAGGCATCGAGTTCTATCGTCGAGATGCCGGGTTTCACGATCACAGACGTCTCCTGGAGGCAGCGCCGGAGCACGTCGGCCGCCTGACGGAACGTGGCGATCTGGGACTGGCCGAAAACCTCAAAAGCGGACATCTGCTCCCAGCGTAGCCAATGTTGGGCATTCGGGATACCGGAAATCGCATGACGGCCTATGCCCCAACCACAATGGCGCGCAAATCGGCGTAGACCGCGTCCATGTCCCGCCCGCCATCGACTTCGCGCACGAGTCCCCGACTCTTGTAGTCCTCGATCACCGGCAGGGTCTTCTGGAAGAACGTGTCCATGCGCTTTTTGATGATGGATTGATCGGCATCGTCGGCTCTCCCTTCTTGTTTGGCCCGACCAAGGATGCGTGTCACGCCTTCCTCGCGGTCAAGGAGTAAGTGGACGACGATGAACGGCCGGCCGACGTTGACCATGATCGCATCGAAATCTTTCTGCTGAGCGGCGTCACGCGGGATGCCGTCGAACAGGATGCGTCTCCCCGTGGGGCGCGCGCCGATCGCCTCTTTCACCACGCGCATGATGATTTCGTGCGGCACAAGATTGCCCGCGTCGATGTACGATTTCACCGTCACTCCGAGCTCGCTGCCCGACGCGGCGATTTTGCGCAGCTCTCCTCCGGCCTCGAACAGATCGAACCCGAACTCGGCCGCGAGGCGCTTGGCCTGTGTGCCTTTACCGCTGCCCTGAATGCCAAAAAGTACGAGATCCATACAAAAAAAGAGAAACACCCAAACGATACGGCGCCAGGCGCCCTCTTGTCCATGACAGACCACTCGTCAGAAGAACACCAGATAGAGCATCACGGAATCGGCGATACAGAGGACCATCAGCCACGAGGCGCGCGTCTTTGGCTCGGTGAGCACGGACCAGATGCCCGCGACGGTGAGCGTGAGGAAGAGCAGCATACCCGGACCGAACACGCCGCTAACGGGACCAAGCGAATCGCTCACGATGTGGCGCAGCAGCAGAATGCCGGGAAGCGCGACACACACGAGGCACTGCAGGAAGAGAAATGCGTAAAGTGAGGTGTAGTCGCGGATGCGCAGAACATGCGCGCCGTGCTTCTGCTTCGCGTGGGACTTCTTTTTCTTAGTAGGCATAGCCCGCAGCGTACCTGCGTGACACGATCAAAGTCCATTGCGTCACCGGGCGGACCGTCGCATGTTTGTCCGGTTACACGAGCTTGTCGTAATCGTGTGCCAGCATTTGGGCGTTGATCTGTCGGATGAGTTCCATGACGACGCCGACGATGATGATCAATCCGGAGCCGGAGATCAGCAGATCACTGCTGCCGAGCGTGGTGTAGCGCGTGAAAAGCAGCGGGATGATGGCAACGACGGCGAGGAACATGCCGCCCCAGAGGTTCAGGCGGTTGCTGGTCTTGGCGAGGAGATCGGCCGTCTGCTGGCCGGGGCGCACGCCCGGTACGAAACCGCCGCGCTTCTGGATCGTCTCGGCCACTTCCTGCGGCTTGAAGGTGACGGACACGTAGAAATACGTGAAACCCATCACAAGGAGGAAGTAGAGGACCATATACGGGATGCTCGGGTTCTGCGAGTTGAGGTACGTGCTGATGAAGCTGACGACGCCCGCGAAGCGCGGAGCCGTCTGCAGGAACTGCGCGATGATCGCCGGGAACGTGATGAGCGAGACGGCGAAGATGATCGGGATCATGCCGGCCTGGTTGAGGCGGATGGGGATGTTGCCCTGCACGCCGCGTCCTGCACCCTGGTTGGCATAGGTAATCGGGATCAGGCGGTGCGCGTCCGTGAAGAGCACGACGGCGACGAGCAGCGCGACCGAGACGATGAGAAACAAGAAGAGCGCACCCGTCTTGGTATCGCCGGCGACGAGCAGACCGCCAAAGGTGCTGGGGATGCGTGAGACGATACCCACAAAGATCAGCAACGAAACGCCGTTGCCGATGCCCTTCTCCGTAATCAGCTCGCCGAGCCACATCAGGAAGAGTGAACCCGCCGTGACGTACAGCATCGGGATGAGTACGCCGGGGAAGGTGAGATCGACGAGGTTCACACCGCCCTGCCCAAGAAGGACGAGAAAGCCGTAACTCTGGATGAAAGCGAGCGGCAACGTCAGCCAGCGCGTATAGCGGTTGAGCTCCTGCTGGCCCTGCGCGCCTTCTTTGCTCAGCGCCTCAAGCTTCGGGAAGATGACGGTGCAGAGCTGCACGATGATGGATGCGTTGATGTACGGCGAGAGACCGAGTAGCACGACGGAGAAGTTATGGAGCGCTCCGCCGGTGAGGGCCGCGAAGACGCCCAGCGCCCCGACGTTGTTCTGGGTGGCGAGATACTGCTTGAGGCCGATCGGATCGGCGCCCGGAACCGGGATGTGCGATACAAGGCGGAAGAGCAGCAGCAGGCCCACGCTGTAGAGGATCTTCTTGCGGAGATCCTCGGAATGCCAGATCTGTCGGAGGTACTGGAGCATGGGTGCTGTGCGCGTCAGTCCTTGATGATGCGGACGGTGCCGCCGGCCTTCTCGATGGCGGCCTTGGCGGAGCGGGACGCTGCGTGGACGGCAACGTCGAACTTCTTGCTAACCTTACCCTCGCCGAGAAGCTTCACCGGGGCGGCGCCGCGAATGAGCTTCTTGGCGCGGAAATCATTGACGCCGTAGGAACCGGCCTCAAAGTTCACCTCAAGCAAACCGACGTTGACGGGCTCGAACTCGGTGCGGCGCGGACGCTTGAAACCGCCCATCTTGGGCTGGCGGCGGATCAGCGGAACCTGGCCTCCTTCAAAACCGAAGCGGCGTCCTTTGCCGGCGCGAGCCTGCTGCCCCTTGGTGCCACGACCGGCGGTCGTGCCTCCTCCGGCGCTGTTGCCGCGCGCGACGCGCTTGCTCTTGCGGCGGGAACCGTGTGCGGGCTTGATCGTATGAAGCATAATTTAGAGAGAGTACCGGAGGAAATTGCTGGCTGACTCTACCAGCGCGACGTGCCCCGAGGAAGGGCTTGCCGACCGAAGCAGAAGCGGAGTGCATTGGGAAGCACGACCCGTCCTCGCCGAGGCTTTGGCGGACGACCTTCTGTGAAGGTCGGAGACGTATGATAGTGGCTCCAGAGGCAGCGGTCAAAGGGCTTTTACGCCTCCCAAGGGGAAGATCGGCAACTTCGTTGACACCCCCCAAACGGGCGATGACACTCCGGCATAGATGCGCTTCCGCCTCCGAACCTTTGCCGCGCTCCTCTCCATGCCTCTCGCCCTCTGTCTGGCGCCACACGCCCATGCCCTGCGGGCCGACACCCTGCCCGGCAGAACGCAGGCCGTCACGCAGCTCAAGACCAACGACCGCATCCGCGCCCGACTCCAGCGGCGTCTGGACGCCAATACTTCGTCGTCATCCGCGCCGTCCCGGCGGGTCACGATCCGGCCCCGGTCAACGACGTCCGGCGCCGTCATCGAGATGCGCGCGGAAGTGGTGCGTATTGTGAACATCGAGCGCGCCAAGGTCGGCCTCAAACCCCTCACGCGCAATCCCCTGCTGGAGCAAGCCGCGCAGACCCACGCCGACGACATGGTCACCCGCGGGTATTTCGATCACGTATCGCCCGAGGGTTCGACATTCGCCGATCGCATCCGCGCCGCAGGCTACGCCAAAGCACCCGCATGCAGGTGCCGCGTGCGCGCGAGCATGGGCGAGAATATCGCTTCGGGATTCACAGATGCCGCCAGTGTGATGCGCGCATGGATGGCCTCGGAAGGGCATAAAGAAAACATTCTGGACGAAGACTACGAGGAGATCGGCGTGGGCATCGTGCAGGGCGTCTGGACGCAGGAATTCGGGCTATTCGTGGTACAACCGATCCGCTGAGCGCGATTGTGGAAAGACAGCAGGACTGGTATAATGAGATTTGCTCTTCCAGCAGACAAAAACCCATCCCACACCCCCCTCCCGCGATGCGGTTCAACCCGCTCCTCGCCGCTGTACTTCTCGCTCTGACGTTCGCTATTCCGGCGAGCGCGCAGCTGCCGGTATTTTCGACGCCGTTCGTGACGCGCGCCGAAGCCGTGATGATCCTGCTCAAGACCCGCCTGCGCACCGTGCCCGAGATGCCGCGCGGCGATCGCTACATCGATATCCCGAAGGGCGCGTGGTACGAGAACTACATGCTGCTCGCGGCGCAGACCGGCATCATCCAGCCGGACAAAAGCGGACGATATCGGCCCGAAGACGTGGTTCTGCGCAGCGAATTCCTGACGCTCGCGCAGCGCACGTTCGGCCTGCCCGAGGGACTGCCGTATCTCTACACCGATGTCTCGGCCAACGCGTGGTACGCGCCGCTCGCGGGCATCGCTCAGAAGTACGGGCTCTTCTCGCGCGATGGCGACCAGACGACACTCAAGCCCGAATCGCTCCTCACCCACCGCGAGACGGTGCAGGCGCTGCAGAGCCTCATGGCGCATGTAGACGCATCGATGCTCCATGAGGACGAGCAGGCATACATCGCGCGAGAGCAGGCCCAGAACCAGCTGCGCCTCTACCAGACGATGTCGACTGCGCAGCAGACGGTCACACTCCTCAAAGAACCCGGACGCGTCGCGCTGACACCGAGATTGCTGGATACGTCCGTGCCCGTGATTCCCTCCGGCGAGGTCCTGCTGATGCCGGGGGATTCGTCGCAGGTGCAGAGGACGCTCCGCCAGCAGGTGACCGCGCTCGTGAACAGCGAGCGTGCCGCCGCCGGACTGGCTCCCGTGCGCGAGGATGCCGACCTCGACGGCTCGGCACAGGCCTACGCCGACGCGATGGCGTTACGAGGGTTCTTCGGCCACGTCAGCCCCGAGGGAGAGACGCTGCGCGGGCGCATGGAACGCTCGGGCTACTTCCGCTCGTTCTTCGCGCAGGACTGCGCGTGCGTCGGGCACTATCGGATGGGCGAGAATATCGCGCGCGGCCAGATCACCGCCGAAGAAGTGATGAAAGCCTGGATGCTCTCCCCGGCGCATAAGGCAGCCATTCTCACCCCGGGCTTCACAGACCTCGGTATTGGCATCGCATCTGGATATTGGGTGCAGCATTTTGGCGGCAAGCAGCAGACGTATGATCTGTCACTTCTGACCCAGTGAGGCCTGCCCGCCGAAGCGTCAGTATTCTTTCGCAGGCATTTCAGGTCATCTCATGATCGGGGCTCCGCGCGAAGGCGGGCGAAGGCCCGGCCGAATTCCACCGCCACCTTCGGGCCGTTACCCGTGATGAGCAGGCCGTCTTCGGTGACCGCCTCGCCGGTATAGATCGCGCCGGCCGCTTCGAGTCCCGCGGACTGCGAGCCGTCTTCATTCCAGACCGTCGCGCGTTTGCCCGTGAGGACTCCGGCCGCTGCGAGAATGGTCGGCGCGATGCAGATGGCACCGAGCGGTTTGGCGGCGGCGACCGTCTCGCGGGCAATGCGGTGCGCGTCGGCGTTGTCGCACAGTTCGTGCGCGCCCGGTCCGCCGATGAAAGCGATGCGATCGTAATCGGCAGCATTCACGTCACGCATCGCGATTGCCGCCCGCTCCGTGCCACCGAATTTCCCGGCGCACGCACCGGCTTCGGTGCTGGCCAGGACCACGTCAAAATTGGCTTCCAGAAGGGCTTTTCGGGTGCCGTCGAGTTCGACGTCCTGGTAGCCTTGGGGCGCGATGACGAGGAGGGCTTTCATGGAATCAGTAGATGGCGGCACGATAGCACTCGTCGCAATACACCGTCTCGGGTCGGCTAGGAGCGAACGTGCTCTGGACAGTCTTTTGGCACTTCGCGCATGCACGGTCCCACAGGTGGCGCGGGTTGCGCAGCGCTGCACGATCGTCGTAGCGCTCGTCCGGATGCAAGTGCGGAAGCGGCAGCCCCATCTGGCGATAGAAATCGAGCTCGGGCTTCACGATGCGAAACGCCCGTCCCGAGCGCTCGGACTGGATCGCCCACTGGAGGACATCGTCCGGCACATCGGCGATCGTGTCCGGCAGGCGCGCGGCCGGAATGATTTTTTTCACCTGCGGCGGGGCGTCGGCCGCCTCGTACCAGTGGAAGCCGCGCTTTTTGGCCTCCTCCTTGCTCAGCGGCAGATACTCCTGCGCCAGCGATTCGTTGTAACCGAAGGGCGAGATGCCGGGCGGGAAAAACCTGCCCCATTCGCCACGTTCGATCATCGCGTCGATAATCCGCGGGACGATGACCTCATACTCTTCTTTTGTGTACTGCTTGTTGAAAACGCAGTACTGCATCCGCGTGAGTCCGCTGCAGCCGAAACAGTCGTTGCAGAAATAACAGTACTCGCTGTAGAGCATGTTCTGACCGTTGAAGATGAACAGGCAGTAGGCCGAGTTGTACGTCTCGATCGTGCCCATGATCTCGTAACAGAGCTCGGACTTGATGTACATGTTGCCGCAGTCGATGACGTCTTTGACCTGCACGCCCACATGAACGTGGTGGCAGTCCTGGCTGTCGGTCATGTCGTAGCACTCCACGCAATTCTGGGAATTTTCGATACAGTCGCCGGTACAGTTCTCGCTGTTCACGATCTGCGCGTACCGCTGGACGGACGACCGGCGCAAGTCGGCCAGGCGCTTCTTGTAGTCCTCGGTCATGCCATGCGACCGCAGTGCGGCGGCATGCTTCTCGTACTCCTCCCTGGAGACAGGCTCGTTGAGGACGTGGTAACTCTTGTGGTTGAGATTCACGCACAGGCAGCAGTGGTCACAACCGCTTAAATTGGACGAAAAAAGGCAATCCTGGCAGTTTTGGCTGTACGAGACGTAGGCACAATCGTAGCACTTAGAGCACGAAAAACATTCGTAACACAGCTCGCTGTCGTAGAGGTACGCGCAGTCGACAACGTTCCGGCAGCGCTGAAGCAATTTGCCGTAATACCCGTCCTCGGTGTTCTCGGTGGAATTGGTGAGATAGCAGTTTTTGGAGAATGCCGTGCCGGTGACGTACTCGGAATTCGCATTGGAGAGGTTGATGACACCAAGGCGTGGCACGGACTTGTGGAGGATTTTCCATTGGTCAAAGAACGGCACCGACGGATCGGGGGTGATGCCGTATCGGAGTGGATCGAGCGCGTCGCTCTTCCATTCGGTCTCGCTGTAGATCTTGTACGGTTCGCCCCACACGGGTTCGGCATGGAAGATGGACACCGTGTCTTTGCCCGACGCCGCGGACGGGACCCGGTAGAGGAACCGCTCGTTACGGTGGCAACTGCGGATCCGCAGGCGGCACGCGGGGCAGAACACCGGCTCGGGCGGATGAAAGACGCGTTCGCCGTAGACGAACCGCATTTTGCCAAGCAGGGCCTTTTCGGCCTCAGAAAGATCAAAAGAGGAACTGCACTGCTTGCAGATTTTAGTCATAAGGCAAGTATAGCACTGTACTACTCCGCGATCAGTCCTCGATCTTGCCCTTCCGATGGATCTCCTTCTGTTTCTCAAGATCCTCCTTGGAGATTTCCTTCACGTCGAGGGTCTCTTTGCCTTCGGCCTTCTCCTTGGCTTTGGCCTCGGCGGCGAGATCGGCATCCGAGACGGGGCGCAGGAGCTCGAGCGCGAGCATCGTGGCCTGGGCGTTGACGAGCTTGTTGCGGGAGCCAAAACGCTTGGAGAGACAGTCTTTGACGCCGGCGTGATCCAGGATCACGCGGAGCGCGCCGCCGGCGATGATGCCCGTGCCCTGGTGGGCCGGCATGATACGGATGCGGGCGGCCTTGAACTTGCGCTCGACCATGTGCGGGATCGTGCCGTCGATCAGGGGGATGCGGATCATCTTGCGCTTGGCGGCGGACGAGGCCTTGCGGACGGCGGCCTGCACTTCGGCGGCCTTGCCGGTTCCCAGACCCACCTTGCCCTTGCGGTTGCCGATCACCACGATCGCGCGGAAGCGCATGCGGCGGCCCCCTTTCACGACGCGCGTGACGCGGTCCACGCTGAGGGTGGCCTCGGCAAACTCGCTCGGTTCGCGCTGGCGACGGTGGTCGCCACGCTTGCGGTCGGGCCGGGAGGTCTTGGGATTCATCATAGGGCTAAGGGCATGTGGGAGTTAAAACTGGAGACCGCCTTCGCGAGCTGCGTCGGCGAGTTCCTTGATACGACCGTGGTACTTGTAGCCTCCGCGATCGAAGACGACGGCGGTGATCTTGGCGGCTTTGGCCTTGTCGGCGAGCGTCGTGCCCAGCCTCCTGGCGCCCTCCTTGGTGAGGCCGGCCTTGAGCTCGGTCGTGCTGGCGAAGACGAGAGTCTTGCCCGCGACGTCATCAATGATCTGGGCCGTGAGACGCTTGAGCGAGCGGAACACCGAGAGACGCGGACGGGCAGCCGTACCACGGACCCTGCTGCGGATGCGGCGACGGCGGGCTTGCCGGTTGGTGAGTTTCTTGAGGGAGGACATGGGAGCGGAGGCTGGAGAGGGAGGTTACGCGGCTTTGGCGGTGGCGGCCTTGCCTGCCTTGCGGCGGACGGCTTCACCGAGGTAGCGGACGCCTTTGCCCTTGTAGGGCTCGGGCGGGCGGAGACTGCGGATCTCGGCGGCCACCTGGCCGACGAGCTGCTTGTCGACGCCGCGGATGGCGAGGAGGTTCTTGTTCTTCTCGTCGAGGGCCATTTCGATACCGGTCGGAATGTCGAAGTTGATCGGGTGCGAGTGACCGAGGTTGAGGAGCAGGATCTTGCCCTTCACCTGCGCCTTGTAACCGACGCCGATGATCTCGAGCTTCTTCTCGAAACCCTGGCTGACGCCGATGACCATGCTGTTGAGGAGCATGCGCGTCAGGCCATGGCGGGCGCGGGCATCGTCGGAATCATCCTTGCGGGCGACTTTCACCCAACCGTCCTCGACGGCGACGGTGACTTGCGGGAGGAGCGCGAGCTTCAGCTCGCCCTTGCCGCCCTTCACGATGAGAACATCGTTCTTCACCTCGACGGTGACGCCGGAGGGAATGGCCACTGGTTTGGATCCGATTCGCGACATGATCAGGAGATGGTACAGAGAACTTCGCCGCCGATCTTCTTCTTGCGGGCTTCTTTGTCGGTTAGGAGGCCCTGGCTGGTCGTGATGACGGCCATGCCGTATCCGCGGAGGATCGGCTTGAGCTCATCGACGCCGACGTAGACGCGGCGGCCGGGCTTGGAGACGCGCTTGAGTTCGAGAACGCGGTCTTTCTTTCCAAAAGTGACTTCGAGTTCCTGGATGGGAGCCTCGCCGAGCACCTGGACGTCTTCGATCCAGCCCTCGCGCTTCATCAGTTCGCAGAGCTGCTGCTTGATGCCGGACCACGGGGCACGGCAGGTCAGGCGGCGGGCGTGCTGCGCGTTGCGGAGCCGCGTGAGGAGATCGCCGATGGGATCAGTGAGGTGGACCATAGAGGAGGGACTTGCCCTGAGGAGCAGAGCGACGAAGGATTACCAGGAGGACTTGGTGATACCCGGCATGTCGCCGTTCGTGGCGAGTTCCCGGAAGCAGATGCGGCAGATGCCGAAGCAGCGCATGTAGCCGTGACGACGGCCGCAGAGCTTGCAGCGGTTGTAGATGCGAGTGGGGAACTTCGGCTTTTTGCCAGCGTCTTTGGCCCGCATGAACTCTGCGAGTTGCCGTTGCTGCTTGAGACGAAGGGCGAGGCGGGTCATGGACGGGGAGTAAGCAAACGAATGAGTCGGGGAAAATCACCGCTCATCTGGCTGAGGGCTGGGAAGTATCGCTTTTCGCTGCGGCGGAATCAACCTTTTTCCGATCGGGCTGGAAGGGCATGCCGATCTGCTTGAGGAGGGCCTTGCCGTAGTCGTCTCGACCGGCGGTCGTGGTCAGCTGGATCTGCATGCCGAAGGTCTTGGCACCGTCGACCGTCGGGACCTCCGGGAAGATCGTGTGGTCCTTGAGACCGATGGCGTAGTTGCCGTGACCGTCGAGCTTGCTCGGCAAGCCGCGGAAATCGCGGATGCGGGGGAGGATGTAACTGATAAGGCGGTCGATGAACTCCTCCATGCGGCGGCCGCGCAACGTGACGCGTGCGCCGACGATGCCGCCCTCGCGGGTCTTGAAGTTCGAGATGGCCTTGCGGGCGACCGTGAACACGGGCTTCTGGCCGGTGATCCGCTTGAGGGTGTCGGCGATGTATTCGTGCATCTCCTTGCTGTCCATCTTCGTCTTGTTGATACCGACGTTGACGGTCACGCTGACGATGCGCGGGAGGGCGAGCAGATTGGTGATGCCCAGCTCTTTCTTGAGAGCGTCGGCAATCGGTCCGCGGAGCCGGTCATGGAGGGAGGCGTAGGCCATGGGGGGGTGTTCAGGAACCGCGGGCGCCTTTGCGCACGTGAAGTTGCTGGCTGGGGATGGTCTGGTCTTTCTGCATCTGGGGCTGCTCTGCGACTTCCGCGTCCTCGACGGCGGAGGCGCCGAACTTCATGCGCTTCCAGAACGGCTGCTTCTTGCCCTCGGTGCCCGGCGTGGCCTCGCTGGCCTCCTTCTTGACGGGCGACGCGGTCTTCTTGGGAGCCTCGGCCTCGATCTTCTTCACGGCCTCGCTCTTCTTGGGCTTCACTTTGACGATCTCCTCGCCGCTGCGCTTCGAGACGCGCGTCTTCTTGCCGTCCTTCATCGTGAATCCGACGCGAGTGGGCTTGCCGGACTTGGCGTCGACGACCATGACTTTGCTGATGTCGATGGCAGCCTCGTACTTGATGATGCGACCGGCCTGCTCGAAGGTCTTTTTGACGTGGCGGGTGCGCATGTTGATGCCCGTCACGACGACGCGACGCTCCTCGGGGAGAACGCGCGTGACCGCGCCGGTCTTCCCTTTGTCCTTGCCGCTGATGACGACGATCGTGTCGCCGGACCGGATTTTCATAAAAAGGAGGTAATCAGAGAACGTCGGGAGCTTGGGAGATGATCTTCTGGTAGCCCTTGGCGCGCAGTTCGCGGGCCACGGGTCCGAAGACGCGGGTGCCCTTGGGCATGCCGTCTTTCTGGATAATGACGCAGGCGTTGTCGTCGAAGCGGATGCCCGATCCGTCCTTGCGGCGGGTCATGGAGCGGGTGCGCACCACAACGGCAAGTTCGACGGTCTTGCGGCGGACGGTGCCGCGCGGAGCAGCTTCTTTCACCGCAACTTTGATCAGGTCGCCGATCCCGGCGTACCGGCGGCGGGAACCGCCGAGCACCTTGATGCACATGACGGTCTTGGCACCCGTGTTATCCGCGACGCCGAGGATGGTCTGCTGTTGGATCATTTTTCGGAGGAATCGGAAGTCTCGTCGGTCTTGCGCTTCATGACGCCGGCCAGGTCCTTCTCTTCGGCCATCTCGCTCACCCGGGGGGCGCGCTTGAGCACCTCGGTGACCTTGAAACACTTGCGCTTGCTGAGGGGGCGGCACTCCGTGATCACCACGCTGTCACCGACGCCCAGGTCCATACCGTTGCTGTCGGCGAGGAACTTCTTGCTCATGCGGTAACGCTTCTTGTAGAGCGCGTGGAACATCGAGCGATGGACGGTCACCGTGACGGTGCCGGTCATCTTGGCTGCGGTGATGGTTCCTTGCTTGGTGCGCATGGGAAATCAGGAAGCGGTGCTCTTTTTGGAAGCGGAGCGGGGCTTGGCGCCAGCGCTCTTGGAGCGCGAGCGGAGGGGAACTGTAGTGGCTTTCGGTGCGGTCTTCAATGTCTCTTTGGAGGCGGCGCTCTCGGCCTTCGTCTTCATGGTGAGCGCGGTCTGCATACGAGCCAGCATCCGCTTCTCGCGTCGGTAACGGGCGGAATCCTTCTCTTTGTTCATCGTGATGCCGATGCGCATTTTGCGGACCGTCGTCTGCTGGGCCAGGATCTCTTTGCGGAGATCCCCCATCTGCATGGCCATGAGCTCGGTGTAGGTGACGGTTGCCATGATTAGCGGGATGCAAGGCGGGTAACGATCTTGGTGCGGACCGGAAGCTTGTGGGCGGCGAGGACGAACGCGCGGCGGGCGACGGCCTCGGGGACGCCGTCCATCTCGAAGAGCATCGTGCCCGGACGCACCACGATGGCGTAGTACTCCACGGAACCTTTACCGGCTCCCATCGGGACTTCTGCGGCTTTCTTGGTGACGGGCGTGTGGGGGAAGACGCGGATCCAGATCTTGCCTCCGCGTTGCACCATGTGCGTCATCGCGCGACGGGCAGCTTCGATCTGGCGGGCCGTCAGTTCACCGGCCGTCTGGGCCTTGAGGCCAACGCTGCCGAAGGCGAGCGTGGCTCCCTTGGTCGCTTTGCCGTACCACTGACCACGATTGCGGTGGTGCTTGCGGTATTTGAGCTTCTTGGGTTCTAACATGGGGGAGCTGAGGAAAGCCTCAGGCTGCGGAAGAGGAGGAAGGCTGGTTCAAGGCGTTGCTTTGCATCTGGGCGATCTTCTTGAAGACCATGCCCTTGTACACCCACACCTGCACGCCGATGGTGCCGAACTTCGTCACCGCGTGGCGGCGGGCAAGTTGGATGTTGGCGCGGAGAGTCTGAAGCGGCACGTTGCCCTCTTTGAAGAGGTCATCGCGGGCGATCTCGGCGCCGTTGAGGCGGCCGGAGACGGTGACTTTGACGCCGATGGCGCCGGCCTGCATGGCCTTCTCAATGGCCATCTTGCACGCGCGGCGGTAGGGCATGCGGCGTTGGATCTGCCCCTGGATGTTCTCGGCGATGATCTCCGCGTCGGCATCCGGATTGCGGACCTCCTGGACCTCCACGGCGTATGCCCCGCCGCCGAAGCGGCGCTCGAGGTCCTTGCGGAGTTCTTCGATGGCTGCACCCTGCTTGCCGATCAGCACGCCGGGCTTGCTTGTGTGGATGGTGACGGTGACCTTCTTGCCGCGATCGATCTCAATCGAGCTGATGCCCGACTCTTTCATCTTTCCACGGATATAGCGGTTGATGTTCACGTCCGACAGCAGGAGCTCGCTGTACTTCTTTCCCTTCGCAAACCAGGTGCTCGGCCACGTGTGCGTGAATCCGATACGGAAGCCGTTGGGGTTAACTTTCTGACCCATAAGTTAGGAAGCAGTGGAAACAGAGGAGGTAGAAGCGTCCGGGCTCGAAGCGCCCGCTGCCTTCCTGCCTCCCTTCGGGGAACCCGGAGTTTTTACAGCAGTCTTGGCCTTTTGTGAAGCCGTTTTCTTGGATTCTCTCATCGGCGCCTGCTTCTTCTTTGTAGGAGCGGCGATCACATCGTCCGAGAAACCGAGCGTGAGGGTGATATGGCTGAGGAATTTGCGGAACGGACGCTGGCGGCCGCGAGCCATAGGCATACCGCGGTGATAGGCCGTCCCCTGGTTCACGACGATCGTCTTGATGACCATGGTCTGGGGATCCTGCTTGTCGTTGTGCGAAGCATTGGCGACGGCGGAGCGGAGAAGGAGCTCGACGATGCGGGCGGCCTTCTTGTTCGTGCGGCGCAGCTGCTCCGTGGCGTCCGGCACGGTCAGACCGCGGACCATCCTGGCGATCAGGTTGGCCTTTTTCGGGGCGATGCGGACGGAGCGAACGATGGCTTTCATGACGAGAGGGAGAATCGGAGAGATGTGGGAGCAATGAGAGAGGCGACAGGGATGGCAGATGGCAGAGGACAGATGGCAGAACTGCCTTCTGATATCTGATATCTGATATCTCTCTGGAAGGAGTTATTGCAGCCGATTATCTGGCGGGGAACTTGCATCATTTGGCGGGAGCGGGAGCGGCAGTCGGGGCCGGAGCGACGGTGGTGGCCGCTTTGCCTCCGTGACCCTTGAACTTCGTGGTCCAGGCGAATTCTCCCAGCTTGTGACCGACCATCTGCTCCGTGATGTACACGGGAACGAAGTCCTTTCCATTGTGGACGGCGAACGTGAACCCGACGAACTCCGGCGGAATGTCGCAGTCGCGCGCCCATGTCTTGACGATTTTCTTCTCGGAGGCCTGGACCATTTTCATGACCTTCTTGAAGAGTTTCTCGTCGACGTAGGGGCCTTTCTTGAGAGATCTAGACATGGATCAAAGAGTAATGGAAGCGGACAGGGACACGGACGAGAGGGTAGAATGCAGATGGCAGATGGCAGTTTTGCCCTCTGATATCTGACATCTGCCATCTCCTCTGGGAGATGCGCAGTAGCCGACGGGAAAAGAGAATGATTTCATGGGGGTTTTACCTGCGTTTCTTCTTGTTCACACGGCGGCGGACAATGAGGGTGCTCGACTTGCGCGCGTTGCGCGTCTTCACGCCCATGGCCTTCTTGCCCCACGGAGTCTTGGGGGCGACGAGACCGATGGAACTGTGACCTTCGCCGCCACCGTGGGGGTGATCGACGGCATTCATGGATTTGCCGAGAACCTGCGGGCGGCGTCCGAGCCAACGCATGCGGCCTGCCTTGCCGTAGTTGATCAGGTTGTGTTCAGGGTTGCTGACGGTGCCGATCGTCGCAGAGCACTCCTTGCGGACCTTGCGGATTTCGCCGCTCGGCATCTGGATGATGGCGTGGTCGCCGTCGATGCCCACGAGCGTCGCGGACGTGC
Source organism: uncultured Candidatus Peribacteria bacterium (assembly GCA_964460365.1). Taxonomy (GTDB): domain Bacteria; phylum Patescibacteriota; class Gracilibacteria; order Peribacterales; family Peribacteraceae; genus DAISLF01. The sequence goes on along the minus strand of CAYWPL010000005.1, from coordinate 13,823 downwards.
CGGCGGAACGGACGATCTGGCCGCCGCGGCCGAGCTGGAGCTCGAGGTTGAAGATGTGGTAACCGACCGGGATATGCTGGAGCTGCATGCGGTTACCGATCTTCACCTTGGTGCGCTCGCCGGCGACAACCGTGTCGCCGACCTTCATGCCCTCGGGGGCGAGGAGGTAGGCCTTCTCGCCGTCAACGTAGTGGACGAGAGCGATGCGGGCAGAGCGGTTCGGGTCGTACTCGAGAGCGGTGACCGTAGCCGAGATGCCGAACTTGCGGTTCTGGCGGAAGTCGACGAGGCGGTACGAGCGCTTGTGTCCCCCGCCGCGGTGGCGGATGGAGACGCGGCCCGCGCTGTCGCGGCCGGAAACGCGCTGCTTGCCGACGATGAGCGACTTCTCGGGCTCTTTCTTGGTGAGTCCACTGAAGTCGGCGATCGTCATCTGACGTCGCGAGGGGGTCGTCGGCTTGGGCTTCTTGAGAGGCATGGGTTAGGCGGAATGCGTCTGGAAGGCGGCAAGATCGAGTGCCTTGCTCTCTTTGGAGAGGGTAACGAGGACTTTCTTTCCGGCGTGGCGCTTCTCCATCACGCGTCCACGGCCGATTGGGCGGGTCTTGGCTTGGGTTTTGACCACGCGCACGCTGCGAACTTCAACGTCGTAGAAACGGCGCAGTGCGCTCTTCACATCGACCTTGGTGGCAGACGGGAGGACCCAAAGCGTGTAAACGTGGGCCGTCTCGGAGGCCTTCAGGCGCTCGGCCTTCTCGGTGACAACGGGGCCGATGATGACGCGGGACAAGTCGATCATTTGTCAGTGGAGGAATCTTTCTTCTTCTTGGAGGCTTTGGGGGCTTTGGTCTCCTCTTTGCTCACGCCGGCTTCCTTTGCTGCGGCCTTGGCGGCGGCCTTCTTGGTGACGACCTTCTTCTTCATGGGCATCTTGCGGCCGACCTTGGGCTCGGCGGCGGCCTGGGCGATATCGGAGGTGTGCTTGCGCTTCTGGGCACGGGCGCCGCGGTTACCGAACATCGCCTCGGCCTTGGCGATGGAATCGCCGACAAAGATGATGCTGCGGGAGTTCACGATCGCCTCGGGGTTGAGGTACGGGACGAGAACGGTCGTCACATTCGGGATGTTCCGAGCAGAGAGGAAGAGGCCGTCGTGCTTCTCGGGAAGGACGAAGAGAATGCTGCGATCGTTGATCGGGAGTTTCTTGATGAGCGCGGAAAGGTCTTTGGTCTTGATGGTGCTCGGGTAGCTTTCGAGCCCGAAAATCGCATTCTTCTTGGCCTGGAACGAGAGACACGCGAAGAGGGCGGCACGGCGCATCGCGCGGGGCATGTCCTTGTCGAAGTTGGCTTCCTTGCGGGGACCGAACGCCTTGCCACCTCCACGGAGGAGCGGGCTGCGGATCGGACCGCGGCGGGCGCGGCCGGTGTGCTTCTGGCCGTAGAGCTTGCGGGTGGAACCGGCGACTTCACCGCGGTTCTTGGCGTGGGCGATGGCGAAGCGGCGGTTGCTCTGCTGACGGACGATCGCCTGGTGGATCAGACCGTGGTTAATGCGAGCGGCGAACAGCTCGGCGGGGAGCTCGAGAGTGCTCTTCTTGGTGCCGGTGGAGGAGAAAACGTCGATCGTCATGGGTTGGAGGCGTTACTTCGCGTCGGGGGAGGACTCGCGGGTGATGAAGACCGTGCCTCCGTTCGGGCCCGGGATGGGTCCTTTGACGGCAACAATGCCCTTGACGGCATCGGACGCGACGACGGAACGGTGTTGGAGGGTGATCTGTTCGTGGCCCATGTGGCCAGCCATCGGGTGGCCCTTGAGGATGCGGCCCGGTTCGGTGCGCATACCGACAGAACCTGGCTCGCGCTTGAAGTGCGATCCATGGCTAGCAGGACCTCCCGCAAAGTGGTGGCGGCGCATGACCCCTTGGAAACCCTTGCCCTTGGAGACGCTGCAGATCGTCACTTTCGTCTCGGGCGGGAGGAGCTCGGCGGTGAGGTGCTTGCCGGCTTCCAGACCGTCGAGGGACTCGACCTTCCATTCCTTCTGACGGGAGTAGCGGACGTTTTCCTTGCCCTTGCGGCTCTTCCACGGCTTGGCGCCGATACCAAGAACGACGGCATTGTAGCCGTCCTTCTCCTTGGTCTTGGTGCGGACGATGACGTTGGGTTCGATGGAGAGGTACGTCACGGGCACGGCTTCTCCCGTGGGGAGGAAGACGCGAGACATACCGACTTTTTTGGCGATGAGTCCGTTAGACATACGTAGAGAAAGGAGTACCCCGGTCCATCCGATGCCTGCGGGGCGCGATGCCCGGCGAAGCCTTGGAGGTTCCTCTGGCCCGCTTGTTTCCCGAGGGGAAAGGCGGACTAGAACACAAGGAGAGCCCTCGCATTCCCATGCGGGAATGCAGAAAGCCCGAGCAGTGTACGGATGCCCTGACGTGGCGTCAATGCCTAGCGCGTGTCTTGACTTATATATAATTACAACATTATTCAACTATATAGACAATGCACCTGAGGTCCCACGTTGCCTGTTCCACCCGCGGTCAGCAGCCAGTATGCTGCTGGAGTCTCTCTTTTTCGCCCCATGGACCCCATCCGTCACCGCAAAGCCGAGGAAATCCGCCGCAGAGGCGGGATTCCGTACGCGTCCTCTTTTGACCGCACGCACACCTTGGATGAGGGAAAGTCGCTGAAAGACAACACGCCGATGGACATAGCCGGCCGCATCATGCTGCTGCGCGACATGGGGAAGATGGCGTTCCTGACGCTGCAAGACCACACGGGCAGGATGCAGGTGATGCTGCGCAAGGATGATCTGGGCGAACAGGCCTACGCCGAGGCGATGGAACTGCTCGATCTGGGCGACTTCGTCGGGATCACCGGAAAGCGCTTCACGACGCAGAAAGGCGAACCGACGGTGCTGGCCGCCAACTGGCTGATGCTCAGCAAGACCCTGCGCCAGCCGCCGGAAAAATGGCACGGCATCGCCGATCAGGAAACCGCGTGGCGCAAGCGCTATCTGGACCTGATGAGCAACCGAGAGACGTTTGACCGCTTCGTGATGCGAAGCAACTTCGTGCGCCTCGCGCGTGAGTTCTACTGGTCGCGCGGATTTTTGGAGATGGAGACGCCGGTGCTGGTGAACGCCGCATCCGGCGCGCTCGCCACGCCGTTCAAGACGCATCATGAGGCATACGACCTCAACGTGTATCTGCGCATCGCGCCAGAAACGTTTTTGAAGGAGTGTCTCGTCGGGGGGTTCGACCGGGTCTTCGAAGTCGCGCGCGTGTTCCGCAACGAGGGACTCGACCCGAGCCACCTGCAAGACTTCACGATGATCGAGCACTACAGCGCGTACTGGAATTACAAAAAGAACATGGACTTCACCGAGGAGATGCTCGGCACGCTCGTGAAAAAGCTGACAGGCTCGACGCGCATCAAAATTCCGGACCGCGACGGAAAGCTGATCGAGGTGGATTTCGCCCCGCCATGGCCGCGCCTCACCATCCGCCAGTCGATCCTCGATGTGTGCGGCATCGACATCGAACAGGCCGACACGACTGAAACACTTCTTGGCCTCATGAAGGAGAAAAACGTGCGCCTTGATGTGCCGGTCGACCAGCTCGGCCGCGGCAATCTGATCGATCAGCTCTACAAGAAGGTGAGTCGTCCCGGACTCGTGCAGCCGACGTTCATCATCCAGCATCCCATCGAACTCTCCCCGCTCGCGCGCCGCAACGACGAGAATCCGAAAGTGACCGACCGCTTCCAGCTGGTTGTCGGCGGATGGGAGATCGTCAACGCGTACTCGGAACTCATCGACCCGGTGGATCAGGCGCAGAGATTCGAAGATCAGGCCAAGGCACACGCCGGAGGCGACAGCGACGCTCACGAGAAAGACGATGACTTCGTGACGGCGCTCGAGCACGGTTGTCCGCCCTGCTCCGGCTGGGGCATGGGCGTCGACCGCATCGTCGCGCTGCTCACGCAGCAGGCAAACTTGCGGGACGTGGTGCTGTTCCCGTTGATGAAACCGGAACACCTCGGTACGCATGCTGCTGCGCACCCGACAGAGACAAAAAAGGCCACGCCCGCCAGTCTTGCTTCCCCCGCTCCTATGACCTCTTTACCTCTTCAGGATACCGAATACGGACATCTGTTGCCCGCCGCACACGGATTGATTAACGAACATGCGACGCTGACTCGGGCGCATTTGATCGCCACGGGCGCCGCGATGGAGGCACTCGCCAAAAAATTCGGCGGCGACCCGCAGACGTGGAAAGTCGCGGGCATGCTGCACGACCTGGACTGGGACAAGCTGGAGAAAGACGCGGAGAAGCACTGCGGCGAAACGCTGGAGCAGATGCTCGCGAGCATCAAGGCGCCCGGCGAACTGCTCGCCGACATCCGCGCGCACTACGCGCACAAGTACGGCGAGGAGTATCCGCTCACGACGATGCTGAGGAAATGCCTCTACTGCGTGGACGAACTCACGGGGTTCATTATCGCGGTGACGCTCGTGCGCCCGAACAAGAAGCTCGCAGACGTGGAGGTGAAGAGCGTCACGAAGAAGCTGAAGGACAAGGGTTTCGCCGCGCAGGTGGACCGCACCCAGATTCAGCGATGTGAGGAGCTTTTGGGCCTTCCCCTTGCGGATTTCGTCGGGCTCACGCTGGAGGCGATGAAGCCCGTCGCCGCGGATCTCGGGCTCTGAACCATGGCATCGCTGCTGTTCTTCTGGCCGGCCGTCACCCGCCCACTTCTCGGCGCGCTCGGGCCGAAGGTGATCGTGGACATCGGCGCGGGGCAGGGCGAACACACCCGCGCGCTGCTCGGCTGGTGCAAGGAGCACGGAACGATTCTGCATTCCATCGATACGCTCCGGCGGTTCGATTGGGACGCGCTCGCCGCGCAGCATGCGCAGTGGCGACCGCATCAGGGCAGGAGCGAGGACGTGCTGCCGAAGATCGGCGACTGTGATCTTGCCGTGATCGACGGCGACCACAACTGGCACACCGTCTCGCAGGAACTCACGCTGCTCGGAAACCGCGAACGCCCTCCGCTGATCCTGCTGCACGATGTCGGTTGGCCCTACGCGCGCCGCGACCTGTATTACGATCCGGACACGATACCCGCCGGAGCCCGTCACGCGATGCTGCGCGGCGGCATGCTCCCCGGAAGCGCGGCGCCGGTAGCTGGGCGTGGTCTCAACGCGGGCGAGATGCACGCGCTGGAAGAGGGAACGCCACGGAACGGCATCCTCACGGCAGTGGAAGATTTTCTCGCGACGCGCGGGGACGCCTGGGAATGGATCCGCCTCGATGTGTACTTCGGCTTCGGCCTTCTGGCGCCACGCAGGCTGCTCGCCGAGAACGCCGCATTGCGGGAACTGTTCGCCGGACTCCGCCCGACGCCGCAGTTGTCCGGACTGCTCTCCGTGACCGAAGCGGACCGGATCCTGCACGCGGTGGACGCACTCACCACACGCAATGCCTACAAAGACCTGGAACGCGAAGCGCAGGCTCTGTGGCACGACTGCGAGGCGTTACGCGGCAGCCGCAGCTGGCGCTGGACGGAGCCCCTGCGGAGACTGGAAGGCGCACTTCGCTCCACACCAAAAATATCCAGGCCGTCTTCCGCGCCCGCCGCGCAGCCGGATACGACCATGCAATGCGCGCCCGCGATTCCGCTCCAGGACACCATCGCATACGGCATCATCGGGATGCTCAGCCGCCTCTGGATCGGGTCGGGCCGGCCCTTTGCCAAGACGCTGCGGCGCATTCGTCATCGGTGGCTCGGCGCGCGCTGGCCCGCGACGGGCGGCGCGCCTCCCATGGCAGTCATGCCTGCAGCGGAGACTTTCTGGCGCGACGTAACGGTGCGTGGTGGCGGGCGGAAGACTGTCCGCGTGGCAGTAGTCATCCCCTGCCATAACTACGGCCAGTTCCTCGCCGAAGCGATCGACAGCGTGCTTGATCAGACCTGCCGACCGGCAGAGATCATCGTCGTGAATGACGCGTCGACGGATGACACATCCGCGGTGGCGGCACGCTACGCGGATCGCGGCGTGCGCTATGTCCATGGCAACTGGCAGAGCGTCGCATGCACCCGAAACGAAGGCGCGCGAGCCACGCAGTCGCCGTTCCTCGTATTCCTGGATGCCGACGACCGCCTGCCACCCGAATATCTGGAGCGATGCCTGTCGGAGATGCGCGACGATCGCGTTGCTCTGACCTATGGCGACATGCGCCGTTTCGGCGAGTCGCAGGCGTACCAGCGGATGCCGGAGTTCAATCGCGACGAACTGCTGCGTCAGAACTACATCTCCTCGCACGCCATGATCCGGCGCATCGCCTACGACCTCGTGGGCGGCTACCGCGAGACAGAAAACGCGCACCAGGACTGGGACCTCTACAGACGCATTCTCTCCTACACGTCCTGGACGGCCAAAAAAGCCCACACCTACGTGGAATATCGCGTGCGCAGCGGCAGCATGCTGCAGAAGTACAGCGGTTCGTCGCAGGACACCTACGCGCGCCGAGCGGCACTGCTCCGAAATCCCGTCACGATCTTCACGCCGTTTGCCGGACGCACGTACGCGCTGGAGCCGTATCTGCGCGGACTGCGCTCGCTGACGTTTGATCCGTCGCTGCTCCGCGTGCGCTGGTTCAACACGAGCCCCGATCCAAAATTTGCCAAGCTCCTGAAAGACGCCGCCGCGACTCTGTCCGTCGGGACGATCACGCGCGAGCTCGCGCCGTTGCCGGACTCGTGGCGACATACGCCCGACTCGCTCATCGAGCACCGCGTCGACGGTGGCATGGGTGCGCGGTATTTTTATCAGATGGTGCTGGTCTACGCGTACAATCACCTGCTGCGCGCATGCGATACCGAGTACGCGCTCGTCGTGGAAGATGACATCGTGCTGGCCCCGGACACCGTGGAGCGTCTGATGGCGCTGATGGACCTGGATGTCGTGGCGACCGTCGCCACATACCGCTGCCGTTTTGAGGGCGATTGGAGCGTCTGGACGCGGAAAAACGGCATTCCGGAATTCCACGTAAAGCGCAAAGCCGGCGTGTCCGAGATCGACGGCGCGGGCTTCGGCTGCTCGCTCTTCCGCATGAGCGCGTTGCGCAGGAATCCGATCACCTTCGCCGGTGACGGGCCCGGGCGCTGGTACGACCATGTCGCGTTTGGACATCTGCGGGAACAGGGCCGCGTGCTCTGCGACTGGGATCTGGATATCGATCACCTGCAGGCTCCCGTCACGCCGCGCTGACGACGTGTTCGGCGACGATCGCGCCGTGATCAAGCGTGATGACGCGATCACAGTAGCGATCCAGTTCGTGGCGCTGGGGGCTGACGAGCACGGCCGTTTTTCCCGATGCGCGCAATGCGCGGAAGTGTGCGTCGCATTGGATGCGGAACGCGTCATCCCCCACCGAGAAGACTTCGTCGAACAGGTACATATCGGCGTCCACGCGCGCGGCAGCGGCGAACCCGAGGCGCATCCGCATGCCGGTCGAGAAACATTTCACCGGCAGCGACCGGTGCGATTCCACGCCCGCAAACGCGATGATGTCGTCCACAAGCGCACGGCTTCGTGCATTGGTCATACCTTGTAAAATAGCATGCAAACGGACGTTTTCTTCCGCTGAACGCTCATCATGAAAACCGACGCCGAGTTCGAAGAATCCCGAGAGCCGACCACACCGCGCGATTGTTCCCGCATCCGGCACCATGAGGCCAGCGAGAATTTTTAACAGCGTCGTCTTCCCCGAACCATTGTGACCGTAGAGTCCCACCCATTCGCCGCGCGCGACCGCGAAGCTGATGTCTTTCAGCGCCTCAATACGCATCAGGCGACGGTGCTTCCACGCATGCAGTAGACGATCCTGAAGCGACACGGCTGGGATCGCAGCTCGGAGGAATGTCTTACCGACACCGACGCAGGAGAGTGCGGGTTGCATCAGAATTCTTGGATGAAGTAGCGGCTGCGATGCCAGAAGACGACGTATCCGGCGGCAAAGACCGTCATGCACAGCAGTGTGAGTCCGGCCATATGGAGCGGCGAGGGCGGGAGTCCGGCGGCGAAGGGCAAAAGGCTGCGACGTGCGGCCGAGAAAAAAATGGAGAGCGGCTGAAACTGGATAAAGAAGTCGATCCAGGAACCGATATTCGCTGTCCACAAGCGTCCGGGAGCCCCGGCGAGACCCGCAAGTACGGGTCCGACCCCACGTGCCGTGTAGGCAATGGGCGTCAGCCAAAAGAGGGCCTGCAGCAGGATATTCCACAGATGCGGGATATCGCGGTAACGCAGAGAAAACGAGCTGAGGAGCATCCCGACGCCGAGCGTCAGCATCAACAGTTGCAACAGAAGCACGGGCAGATACAGCATCGATGCATCGGCCTGAACGCGGTAGATGACCGCGGCAACAGCGAAGATGCTGAGCCGCGTGAGAAGCACGAGGACATTCGTCCAACCGACGGCGAGAATGAGCAGCGGACGCGGCACGGAAACCTTCTGGATGATCGCCGCTTTCTCCAAGAGCATTGTCATGCACGCAGACGTCGTGACAGAGAAGAACTCCCACAGGATGACGCCGAGAAACAGATAGAGCGGATACATGCGGACGTCCACGCCGAAGAACGGCCTGAACACGTGCAAGATCACGATGAATTGTGCGAACGGCGCGAGAAAAGACCAGAGGTAACCGAGGACCGATCCGCGGTACTTGAGTACAAAATCAGACCAGCCCAAGGCCAACACGATGCGCAGCATCTGTAAGCCGCTGTATGAACTCTGCCTCACGCCCCCATCATAGCAGCAGGGCGACACTGGGCGTGGGCTGCAGCATTACGGGGAAGTCGTTCCAGCACCGACGGTCGGTGCGGAATCGCGACCAATGTCCGCTGCCATCAACTGCACGATCGCCCGGGCAAGGTGCTCGTATCCTGGAATCGTGAGATGACAACAGCTATCACTGTACATCTGCTCGGGGACATCCAAAAAAATGCCAGTCAGATCGTGATAGCGGACGCCGCGTTCCAGCAATTCTCGGGACTGAGCCTGCAACGCGGGATATCCGCCGGGTATCCATTCGCCGTAGCCTTTCGGCGTGATCCCGATTTGCCTCTCCCGCGCACTCATGACGCGCTTGCTACCCGGTACGTACTGATTCGGCTGCAGAAAATGAAAATACAACATGCCTGCGGAACGGGCGATACGATCCATTTGCAGAGAGCTCTGTTTCCACTCGCGCGCAAGATCGTCAATGATCGCCCCCGTGGACGCGTACGGTCTCCGCGGGCCGGTAATGACTGGACGCGTTTGTTTCTGTGCGTCAGCGTGTTGGCTCATCTCGATACGCTTGACGATCTTGCCTTTATACCAGCCATCAATCACCTCCCACAGAAGCCCACTGGCTAGGCTGTAACGCAGAATCGGACCATCAAAAAAACGGGCGGCTGTCAGTCGCTGCGCGCGATGATACGACACCTCCCCGGCGAGCCGCTGCACGGCGAGGTCGGCTGCTCCTGCAAAGTATTGCCAGCCGCGCGGGTAGAACGGGAAAATGCCGTGGGGAATGTTCTCTCGCATGGGCAACGCAATCTCGTTGAACCCGTCGAGCTCTATGACGACATCAAACTCTGCGCCTAAGGACAGCAGGTAGGTGAGGGCGATCAACTGCTGGGGTTGTTTGTACCCTCCCATGGCAATCGGAAACACCTCGATCGTTTTGCCGGAAAAACGCGGGATGCGCTCCAGTTCGCGAATAAGCGTCAGCACGGCATCGCGGTGCAGTTGGGCTGCCACAGACCCTCCCATCAGAGCCACGCGCAGCGTCGCGGGATCGCGACCGACAAGGAGCTGCTTCGCCGTCGGAAAGAACCCCGTGAATTCCTCCCCTCCTTCCGCCGCCAAATTCCACACGAACCCCAGGTACGGATGAATCATATGATGATCCACGTACTCCGGACGTCCTGCATCGGCATCCGACGGCAATATGGTGGATCCAGGATCGCTGACCCGCGCGACTTCCTGTCGCAAATGTCTCAGGTACGACCAGGTTATCGGGCGGCGATGGAAGAGCGACAGCGCGCCCCAGGAGCAGACTTCCAGGACCAGAAGCACCATCAGGAATCGGCCACATGTCCGCGACGCCGCAACTGCCCTTCCGCGAAAAACCATAGGGTCATGCTACCCCGAACCGTTTCTCGGCTCCATGCGGCGATGAGTACATCAGAGCTCCAGCACCTCTTCGCGCGCCGGAATGAGCACCTCAAGACCCTTGGCTCGCAGACGCTCCGCAAACGGAGTCATCTGTGTGAGTTCACCATGGACCAGGACGACCTTCTTGAGACCCTGCACGGCAGCAACATAGGCATCCAAGTCGTTGCGATCGGCATGACCCGAGTAGACGTCGATCGTCACGATCTCGGCCTTCTTGCGATACATGCGGTCGAAAATCTTCACCTCTCCGACGGTCGGGTCGACGACTTTGCGGCCAAGCGTGTTCTCGGCCATGTAGCCCACCGCGAGGATGGTATTGCGGGCGTCTTCGATCTCGTTTTTTAAGTGATGGCGGATGCGGCCGGCCTCGCACATGCCGGAAGCGGCCATGATGATCATGGGGCCCGGCGTACCACTGAGCGCCTTGCTCTCGTCGACGGACGCCGTGTAGCGGACCAGCGAGAACTGGAACGGATTGTGTTGGCGGCTGAGGAATTGCTCAAACATCTCTTTGTCGTAGCATTCCGGGTGCTTCATGAAGACCTCCGTGACGGCGTTGGCGAGCGGCGAATCGATGATGATGGGAATGGCCGGGATTTCCTTGGCATCCCACAGCACGTGCAGGTCGTAGACCAGTTCCTGCATGCGTTCCAGCGAGAAGGCGGGAATGAGGAGTTTGCCGCCGCGCTTGCTCGTGCGCAGGATCAGGTCTTTCAGATGCATGCGGCCGTTCTCGGCGTTCTCGTGCAGGCGGTCGCCGTAGGTACTCTCGCAAATCAGCGCTTCCACCGGAGGCATGGGCGCCGGATCGCGGATGATCGGCAGCGTGCTGCGGCCAAGATCGGCGCTGAATCCGATCATGCGCTTCTTGCCCGCCTCGGTGACCTCCATGACGAGCTGCGCGGCGCCGATGATGTGGCCAGCATCGATGAACTGGACCGAGAGACCGTCGACGACGGGAAATGTCTCCCCGTAGTTGCAGCCCCTGAAGAGCTTCATGCAATCGATGGCGTCCTGCTGGGTGTACAGCGGACCGTCGCAGGCCATCATGGAACTCTTGAGGTGCTTACGGAAGAATTCTTCATCCTGCTCCTGGATGTAGCCGCTGTCTTTCAGCATCACTTCGGCCAGATCGACCGTCGCGTAGGTGCAATACACGGGGCCGCGGTAGCCGCACTTATAGAGGAGAGGGATGCGCCCGACGTGGTCCATGTGCGCATGACTGAGCACGACGGCATCGATGTCGGTCGGGCTGAAGGTGAACTGCGCGTTCTTCTGAGCGGCTTCGACCCGGTGGCCCTGAAAGAGCCCGCAATCGAGCAGGATGCGTTTGCCATTGATCTGGAGTTCGTGGCAGGTGCCTGTCACTTCCTGTGCCGCGCCGTGAGAAATGAGCTTCATAGTGAGACAGAGGTATCGCTTGTCCGGCATAGCCCGAAGGGCGAAGTCGGGTGGGAGATGAGTTTCATGTCGGGGAGGATCGTACCCGACCGGGAGCAGATGCTCGAATCCCGCGGCCGGTTTTCCATTAATTATACCTCAGAATCGTCGCCCTGCACAGCCGCTTCCCCCGCCCCGACCGCAGCAAGCAGCGCGTCGCGCTCCGCGGGCGTCACCGCGCGCACTTCGCCCGAACGCAGGCCGGGATCCATAAGCGTCATAATGCGCACGCGACGCAGGCCTTTGACGGTGTAGCCCACATGCTGGCACATGCGGCGGATCTGGCGGTTGCGGCCCTCGGTGAGCGTGATGCGGATGATATTCGGGCCGCCTTTGGCGACCTTCAGCGGCTTGGTGCGCGAACCGTCGAGCTCAAAGCCTTCCTCCAGCCGGCGGATGGCGATGTCCTCGATGGGACGGTCCAACAGGACCTCGTATTCTTTATCGTGCTGGAAGCGGGGATGCGTCAGGCGATAGGCAAGGACACCATCGTTGGTGAGCAGCAGCAATCCTTCAGATTCCTTATCGAGCCGTCCGACGGGGAAAATCTTCCCGCGCAGTGCCGGCGGAAGCAGCTGGATGACGGTTTCCTGGTCCGGCGTGCTCGCGTTGGTCGTCACGATGCCAACCGGTTTATGCATCACGTAGTAGAGCATGTCGCGACGCGCCTCGAGGACTTTGCCATCGACTTCGATGCGATCGGTATCGGCATCGGCCTTCTGTCCGATCTCGGCTTTCACGCCGTTGACGGTCACTAGTCCCTGCCGGATGTATTCCTCGGCCTTGCGGCGCGACGCGATCCCGCGTGCCGATAATATTTTCTGTACCCGCTCCTGCATACTCTCAACCTAACCTGTCATGCTGAGCCTGTCGAAGCATAATCCGCGATGCTTATACCAAGTTGCAAGTACAATCGGAACGCTACCTGTTACTGAAAATACGTCATGCCCATCCGGTCCGCAGGAGCAGCGCGTCTGTTTCCAGAGCGATATTCCGAACCACCCAGCGCTCGATGAGCGGCGAGAGAGCGGCGGCGAGGATGAGGTTGCCGATGAGGTGATTGACCGTGAACGGGATCTGGCCGGCAAGCCCCTCCTGCCACGACATGCCGAAAAGCACCGCACCCGCAACAACGCCCGTGACGAAGTCGTAGAAGAGCGTCGCCGGGACGGCGAAGAGCACATACGGCAGGATCCCCCGCCGGCCGCGCAGACAGTACCACGCCGCGAGGCTCAGGAGCGTATAGGTGAGCGCCGTAACAGCCGTCCATTGGCTGACCGTACCCGTCAGCACGTCGTACGTGACCATGCACAGGAACGTGAAGACCATCGTGCCGGCCGGGCCGAAACGCCGCGTGTAGGGCATGACCGTCGCGAGCACCGGTTCCACGTTGGGAGGACGGAAGGGGAACATTCTCCACGCCACGCAGAACGCCACGCCGAGGAACCCCTTGATCCAGCCGCCGGTCAGGTTTTTCGACATATGGTGTGACTGAAAACAGGAACACACTATATATCGGTATTTCCGCAGACAAGTATTATCCGGTTGCCACGCGGGAAAGAGCGCGGGCCGGACGGAAATCCGCAGCAGTCTCATGCCAAAAAACCGTCCACATGGGCGGTGAATGTTCAACGAAACAGGAACCTGCGCGGTGCCGATTCCGGGGAGCGTCTTGATCTCTCTGTCCTGGCACCGACCTACTCTTACGCTCTGTACTGAGTGCTACCATCGGCGCTGGCGGGCTTAACTGCTGAGTTCGGTATGGGATCAGGTGTGACCCCGCCGCTAGAGGCACCAGGACAGAAAGATCAAACGCACGTATTGAAGAATTGATTACTGAAAAGTACTTTTACGAATAATGTTCGAATGCCCAATTTGTAACACACGAACAGTACTCTGTCCTCCTCCGAAGAGGAGGAAACAAAGAGAAAAATGTTCAATTGTCCATTCGTACCACTCGGCTGAATACATTACTGTACGTACACCTGTGGCCGATTTTGCAGGTAGTCTGCCTGCGGACTGATGGAGATACGCAATCTTAGGAGGGGCTTCCCACTTAGATGCTTTCAGCGGTTATCCCCGCCGAACATAGCTACCCTGCGATGCCGTTGACACGACAACAGGTACACCAGAGGTTCGTCCAC